>NZ_JAUZUY010000002.1:0-688115 GCF_031844305.1 Pseudarthrobacter sp. BRE9 | reverse complement strand
CAACCTCTCTTTGCGCGCATGAATCGGCGCACTCAGGCCAGGCAGGGTGACTGCCCGGCGTACATACGCCGTGTGCGACGTATCGGTTACAACAGCCCGGGCATGTGTGCCGGGCAGCTTCCTAGCGCTCCTATGTCTGCCTGGAGTCGCAAGGTTGTCGTCCCGCAGCCATAGTTGTCATCAGCCACTCTAGCCCTGACCGCTTCACGATGCGTAGCTGCGGGCCAGGTGCTGCGGTTGTATTTCGTTCGTCATACTGGTTGTGTGACAAAAACCCCTGCGGCCGGGGTGCTGCAGCCGGATGTGACGCAGAATATGCGCAGTCCAGGGGGCGGCAGCTTGAAGCGCAGGCACAAAGGGTGTTGGCTTGGGGAGTAATGGAAATCACTATGCAGACCGCATATATGAGGTATTGGAGGAACACGTGAGCGAGGCCGACGCCGCCACTTCGGTAAATGTGGCGGAAAAATTGGGTTTCAAAAACGGGGATCTGATTCAGGAGTTCGGTTACGACGACGATGTCGATTTCGACTTGCGTGACGATATTGAGGACCTCACCGGTTCCGAGTTGCTGGACGAGGACGATCACGAGGTGGCGGACGCCGTCGTCCTCTGGTGGCGCGACGGCGACGGGGACCTGGTGGACAGCCTGATGGATTCCCTCACTACCTTGAGCGAAA
Organism: Pseudarthrobacter sp. BRE9; assembly: GCF_031844305.1. Taxonomy (NCBI): domain Bacteria; kingdom Bacillati; phylum Actinomycetota; class Actinomycetes; order Micrococcales; family Micrococcaceae; genus Pseudarthrobacter; species Pseudarthrobacter sp. BRE9. The sequence goes on along the minus strand of NZ_JAUZUY010000002.1, from coordinate 687,435 downwards.
ACGGCGTTGTCTGGGTCCTCACCCCCAAGTCAGGCAGGGACGGCTACGTTTCGCCCGCGGACATCCAGGAAGCTGCACCCACCGCCGGCCTGCACGTCACCACCTCAGCGGGAGTCTCGAAGGACTGGAGTGCAACCCGCCTGGTCAGCAGGAAGAACAAATGACGGCAGCGGTTGAGGCCGCCGCTTCTGCAGCTGTTCCTGCGCTGGGTGCACCGGCGCCTGACTTCGAGCTTGCCAACCAATACGGTGAGCCGGTGAAGCTGTCATCCTTCCGGGGCCAAAACGTGGCGCTGGTCTTCTACCCCTTTGCGTTCTCCGGGATCTGCACGGGCGAGCTATGCGAAATACGGGACAACCTGGCCACGTTCGAGAACTCGAACGCCGTGGTCCTGGCGGTGTCAGTGGACAGCAAGTTCAGCCTCCGTGCCTACGCTGCCCACGAAGGCTACACCTTCGACCTCCTTGCCGACTTCTGGCCGCACGGAGCCGTGGCGAGCGCCTATGGCGTGTTCGACGTCGACAGCGGCATGGCCAAGCGGGCCACCTTCATCATCGATGCTGACGGCAGGATCCGTTACAGCGTTGTGAATCCCCGCGGGCAGGCCCGGGACTTTGGCGAATACCGCGCGGCCCTGGCGGGTCTGAAGCAGGCCTGAGCAGCCATGGCGGAGCAGCCGCGGGGGACTGGCCTTACAGGTTTTGCCAGCATGCCGCCGGTAGCCCCTGCTCCGCCCTCAGGCGATGACCTCGAAGTGCTGGCCAGGATCCGCGACCTGCTTGCAGGTGCCCCCTTCGCGCTGCTGACGGGCGCCGGCTTGAGCACCGACTCCGGCATCCCGGACTACCGTGGCCCGGACTCGCCGCCCCGGCAGCCCATGACCTACCAGGAGTTTGTCCGGGACGCCGGCAACCGGCGGCGGTACTGGGCCAGGAACCACATCGGGTGGTCCCATATGCGGCACGCGGAACCCAATCAGGGGCACTATTCAGCGGCGGAGCTGGAACACCGCGGCTACCTCACTGGCCTGATTACCCAGAACGTGGACCGCCTGCACCAGGACGCGGGCAGCTCCAATGTCGTGGATCTCCACGGCCGGTATGACCAGGTGATATGCCTGGACTGCGGGCGGACCTATACCCGGCGTCTCCTGGCCGGTGTTTTCGAGGAACTCAACCCCGGATTCCTGGAACGGGCAGCGGTCTCCGGGCTGGTGGAAATGGCGCCTGACGCTGACGCCACCGTGGAGGACGAGTCGCTTATCAGCAGCTTCGTGGTGCCAGTCTGTCCTGCCTGTGGTGGGACCCTGAAGCCGGACTTTGTCTACTTTGGCGAAAATGTGCCCAAGGACCGGGTGGAACGCTCATATGCCATGGTGGACCAGGCAGCCGCTTTGGTGGTCGCCGGATCATCCCTGACGGTCATGAGCGGCCTTCGGTTTGTGCGGCACGCCGCCAAGGAGTCCAAGCCGGTAGTGATCATCAACCGGGGCGCCACCCGGGGTGATGACAAAGCGACCATCAAGCTGGAAGCCGGCGTCAGCCAGGCGCTCGGCTACCTCGCGGCTGAACTTCCCGCCCTGTAGGGACGCCGGAAGCGGTTCGATGGGCGGATTCGCGTTTCCGGCCCACAGTCGGGTAGAGTCTATGTTCGTTGGTTGCGGCGTTAGCGCCGGAAACAGCACGATTTGGGTCTTTAGCTCAGCTGGTAGAGCGCCACGTTTACACCGTGGATGTCATCGGTTCGATCCCGGTAGGACCCACCAAAGTAAACCCCGCTGCCCCAGCCTTTCCGGCATGGGCAGCGGGGTTTTTTGTTGGGCACGTCGTGTCCCCATTGTCGGACCCCTGCCATACGTTGCAGGAATGGAACACGTCATAGTGCGGACAGACAGCAGCGGAATGCCGACGGCGGTGCTGAGCCGGGGCAGGGAATGGGCGGTTGGTGCCGAGCCGGTCAGATGGTTCGAGCGCATCAATTGGTGGGAAACCAGCAGGCGGATGCCGAAGGGCAACAGTGGAGTGGATGTTGAGGTCCTGCAGCTGCAGGTGAGGCTGGGAAACAACAGCAGGTCAGCCCTGACCACCCTGTACCTCCAGCGTGATGGAGCCGGCGGGGGCTGGCGGCTCAAGAAAGCCTCGGCGGGCGCAGCGTGAACCATCGCTGCCGGGCTGCTTCCCCGGGGCACCATGTCCTCGGATATCGCTGTTTCAGGGCATTGGAAAACCCTCCACCGCGACTATTGGGGGATGCCGCGGTGGAGGGCCTGGGACGAATATACCGTGAACTGCCGGAAACAAAAAGTCATACCGTCGGAGTCGTTGGTGTCGGGAATGAATCCTCCGGCAACCAAGGTCCTTCTCAGCTTCGGCACTGGCTGAAGATTGCCGAGCCTGCTGATCACCGGCGAGCCCGCTGATCACTGCCGAACGGGGATAAACACCCGTGGCTGCTCCGTCCAGGTGTCCGCCATCTGCGACATGGTGCGCCGCATGATCCGGTCCGAGGCCTCCCGTGCAGACGAGGCATCCCCCCTGGCAATCGCTTGCGCCACATCCTCATGCCACTGGAGGGCAGCCTGGTGCGGGTGGTCCGGCATCAGTCCATGGACGGTACGGCCGGTCAAAGTTTCGGCCACCTGGCCCATGAGGTTGGCGAACATCTCGTTGCCGGAACCGGACAGCAGCAGCGAATGGAACCGGATGTCCAGTTCCAGGAAGCGGGCTACCTCGCCGTTGTTTCCGGCCTCGCGCATGGCACGGGCAACGTCGACCAGCTCCATCCGCAGCGGGGCAGGGGCATTCTGGGCGGCCAGTTCGGCAGCTGCGGGTTCCACCGCAGCGCGCAGTTCGGCGAGGGAACGCAGCTGGGCGCCGCGGGCGTCGCTTGCCAGCCGCCAGCGGATGACCTGCTGATCGAAGGGATTCCAACGGCTTGCCGGCAGCACCCGAATGCCCACCCGCTTGGTGGTTTCCACCAGCCCAAGTGACTGCAGGACCCGCACGGCCTCCCGGATCACGGAGCGGGAAACCTTCAGTTCATCCTCCAACTGCTCCGCGAGCATGACATGGCCGGCAGGTAGATCGCCCGAGATAATGCGGGTGCCAAGGTTGTCGATGGCACGGTGGTGGAGGCTGCTGGTCATGCTGCTAAGCCTAGTTGCTGGCAAGCGGCCGGTTGCGCGGGTACGACTGTCAACGGGGCACCGGAGGGCGGGGTCCTAAACTGGCACCGACACAATATGGTCCATTACGCCGCCGTTACTTTCGCGTCACAGCGAGAATATATATGCTTTATTCCGACCCCCTGATACGCCCCGGCGTCTTCCCGCCTGCGGAAGCCGGCATCCGGGACTAATAATGAATTGGAGTTATTGATGTCTGCACACATCGGTGTCACCGGCCTCGCCGTCATGGGCGCCAACCTTGCCCGTAACCTCGCCCGCAACGGGTTCACGGTTGCCCTGCACAACAGGTCGGTGGAGAAGACGGACGCGCTGCTGGAGAAGCACGGCTCCGAAGGAGACTTCATCCGGACCGAAACCCTCCAGGAACTGGTTGACTCCCTCGAGAAGCCCCGCCGGGTGCTCATCATGGTCAAGGCCGGAAAGCCCGTGGATTCGGTCATCGAGCAGCTCGAACCGCTGCTGGAGCCGGGCGACATCATCATCGATGCCGGCAACTCCCACTACGAGGACACCCGCCGCCGGGAAGCCGCGCTGGCCAAGAAGGACCTGCACTTCGTGGGCGTCGGCGTATCCGGCGGCGAAGAGGGTGCACTGAACGGCCCCTCCATCATGCCCGGCGGCTCCAAGGAGTCCTACAAGGCCCTCGGCCCGCTGCTGGAAAAGATCTCCGCAAAGGTCGACGGCGAGCCCTGCTGCGCCTGGATCGGCACCGACGGCGCGGGCCACTTCGTCAAGATGGTCCACAACGGCATCGAATACGCCGACATGCAGGTCATTGGCGAGGCCTTTGACCTGCTCCGCTCCGGCGCTGGCATCGAGCCCGCGGAACAGGCAAAGATCTTCTCCGAGTGGAACCAGGGCGAGCTGTCCTCCTTCCTGATCGAGATTTCCGCGGAGGTCCTGGGCCATGTGGACGCCAAGACCGGCAAGCCGTTCGTCGACGTCGTCGTCGACGCCGCCGGCCAGAAGGGCACCGGCCGCTGGACCGTCATCTCAGCCCTGGAACTGGGCTCGCCGGTATCCGGCATCGCCGAATCCGTCTTCGCCCGGGCCCTCTCTTCCCAGGCCGCGCAGCGCAAGCTGGGCCAGGAACTGCTGGCAGGCAACGAGGCCGACGTCGAAATTCCCGAGACATTCGTTGAAGACGTCCGCCAGGCGCTTTACGCCTCCAAGCTGGTCTCCTACGCCCAGGGCCTGGACATGCTGACCTCGGCCGCCAAGGAATACGGCTGGGAACTGAAGCTGGACGAGATCGCCTCCCTGTGGCGCGCGGGCTGCATCATCCGTGCCGAGCTCCTCAAGGACATCACCAAGGCGTACGCCGCTGATGAGAAGCCGGCAAACCTTCTGTTCGCTCCGGCGTTCACCCAGGCCATTGCCGACGCCCTGCCGGCCTGGCGCCGCGTGGTTGCCACCGCCGTCCAGCTCGGCATCCCGGTGCCGGTCTTCTCCTCATCGCTGGCGTACTACGACGGCCTGCGCCGCAAGCGCGTGGCAGCCGCCCTGATCCAGGGCCAGCGCGACCTCTTCGGCGCACACACCTATGGCCGGATCGACACCGAAGGGACCTTCCACACCCTGTGGGGCGAGGACAAGTCCGAAGTTGAAGCGGTGGACACGCACTAGCACCTGCTGCCGTACAACAAAGGCGGGCAGTTCCCCGGTTACCCGGTGGAACTGCCCGCCTTTTGCTGTGCCTGCTGATGCTAGATCCGGTACTCGATGTCGTATTCGGCCGGGTCCACCGCGGGTTTGGTTTCCCGCTGTGCATCCCGGTGCCTCCACCTGGCAGGAACACCGGTAATAATCGATTCCGGCGGTGCATCCTTGACCACGACGGCGTTGGCGCCCACCGCACTGTCCCGGCCGATGGTGATGGGCCCAAGGATCTTTGCACCCGCCCCGATGGTGACCCGGTCCCCGATGGTGGGGTGGCGCTTGATCCGTGCCAGAGAACGCCCGCCGAGGGTGACACCGTGGTAGATCATCACGTCCTCGCCGATCTCAGCGGTCTCGCCGATGACCACGCCCATGCCGTGGTCGATGAAGAATCGGCGGCCGATCGTGGCGCCCGGATGAATTTCAATACCCGTCCAGGACCGGCCCAGCTGGGACAGGAGCCGCGCCGGAAACCGGAGCGACGGGTTCTGCCACATGCGGTGCGTCAGCCGGTGGACCCAGATGGCATGAAGGCCGGAATAGGCGAAAAAGTTCTCAAAAGAACCTCGAGCCGCCGGGTCGTGGGACCGGGCGGCATCGAGGTCTTCCTTCAATCTTGCGAAAAAGCCCACAAAGTTCTTTCTACAGGAAACGGGCGGAGGGCGGTCTGATCAGCCGCGGATGTCGTCATAGAGCACGGTGGAGATGTAACGCTCACCGAAGTCGCACACGACTGCCACGATCAGCTTGCCGGCGTTTTCCGGGCGCTTGGCCAGTTCCAGCGCGGCCCAGACGATCGCGCCGGAGGAGATGCCGCCCAGGATGCCTTCCTTGATGCCGAGCTCGCGTGCGACGCGGACCGAGTCCTCAAGGGTGGCGTCGATGACCTCGTCGTAAACGTTGGTGTCCAGCAGTTCCGGGATGAAGTTGGCGCCCAGTCCCTGGATCTTGTGCGGGCCGGGGGCGCCGCCGTTCAGGATGGGGGAGTCCTTGGGCTCCACGGCCACGATCTGCACGCCGGGCTTGCGTTCCTTCAGGACCTGTCCGACGCCGGTGATGGTTCCGCCGGTGCCGATGCCCGCAACAAAAATGTCCACGGCGCCGTCGGTGTCTTCCCAGACTTCCTCGGCAGTGGTCTTGCGGTGGATCTCCGGGTTGGCTTCGTTGGCGAACTGCTGCGCCCAGATGGAGTTCTCGGTGTTGGCCACAATTTCCTGGGCCTTTTCCACTGCGCCGCGCATGCCCTCGGAGCCAGGGGTGAGGACGATCTCGGCACCGAAGGCGCGCAGCATGACCCGGCGCTCGGTGGACATGGTCTCCGGCATGGTGAGGATGACCTTGTATCCGCGGGCGGCACCCACCATGGCCAGGGCGATGCCCGTGTTGCCGGAGGTGCCCTCGACGATGGTGCCGCCCGGCTTCAGGGCGCCTGACTTTTCCGCGGCGTCGATGATGGCAACGCCGATGCGGTCCTTGACGCTGTTGGCCGGGTTGTAGAACTCCAGCTTCACGGCAACGGTGGCGTCCAGCCCCTCGCTGAGCCGGTTCAACCGGACCAGCGGGGTCCCGCCCACCAGCTGCGTCACATCGTCATAGATCCGTGCCATGTACATACGCCTATCTCTAAAAGGTGAATACTGAGGTCAGCCTAACGAGGCCGTGTAACGACAGGCTAAGCGTTAAGCCATGCAGAGTAATATTTCCGGGCCTTGGCCAGCTTGGGGTTGATGATCACCTGGCAGTACCCCTGCTCCGGGTGTTTGGCGTAGTAGTCCTGGTGGAATTCCTCGGCCACGTAAAACCGCGGCAGGCGGCTGACCTCCGTGACGATGGGGTGCGACCACAGGGCCTGGTTCCGTTCGATGGCTTCCTCGAACAAGATCTTCTCCTCGGTGGTCTCGTAGAACATCGAGGAACGGTACTGGGTACCCACGTCGTATCCTTGCCGGTTCAGCGTGGTGGGGTCATGCAGGGCGAAGAACATGTCCAGGATGACTTCCGCGGGGATGACCTCCTCGTCGAACGTCACCGCCACCACCTCGGCATGGCCCGTGGTTCCGTTGCAGACCGAGTAGTAGTCCGGGTGCGGATCGTGCCCGCCGGTGTACCCGGACACCACGGAGGTGACGCCTTTGGTTTTCTGGTAGACAGCGTCAAGGCACCAGAAGCAGCCTCCGCCAAGAACAAAAGTTTTCATGATCTCTTCAATGGTTGGCGGGCCCGGATGATTCCCGGGCCGGCCGGCGCAATGACCGCAAACTGCGGCGGCCGAAAGCCGATGGGGTAAAACTAAGACTATGGAACCTGTGGACACCGACGTTACCGGCCGGGCAGATCACGACGGCGAAGCCTCCTCCGGCGCGCCGGCTCCGGCCGGGACCGCGGACGCCCCCACCCTGGCCGAACTGCTCCTGGCGGTGGAAGAACTGTGGCCGGAGTCCCTGGCGGAAAACTGGGACGAGGTAGGGCTTGTGGCAGGCCACCCGTCCGCCCCCGTTACCAAGGTCATGTTTGCGGTGGATCCCACACTGGAGGTCATCGAGGAAGCCGTTGAGTGGGGAGCCGAACTGCTCATCACCCACCACCCCCTGCTGCTGAAGGGCGTCACGTCCGTCGCCGCCACGTCGGCGAAGGGCCGGGCCGTCCACCGGCTCATCGAGTCCGGGACGGCACTGCTGACTGTGCACACCAACGGCGACTCCGCCGTCGGGGGTGTTTCCGATGTCCTGGCCGACGCCCTGGGGCTCCAGGACGTCGCGCCGCTCACGGTGGCGGCCAACGGGCTGCCGGAGGAAGGCATCGGCCGCGTGGGGGACTTGGCAGATGCCATGAGCCTGGGCGACTTCGCGGCCCGGGTATTCGGAATCCTTCCATCCGTTGCCGGGGGAGTGCGGGTGTCCGGGGACAAGGACGGACTGGTGCGTCGCATCGCTGTCTGCGGCGGTGCCGGCGATTCCCTGTTCAACGAGGTGCGGGCCAGCAACGCCGACGTCTACGTCACCGCGGACCTTCGCCACCACCCCGCATCGGAGGCACGCGAGGCCGCCCTCAATGGACGGCCCTATCTGGTGGACGTTTCGCACTTCGCCAGCGAATGGCTGTGGCTGCCGGCGGCTGCTGCAGCCCTGGGCAACGTTCTGGCTGACCAAGGCCATGAGGTGGAGATCCGCGTCAGCACCACCAACAGCGATCCGTGGGACTTCATCCTGACTCCGGGCTGAGCAGCCGGCCGGGGGATGCGGCGAGGCAGGGGAGCAGGCCAGGCGCTAGAGTCTAGGAAGCGCCGGTTCGGTGCCCGGCCACGGCCGGAAGGGATTCAGCGGAGGTAACAGTGGCTAAGGCGGCACCGGCGGAACAGTTGAAGTTGCTCGAACTGCAGGGGCTGGATGCCCGGCTGAAGGGTCTCACCAACCGCCGCCGCACGCTGGAAAATGATCCCCGCATCAAGGACCTGGAGGCTGCCCTGTCCGTTGCCAACGGTGAACTGGGGGCAGCGAAAGTGGCTGTGCACGACGCCGAGGCCGCGCTCAAGCGGGCTGAGGCCGACGTCGAACAGGTCACTTCACGGATCGAACGCGACGAAGCCCGGCTCAACAGCGGCACGGGCCTGTCCAAGGACCTCGTTGCGCTGCAAAAGGACATCGCCTCGCTCAACAAGCGGCGCTCCGACCTTGAGGACGTGGAACTGGAGGTCATGGAGCGGCTGGACGGCCTGCGGGAGCGGCAGGCGGCCCAGCAGCAGATCGTCGACGACATCCAGGGCTCGTTCGGCACTATCAGGGCTGAGCTCGATGCGGCCCTCGCCGAGGTCGAAACGGAAGCAGCAGGGCTGCGCGCCCAGCGCGCCGAATTCGCTGCCGGCCTGGATACGGGCATGCTGGCGGTCTATGAAAAGACCCTCGCCAAGCGCGGAGTCGGTGCGGCGCGGCTCTTCCACGGCACCTCGGAGGCTTCCGGAATGAAGCTCAGCCCCGGCGATCTCGCGGAGATCAAGGCGGCGGCCGCGGAAGACATCGTATTTTGCCCGGACTCCGGCGCCATCCTGGTCCGCTCCGACGAGTGGTCCTGACTCAACTGGGTAGCGCTAAGTGTCGTTTTGAGGGCTCAAAACGACTGTGAGGATTGGGGTGGCTGGTCCGGGACTGGCTGGCAGAGTTGGTACTGGCCGTTCCGCGCTGCGGTCGTGACTCACAAAACGATTGACCCCTGCGGGGTGTCCCTCAAGTGACTTGTCCGTCTGTGGTGTGGGCCGGCCGGTACCTTCCCGGCCCACTTTGGTGACTTGATCAGAAGGTTGCCCGCCCCGTTGGGGGCGTGGCTCGTCACAGTGCTGTTCCGAAGTGACCTCTACCCGGGCTGGTACCGGCCGTTCGCGGCCCTGACCGTATCCGCGAATAGAGGAAAGTGCCAGAACCGCTATGTCTATCGTTGCTCATTCCTACCCATTTGTCGTGGGGGTCGATACCCACGCGAAAAAACATGTCTATGCCATCATCAACACCGCTACCGGGGCACTGCTGCAGACCCGGGATTTCCCCACCACCGGCGCTGGTGTTAGCCGTGCCATCGCTTGGGTGGCCCGCCTCACCGGCGCTGACCTGGCTGCCCTCTGGGTGATTGAGGGCGCTGCTTCCTACGGCGCGCTGCTGGCCGGTGCCGTCGCCGCCTCCGGTTACGACGTCGTTGAAGCCGCACGCATGGATCCCCGCGCCCACCACGGGGTGGGCAAGTCCGATAAGTTGGACGCCCACCGGATCGCCGCCGCCGTTCTGGCCTTGGACGAGCGGCAGCTGCGCCAGCCACGGCTCAACGAAGGCGTCCGCGCAGCCCTGCGGATCCTCATCAGCGCCCGTGCGTCCATGACCGCCGATCGGACCCGGGCCGTGAACGCCCTCACCGCGCTGGCACGGGTGAATGACCTAGGACTCGACGCGCGGAAACCCCTCACCGGCACCCAAATCACCGAGGTATCCCGGTGGCGGGCCCGTGAGGAACCGCTCGCGTTGTCCGTCGCCCGCGCCGAAGCAGTCCGGCTCGCCAAACACATCAGCAAACTCGACACGGACATCAAAACCAACAACGACCAGATCACCGAACTGGTCCATATCAGTGAAGCCGCGCCACTGCTCCAGGAAAACGGCTTCGGCCCCGTCACGGCCGCTATCTGCCTCACCGCCTGGTCCCACCACGGCCGGGTCCATTCCGAGGCCGCCTTCGCCTCCCTCGCAGGGGTCAACCCGATCCCGGCCTCCTCGGGCAACACTGTCCGGCACCGACTCAACCGCGGCGGCGACAGAACCCTGAACAAGGCTCTTCACATGGCCGCCGTAAGCAGGATGACATTCGATGCCGAAACCACTGCCTACGTCGAGAAAGGGCAAGCCGAAGGACGTACCAAAAGGGAAATCCGCCGATGCGTGAAACGCTATCTCGCCCGACGAATTTATCGAACCCTCAACGCTACAAAAATGGACCCCTTCACGGCTTGACGAACTATAGAAGGGTCACTTAGGGCTACTTACTTGGGAGGGGTAGGGGAGTCAGCCCGGCAGGATGATGTTCAGGGCGTGCGGCTTGCGGGCCGTAGCGGGTACCAGTTCGGCGTCCCACTTCTCGCGGGCAGCCTTCAAGAGGTCCGACGGCGCTGCGGGGGTTTTACCGCGCCGCACCAGCAGGTGCCGCGCCAGCTCCCCCCGGGTGTGCTTGGCAAAGTGGCTGACCACCTTGCGGACTCCGCCGGCCTCCGTGAACACGTTCACCGACACGGCCTGTTCCGGCGGCGGCGCCCAGGCGGCCGCGTAGGTGCTGGACCGGCAGTCGACGAGCAGGTGCCCTTGGACCGCGCCGACCAAAGTCTCCCCAAGCTGCGCCTTCCAGAACGGCGCCAGCCGGCCGACGTCTGGCAGGGCCGTGCCCATGGAGAGCCGGTAGGCGGGGACGCTGTCGCCGAAGCGAAGCGCTCCCCACAGGGCAGAAATCACCAGGACGGACGCCTCCGCCTTGCGCCTCTGGGCCGGTGTCATGCTCCGGTAGCCCAGGGCGTCGTAGAGGACGCCGGAGTAGATGCTGTGCGCGGGCGCTGCAGGCTCGGCGCCCAGGCGCGTATTGCGTTCCACGTCCTCCCGCAATGAGGCACCGACGCCGAGCAGGGCGAGGGCGTCCTGGTGCGCACTGACCGTTCCCAGCGCCTCGAGGACCTTGGCGCGGTAGGGGTTCAGTTCCGGGAAGCCCAGCGAGGACCAGTCGACGGCGGGCCCACGGAGCGCGGGTGTCTTGCCTTCGGAAGGGGGAAGCAGAATCAGCACCGTCCGATCCTACCGGCGACAAAAGCGGCTGCCGGCGCCGGTAGACTGGACGCGGATGGGACAGCCAGACGGCCGCGCGCCACGCAAGTGGCTCGAGGAACGTCCGGGCTCCGCAGGGCAGGGTGGTGGGTAACGCCCACTCGGGGTAACCCGCAGGCCAGTGCCACAGAAAACAGACCGCCTGCATTTCCGGTTTTGCCGGGAAGGGCAGGTAAGGGTGAAACGGTGGTGTAAGAGACCACCAGCTTCCCGGGTGACCGGGAAGGCTAGGTAAACCCCACCCGGAGCAAGGCCAGACAGGACACGTTCGAGGGCTGCCCGCCCGAGTGTCCGGGTAGGCCGCTGGAGGGTGCCGGCAACGGTACTCGTAGATGGATGGCCGTCGCTCCCTTTCCGGCAACGGCAGGGGAGAACAGAACCCGGCGTACCGGCTGTCCCATCCTTATACCTCGTTTGACCCCGGGCGTTGTGTTCGGGATGCTGGACCGTGCCCGTAAATCCTGATCGACAATCCGCCCCCGGAACCGCCGGGCGCCCGGTCCCCTCAACCGGCAGGCAAGCGTTGGCACTGGCCGGGTTCCTGGCCGTTTCCTATGCCGTGTGCATGTTGGCCTCCGTCCCGATCATCCTGCACTCAAACGGCTGGTTCGCCAGTTCGGCAAGGGCGCCATGGATGCCTGCCGGGTGGATGTTCCGTACCGTGTGGATTGGGCTGTATGCCTTCAGCGGCCTTTCCGGATGGCTGGTGTGGCGCAAGGGAGCCATGGCCGGCCGTCTCCGCCGGTCCTACGGATTCCAACTCCTGCTGAACCTGGCCTGGCCGTTTGTGTTCTTTGCCCTGTACCCGATGCTCGGTTCCGTGGCCCTCTGGACCGCATTCCTGGTCATCTGCGCACTCGCAGCAATCCTGGCGTACCTGATCCTACGGTTCGGGCCGGTGGACGCCGCTGCCGGCTTCCTGATGTTGCCGTACTTTTCCTGGGTGGTCTTTTCCTCGAGCCTGAACCTCTATTCGGCTGTCCACAACTGAAACCGGGCATATCAGGCGCCGCGTTCGGGGCCGTGTGAGTGATTTCACGCAGCGCAAGCGTGTTCCCTGCAGCGGACCAAATTAGAATGGATCACGGACGCAGGAGTTCTACCGCCGAAAGTTGCGTTCGCAACCGGCGGTTTTTCTTTACACGCGATCCAGGCGCCTGGGGGCCATCCCTGCAGGCGCCGGTGCCCCTGGACATCATCAGGTGGCCTACATCTGTGTACGAGGACGTACACGGCTGAACCGAGGAAGGTATTTCTGTGAGCCAGACGTCTGATTCTTGTCTTGATACGTGGATGGGCCGGGAGGCCCTCGCCGAGGCCATGATCCCGGTGATCGGCAGGCTGTACCGCGAAAACAACGTGGTGACCAGCATCCACGGCCGGAGCCTGATCAACAAGTCCACGATGAACATCCTCAAGGCGCACCGCTTTGCGCGCCGGATGAGCAAGGACGAACTGCTCCTGGAGGACACGGCGCCCCTGCTGAACACCCTGGCCGGACTCGAACTAGGCGCTGCCGCGATCGACATTGCCCGCCTGAACCAGAAGTTCAAGGAAGAAGGCAACGGCGCCACCCTGGAGGAATTCCTCCGCGCCGAGCTCGCCGAGATCGTGGGCAAGCGGGGCGGCGATGACCGCACCAGCACCGACGTCGTACTCTACGGATTTGGCCGCATCGGCCGCCTCCTGGCACGCCTCCTGATCGAAAAGGCCGGTGGCGGCCACGGACTGCGCCTGCGCGCCATCGTGGTTCGCCGCGGCTCGGACAACGACCTCTCCAAGCGCGCCAGCCTGCTGCGCCGCGACTCCGTCCACGGGTCCTTCGAGGGCACCATCCGGATCGACGAGGACGCCAACACCATTACCGCCAACGGAGTGCAGATCCAGGTCATCTACTCGAACGACCCCGCCACCATCGACTACACCGCCTACGGCATCAACAACGCCCTGGTGGTGGACAACACCGGCCGCTGGCGCGACGCCGAAGGACTCTCCCAGCACCTGCAGAGCAAAGGCGTGGCACGGGTCCTCCTGACCGCACCCGGCAAGGGCGACCTGAAGAACATCGTCCACGGCATCAATCACAAGGACATTGCCGATTCGGACCGGATCGTCTCCGCAGCGTCCTGCACCACCAACGCCATCACCCCTGTGCTGAAGGCCATCAACGACAAGTTCGGCGTGGTGCACGGGCACGTGGAAACCGTCCACTCCTTCACCAACGACCAGAACCTGATCGACAACTTCCACAAGGGCGACCGCCGCGGCCGCTCCGCAGCCCTGAACATGGTCATCACCGAAACCGGTGCCGCCAAGGCAGTGGCGAAAGCCCTGCCTGAACTGCTCGGAAAGCTGACCGGCAGCTCCATCCGCGTCCCCACCCCGGACGTATCGCTGGCCATCCTGAACCTCAGCCTGGAAAACGGCACCACCAAGGACGAGGTCAACAACTACCTGCGTGAAATGTCGCTGCACTCGGACCTCCGCAAGCAGATCGACTACATCGACTCACCGGAAGTTGTCTCCACCGACTTCGTCGGCTCACGCCGCGCCGGCATCGTCGACGGACTCGCCACGGTTTCCACCGACAAGAACCTGGTCCTCTACGTCTGGTATGACAACGAATTCGGCTACAGCTGCCAGGTGGTGCGCGTCATGGAGGAAATGGCCGGCGTGAACCCGCCGTCGTTCCCGGCCAAGGAAAGCGCCGCCGCCCTGGCCGCCATCGCCGTCTGACCAAATCAGGGCTCGTCCTGCGAATTCCCGGCTGGTTCTCTGGAATCAGCCGGGAAACGGGACCACACTGGTGGCATGGACAACGAATCGACACTTCAGCACGACACCACCCTCGAACATGCCCTGGACGTGGCCAAGGCCAACCATAAGGAAGCAGTGCGGCTGCTCGAACGTGCCCGCGCCGGACATAAGACCGGGGATGTCAGCGATGACCGGGTGCGCCAGCTCGAGGGCCTGCTGGCCATCGCCGAGGAAGACCTTCGGAGGGTCACCAGGGAGCAGTAGCCCAGCAGCGGCCGTACGGCCGTGTGAGCCATCACTCGTCCTCAACAGTGTGGATATCAGCGGCCGGGCCCACCCTTTGTCCTAGGCTCTTGGGGTGCCTGATTTTCCCCTTCCGGCGTCAGCGCCGTGACCGTCAGCTGGTCTGCCTACCGCCGCGCACGCCGCCGTTCCCGGCAGGCGTGGGCGCTGCTCACGACGGCCGCTGTATGCATCGTCGCCGCCCTGTTCTGGTTCTTCACCGCCGGACAGTTTGCGGCAGCCGGGCCGGCGCCGGACGGCCCGAGCGAGGCGCCGGTGTTCAACGCCGCCTGGATGAAACCGGTCCAGGAACCTAACCCGGTGCCGGCGGGCAGCGCCCTCTCGGCACTCGACGGGCTCGCTGTGAAGGGCCGGGCGCCGAACACCGGCTACAGCCGCGAGGCCTTCGGCCAGGCGTGGCAGGATGTTGACAGGAACGGCTGCGATACCCGCAATGACATCCTCCGCAGGGACCTCGCCGGCGTAGTGTTCGCCGAAGGCTCCACCTGCACGGTAGCCGCCGGGCACTTCCGGGAACCCTATACGGGCCAGGACATGGACTTCCGCCGGGGTTCCGACAGCAGCCGTGCCGTCCAGATCGACCATGTGGTGGCACTGGGTGACGCCTGGCAGAAGGGGGCGCAGGGTCTGGGGCCCAAGGAACGCCAGAGCCTGGCCAACGACCCCCTGAACCTCATCGCGGCCGACGGCGCCGCGAACCAGCAGAAGAGCGCGGGAGATGCCGCCACGTGGCTGCCGAAAAACACCGCGCTGCGCTGCCATTACGTGGCCCGCCAGATCTCGGTAAAGGCCGCCTACGGGCTGTGGGTTACGGCGGCCGAGAAGGACGCCATGAGGCGGGTCCTTGGCTCCTGCCCCGGACAGGAAACCATCACTGCCCGCTGATGGTCAGTGACCGAACGGGTCCGGGTCCACGCCGGGCATCCACGTCAGCCCCGGCACGCCCCAGCCGTTTTTCTTGGCCTGCTTCTTTGCCTTGCGGGCGTAGCGGTCAATCAGCCGGTTAACGTACAGTTTGCCGTCCAGATGGTCGTATTCGTGCTGGATCACCCGGGCGAACCAGCCCGTTGCCTCAAACTTCACCGGGTTCCCAAAGCCATCAAACCCTTCGACCCGCGCCCACTCGGCCCGCTTGAGCGGATACTGCTCGCCGGGGAAGGAAAGGCAGCCCTCTTCCTCCTCGTCCGGGTCGGGAGCCGCGCCGGAGACCTTGGAGAGGGTCAGGACGGGATTCACCAGCACCCCGCTTGGGGGAGCGCCATCGTCGTTGGCGTACTTGTAGACGAAGATCCTCTTGCCCACGCCGATCTGGGGGGCGGCGAGGCCCACGCCATGTGCAGCCTCATTGGTTTCGAACATGTCGGCAATGAGCGCGCGCAGTTCGTCGTCGAAAACCTCCACCTCGGCCGCGCGCCGGTGCAGGACGGGCTCGCCCCAGATGGTGATTGGCAGAACGGTCATATCAGTTGTCCTTCGGCTTTCGCGGTGTCCCCGGTTTTCCTGCGCGTACCCGGTGGGGCACAACAAAGGAGGCCGCACCGGATATCCGGTGCGGCCTCCTTTGTTGACGGCTGCATGTGCCGCCCCGTGAGGGTGAGCGACGGGGGTTGAACCCGCGACCTCCTGGACCACAACCAGGCGCTCTGCCAACTGAGCTACGCCCACCATGTGCATCAAGGGAAATCCGCTTTACCGGCTCCCTGGAAACGCAACTCAAATAGCTTACCTGCTCGGAAGGAGTGCTTTGTCCACTTTCAGCGATTTGAATCGAAATTTCATCCAAACGTGGCGCAGATTACTCCGCCGGCTGCCCGGCAGCTCCGCTTGTAGTGATGCCCCGGGCGATCTTCTGGGCCGTTGCGCTGTCGGGTCCGGGCGCGGGCACGAACACGGCTTCACGGTAGTACCGCAGCTCATCGATGGAATCCTTGATATCCCCGAGCGCGCGGTGCCCGCCCTTCTTGGCCGGTGACTGGAAGTAGGCACGCGCGTACCAGCGGCGTGATAATTCCTTGATGGTGCTGACGTCGATGACCCGGTAGTGGAGGTGTTCCACCACGGCAGGCATGTCCCGGGACAGGAACACGCGGTCCGTCCCCACCGAGTTTCCGCCCAGGGGTGCCTTGCGCGGATCCGGAACCCAGGCGGAGATGTATTCCATCACCGCGGCCTCGGCCTCCGCCATCGTCCTGCCATGCGGAAGTTCCGCCAGCAGCCCCGATTTGGTGTGCATGTCCCGGACGAAGTCGGACATCTGGGCCACGGCGGCGTCGTCAGGCTTGATGACCACATCAACGCCGTCGCCCAGGATGTTCAGTTCCGAATCGGTGACCAGGGCTGCCACCTCGATGAGGGCGTCGTTCTTGATGTCCAGACCGGTCATTTCGCAGTCGATCCAGACGATTCGTTCGTTAGATATAGGCACCGGACCAGCCTACCGTTACGCTCCCGGGCGCCCTGCCGATGCTAGGATTTCGGGTACGCGGCGGGTCGCCCTTCCGCCCCTGGACGATGTCCCGGCCGGCCCGCCCGGCCCGCCGGGAAAACAGCGGAAACGCAAGAAGATTGGACAATCCTGAGATGACGGCGCCTGTGCCCGCAACGGGGGAGATGGCGGCGGCCGGCATTGCCGGAGCAGGAAGTGCCGAGGTGGACAATCCACGCTCACCCCTGCTTGCCGGTTTCCTGGGGTCCATGTTCATGCTCGTTGGATCCTTCGGCGTGGGCTGGCTGGCCCCTGTCTCGGAACTGCGCCGAATGCCCCTGTTCATCTGGATGCGCACCGAAGCGCCCGGCGTGGCCCTGTCCATTGTCCTGGTGGCTGCCGGGGGCATGCTGCTGGTGCGCGCGTGGCTGCGGCTCGGCCAGAAGGTCCGCGTGTGGGGACCGCAGGCGCGGCGGGCCACCTTGGCCGCGGTGGCGGCGTGGGGGCTTCCCATGATGTTCAGCGTGCCGCTCTTCAGCCGGGACGTTTACGCCTACATCGGGCAGGGGCGCCTGATGGTGGAGGGCTTCAACCCCTACGAGAACGGCATCTCCGCCCTGTCCAACTACTTCCAGCTGGGCGCAGACAAGATGTGGACTGAAGCCCCGGTTCCCTACGGGCAGCTGTTCCTGTGGATCGAGCAGTTCGTGGTTTGGACCACCAATGTCCAGCCGGAGGTCTGCGTCATGCTGTTCCGGCTGGTGGCACTCGCCGGCGTGGTGCTGTGCGTCATCTACGTGCCCCGGCTGGCGGAACTGCATGGGGTCAACCCGCACAGGGCCCTGTGGCTGACCGTGGCGAATCCGCTGTTCCTGACCAACTTCATCGCCAGCGTGCACAACGACTCGCTGATGATCGGGCTGGCCCTGGCGGGACTGTACTACTCCGCCACCCGGCGGGAGATCCGGGGAATCCTCCTGGTGACCCTGTCCATCGCCGTCAAGCCCATCACCATCGTCTTCCTGCCGTTCATCGGACTCCTGTGGGCAGGAAAGAACGCGGGCTGGCTGCGGAAGGCTGCCTTCTGGGCCCTGACGGCCGGCATCAGCCTGGCGCTCCTGACCGCAATGAGCCTGGTCAACGGGTTCGGCTTCGGCTGGATCAACGGCCTGTCCGCGCCGGGCAGCATCTCCATCTGGTATGCACCGGTGGGATTGATCGGGATGGTGGTGGGATCGCTGGCCAACGCGTTCGGACTGGACGGGTCCGTGCCAGCAGGCTGGGTGTACGACGCCGGGAAGCTGCTTGCCGTGGGCATCGTCGCCTGGCAGATCTTCAAAGGGGACTATGACCGGCTGATGCGCCGGCTGGCCCTCGGCTTCGCCGCCGTGGTGCTGCTGGCCCCCATCATCCAGTCCTGGTACGTCGTCTGGCTGATCCCGCTCTTTGCCGTGACCGGGATCCGCAACGACTGGCAGGTCAAGGCCCTGTACTTCGTGGTGTCCTTCTTCATGATCTACGCCATTTCGGACCAACTGGACGTCTTCCCCTATCTGCAGACCCAGGATCTGGGCTTCGCCCTTGCCCTGGCCCGGATCGCGGCGGCGCTGACGGCCCTCCTGTTCGCCCTGTACCTGATTTTCTGGGACCCGGGCACCCGCCGGCTGTTCCGCAAAACGCACGAGCCCGTCGTCGAACGTCCCGTGATCTAGCCGTACCCGCTCACTGGGCGGGCGCCCCTACGGCGCCGCCGGCAGGGAGGCGATCCTCCGCAAGGCCTCCCTGCGTGACAACGGGCTCATGGCGTCGGGGTGAACTGCGACGAAGGCTTCCACCCACCCGGGCGCCGTCTTCGCGTATTCACGCAGGGCCCAGCCGATGGCCTTCCGGATGAAGAACTCCCGGTCGGGCAGGTTCGGCTCGATGACGGCGGCGAGCAATGCGGTGTCCGTGGCTTTCTTCGCGCACAGCTGGGAGGTGATGGCGGCCCTGCGGACCCAAAGGTCCGGATCCCGGCTCCACTGCCGGAGCGTTGCTGACATCGCGACCGGGTGCGCTTGCAGCAGGGCGCAGATCCGCCCGGACACGCCGTCCACCAGGTCCCACCATGCGCCGGTGCGGATGATCTCCTCGTAGACGGGCAGCATGTCCAGATCGCGGGCCACCAGCCGGATTCCGGTCAGGTCTATGGCCGCATACCGCTCTTCCCGGAACGAGGAGGTGCGCCACAGTTCCAGCACCGTGGCGCGCAGTTGGCCGGCGGAAGCGGGCGGGAACCCTGCCGCGGCCCGGGAAGCGATGCGCCGCACGTCCGGAACCCGGACGCCCAGGGAGGGGATCCCGGACTTCATGTAGGCCTGGGCGCCGGCGGCACGCTCCGGATTGGCGAGTTCCCGGAGGGCAGCCTTGACGGCTTCTATGAGGTCCTGGTCCGCGTCCGTGTCCATGCGGCAACTTTAGCCACAAGCCGCAGGTGCATGTGCGGTACGCTAGTGAGCGCTAACACACTCGCTGAACCTGGGGGAATCCATGCCTGGAACCGACGTCCACCTGGCCCACGGACCCTACTCCGCCGTCGTTACCCGCCGGGGCGGGGCATTGCGCGAACTGCGCCACGGGAACCGGGACCTCGTGGTGGGCTTTGGGCCCGAAGGTGATGTTCCCGACTACCGGGGCGTCATCTGCACGCCCTGGCCCAACCGCCTGGCGGACGGCACCTACACCTACGCCGGCAAGCCCTACGCCGCCGCCGTTAACGAACCCGAACGTGGCGCCGCGCTGCACGGCCTGGCCATCCACCAGCCGTGGGAAGTGCTGGAGGCGTCCGCGGAGCGGGCAGTCCTGGGCTGCCGCATTCCGTCCGGGCCGGGTTATCCGGGCGAGCTGGAGCTCACCGTTACCTACTCGCTTTCCGACGACGGGCTCCGGGGTACCGTCCGGGCGGTCAACAACGGCTCCGTTGCCGCGCCGTACGGGGTGTGCCCGCATCCCTACCTCGTGGCCGGTCCGTCCCCGCTGGATGACTGGTCCCTGGAGCTTCCGGCCGATGCCTATCTCGAGGTCACCCCGGACCGGCTGCTCCCCGTGGGCATGCGCCAGGTGGCCGGGGGAGACTTTGACTTCCGCTCGCCCCGCCGGCTGGGAGAGGTGAAGATCGACCACGCATTTACGGATATCCCGCGGGAAGGTGCCGGCCTCGCGCGGGTTCGGGTGCTGGACCCAACGGGAACGGGAGTGGAGCTGGAGTGGGGAGCGGAGTGGCCCTGGGTCCAGGTGCACACCGGGGACAAGCCCGTGGGCCCGGACCGTCTCGGCCTGGCCGTCGAGCCTATGACGTGCCCCCCGGATGCCCTGCATTCCGGCACTGACCTTGTGCACCTGCAGCCGGGCGCGTCCCATTCGGCGGGCTGGACCATCCGGGCGCTGACCCAGCAGCCCGGATAGCCCGGCCGCGGTCCTGTTCAGTTACCCGCTGCTGATTCAGCAGGGGAGGTGGCCCACCCGGCACGTTCCAGCCACGCTGCGCACAGTGACGTCCACTGGCCGGGCCCCGGTTTGCCGGCCGCAAGTCCCAACCCGTGCCTTCCCTCCGGGAAGACGTGGAGTTCGGCTGGAACTCCTGCGGCAATCAGTGCCTTGGCGTAGTTGAGGCTGTTGCTGACGGGGACTGCTTCGTCGTCCGCCGTGTGCCACAAGAACGCGGGCGGTGTGCGGGGCGTGACGTTCAACTCAGCCGAGAGTGCGGTGAGGAGGGCCGACGGCGGCGCGTCGCCAAGGAGGTTGGCCACCGATCCCTGATGGGTTTCGTGGGTCAGCGACGCCACGGGGTAGCACAGTACCGAAAGGTCCGGCACGGCCGCGGGAATGTCGAGGTCCTGGTTCCCCGTGGCCGCTGCCGTGCTCAGGGTGACGGCGAGGTGCCCACCGGCGGAGAACCCCAGGACACCAACGCGGTCCATGTCCACGGCGAGCCCGTGCTGCCCGTTCCGGATGTGGAGCATTGCTTCCTTGGCGTCCTCCAAGGGGCCCGGGTGCCGGTCAGGGGCCACCCGGTAGCGGAGCACAAAGGCATGGATTCCCAGCGAGGCAAGCCATTCTGCCACCGGCTCCGCTTCATGGTCGGCCTGGCGGGCGTAGCCCCCGCCCGGCAGGACCAGGATGGCAGGACGTGCGCCTCCGGCTTCCGGACGGGCGCGGACCGCTGTCAGCCCACGCGGTGCCATCACGCTGCCGCTTCCGTGCTGCGCCGCAGGGTGACTTCGCCGGTGATGTCATCCGGAGCGGCGCCTTCCGCCTCGCCGCCGTCGTCGCCGGCCGGCTTTCCGCCGGTGGACCGGGTGGCTATGCGCCCGATGTCCTCCAGGGGCAGTCGGACCGTGGACAGCGCAGGCCGGAAATCGCGGAGGGTTTCAATGTCATCAAAGCCGGCAATGGCCGCATCCCTGGGGATCCGGAGGCCCTCGGATCGCAGTGCCGCCGCGGTACCAATAGCCATCACATCGTTGACGGCAAAAATACACAGCCTGGGTGGTGCCGCGTCCCCGGCACCGGCTGCCCGGATCCTGGCGGCCAGCTGGAGCCCGGCTTCATATCCACCGGACCGGTTGAATGCTGTGCGGATCACATCCGCCGGCCGGCGCCCGGCGCGCTCCAGCCCTTCTTGGAAGCCACGGACCCGGTCATCGGACGTCAGGAGCCCCTCAGGGCCGCCGACAATGACGAAGTCACCGTCCCAGCCCTCCGCAAGCCCCGTGGCGAGCTGCCCGGCAAGTTCCTGGTTGGGGACTTTCACCACGTGGTACCCCTCCGGTGCGGTGGCACCCACCACCGGATGCCCCACCACGGCAACCCGGCCGCCGTTGCGGCAGTACCGGTCAAGTTCGGCGGCCAGCTCGGCGTTGCCGTCCCGGTCCTCATCACGGCAGGAGCGGGAGCCGGCGATCACGATGGAGTCCGCGCGGCGCGCCGCAAAGGCGGCCACCGCTTCCTTCTCTTCGGCCGGGCCGCCGCCGGTGGTGGCCAGCAGTACCATTTTGTGTTGTTCACGGGCGGCATCCTGAACCCCCCTGGCGATCGCCGCGAAATACGGGTCCGCGATGTCATGCACGATCAGGCCGATCAGGCCGGAGCTGGACTTTGCCAGGCCCTGTGCCTGGGCGTTGGGGATGTAGCCCAGCGAATCCGCTGCCTGCCGCACGCGGTCGGCGATGTCCTTGCCCGGTTTACGGGCCGAGCCGTTCAGCACGCGGGAAGCGGTGGCGGGCGAGACGCCGGCCAGGCGGGCCACCTCGGTAAGGGTACTTGCAGCCACTGCATCTCCTGGTCGTCGTACGGGCTCAAAGGCTAAGCACATTATGGCAGTTCGAACCAGTTCCGGAAAGCGCTTGCCAACTGAAAGCCCGCCGTGCATCATTGAAGCAGTGGGAACGCGCTTTCCCAATCAGCTTGAGTACATTGCTCACTCACCGTGGAGGACACATGGGCTTCGAAACCAAAACAATCCGCATCGCCATGAATGGCATTACCGGCCGGATGGGCTACCGCCAGCACCTGCTGCGCTCCATCCTGCCCATCCGCGATGCCGGCGGCTTCACCCTCGAGGACGGCACCCGGGTCCAGGTTGAACCCATCCTGGTGGGCCGCAATGAGGCCAAGATCCGCGAGCTGGCGGAAAAGCACAAGGTCTCTGAATGGACCACCGACCTGGACGCCGTGATCAACGACCCCACTGTCGACGTCGTTTTCGACGCCTCCATGACCAGCCTCCGCGCCGCCACCCTGAAGAAGGCAATGCAGGCCGGCAAGCACATCTTCACCGAGAAGCCCACGGCCGAAACGCTTGAGGAAGCCATTGAGCTGGCCCGGATCGGCAAGGAGGCCGGCGTCACCGCCGGCGTTGTCCACGACAAGCTCTACCTGCCGGGCCTGGTCAAGCTCCGCCGCCTGGTGGACGAAGGCTTCTTCGGCCGCATCCTCTCCATCCGCGGCGAATTCGGCTACTGGGTCTTCGAAGGCGACATCCAGGCAGCCCAGCGTCCGTCCTGGAACTACCGCAAGGAAGACGGCGGCGGAATGACCACGGACATGTTCTGCCACTGGAACTACGTGCTCGAAGGCATCATCGGCAAGGTCAAGAGCGTCAACGCCAAGACTGCAACGCACATCCCCGCCCGCTGGGATGAAGCAGGCAAGGAATACAAGGCCACCGCAGACGACGCCTCCTACGGCATCTTCGAACTCGAGACTCCGGGTGGAGGCGACGTCGTTGGCCAGATCAACTCGTCCTGGGCCGTCCGCGTCTACCGCGACGAACTCGTGGAATTCCAGGTGGACGGCACCCACGGTTCCGCCGTCGCCGGACTGAACAAGTGCGTCGCCCAGCAGCGCGCCCACACCCCCAAGCCCGTCTGGAACCCGGACCTGCCCGTCACGGAGTCCTTCCGCGACCAGTGGCAGGAAGTTCCGGCCAATGCTGAGCTGGACAACGGCTTCAAGCTGCAGTGGGAAGAATTCCTCCGTGACGTCGTGGCCGGCCGCGAGCACCGCTTCGGCCTGCTCTCCGCCGCCCGCGGCGTCCAGCTCGCCGAGCTTGGCCTGCAGTCCAGCGACGAACGCCGCACCATCGACATCCCGGAGATCACCCTCTAATGACCTCACTCATCCTTCCCTCCCACGACGGCGGCACCCGGGAATACCGCCTGCAGGGCGGCACCTCCTGGGCCCGGCCCGCGGCGCCCCTGACTGCACGGCGCGCCTATGCGGCGGCCCACGTCATTCCCGAGGTCCTGGCCGACAACACGCCCGGTGCCCCTGCCCGGCTGGACTGGGACGCCACGATGGCGTACCGCCACGAGCTGTGGTCCTATGGGCTGGGCGTCGCGGATGCCATGGACACCGCCCAACGCGGCATGGGCCTGGACTGGGCGGCGACCCAGCAACTCATCAAGCGCACGGGAGTGGAAGCCGCCTCGGTGGTTTCCGCCAACAACCCGGCCACCGCCGGCAAGTCCGTCCGCGACCTCGTATCCTGCGGCGCCGGCACCGACCAGCTGGACATCGACTCCCTGCCCGCCGGCGAAGCAGGACTGAAGGCCGTCCTCGAGGCATACCGCGAGCAGATCTCCGTCATCACCGAAGCCGGACCGAAGGTCATCATCATGGCCTCGCGCGCCCTGGCCAAGGTTGCCCGCGGCCCCGAAGACTACCTGAAGGTCTACTCCACCCTGCTGCACGAAGTGGACCAGCCGGTGATCCTGCACTGGCTGGGCACCATGTTCGATCCCGCCCTCGCGGGCTACTGGGGCTCGGACGACGTCGCAACGGCCACCAAAACATTCCTGGGCCTTATCAGGGACAACGCGGCCAAGGTGGACGGCGTCAAAGTCTCGCTGCTGGACGCAAGCCACGAGGTTGCCCTCCGCGCCGCCCTTCCCGAAGGCGTCCGCCTCTACACGGGCGACGACTTCAACTACCCGGAACTGATCGACGGCGACGGCAACCACCACTCCGACGCCCTGCTGGGCATCTTCGCGGCGATCTACCCCGCCGCTTCTGTGGCGCTGCAGAACTATGACGCCGGCAACACCGTCAAGGCCCGCGAAATCCTTGATTCCACCCGGGAACTGGGCAAGCACATCTTCAGCGCCCCCACGTTCTACTACAAGACCGGGATCGCTTTTATGTCCTGGCTCAACGGCAAGCAGCCCGGCTTCCAGATGGTGGGCGGCCTGCACTCCGGCCGCTCGGTCTGCCACCTGGCCAAGACCTTCGAACTGGCGGACCAGGCCGGCCTCCTGCGGGACCCGGCACTGGCTGCCTTCCGGATGTCCGATTACCTGCGGATCAATGGGGTGGGCGTATGAACGACTTCTCGCGCCTCTCCATCAACAGCGCCACCACCAAGAAGTGGACCCTGGCCCAGGTCGTTGAGGGCTGCGTCAACGCCGGCATTCCCTCGATCGGTCCCTGGCGGGACCGGGTGGAGGAAGCCGGCCTGGACAAGGCCGCGCGCCTGATCAAGGACGCCGGACTCCGGGTGTCCTCCTTGTGCCGCGGCGGGTTCCTCACCGCACCCGACGCCGAGGGGCAGGCGGCTGCCCTGGCCGACAACCGGGCCGCCATCCTCGAAGCCGTTGCGCTGGACACCAAGGAACTGTTCCTGGTGGTGGGCGGCCTGGCGCCGGGGGAGAAGGACGTGGTGGCAGCACGCCAGCGCGTGGCAGACCGCCTCGCGGACCTCGTTCCCTTCGCCGAGGAACACGGCGTCCGCCTGGTCCTGGAGCCGCTGCACCCGATGTACGCCGCGGACCGTGCCCTGATCTCCACGCTGGGGCAGGCCCTGGACCTTGCAGCACCGTTCGACTCATCCACCGTGGGCATCGCCGTCGATACCTTCCATGTCTGGTGGGATCCCGAACTGAAGGCGCAGATCGGGCGCGCGGGCCGGGAAAACCGCATCGCCTCCTACCAGGTGTGCGACTTCAACATGCCCATCGCCGCCGATCCGCTGCTGTCCCGCGGCTACATGGGCGACGGCGTGGTGGACTTTGCCACTATCGGCACCTGGGTGCGTGAAGCCGGGTACACCGGGGATATCGAAGTAGAAATCTTCAATCAGGACATCTGGGACACGGACGGCAACACCGTCCTGGCCACAGTGAAGGAGCGCTACGCGGAGCTTGTTCTCCCGTTCGCCTGACCTGAGATAGACCGCGGGCTCCTGCTACGTCACGGCAGGAGCCTGCGCCCCACATGGAAGGACCCGGACCGGCGGTGAATGTTCCACCGCCGGTCCGGGTCCTTTTCCGTCTCTGTTACCTATTGCTGTCCTGGGTATACAGCGAGGCGAACCGCCGGTACCTGGCCAGCACGCCGCCGTCGTCCTTCCCCTGCGGAAGGTCGACGGCGTCAGCCGCCCATGCGGGGAAACGTCCGGTGAGTGCCGCCGCTGCCTGTCGTGCAGCGCCGTCGGCGACATATTCACCGGGCTGTGGCACCGCGATGGCCGTTCCCAGCAGGGCAGCTGCTGCTTCCTGTACGGCTGCGGACTGTGCACCCCCACCCACCAGAAGGATCCGGCGGGCAGACACGCCCTGCGCCTGGAGTGCGGCCAGGCCGTCGGCGAGGGAACAGACCACGCCTTCGACGGCGGCGCGCGCCAGGTTGGCGGGGGTGTAGTTGGCCCGGGTGATGCCATGCAGGGAACCCGTGGCGTCCGGCAGGTTTGGTGTCCTCTCCCCGTCGAAGTAAGGGATCAGGGTGAGCCCTCCGGCGCCGGGGCCAGCAGCCAGGGCCAGCCGGTTGAACTCCGGCAGGTCCACGCCCAGCAGCCCAGCAGTGGCATCGAAAACGCGCGTGGCGTTCAAGGTGCAGACCAGCGGCAGGTAATGCCCGGCAGCATCGGCAAACCCCGCCACCAGTCCCGACGGATCTGCCGCCGGGGTCTCCGAGACGGCAAAAACGGTGCCGGACGTGCCCAGGGACATCACGACGTCGCCCAAACCCGCCCCGGCCCCGAGCGCGGCGGCTGCGTTGTCCCCGGCACCCGCGGCCAGAAGGCTGCCTGCCGGGGTCCGTCCGGCCGCCTCCAGCGGGCCAAGAACCTTGGGAACGACCGGAACATGGCCGAGCGCCGCGGACAGGACGTCCGGAAGGTACCTGCCCTCCGCCGTCGAGTAGTACCCCGTCCCTGATGCGTCGGAGCGGTCCGTGGCCAAAGCCGCCAGTCCCTGCGCGCCGCTGCCGGGGCCGAAACCCGCGAGCCGCCAGGTCAGCCAGTCATGCGGAAGGCAGACAGCGGCCACCTTCGCCGCATTCTCCGGTTCGTTTTCCGCCAACCAGCGCAGCTTGGTCACCGTCAGGGAGGCAACCGGAACTGTGCCGGTGGCGCGCGCCCAATACTGCGCACCGGCGGCGGGATCGCCGCCGCCGGCACTTTTGATGAGCTCCACGGCCGCCCCGGCGCTGCGGGTGTCGTTCCACAGCAGCGCCGGGCGGATGACGGCACCGTCGCTGTCCAGGCAGACCATTCCATGCTGCTGGCCGCCCACCGAGACGGCACTGACGTCATCCAGCCCGCCGGCGTCGGCTACCGCCTTTTGGAGGGCGGTCCACCAATGGTCCGGATGAACTTCGCTGCCGGCAGGGTGCGTGGCGCGGCCCTGGCGGACCAGTGCTCCAGTGTCCGCATCGCGGACCACCACCTTGCAGGACTGGGTGGAGCTGTCGATGCCTGCGACGAGCACCATGGCCTAGCGGGCGCCCAGAAGGTGTTCGATGGCGAGCTGGTTGAGGCGGACGAAGGCAAAGGAGCGTTCGGCTGCCTTGTCGGCGTCGAAGTCTTCGAATGCTGCGGCGTCGGCCAGCAGGTCGGTGGTGGTTTCGCCCGCGCCGAGGGTGGACTCGCCGAGTTCGAAGACGCCGGAGGCCTTGAGGGCTTCCTGCACCTGCGGGTCGGCGCGGAAGGCCAGTGCCCGTTCCTTCAGCAGCAGGTACATGGCCATGTTGGCCTTGGCCGATTCCCACACGCCGTCGTAGCCGTCCGTGCGGGAAGGCTTGTAGTCGAAGTGGCGCGGGCCGTCGTACGTGGGGCCACCGCCGGGGAAGCCGTTCTCGAGGAGGTCCACGGTGAAGAATGCGCTGGTCAGGTCGCCGTGTCCGAAGACGAGGTCCTGGTCGTATTTGATGCCGCGCTGGCCGTTGAGGTCGATGTGGAAGAGCTTGCCGGCCCACAGGGCCTGGGCGATGCCGTGGGTGAAGTTCAGCCCGGCCATCTGCTCGTGTCCGGTTTCGGGGTTCAGGCCCACGATGTCGCCGTGTTCCAGCTGGGCAATGAAGGCCAGGCCGTGGCCCACGGTGGGCAGGAAGATGTCGCCGCGGGGTTCGTTCGGCTTGGGCTCGAGGGCAATCCGCAGGTTGTAGCCCTTGTCCTTGATGTAGCCGGCGGCAGTGTCCACGCCTTCCTTCATGCGGTCAAGGGCGGCGGCGAGGTCCTTTGAGCCGTCGTATTCGCTGCCTTCCCGGCCGCCCCACATGACAAAAGTCTCGGCGCCAAGTTCGGCGGCCAGGTCAATGTTCCGCAGGACCTTGGACAGGGCGAAGCGGCGGATCGAGCGGTCGTTGGAGGTGAAGCCGCCGTCCTTGAAGACCGGGTGGCTGAAGAGGTTGGTGGTCACCATGGGGACTTTCAGCCCGGTTTCTGCCAGGGCTGCGCGGAAGTTCTTGAGGATCAGGTCCCGCTCCGAGGCGGAGGCGTCGAAGGGGACCAGATCGTTGTCGTGGAACGTGATGCCGTAGGCGCCGAGCTCACTGAGCTTGTGCACGGCCTCCACCGGGTCAAGCGGGGAGCGGGTGGCGACGCCGAACGGATCGGCGCCGGTCCAGCCGACGGTCCAGAGGCCAAAAGTGAACTTGTCGGCGGGGGTGGGCGAGAGAGTCATGATGCGTCCTTGCGATCGTGCGCTCCGCGGGGTTGCGAAGCTTTAGTTCATTGCCTGAACTATATGAGCGGACGTAGGGTGGGGTCAAGGGTCCAGGTTGGAGAACAGCCGGAAATATTGTGAGCACGTGTGACCGTGGAGGTTTGTGATGGTGATGCCGGCGCCTGCAGTGGCGGGGCCAGGAGGGGCGGCCCCCGGAAGCGTGGGGGATGTCCGGCGCAGCAACCTGGCACTGGTGCTGGGGGCGATCGCCGAGTTCCCGCCCGGCGCCCATCCCAGCCGCGCCCAGGTGGCCGGCGCCACCGGCCTTACCAAGGCATCGGTGTCCAGCCTGGTGCTGGACCTCCTGGACGCAGGCATCATCCGGGAGATTGGCCTCAACCCGCAGGGGCGTGGCCGGCCCGGTGTAGGGCTGGAACTTAGCCCCAGCCGGGCCGTCCTGGGTATGGAAATCAACGTCGACTACATCTCCGCAGCCGTGGTGGACCTCACCGGAACTGTGCTCGCGCGGGAGGAGCAGGAACGCGACAACCGCAACCGCCCGGACGGGCCGGTGCTGGCCGCGCTCGCAGCCCTGGCGGCCCGGGTCCGGAGTACGGTTGGGGAGCAGGGCATCGAGGTGCTTGGCGGCGGACTGGCTGTGCCCGGACTCGTCGACCCTGCCTTGGCGCGGGTGCTCACCGCCCCAAACCTGGGCTGGGTCAACGTGGACCTCGACCTTGACGCACTGCTGCCCGAAGCTCCCCTGGGTGTGGAGCTGTTCAACGAAGCCAATGCCGCAGCCCTTGCCGAACTGCGGCACCGGCCGGACGGGGCGTCAAACTTCCTCTTCGTCTCCGGCGAGGTGGGCGTCGGCGGCGGGATTGTCATCGGATCCGAGCTGTTCACCGGACCGCACGGCCACGCCGGGGAGGTGGGGCACATCGTGGTGGACCCTGACGGCGGGCACTGTTCATGCGGGGGGACCGGCTGCCTGGAGACTGTTGCCGGCCAGGATGCCATCTTCACCGCAGCCGGCCTCGCCCCGGACGGGGGTTCGCGTTCCACGCTGATGTCCCTGCTCCTGCAGGCACTGGAGGCCGGGGAGCCCCGGGCGGTTTCCGCCGTCGACGGCGCGGGCCGCTGCCTTGGCATAGCCCTCGCCTCAACGGCGCGGGTCGTCAACATCGACTCCGTGGTCCTTGGCGGCCACTTCGCTGTCCTTGAGCCCTGGCTGCGGGCCCCGTTGCTGGAAAGCCTGGCGAAGTATGCGCCCGGCAAGTATTCGTCCAGCCAGGTGACAGTGTCCTCGGTGGGCGAGTCGGGCGCCCTGCTGGGAGCCGCAGGCAGTGTCATCCGGTCCCTGGTGGAAGCGCCGCACCGGCTGCACGCGTAGCGCCAACGCAAACGCCCCGGCCCGAAGGCCGGGGCGCCGCCACCGTGGTGCCTCAGGAGGGAATCGAACCCCCGACCGGCGGATTAGGGGATGACGGTTTTCAGGTGCGTCCCTAACCGCACAATTTTGGGAACTTCCTGACTTCTGAGGCTCTGGAGCATGCGGTAATGCCCACTAATTTTCTGAGTTTCCTCGTGGTGAGCGGCGAGCGTTTAGAAAGTTGTTACGGGTCGCCTGTACCAGTCGATCGTCTTGGTCGGTATCCGATATTGGCGAACCCGAGGCCATCATTCAGCAGACGAAGTCGATAGACAGTAGGTTTACTTTCCGAATCAGCGGCACGGGATACATCGCTAAAAACCTAACCCGTCTTATCGTCGGTAGGATAAGGAACATTGCGCCTTCTGGGTGGCGCTATTTTCGGGGGGTCTCATGTCCTTGCAATCAACATTTCAGCCGCGCCACAATTCTTTGAACGCTCTACGACTACTACTCGCGTGGCTTGTTATTGTCTCGCACTCAACGGCGCTTGGTGGGTACGGCGACGAATTGAGGGTCGGGGGCGAAACCTTGGGTGGCTGGGCCGTGTTTGGGTTCTTCGGGATCTCGGGGTACCTCATCACCCGCAGCCGCATGGGTGCTAGGCGAGTCAGTGACTACTACCGGGCACGAGCGTTGAGGATCTTTCCCGGCTATATCGTCTGCCTTCTAGTAGTCGCCTTCGCAATAGCTCCCCTGTCTTATCTATTCGGCTCTACTGGCCGTTATGAACTGCTTGATGCGGTTACGTGGGCACTTCGCAATCTGCCCCTTTACCTGCCGTTCATTAACCAGCCTGGAATATCCGACACCCTTGCAGACGGTCTTGTGTTCCCGAACACCTGGAATGGCGCTCTATGGACCATCGGATACGAATTCTTCTGTTACTTCGCGATCGGGGTTCTCGTCAGCGTGGCGAAGAAAACGCATTTGGGGGCGATCCTCGTAGTGTGCTTTTGTGCCATGACCGCCGTCCGGCTGCTAGCCGGCTGGCATGTTATCGCCGTCCCGCAGATGCTGGCTGGGGCTCTCCCATTGGGCATTTCGTTCTCAGCAGGGGCACTCCTATTTATCTACGCACAACGGGTTCGGCTTAACAACTACACAGTGGCGATTGCGTTCGGGCTACTACTGGCCGTCATCTTGGCGGGAGCCGCGACGTCCCTCGCTCATCTGCCGTTCGCCTACCTCATGCTGTGGCTTGGTCAAAGACTCCCGTTGCAGACGGTCGGGTCCAGGTATGACATCTCATACGGCGTGTACATTTACGCGTGGCCTGTGCAGCAATGCCTTGCCCTGGCCTTTCCCGGCCAGGCATTGCCTTACTGGGCTTTCGTCGCTGTCACAACCGTCCTTGTGATCCCCTTCGCTTGGGCGAGTTGCAAATTTATCGAACAACCCGCGCTCCGGTTGAAGGCGCGCCAGGCTGCCGCGGAGGCGCTGCAGGGCGGACAGGATCGCCTAGCTACGCCACCGGTCCGGTGACATCACGGTCCGCCTTATTTCTTGTCGGCGGTTAGCCGCCAAGTGCAGCAGCTCATGGCAAACCCAACCCTTGGGACGTGGTGTTCCCGTCGTCTATCGGCACGCTGAGGGACACGGGGACTGCAAGAAGCAGTGGGCCCGACTGGGACGACATCCGCATCCAGTGACTCACAACGCACACGTTCCGGAAGTCCGTGGGTACGTTCTTGGCAATGGCCGGGAGGCACGGCCGCAGCATCCGCCCCGTTAGGCAACTCGAGCGCGCAAGTCACGGGCCGGTACTGTCTCCAGAAAACTCGCGAGGCGCCCGACATGGCGGCGCTGCCACAGGCATTTGGAGAAAACCGTGCCCGACATCAAGCCATACAGGCTCCGCAGGACGCGGCACCTCGGGCGCAGGCTCAATGAACTGCAGAATTGCGGAGTGCTTAGGTGGAAGTACAGCTACGGCAACAAAAAAGCAAAGCCCTTTCTACCACTGCCGTGGCTGGGCAGAATCCGCGAACTCTTCACCCAACGCCGGCCGCACGGCTTGTTCAATCCATTACGGACTGGCTTAAATTTCCTTGGCTGCCGTTCCTAATCGGGGCGGGGAAGACCAGTGGAAAGAAGCGGTCGGGAGGATCAAGGACATGCGGAAAGGCCTGGCCCCGAGGGCGGGGGAGAAGTGAATTCATTGGCCACGCGCTGGATTAGCTGAAACCGAAGCGGCTCTGTCCCGTGTGTCGGCAGGTCAGAGCCGCTTTCCGTGGTGCCCCAGGAGGGAATCGAACCCCCGACCGGCGGATTAGAAGGCCGCTGCTCTATCCCCTGAGCTACTGAGGCGTTGGCTTCCGGCCTTCAGGCCGGTGCCTCAAAAAGTTTACATTGCCCTGATGCCGGCCGTGTCATCGAACGGCCACTCCTCCTCCACATCCGCTGTCAGCAGAGACGTTGTCCACATAGCAAAACCCACACCTCCTGCCCGCTGTCGTCCGGCGCGATGCTGGTCATGCCTGCTACAGGCGCCACCATCCAGACAGGACGTAGACATGAGCGAATCGATCACCATCCGCGGCTTCGTGGCCACGGAGATAACCAGTTCCACCACGCCGGGGGGAGTGGCAACAGCTTCCTTCCGCATCGGCTCCACCACCCGCCGCTTTGACCGGGAATCCAGGACCTGGGGTGACGGGCACACCAACTGGTTCACCGTGCAGGGCTACCGCAACCTTGCGGGAACTCTCGGCTGCAGCATCAGGAAAGGCCAGCCGGTCATCGTGGTGGGCAAGCTGAAGCTCCGCACCTGGGAAAAAGACGGGCGGGTGTACCACTCCACCATCATCGACGCCGAAGCTGTGGGGCATGACCTCACCTTCGGATCGGCAAACTTCATCCGCACGGCTTCCAGGCCTGCGCTCTCCCTCGTGGAGCAGCCGCCGGCCCCGGATGATGCTCCCGGGATGGACCAGGTCGCGTACGAGCCCGAGGACCCGCAAGACGAAAACCCCGAAGACCACGGGCACGCCGCCGTCGTCGTCGAGGACAACGACGGCGGCCTCGCTTCCCTTGACCTGGAAACGGGGGAACTCGCCGAAGTCTAGGAACACGCATCAGGTATCAACGTTCCCATCCAGTCCCGGACGGACGAATGGCGGCACCCCCCCGGCCGTCATCCGTCCGCCCGCCGATGACTGACCTGCGTATTGCGGTTATCCGCGATTGACTCCGGGGACCACTGCCGACCACCCGTCACGCGGCCTGGCCGTCCGGGTTCCCATGGCACAATGACACCATGCGTCCCACCCCTCACAACCGGCAGAAGAACCGCGCAGGTGCAGCCCTGGCCTGCGCCGTCCTGGTTTGTCTTCTGTCGGCCTGTGGCGCCGATGCTTCCGGCAACGGACCGGTAATCGAGGGCAGCGGCGGCGAGGCATTGCCGCCGGCGACGCAAGGCACGGACGCCAGCGGGGGAGCGTTGGCCAACACATCCGGTGCTGCGTCCGCGGCCGCAGCTGCAGCCACGGAAACCGTGAAACGGACAGTTACGGATGCCCTCACCAAACTGGCCACCGGAACACCCAAACCGGCCACCGCCCAGGTCAGTGACGCCCTGACCGGAGCGGGCATTGCCCCTGCAGCGCTCCAGGTCTCGCAAAGCCGGACACCCACCGGACTGGAGGCGGACGCCATCGAAGCCGCCGTGCTTCAGGGCAGGGACTGCGTGATCGGGCAGGTACGTGAAGGTGCCGTGACCGTCACAGTCCTTCCGGTATTGGCCAGCGGCAAATGCTTCGTGGGCTCCTGACGCGGCTGTCCCGTCGGCTGCAAATGTGAGATCTGCCCGCCAACCCACTAGATTTGAGACCATGGCGGAATTTATCTACACAATGACCAAGGCCCGCAAGGCCGTTGGCGAAAAACTCATTCTTGATGACGTAAGCATGTCCTTCTTCCCGGGCGCCAAGATTGGTGTTGTGGGCCCGAACGGTGCCGGTAAGTCCACCATCCTCAAGATCATGGCCGGGCTGGACCAGCCCTCCAACGGCGAGGCCAGGCTCAGCCCCGGCTACAGCGTGGGCATCCTGCTCCAGGAGCCGCCCCTCAACGAGGAAAAGACTGTCCTGGGCAACGTCCAGGAGGGCGTGGGCGAGATTTACGGCAAGATCCAGCGCTTCAACGAAATTTCCGAGGAAATGGCCAGCCCAGACGCTGACTACGACACCCTCCTCGATGAAATGGGCAAGCTGCAGGAGGCCATCGACGCCGCCGACGCCTGGGACCTTGATTCCCAGCTGGAACAGGCCATGGACGCCCTCCGCTGCCCGCCGGCCGATGCCGACGTCACCAACCTTTCCGGCGGTGAGCGCCGACGTGTGGCGCTCTGCAAGCTCCTCCTGCAGAAGCCGGACCTGCTGCTCCTCGACGAGCCCACCAACCACCTGGACGCCGAAAGCGTGCTGTGGCTGGAGCAGCACCTTTCCAGCTACCCCGGTGCCGTCCTCGCCGTCACCCACGACCGGTACTTCCTGGACCACGTGGCGGAATGGATCGCCGAAGTGGACCGCGGCCACCTCTACCCGTACGAAGGCAACTACTCCACCTACCTGGAGAAGAAGCGCGCCCGCCTGGAGATCCAGGGCAAGAAGGATGCCAAGCAAGCCAAGCGCCTCGCCGAGGAACTCGAGTGGGTCCGGTCCAACGCCAAGGGCCGCCAGACCAAGTCCAAGGCCCGCCTGGCCCGGTACGAGGAAATGGCCGCCGAAGCGGACCGCACCCGCAAGCTTGATTTCGAGGAAATCCAGATCCCGCCGGGACCCCGGCTGGGCGGCCTGGTGCTGGAGGCGAAGAATCTCCAGAAGGGCTTTGAAGACCGGACACTGATCGACGGGCTGTCCTTCACCCTGCCCCGCAACGGCATCGTGGGCGTCATCGGCCCCAACGGCGTGGGCAAGACCACCCTCTTCAAGACGATCGTGGGCCTGGAACCGCTGGACGGCGGCGATCTGAAGATCGGCGACTCCGTCAAGATCTCCTACGCGGACCAGAGCCGCGGCGGCATCGACCCCAACAAGACCCTGTGGGAGGTTGTCTCCGACGGACTCGACTTCATCCAGGTGGGCAACGTCGAAATGCCGTCGCGTGCCTATGTGGCCGCTTTCGGCTTCAAGGGCCCGGACCAGCAGAAGAAGGCAGGTGTCCTTTCCGGTGGTGAGCGGAACCGCCTGAACCTGGCCCTGACACTGAAACAGGGCGGAAACCTGCTGCTCCTCGACGAGCCCACCAACGACCTCGACGTCGAAACCCTCAGCAGCCTGGAAAATGCGCTGCTCGAATTCCCCGGCTGCGCCGTGGTGGTCTCGCACGACCGCTGGTTCCTGGACCGGGTGGCCACGCACATCCTGGCCTATGAAGGTGACGAGGAGAACCCCTCCAAGTGGTACTGGTTCGAGGGTAACTTCGAATCCTACGAGGAGAACAAAGTGGAGCGCCTGGGTCCCGATGCTGCCAAGCCGCACCGCGTCACCCACCGGCGCCTCACCCGCGACTAGCCTGCGGGCCCGGACGCGGTTGTAACGCATCAAAGGGAAGGCCGGCACCTTGATCTCAACTGATCGAGGTGCCGGCCTTCCTTATGCCCGGCTGCGTGTCAGCGCAGGCCCAGCGGCAGGACTGATGGTGCGGGTCCTACGTGTGCGCCGCATCGGCGGGAACGCGCACCATTCCCTCCTGCGCCACCGAGGCCACGTGCTGGCCCTCCCGGTTGAAGATCCTGCCGGTGGCCAGGCCCCGCGCGCCCTGCGCGCTGGGGGACTCCTGGACGTAGAGCAGCCATTCATCCACCCGCGCCGGGCGGTGCCACCACATCGCATGGTCCAGGCTGGCAACGTTCATGCCGGGGGTGATCCAGCTGAGGCCGTGCCGCCGAAGGATGGACTCGAGCAGGGTGTAGTCGCTGGCGTAGGCCAGGGCGGCGCGGTGCAGGTTGGAGTTGTCCGGCATCGGCCCGAACGTCTTCATCCAGACGGCATTGCGGGCCTCCCGCGGGCCGGTGGCCGAAACGTACAGCGGCGGATCGACGTGCCGGATGTCGAAGGGCCGCTCATAGGCCCAGTGGCGTG
This sequence comes from Pseudarthrobacter sp. BRE9, assembly GCF_031844305.1. NCBI lineage: Bacteria > Bacillati > Actinomycetota > Actinomycetes > Micrococcales > Micrococcaceae > Pseudarthrobacter > Pseudarthrobacter sp. BRE9. Next base: position 651,822 of record NZ_JAUZUY010000002.1, on the reverse strand, counting down.
CCACCGGATGGTCGAACTTTCCCAGCAGGTCTGCCGTGCTGGGCAGTGATTCCGGGTCCGGGATCCCGGCCGGCATCGCCAACGAGTGCTCGACCCCCTCGTCCTCACCCTGGAAAGAGGCAATCATGGACAGGATGGGCACACCGTCCTGGTAGGCGTGGACGCGCCGGGCCGAAAACGACCGGCCGTCGCGCAGCCGCTGCACACCGAAGGTGATGGGCTTGTTGGCGTCTCCGGGCCGCAGGAAATAGCCGTGCATGGAGTGGACAAAGCGTTCGGGATCCACCGTCCGCATGGACGCCACGAGTGACTGCGCCAGCACCTGTCCGCCGAAAACCCTGTGGTGCGGCTGCCGCTGGGAGGGGCCCAGGAAGATGTCCTCGTCCGTCCGCGCGCCCTCAAGCTCACCAAGGTCCAGCAGTTCGATCAGGGATGAGGTGGGGTCTCCGCTCGGCGGGGCCAGCAGTCCGGCTTCGGCTTCAGTCATGGTCCGACTCTAGACGGCGCGCGGGGAGCCACTCAACCGGAGCGCAGCCGGTAGTGTTTAGGTGTGTCTGAACTTCTCACCTCGTCCTTCCGTTTCGCCGATCCCCGGGATCTCGCCGACCTGAAGACGTTCGCCACCCGGGCCAAGGCCATCGACGACGGCGCCATCCGCCTGCAGGCCGCCGGTTCCGTCCTGGCCGCCTACGTCTGTGTCCTGCGGCCCCGGCTGCTGGGCGAATCGACCCCCACCATCCTGGGCCTGCGCACCATGGCGCTTGCGGAACCGTCCGGAACGGATGTCACCGTTGCCCTGTCCGCCGTCCTGGACCGGCTGGCACGTGCGGGAGAGTACGACGCCGAATTGCCGGTTCCGCCCACCACCGTCACCGAATCGTGGACGGGAGTGGGCGCCCCACGGGGCGGATGGGAGTTGCTGGGGGCTGTCAGTGATGCCGGTTTGAAGGCGGCAGCTGAAGCGGGCATCGCGGAGGTGGCGGGCATCGTGCCCGAGAAACCCGGCGCCCTCATTGTGAACAACGCCCGGGCAGCTGTGTGGGGACGCGAACTGGACGGGTCAGGCCTTCCGGCCGGAGCTGCCTTCGCAGCGTTCGCGCTGGGCTTCCTGGCCGACGGCGACCAGAAGCTGTACCGCGCCGGCCGCTGGTTCCGGCTGTCCGGTCCCCGCGGGCACGTCCTGGCACGGACCGGAAGCGGCCTGCTGTAGCGGAAAACGGACGCGGGCCTACCGGGTCGCGGGCCGGGAGGCGTCAGGCCTCGGAAGCGCTGTTCACCATGGACAGCGCCGCGCGCTCCATGTACTCCCACAACGTGCCCTCGTAAAGCGGCGGGAGTTCCAGGGCGTCCACGGCGGTGCGCATGTGGAACAGCCAGCGGTCCTTTGCCTCCTGCGTCACTTTGAACGGCAAGTGCCGCATCCGCAGGCGCGGGTGGCCGCGTTCCTCCCCATAGGTCGTGGGCCCGCCCCAGTACTGCTCGAGGAACATCAGGAACCGGCGCTTCGCCGGGGCCAGGTCCTCCTCCGGATACATCGGCCGGAGCAGCGGATCGGTGGCCACGCCGTCGTAAAAGACATCGATGAGTTTCACGAAAGTCTCGTGGCCGCCCACTGCGTCGTAGAAGCTGTCGGTATAGCCCGGCTTGCTGAAGGGATCGTTCTGCATCAACTGGGGCCGCTGCGGTTGGACAGGGCGCGGTTCGATGGGAAGCGACATGCTATTCCCCGGCTTTCTGGTCTGTCTTCTTGGTCTCAACGTGCGCCGAGCCCTGGTCGGTGGTCCCGTCGTCGGACTCGTGCAGCGGAACGTAGCGTCCCTGCGAGCGGTTGCCCACGCGGAGGATTTCACCGTTGCGCAGGTACCAGATAGCTCCGTCGTCGGAGCGGACGCGGGTGATCCGCAAACCCATGGACTCCACCACGCCCACCACTTCGCTGGTTTCGATGACGTCACCGATTCCGTACTGGTCTTCAATGGTAATAAAGATCCCGGCCAGGAAGTCGCGGATCAGCTGCTGGGCGCCGAAGCCGATGGCAACACCCAGGATGCCCACGCTGGTCAGCAACGGAGTGATGTCGATGTCCAGGTTCTGCAGCACGTACATGCCGGTGATGATCACCACCAGCACACCCACCACGCTGTTCAGCAGCGAACCAATGGTTTCGGCGCGCTGCACCCGCCGCTCATGGTCCAGGGCGCGGATGGCCGGCGCCACCCATTTGAACATGGGCTTCTTGAAGAAATTGCTTCCGGCAGCGATGCGCCTGGTGATGCGGGAGATGATGAACGTGGCTACCAGCCAGACGGCGACGCCGATGCCGAGGCTGATCACGATGCCCGGGACGCTGATGCCGTCCGGCTGGGTGTTGGCAGGGGGAAGGATGGACAACATGCTGACCATGGGTGGAAATAGCTCCTAGCGATATTGCTCTGTTCTCTTTCAACCCTAGCCCCCGTAGCGTAGGGCAATGCGCATTCTCATCCTCGGCGGAACCGCCTTCCTCTCCAGGGAAATCGCCAGGCAGGCGGTTGCCGCAGGGCATGACGTGACGTGCCTGGCGCGGGGAACATCGGGCGAACCGCCGCACGGGGCCGACTGGGTCAGGGCCGACCGCTCAACGGGTCCGGCCGCATACTCGGCACTGACAGGCGAATGGGATGCCGTGATCGAGGTTGCCCGGGACCCGGGACCTGCCCGGCAGGCACTGGCCGGCCTCGCGGAGAAAGCAGGACACTGGACGTTCGTCTCCAGCTGCTCGGCGTACGCTGACCACTCCGTCCCCGGAGCGGCGGAAGACGCGGAACTGCTGCCGGCGCTGGCCCCAGGGGTGCCGTCCACCCCGGAAAACTACGGCGAGTCCAAGGTGGCCATCGAAGAGGCAACCCTGCAGGCGGCTGCCGGCAGGCCGCACCTGTGCCGGGCCGGCCTGATCAGCGGCCCCGGCGATCCCACCGACCGCTACGGCTACTGGCCCGCCCGATGTGCCCGGAACTCCGGGCCGGTGCTGGTCCCGGATATCGGCAGCCACCCTACGCAGGTCATCGACGTCCGGGACCTGGCGGCCTGGATCCTGCTCGCAGCGGGGCAGGGGGTCACCGGTCCCTTGAACGCCATTGGGGACCAGGTGCCCTTTGCCGGACTTATCAGCGCCTGCCGCGGGGCGTCCGGCTCCAACAGCACCACCGTCACCGCCGGTGGAGACTGGTTGGTGGAGCAGGGCGTCAACTACTGGTCCGGGCCGGAGTCCCTGCCGCTCTGGCTCCCGCCCGGCCACGATGGCTTCATGGCCCGCAGCAACCGTGCCGCCCGGGTCGCCGGAATGGTGCTGCGGCCCTGGCAGGAAACGCTGGCCGCCACATTGGACGATGAACGCATCCGCGGGCTGGACCGGCCCCGGAAAGCCGGCCTTCCACCCGCCACGGAACAACGCCTCGTGGATATGCTCCGCAACGGAGGCGGAGCTTAATCGGCCACGGTCACCGGCTGGTGCTCCACCGGGAAATTCACGCTGCGGGCGATGAAACAGACCTGGTTTGCCTCGTGGTGGAGGCTTGCGGCCAGTTCAGACTGTCCGGCGTCGGCCACCGTCACGTGCGGATGCAGGACCACCCGTTCGAACTGGCCGCTGCCGTCCCGGTTGAGCCGCATCAGTCCGGTCGCCTCGTCCCGGTAGTCCGTGACCACCACCCCGTGCTTCACGGCCACATGCAGGTAGGACAGCATGTGGCACTGCGCCAGCGCGGCCAGCAGGAGCTGCTCGGGATTGTAGCGTTCCCGGTCCCCATGGAAGGTGGGGTCCGCCGAGCCTTTAAGGGCCGGCAGGCCGGGAATGAGCACGTCGTGGTCCCGGGAGTAGCCCCGGTAGGAGGAGGTGCCGTCACCCCGGTTGCCGGTCCACTGCACTGTCAGCGCATACCGGTGCTGGTCAAGACTCACTGCGGGCTGCCGTCCTCAATAACGTCGGCGGCCCGGGCACGCAGGGCGCGCGCAACGCCGTCGCGGTTCTCCAGCATCATCCGCCGCAGCGCGGCGCTTTCCGCCGGCAGCGACGCCAGGAAGCCGTCCGTCCGGTCGATGGTGGCCTGCGTGGTGAGCAACGCCGGGTAGAGGCCGACGACGATCTGCTGGGCGAGTGCGTGGGTCCGGGTTGCCATGATGCCCGGCACTGCCGCGAAGTACTTTTCCGAGTACGGTTCCAGGAGGGAGCGGTCCAGCACGCGCATGAAGCCCGTTACCGCCGATCCCTGCAGTGCATTGGACAGCTCTCCCTTGACGACGATGGATTCCCAAGCCGCGGCCTTGGCCTCCGGGGTGGGGATGGCAGCCTTGGCCAGGGCGGCCGCATTCTGACCGCTGGAGGTGTTGTCCCGTTGCAGCTCGGCGTCGATCCCTTCCTGTCCCAGCCGGCCGCCGGCCACCAGGGATGCTACGAGTTCCCACCGCAGGTCCTGGTCCACGGCCAGCCCGTCCATGACAACCGACCCGTCGAGGAGGCCGGCCACCCGGTCCAGCTGGGACGCGCTTCGGGCCAGCAGCGCGAACGACTTGATGAACTGCAGCTGTGCGTCCGAGCCGCCGGGTACATTCGACGCCAGGTCCCACAGCCGGTCCACGGCGGCAACCGCAGTGGCTTCACGGTGGTCTTCGGCCACGTAGAAATTGAGGGTGGTGGCCAGTTGGCGGAGCTGGACCAGGATGACGGAGGAGTCTGTTTCCGCGGCGACGTTGGACAGGATCAGCTCCACGTACTTCCGGGCCGGCGTCTCGCCGTCGCGGGCGGCGTCCCAGGCGAAATTCCAGACCAGGGTCCGGGGCAGGCTGCCGGCAAAATCCTTCAGGTGGGCGGTCGCGGTGGCCAGCGACTTCGGGTCAAGGCGCACCTTGGCGTAGGCGAGGTCGTCGTCATTGATGAGGATCAGGTCCGGCTGGGCCAATCCGGCCAGTCCCGGCACCTCGGTGCGTTCGCCGTCGACATCCAGCTCCTCGCGGTGCACCCGCTCAAGCTTTCCTGCGCTGTCCAGGTTGTAGAAGCCCACGGCAAGGCGGTGCGGCCGGATGGTGGGCCATTCCGGAACGGCGGACTGCAGGATCGCGAAGGAGCGCAGCTTGCCGTCGGAATCCACATCCAGCTGCGGGCTCAGCGTGTTGACGCCCGCTGTTTCCAGCCACTGCCGGCCCCAGTCATCCAGGTCGCGGCCGCTGGCCTTCTCCAGCTCCACCAGCAGGTCGCGGAGTTCGGTGTTCTGCCAGGAGTGTTTGGCGAAGTATTCACGGACGCCGGCCATGAACTGTTCGGGGCCGACCCAGGCCACCAGCTGCCGCAGCACCGAGGCGCCCTTGGCGTAGGTGATGCCGTCGAAGTTGACCTCGACGTCCTGGAGGTCGTTGATCTCGGCGAAGATCGGATGCGTGGTGGGCAGCTGGTCCTGGCGGTAGGCCCAGGACTTCTCCACTGAGGCGAAGGTGGTCCAGGCGCTGGTGAAGGACGTGGCTTCCACCGCCGCCAGGTGCGACATGTACTCCGCGAAGGACTCGTTGAGCCACAGGTCGTTCCACCAGCGCATGGTCACCAAATCGCCGAACCACATGTGGGCCAGTTCATGGAGGACCGTGATGGCGCGGCGCTCGATCTGGGCGCCGGTGACCTTGCTGCGGAAAACGTAGCCTTCCAGGATGGTCACGGCCCCGGCGTTCTCCATGGCACCGGCATTGAATTCCGGCACGAACAGCTGGTCGTACTTTTCGAAGGGGTAGGGGCAGCCGAACTGTTCCTCGAAGAACCCGAAGCCCTGGCGGGTGAGTTCGAAGATGTTCTCCGCGTCCAGGTACTGCATCAGTGACTTCCGCGCGAAGACACCGAGCGGGATGACGCGGCCATCCGAGCTGGTGACCTGGCTGCGGACCGACTGGTAGGGGCCCGCGATCAGGGCGGTGACGTACGAGGACAGGCGCGGGGTGGGCGCGAAGGCCCATACGGACCGGGCCGCTCCGTCTTCCGCGGGAGGGGCCGGCACCGGTTCCGGGGTGGGGGAGTTGGAGACAACGTCCCAGTGCGACGGGGCCGTGACATTGAAGGTAAAGGTTGCCTTCAGGTCCGGCTGCTCGAAGACGGCGAACATCCTGCGCGAGTCGGGAACCTCGAACTGGGTATACAGGTAGACCTCGTTGTCCACCGGGTCCACGAACCGGTGCAGGCCTTCGCCGGTGTTCATGTAGGGCACATCGGCGACCACGGTCAGCTCGTTGTGCTCCGCCAGGCCGGGAAGCTGGATCCGGACGCCGTCGGACACAGCGGCCGGATCGAGGCTGGTGCCGTTCAGGGTCACGCTGTGCACGGTGCGGGTCACGGCATCGATGAAGCTGGCTGCGCCCGGCGATGCCGTGAATTTCACGGTGGTAGTACTGCCAAAGACCTCTCCGCCGCGGGTGAGGTCCAGGCTGACATCGTAGGACTCGACGGTGATCAGTTCGGCGCGCTCACGGGCTTCGGCGCGCGTCAGGTTCATGCCTGGCAAAGGAGGGCCTCCAGAGAAGTTCGGCTGCCGGCCGGTGGTCCCGGTTCCGGCACTGTTGCATTCTTTCATCCTTGGGATCCTTGGCAAGTTGCGCAGCTCACAGCCGTCCTGTGTCGCCTTCCGGGCGGTTGGACGGGCGGCCGCAGGGGTAGCGTTAAATACATGGGAAAGCTGCTGGATTCGGTGGATACCAAGGCCCTGCGCTTCGCCGTCGGGTTCCCCCTCGTCCTGGCCGCCGCCTTCGTTTACTGCGCGTCGCTGCTGCGCCCGGACCTTCCGGAGCCGCTCGCCATCCGGTGGACGGACGACGGCGGTGCCAACTTCGCGCCCTTCGGCGCCTACGTGGGCGTCGGCGCCGCAGTGATTGTCGTCGCAGGCTGGCTGGTCCTGCTGCAGGCCGTCCCGCTGGGCAGGCCGGTGATGATGCGCAGGATCATGATGGGGGCCGGGCTGTTCCTCAGCCTGTTCATTACCTCTGCCCTTGCCGCGGGCCTCATCGGCCAGACCGGGCTGGCCGATGCCCGGCAGTCGCGGGTGGACATGACCGTCCTCGCCCTCGGCAGCGGCGCGGCGGTGTCGCTGGGGGTCGCCATGGCCATGGTCTACAAGGCCGACCGGCAGTGGTCGCCGGATGATGACCGGGCGCTGCAGGCCGCCATCACCCGGGAACTGGACCCCGACCTTGCCCGGGACAGCATCCGGTTCTGGGTCCATGCCAGGAGTTCGGTCTTCGTCATGATCGCCATCGCCTCCCTGTTCCCGGCGGCCCTCATCGCCTTGGCGGTGCCGTGGCTGGGGATCCTGCTCGTGGTCCTGGCGCTCGTCGGCGCCGCGTTCCTCTTCGCCCGCATCCGGGCGGACCGCCGCGGGCTGAAGGTCCTGCTGGCCGGGGTGGTCCCCGTCATGGATGTGCCTGCCGGTGCCATTTCGGATGCCAGCGCCGCGGACGTGCGGGCCGCGGACTATGGCGGGTGGGGCTACCGGCACCACCGCGGGACCGCCGCCATGCTGGTCAGCAGCGGCCCCGCCGTCGTCGTAAGCAAGACTGACGGCCAGCGCCTGGCCGTCAGCGGCGGCAGCCAGGATTCCGCCGCGCAACTGGCCGAAGTCCTCACCCGCGTTGCCGCCCGGGCCCGCGGCGGCGGGAACACCCCGCCGGCCGCCGGGCATCCCGAGTCCTGACCAGCGGCACTCCTAGTATCCTTATCGGTGTCGTTCCGGGCCCCACACGGCGGCCCGCCAGCTCCCACAACCGAACGGACTTTGCACGTGACCACTTCCCCTGCCTTCCCGCGGGTCCACATCGCCACCGACCACGCAGGCATGGAGCTCAGCGCCCACCTGGTCTCCCACCTGACCGGCAAGGGATACGAGGTGGTGGACCACGGGCCCAAGGCCTACGACGCCCAGGACGATTACCCTTCCTTCTGCATCAACGCGGCCCTGGCTGTGGTTGCCGACCAGCAGGCGGGCGTCCACGCCCTTGGCATCGTGCTGGGCGGTTCCGGCAACGGTGAGCAGATCGCCGCCAACAAGGTCAAGGGCGTCCGCGCAGCCCTCGCGTGGAACCTTTCCACCGCCACCCTGGCCCGCGAGCACAACGACGCCAACGTCGTGGCTGTCGGCGGACGCCAGCACACGGTGGAAGAAGCGACGGAGCTGATCGAGGCATTCCTGTCCGAGCCGTTCAGCAACGACGAGCGCCATGTGCGCAGGATCGGCAAGATTGCGGCCTACGAGGCAACCGGCGAGGTCATCGAGTAGTGCCTGAGGGCCATTCCGTCCGCAGGCTCGCGCGCCAGTTCGGCGACGTCTTCGCGGGTGAGACGCTGGCTGTGTCCAGCCCCCAGGGCAGGTTCAGCGGGGGAGCGGCACTGCTGGACGGGCACATCCTGCTCACTGCCGAGGCGCATGGAAAGCACCTGTTCCTGCACTTCGACAACGCGCTGGTGCTGCACGTTCACCTTGGTTTGTACGGCGCCTGGAGCTTCGGCGGTGACAGCACTTTCGCCGGTGCCTCCAGCATTGGTGCGCCCCGGCGCGTCGGGGAGCAGGAGGCCTTCGCTGACGGGGACGACGACGGCGGCGCGCCCTACGCCGGCCCGCCGGCTCCCGTCGGGGCCGTCCGGGTCCGGCTCGCCGCGAGCCACGGCTGGGCGGATCTTCGGGGTGCCACTACGTGCGAAACCATCACGGCCGCGGAAGCCCGCACGGTGCTGGCCCGGCTGGGACCTGACCCGCTGCGGAACTTCCGCGGCGATGCGGGCCGTTTTGCAGCAAACGTCCAGGCGCGGAAGGCGCCGCTGGCCGCCCTGCTCATGGACCAGAAGGTGATTGCCGGCGTCGGGAACGTCTACCGCGCGGAAGTCCTGTTCCGCCGTCGCCTGGACCCCTGGCTGCCCGGGACTTCACTTCCGGACAACGATGCCCGGAAGCTTTGGCGTGACATCGTGGCCGTCATGAATGACGGCGTGGCGGACGGGCGGATCATCACCACGCCGCCGAAATATTGGAGGCTCGACGGCACCACGGCCGCGAAAGCTGCTGCGTCCGGGGCGCCGGTGCCGCCCAAAAGCGCCCACTTCCCCGGCCGGGACGATGTCCACTTCGTCTACAAACGGCACGGCCTGCCCTGCCGGGTGTGCCGCACGGTCGTGCTCATCGCCGACTTGGCCGGGCGGAACCTCTACTGGTGCCCGTTCTGCCAACAGGGACAGGAGTAGGAAGTTAAATAGCAGAAGGCCCCTCCGTGGAGGGGCCTTCTGCTTGTTGTGGAGGGGACGACGGGAATCGAACCCGCGTAATCAGTTTGGAAGACTGAGGCTTTACCATTAAGCTACGTCCCCGAAGGAAGATCCGTTTTTCGCGGAAACTCCGGGCTGGCTGTTCAAGCCGGATACAACTAAACCTAATCCATGGCCTACGTGTCAAATGTGCAATCGCGACGCGTATCACCGTAGACTTGCCTGTGCACTTACGGGGTGTAGCTCAGCTTGGCTAGAGCGCCTGCTTTGGGAGCAGGAAGTCGCAGGTTCAAATCCTGTCACCCCGACTCTGCGGCCAGGACCGGTAGGCCTGGACATCCATTGCGTTTGCAGAAACCCATCCCACAACCCAGGAGTACTTAGACCGTGAAGAGCGCTGTCGAGAACCTCACCCCCACGCGGGTCAAGCTCAATGTTGAGGTCCCCTTTGAGGAACTGAAGCCCAGCATCGACTCGGCCTACAAGACTGTTGCGTCGCAGATCCAGGTTCCCGGGTTCCGCAAGGGCAAGGTTCCTGCCAAGCTCATCGACCAGCGCGTCGGCCGCGGCTACGTCCTGGAGACGGCCATCAATGACGGCCTCAACGGCTGGTACCAAGCTGCCGTGCAGGAGTCCGGCATCCGCCCCCTGAGCCGTCCCGAGGTGGAAATCACCGAGGTGCCCGACCCCTCCGCGACCGACGGCGGCCTGAAGTTCGCCGCGGAAGTTGACGTCCGTCCCGAAATCGAGCTCCCGGACTACGCCGGCATCGAGGTCCAGGTTGCGGCTGCGGAATCCTCGGAAGCCGACGTGGACAAGGCACTGGACGAACTGCGCGGCCGTTTCGGCACCCTGAAGTCCGTCGACCGTCCCGCTGCCGACGGTGACTTCCTCACCATCGACATCACCGCCACGATCGACGGCGAGGAAGTGGACTCCGCTGCCGGCCTGTCCTACCAGGTTGGCGCCGGCACCATGCTTGAGGGCATGGACGAGGCCGTGACCGGCCTCAGCGCCGACGAGGACGCCATCTTCGACACCACCCTGGTCGGCGGCGACCACGCCGGCGAAGCCGCCCAGGTCAAGGTTGTCGTGAAGGCCGTCAAGGAACGCGAACTGCCCGACGCGGACGACGACTTCGCCCAGCTCGCCTCCGAATTCGACACCCTCGCCGAACTTCGCGAGGACCTGGCCAAGCAGGCCGCCGAGTCCAAGATCGTGGAGCAGGGCGTTGAAGCCCGCGACAAGGTCCTGGACAAGCTGGTCGAACTGGTTGAGGTTCCCGTTCCGGATTCGGTGGTCGAAGAGCAGCTCGAAGCCCACTTCCAGGAGGGCAACGGCCACGGAGACGGCGAGCACGACACCGAAGAGCACCGCGAAGAGGTCCGCGCCAACACGGCCCGCGCCTTCCAGAACGAAATCATCCTTGACGCCATCGCCGAAAAGGAAGAAGTCAACGTCAGCCAGAACGAGCTGATCGACTACATCGTCAGCACCGCCAGCCAGTACGGCATGGATCCCAACCAGTTCGCCCAGATCATCGACCAGAGCGGCCAGGTCCCCATGATGGTGTCCGAGGTCCGCCGCCGCAAGGCACTGGCTGTCGTCCTGGGCCAGGCCACGGTGACCGACACCGAGGGCAACACCGTTGACCTCAGCGACTTCGTCCGCCCCGGCGGCGAGGAAGCCCCCGCCGCAGAGGCAGCCGACGCTGAGGCAACCGAAGCCGCCGAGGCCGAGGTTGTCGAGGCTGAGGACGCCGCGGCAGAGGCCAAGGCCTAGTCCTTAACAACCCGCAGCAACGGCCCCTGGATCCTTCCGATCCGGGGGCCGTTCGCGTTGGCCCTGAAACAGCATGGCGCGGATTCGGCCATCGTGCGCCGTCAGCGAACAGCCGTCGGTGCGCGAACAAAACGCCGGGGAAACCGGTTAGTGTCCAAGTAGTGATTTTCAGTGATGTCACCGTCACCAGTGAGAGGTAAATAAACATGTCACAGCACTCAGAGGCCCCCCGGATGGCGACCGTCGATCCTGCAGCCCAGGACAACTACATTTACAACCGCCTTCTCAAGGAGCGGATCATCTGGCTGGGCTCGGAGGTGCGTGACGACAACGCCAACGCGATCTGCTCGCAGCTTCTCCTGCTTTCGGCCGAGAACCCGGAAAAGGACATCTACCTCTACATCAACTCGCCCGGCGGCTCCGTCACGGCAGGCATGGCCATCTATGACACCATGCAGTTCATTCCCAACGACGTCGTGACCGTTGCCACCGGACTGGCCGCCTCCATGGGCCAGTTCCTGCTCTCCTCGGGCACCAAGGGCAAGCGGTACGCCACGCCCAACGCCCGCGTCCTGATGCACCAGCCTTCCGGCGGCATCGGCGGCACGGCCTCGGACATCAAGATCCAGGCCGAGCTCATCCTGCACATGAAGAAGGTCATGGCGGAACTGACGGCGGAGCAGACCGGCCAGACCGTTGAGACCATCCTCAAGGACAACGACCGCGACAAGTGGTTCACCGCTGTCGAGGCCCTCGAATACGGTTTCTTCGACAAGATTGCCGCACACGCCGGTTCGGTGTCCGGCGGCGGTGGAACCTCCAACGGATCCTCCGGCGAAACAGCCTCCCAGAACTAACCGGCAACCAGAACACTTCGATCAGGAGCAAAGACAATGAACTACAACTTCGGGTGGTCCGCCGGTAATCTTCCGTCCAGCCGCTACGTCCTGCCGCAGTTCGAGGAGCGCACGCCGTACGGCTTCAAGCGCCAGGACCCGTACACCAAGCTGTTCGAGGACCGCATCATCTTCCTCGGCGTGCAGGTTGACGACGCCTCCGCCGACGACATCATGGCCCAGCTGCTGGTCCTTGAGTCGACGGACCCGGACCGCGACATCACCCTCTACATCAACTCCCCGGGCGGGTCGTTCACGGCCATGACGGCGATCTACGACACCATGCAGTACATCCGCCCCGAGATCCAGACGGTCTGCCTGGGCCAGGCCGCCAGCGCGGCTGCCGTCCTGCTGGCCGCGGGTACCCCCGGCAAGCGGCTGGCCCTGCCCAACGCCCGCGTCCTTATCCACCAGCCGGCACTGTCCGGCGGCCAGGGCGGCCAGGCTTCCGACCTGGAGATCCAGGCGGCTGAGGTCATGCGCATGCGGTCCTGGCTCGAAGACACGCTGGCCCACCACTCCGGGCGCACGTCGGAGCAGGTCAACAACGACATCGAGCGCGACAAGATCCTCACCGCCGAAGAGGCGCAGGCTTACGGCCTGATCGACCAGGTGCTTGATTCCCGCAAGATCAAGCCCCAGGCAATTACGAGGTAGCAGTACGGGAAGCCGGTGCAGTCAGGTTCATTTGACCGCACCGGCCTTTTCTTTCCACCCTTGAGGGCGAATGTGACCTAGAGTGGATGTTGTCACGAACCGGCCCCGCGGGCCGGTCAGAGATTTCAGCAACGGTGCAAGGCTGCCTGGCAGCAGGATACTAAGGGGTTCACATATGGCTCGGATTGGCGAGAGCACGGATCTGCTGAAGTGCTCTTTCTGCGGAAAGAGCCAGAAGCAGGTGCGCAAGCTCATTGCCGGGCCCGGTGTCTACATCTGTGATGAGTGCATCGAGTTGTGCAACGAAATCATCGAAGAGGAGCTCGCGGAGGTCGCGGACCTGGGCAGCTTTGAACTGCCCAAGCCGCGTGAGATCTTCGACTTCCTGCAGGAATACGTCATCGGCCAGGAGCCCGCAAAGCGTTCCCTCGCCGTCGCGGTCTACAACCATTACAAGCGCATCCAGGCGGGCCATGCGCCCAAGTCCGGAAGCCTGGGGGACGGCGGGCATCACGATGACGTCGAGATCGCCAAGTCGAACATCCTCCTCATCGGACCCACCGGCTGCGGCAAGACCTACCTGGCACAGACCCTTGCCCGGCGCCTGAACGTGCCGTTCGCCGTCGCGGACGCCACCGCCCTGACCGAGGCCGGTTATGTGGGCGAGGACGTGGAGAACATCCTCCTCAAACTCATCCAGGCCGCGGACTATGACGTTAAGAAGGCCGAACAGGGCATCATCTACATCGATGAGATCGACAAGATCTCCCGCAAGAGCGAGAACCCCTCCATTACCCGGGACGTGTCCGGCGAGGGCGTGCAGCAGGCCCTCCTGAAGATCCTGGAAGGAACCGTTGCCTCTGTGCCGCCGCAGGGCGGACGGAAGCACCCGCACCAGGAATTCATCCAGATCGACACCACGAACGTCCTCTTCATCGTGGCCGGCGCCTTTGCCGGCCTGGAAGAGATCATTGGCTCCCGCTCCGGGCGCAAGGGCATCGGCTTCGGTGCCCCGCTGAACGAGGCCAGCAAGAAAGTGGACTCCTACGGTGAAGTCATGCCGGAGGACCTGCTGAAATTCGGCCTAATCCCGGAATTCATCGGCCGCCTCCCGGTGATCACCACGGTGTCCAATCTGGACCGTGATGCCCTGATCCAGATCCTCTCCACCCCCAAGAACGCCCTGGTGAAGCAGTACCAGAAGATGTTCCAGATCGACGGCGTGGAGCTGGTGTTCGACGACACCGCCCTGGACGCCATTGCCGAGCAGGCCCTGGAACGCGGCACCGGTGCACGCGGCCTGCGCGCCATCCTGGAGGAAGTCCTGCTTCCCGTGATGTTCGATCTCCCCAGCCGCGAGGATGTGGCGAGTGTAGTGATCACCGAGGACGTGGTCCTGCGGGGGGCCGAACCGACCATGATTCCGCACGTGGCCAAGCGCCGTAAGTCTGCCTGACCGAGAGGACCTTCGTGACTGCACCTGCAAAGAACAAAGCCGACTTCTGGTTCGACCCCCTCTGCCCGTTCGCCTGGGTCACCTCCCGCTGGATCGGCGAAGTGGAAGCCGTCCGGGACATCGAAACGGAGTGGCACGTCATGAGCCTCGCGGTCCTGAACGAGGGACGCGACCTGGAGCCCGCCTACCGGAAGTCCATGGACAACGCCTGGGGCATGGTCCGGGTCATCATCGCAGCCCGGGAAGAGCATGGCCCGCAGGTCATCAAACCGCTTTACGACGCCATGGGCACGCTGATCCACGACCAGGGTGAAAAGGACCGCGCACAGGTCATCAGCAAGGCCCTGGCAGAGTGTGGCCTGCCTGCCGCCCTCGCCGATGCCGCCACTACCGATGCCTATGACCAGCAGCTGCGGGCCAGCCACGAGGAAGGCATCTCACTCGTGGGACAGGATGTTGGCACACCCGTGGTCGCATTCAACGGAACCGCGTTCTTCGGGCCGGTCCTGACCCGCATACCCCGCGGCGAGGAAGCCGGCAGGATCTGGGACGCCACCACCGCCATTGCCGCCTACCCGCACTTCTTCGAGCTGAAGCGCAGCCGCACGGAGAGCCCGGAATTCGACTGACCTCCCGGCCGCCAGGCCGGCGGCTGGCCTGCCAAGGGCCCCGGAAGAACTACCGGTGTGTAGTTCTTCCGGGGCCCTTGTGCATGCAATGGGGCAGGAGAACAATGGTTCTTACCCACTTCGAAAGAAGCGGGACGCAGGAACCAAAGATCCAGTGATATGTAATTTGACGCAGCCATCGGCAAAGTTGAGTGCAAGCTACCAGTGACGGTGTAGCAAGACCTGGAATTCAGAGGATCCTGCCAGACCATCGAAATAACGTCACAAGATGGCCGAAAAGTCGAAGCCCCACCAACGGCAAAACGCTGATGGGGCTTCCCCTTTGCCTGGAAACAGGTACCTGGCGACAGGTTCCGGAAACAGGCCTTGGTGGATCCGGCCGGCTGTCAGGCCTTGGCGGGCTCGTCGCTCGGAGCCAGGGCAACGCCGGTCACCGCGAGATCCCCGTCGCCCACCACGAGGGTGATCTCCCGCGCATTGGACGCGGCCTTCAGGTCAGCCAGTCCCGCCTGCAGCTGCGCAGTCATGGCCTCCGGGGCGGTGATGGTTGCGGAAAGCACCTCCGTGCGCTGCTTGACCTTCGCCTCGGACTTGGCTTTGCGGACACCGCTGAGGGCCACACCCACAGTAGCCAGCATGGTGGTGTCCCCGCCGGGGATCTCCAGCGCCGCCGGCCATGCGGCGCGGTGCACTGATCCGTTCCGCCACCAGCTCCAGACTTCCTCCGTGGCGAAAGGCAGGAACGGTGCGAAGAGCCGCAGCAGGGTGTCCAGGGTGGTGGCCAGGGCCGCCAGTACCGATGCCTGCTCGGCTTCGCCGGCCGCTCCGTAGGCGCGGTCCTTGATCAGCTCCACGTAGTCGTCAGTGAACTGCCAGAAGAATGTCTCCGTGAGCTGCAGGGCGCGGGCGTAGTCGTAGTTGTCGAACGCCTTGGTGGACTGGGTGACGACGTCGGCCAGCTGGGCCAGCAGCGCCCGGTCCAGGGGGTTCGCCAGGACCGAAAGATCGGCGCCAAGCACGGAGTTCTCGGTGGCGCCCAGGTTCAGCACGAACTTGGAAGCATTGAGCAGCTTGATGGCCAGGCGGCGGCCAATCTTCATCTGCGCGATCTCGTAGGCGGTGTCGGCGCCGAGCCGCGCCGAAGCAGCCCAGTAGCGGACCGCGTCCGAGCCGTACTCGTTCAGCACGTCGGTGGGCACCACCACGTTGCCCTTGGACTTGGACATCTTCTTGCGGTCCGGGTCCAGGATCCAGCCGGAGATGGCCGCATGCTTCCAGGGGGCGCAGTCCTGCAGGGCGTCGGCGCGAACCACGGAGGAAAAGAGCCAGGTCCGGATGATGTCGTGGCCCTGGGGGCGGAGGTCGAACGGGTAGACCTTGGCAAACAGGTCCTCGTCACGGCTCCAGCCGCCCACGATCTGCGGGGTCAGGGAGGAGGTGGCCCAGGTGTCCAGGACGTCGGCGTCGCCCGTAAAGCCGTTGGGCTGGTCCCGCTGTGCCTCGTCGAAACCCGGGGCGGCGTCCGCTGCGGGGTCCACCGGGAGCATCCCGTCGGTGGGCAGGATGGGGTTGTCGTAGTCCGGGTTGCCCTGCGCGTCGAGCGGGTACCAGACGGGGATGGGGACGCCGAAGAACCGCTGGCGGGAGACCAGCCAGTCACCGTTCAGGCCGGCAATCCAGTTCTCGTAGCGGGAGCGCATGAAGGACGGGTGGAAGTCGATGTCCTTGCCCCGGCCGATCAGGCGTTCGCGGCGGTCCTCGTCGCGGCCGCCGTTGCGGATGTACCACTGGCGGGAGGTGACCACTTCCAGGGGCTTGTCACCCTTCTCGAAGAAGTTCACCGGGTGGGTGATCTTCTTGGGCTCCCCGTCCAGCAGGTCTGCTTCCTTGAGCAGTTCCACCACGGCTTCCTTGGCGGAGAAGGCGGTCTTGCCGGCGATCGCGGCGTACGCCTCCTTGCCGGCGTCGCTGGTGATCCATTCGGGGGTCTCGGCGATGATGCGGCCGTCGCGGCCCATGATGGCGCGCGTGGGCAGCTGGAGTTCACGCCACCAGGTGACGTCGGTCAAATCGCCGAAGGTGCAGACCATGGCGATGCCGGAGCCCTTGTCCGCCTTGGCCAGCGGGTGGGCCTTGACTTCGAGTTCAACGTCGAACAGCGGGGACTTCACGGTCTTGCCGAACAACGGCTGGTACCGCTCGTCGTCGGGGTTTGCCACCAGCGCCGCGCACGCCGCCAGCAGTTCAGGGCGTGTGGTCTCGATGAAGACCTTGTCCCCGTCTTCCGTGAAGAAGGGGTAGCGGTAGTAGGCGCCCGGGACCTCGCGGTCCTCAAGCTCAGCCTGCGCAACCGCCGTGCGGAACGTGACGTCCCACAGCGTGGGTGCTTCGGCCATGTAGGCGTCACCGGCGGCCAGGTTGGCCAGGAATGCGCGCTGGGACACAGCACGGGAGGTGTCATCGATGGTGCGGTAGGTCAGATCCCAGTCGACGGACAGGCCAAGGGTCTGGAACAGGTTTTCGAAGACCTTTTCGTCCTCAACAGCCAGTTCCTCGCAGAGCTCAATGAAGTTCTGGCGTGAGACGACGTCGAAATCGCGCTGGTTCTTCGCCGGCTGCGCGGGCGGCCGGTAGTCGGCGTTGTAGGGAATGGCGGGATCGCAGCGGACGCCGTAGTAGTTCTGGACACGGCGCTCGGTGGGGAGGCCGTTGTCGTCCCAGCCCATGGGGTAGAAGACGTTCTTGCCGGTCATGCGCATGTAGCGCGCCTGCACGTCGGTCTGGGTGAAGGAGAACATGTGGCCCACATGCAGGGATCCGGACGCCGTGGGCGGGGGAGTGTCGATCGAGTAGACCTGCTCCCGCGCGGTGTCGGGGTTGAACTTGTAGGTTCCCTCGGCCAGCCAGCGCTGGGTGAGCGCTGTTTCGAGTCCTTCGAGGGCCGGCTTGTCCGGAACGTTGATGGGGGCGGTGGTGGGCGTGTCTGTACCCTGCGTGTCTTCGGCCATTGGGCAATTCTTTCATGCCCGCTTCCATCCCACCCAACCCGTTCCGGCCCGGCGCTTGGAAAGGCGGGTAGCATGCGGCGTATGGTCCAGCACCGGGGCAGCTTTGGCATCAAGCGCATCTACGATCCACCAGCGGACGACGACGGCTGCCGGGTCCTGGTGGACCGGCTCTGGCCGCGGGGGATGCCAAAGGAGAACGCGGCCATCGACCTCTGGCTTAAGGACGTTGCCCCGTCCCCGGGCCTCCGGAAGGACTTCAACCACCGTCCCGAGAGGTTCGCGGAATTCAGCGAACGCTATCAGGTGGAACTGGATTCAAATCAGGCGGTGGGTACGCTGCTGGAACTGGCCGGCCGCCACGCCCGCGTCACCCTGCTCTACGCTGCGCGCAACACTGAGGCCAACCACGCACGTGTCCTGCTTGATTACCTCCGGGGACGTCCTGCCGGCTGATCCCGTTAGGGTGGTGCCATGACGAAGGATTCGCAGAAAAAGGCAGCTTTGGTGACCGGCGCGAGCAGCGGGATCGGGGAAGCGGCAGTCCGCGCCCTGCGCGCCGACGGGTGGACGGTGTTCGCCGTGGCCCGCCGCGCCGAACGCCTCGCCGCGCTGGAAAGCGAAACGGGCGCCGTCGCGATTCCTGCTGACATTGCAGAGGACGACGACGTGTCCCGGCTTCTCGCGCAGGTCACCGACGCGGGCGGCGTCGATACGCTCATCAACATCGCCGGCGGCGCCCGCGGCGCCGACAGGGTGGGTGACGCCAGCACTGCTGACTGGGAGTGGATGTACCGCGTCAACGTCCTGGGCACCATGAAGCTCACCCGGGCGTTCCTGCCCATGCTGCGCGCCGCCGGCGAAGGAACCGTGCTCAACCTCACCTCCACCGCCGGACTGGACGCATATGAGGGCGGCGGCGGCTACAACGCCGCGAAGTTCGCGCAGCACGCCATGACCAACGCCCTCCGGCTTGAAGAGGTGGAGAACAACGTCCGCGTCATCGAGGTGGCGCCGGGCCTGGTGCAGACCGAGGAATTCGCCCTTAACCGCCTGGGGGACGCGCAGGCGGCGGACAAGGTCTACCAGGGCGTTGAGAAGCCGCTGACCGCAGAGGACGTTGCCGATGTGGTCCGCTACGCCGTCACCATTCCGCACCACGTCAACCTGGACCAGATCGTCATCCGGCCGGTGGCACAGGCCGCCAACCACAAACTGATCAGGAAAGCCTGAGCCGGCCGGGAAGCTGAGTCCTTGGGGGAAGGGCTAGGGGACCTGGATGTCCAGGGTGGCGGCCACGGCGGCATGGTCCGTCCCGCCAACCCGGTGGACCGAGTAACCGGAGCCGCTGATGTCCGGGCTGGTCACCAGATGATCCAGCGCGATGCCCGGCAACCGGTAGCCGCGCATCGGCCAGGTGGGCACCAGCCTGCTGCCCCCGGCAGCCGCCACGTCCACCAGGGGCCGTCTGCCACCCTTCCCGGCGAGCAGTGTCCGGAATTCCCGGTGATCATAGGTTGCGTTGAAGTCGCCCGCCAGCAGTAGGGGACCGGAACCGGTGTCAGCCCTGGCCACGGCGGCGAGGTCGCTGCGCCATTGATCGAGGCCGTCCCCTACGGGTGCCAGGGAGTGGACAGCCACCACCCGCACGCTGCTGCCGCTGCCGTCGGCGAGGTCAAGGCGCGCCACCGGCATGGCGAACCGGGTATCGGGGAGCATTCCGCTGGCCGTCAGGTTGTAGGAGGAGTAGATGGCAGCGCCGCCGGCGTGTTCCCTCGCCTGGGCAACCCGGTGGGGGAGCAGTCCGTCCAGTCCCGCCGCCGTGAGCTTTCGCGCCAGTTCGGGCGTGTACTCCTCAACCGCCAGCAGGTCCACATGCAGCTCACGGACGAGTGCCACGACGCCGCCGGCATCCACGCCGCCCAACTCCGAATTAATGCTCATGGCAACCAGGGAGACGGACTTGCCGGCAGCCTTGGCCGCAGGTTCTCGGATCTCGAGCGGGAAAAGCCAGAACACCTGGCAGCCCGCCAGGGCCGCGGCCAGCACCTGCTGCCACCGGCTCCGCCCCGCGAAGGCCAGGAACAGGGCCGCGGCGGCGGGCACCGCGAGCCAGGGCGTGAATGCCACCAGTTGGACCCCCAACACGGGCCAGTCAACGGGCACCGCGCGGACCCCTGAGACGGCCGCCACCGGCAAGGCAACAGGAAAGAACAGCCACCTGCACACCGTGGCTGCACGGCGCCGGCCGGCGGGACGTCCGGAAGCTGTCATGACGCGAGTCTAGGCAATGGGCCGCGGCGGCGTCAGCCCCGGAATGGGCAGCCCGCTCCGAATGGCACTGGACGCCGCGGCGATAGTAGACTTTGGAGTGGCTAAGACCCGGCAATCACCGGTGAGCTTCCGGAAGAACACGCAGCCGCCCTGCAAGGCGGCCCCGCGTCAGTAGAACCGGACGGGTAAGCCCGTCACAGCAGTAATGAGAGGCCGGGGCCAGCGGCCGTTCCCCAGGGAACACGCAGCGCCGGTAAGTGAGGTGGTACCGCGGTGAACGTGCAGTCTTCCGGACGGCACGGCAGCCGTCCTCGCATCCTGAACGGAACCACCGGCCCCCGCGCCGGGAGTTCACCCACGCTCAACCCAGGATGTCGAAAATGACGTTTTACCCCAAGGCCTCAGCCTCCAGCACCTCTTCCAACGGCAGCGCCGGCGTTTCCGCCTCCGTGAAGTTTCCGGAGATCGAAGAGCGCATCCTGAAGTACTGGGACCAGGACGGCACCTTCCAGGCCAGCATTGACCAACGCAGCGCCGACCTTCCCGGCGGGGAGCCGGGCAGCAACGAATTCGTGTTCTACGACGGCCCGCCCTTCGCCAACGGCCTGCCGCACTACGGCCACCTCCTCACCGGTTACGCCAAGGACCTGGTGGGCCGCTACCAGACCCAGCGCGGCAAGCGCGTGGAACGCCGCTTCGGTTGGGACACCCACGGCCTGCCTGCCGAGCTGGAGGCCATGAAGCAGCTGGGGATGACCGACAAGACCCAGATCGAAGCCATGGGCATCGATAAATTCAACGACGCCTGCCGCGCCTCAGTAATGAAGTACGCCGATGAGTGGCGCAGCTACGTCACCCGGCAGGCCCGCTGGGTGGACTTCGACAACGACTACAAGACACTCAACGTCGAGTACATGGAATCAGTCCTCTGGGCGTTCAAGCAGCTCCACGACAAGGGCCTGACGTACAACGGCTACCGGGTGCTGCCGTACTGCTGGAAGGACGAGACCCCGCTGTCCAACCATGAGCTGCGCATGGACGACGACGTCTACAAGAACCGCCAGGACCAGACCGTCACCGTCACGTTCCCCATCCTCGCCGGGGACTCGGAACTGTCGAAGGAGCTTGCCGGCGTGCAGGCGCTCGCCTGGACCACCACCCCCTGGACGCTGCCCACCAACGCCGCGCTCGCCGTCGGGCCTTCCATCACCTATGCCGTGCTGCCTGCCGGCCCCAACGGCATCAAGGCCGCCTCGCCGGACGCCCCGGTCACGGGCAGCTTCCTGCTCGCGGCGGACCTCCTGGGCGCCTACGCCAAGGACCTCGGCTACGGGAGCTTCGAAGAGGCCGAAGCCGCCGTGGTGTCGACCCACTCCGGCGCCGAACTGGAAGGGCTGGAATACCAGCGGCTCTGGGACGACTTTGCCGACAACGAAAAGTACGGCATGGAAAACGCCTGGCGCTTCGTGGTGGCGGACTACGTCACCACCACAGATGGAACGGGCATCGTGCACCAGGCGCCGGCCTACGGTGAAGACGACCAGAAAGTGTGCGAGGAGGCAGGCATCCCTGTTGTGCTCTCCGTGGACGAGGGCGCCAAATTCCTGCCGTTGTTCAAGCACGGTGACCTCCACGACATCGTCGGCCTGCAGGTCTTCGAAGCCAACAAGCCCATCACCCAGGTGCTCCGCGCCCATGGACGGCTGGTCCGGCAGGCCAGCTACGAGCACAGCTACCCGCACTGCTGGCGCTGCCGCAACCCGCTGATCTACCGCGCCGTGTCGTCCTGGTACGTGGAGGTCACGAAGTTCAAGGACCGGATGTCCGAACTGAACCAGGAGATCAACTGGATCCCCGGCAACGTCAAGGACGGCCAGTTCGGCAAGTGGCTGGAGAACGCCCGCGACTGGTCCATCAGCCGCAACCGTTTCTGGGGCAGCCCCATCCCCGTATGGCAGTCGACGGATCCCGAATACCCGCGCACCGACGTCTACGGCTCCCTGGCCGAGATCGAGGCTGACTTTGGCCGGCTTCCCCTGAACAAGGACGGCCAGGTGGACCTCCACCGGCCCTTCATCGACGAACTCACCAGGCCCAACCCGGATGATCCCCGCACCCCGGAAGAGGGCCAGTCGGTGATGCGCCGCGTGGAGGACGTGCTGGACGTATGGTTCGACTCCGGCTCCATGCCCTATGGCCAAGTGCACTACCCGTTCGAGAACGAGGCCTGGTTCAACACCCACAACCCCGCGGACTTCATCGTGGAGTACATCGGCCAGACCCGTGGCTGGTTCTACATGCTCCACATCCTGTCCACCGCGCTGTTTGACCGGCCCGCGTTCCGGAACGTCATCAGCCACGGCATCGTGCTGGGCTCCGACGGCCAGAAGATGTCCAAGAGCCTGCGCAACTACCCGGACGTCTCCGAAGTCCTGGACCGCGACGGCTCCGACGCCATGCGCTGGTTCCTCATGTCCAGCCCCATCCTCCGGGGCGGCAACCTGATCGTCACCGAGCAGGGCATCCGCGACGGCGTCCGCCAGGTCATCCTGCCGCTCTGGAACGTGTACAGCTTCTTCACCCTGTACACGAACGCCGCAAACGGTGGCGCCGGTTACGACGCCAAACTGCGCTACGAGGGCTACCGGGACACGCTGGACCAGTACCTGCTGGCCAACACCGGCGACCTGGTCCGCAGCATGACGGGGCAGCTGGACACCTATGACATCTCCGGCGCCTGCGACTCGCTGCGCAGCTACCTGGACATGCTCACCAACTGGTACGTCCGCCGCAGCCGCCAGCGGTTCTTCGACGAGGACCAGGACGCCTTCGACGCGCTCTTCACTGCCCTGGAGACCGTAACCCGTGCAGCGGCGTCGCTGCTGCCGCTGGTTTCCGAGGAGATCTGGCGCGGCCTGACCGGCGGCCGGTCCGTGCACCTTGCCGACTGGCCGGACGCGGACCTCTTCCCCGCAAATCCGTCCCTGGTGGAAGCCATGGACCGGGTCCAGCAGATCTGCTCCACCGGTTCCTCGCTCCGCAAGGCAGCCAACCTCCGTGTCCGCCTCCCGCTGCAGGAGCTGACCGTCGTGGCACCGGGAGCGGACACCCTGCAGGGCTTCGCCGCCGTCGTCGCCGATGAACTGAACCTCCGTTCGGTTCGCCTGCTGGACGCCGCCACCGCCTCCCCCGAGGAGTTCGGTATCCAGCAGAAGCTGGTGGTCAACGCCCGCGCTGCCGGGCCGCGCCTGGGCAAGAACGTCCAGGTTGCCATCAAGGGCTCCAAGTCCGGGGACTGGTCGGTGGACGAAGACGGTGTGGTCACCGCCGGCGGACTCCAGCTGGAACCCCAGGAGTACACGCTGGAGACAGTGGTGGCCGAGTCCGAGGGCGCGTCGGCAGCGGTTGCCGTACTGCCCGGCGGCGGATTCGTTGTCCTGAACACGGAAGTCACCCCCGAACTTGAGGCCGAAGGGCTGGCACGCGACATGGTCCGCGCCATCCAGCAGGCCCGCAAGGACGCCGGGCTCAGCGTGAGCGACCGTATCCGGACCACCGTCACCGCCCCGCAGAACGTCGTGGATGCCTTGCTGGCCAACGCTGAACTGGTCAAGGGCGAGACGCTGACGGTGGATCTGGCGGCAGAACCGGGCACCGTGTCCGAACCCGCCGTCGTGGTTGGAAAAGTGGAGGCCTAGGACATGAGCGACGAATTTTCCGTGGAAAGCGTGTACGCCGAACTGCTGGGACGGGCGCCGGAAAACAAGATGGAGCCCCGGCTGGCGCCGCTGTTCCGCGCGATGGACGTGCTGGGCGAGCCCAACAAGGCGTTCCCGATCATCCACGTCACCGGGACCAACGGCAAGACCTCGACGTCCCGGATGATCGAGTCGGTGCTCCGCGCCCACGGCCTGAGCACCGGGCGCTACACCAGCCCGCACCTGTCCAAGGTCACGGAGCGGATCAGCATCGACGGCCATCCGGTATCTGACGAGACGTTCGTCAGGATCTGGGATGAAATCAGGCCCTACCTGCAGATCGTGGACTCCGAACTCGAAGCCGAGGGGCAGCCGCGCCTGACCTACTTCGAATGCCTCACCATTTTGGGCTTCGCCGTCTTCGCTGACCAGCCGGTCAACGTGGCCATCATCGAGGTGGGCCTGGGCGGCATTACCGACGCCACCAACGTGGGCGACGGCCAGGTATCGGTGGTGACGCCGATCTCGCTGGACCACACCGACCTCCTGGGAGACACCACGGAGGACATCGCCCATGAAAAGGCCGGCATCATCAAGCCCGGCGGCTACCTTATCAGCGCCGCCCAGCCCCTCGATGCGGCCCAGGTGCTGCTGGAGAAGGCCAAGGAAGTGGGCGTACCTTTCCGCTTCGAGGGCGTGGAGTTCGGCGTCGAGTCGCGGGCAGTGGCTGTGGGCGGGCAGATGGTGACCATCCAGGGCATCGCCGGCCGCTACCCGGACCTCCTGGTGCCGCTGCACGGCGCCCACCAGGCGCAAAACGCTGCCGTGGCGGTGGCCGCTTTGGAGGCGTTCTTCGGCGGTGAAAAAGAACTCGACGCCGAAGTGCTGCAGGAAGGCTTCGCGGCCGTAACGTCGCCCGGCCGCCTGGAGGTGGTCAGGACCGCGCCAACCATCATCGTGGACGCCGCCCACAACCCCGACGGCATCAAGGCCTCCGCCGCCGCACTGCACGAAGCATTCACCTTCACGAGGCTGGTCCCCGTGGTGGGCGTGCTCAAGGAGAAGGACGCCGAGGAGATCCTGCGCGAACTCAGGGAGTCGCTGGGGGACATGGCGGTGGAGTACTGCTTCACCCAGTCCAACTCTCCCCGGGCGGTTCCGGCCGCTGAGCTGGCCGAGCTGGCAATTGACTTGGGATTTGGCGAGGACAACGTGCACGTCGCCGAGCAGTTGGACGACGCACTTGAATGGGCGGTGGAACGGGCCGAAGCCAACGACGACCTTTCCGGCGGCGTGCTGGTCACCGGCTCCATCACCCTGGTGGCAGAGGCCCGGATCCTGCTCGGAAAAACGGAGGCGTAGCCGTGGCGAGATTGACCAAAGCCCAGCGCGAGTGGCGTCCGGGCATGCCAAAGAAGCGCCGCTCCACCAAGGTGATGTTCGCCTCCACGGTGCTGCTCCTGGAAGCGTTCGTCATGTTCTTTGCCACCCTGGCGGTATTTGGCCTGCGCCGCGGAGAGTTCCCGCCGGCAGTGATTCTTGGTGTGGGTATTGCCCTCAGCGTGGTGATGATCTTCGCCTGTGCGGTCCTCAACAAGCCTTGGGGCATCGGGCTGGGATGGATTTTGCAGCTGGTCCTGATCCTCACCGGCATCTTCGAGCCGGCCATGTTCCTGGTGGGCGGGCTCTTCGCTCTGGCCTGGTGGTACGGAATCCGCACCGGCATCCGGTTGGACCGGGAGGCCGCGCAGCGCGCACGTGAACAGGCCGAATGGGAAGCTGCCCACCCGGACGGTGCCGCCGGCCCTGCCCAGCCGCAGTCACCGTAGGCCAGTCCCCGACGGCCCGTCCCGGGAAACCCGGCCCCGTAGACTTATCCCGAAACCCCACCAACGCATTGGAGCAGTTGTGACTACAGAGCGCACCCTTGTCCTGATCAAGCCCGACGGCGTCGCCCGTAACCTGACCGGCGCCATCCTGGCCCGGATCGAAGCCAAGGGCTACAGCCTTGTTGAACTGAAGAAGGTTGACGCCACCCGTGAGCTGCTGGAGCAGCACTACGAGGAGCACGTGGGCAAGCCGTTCTACGAGCCGCTGGTGGAGTTCATGCTGAGCGGACCCGTTGTGGCGGCCATCTTTGAAGGGCACCGCGTCATCGAGGGCTTCCGGTCACTGGCCGGCACCACGGACCCCACGACGGCGGCCCCGGGCACCATCCGCGGCGACTTCGGCCGGGACTGGGGCCTGAAGGTCCAGCAGAACCTGGTGCACGGCTCCGACTCAACCGACTCCGCCGAGCGCGAGATCAAGATCTGGTTCCAGGGCTGACACCCCAAGGACAGCAGGAAGCCCCTGGTTCTTCGGAACCGGGGGCTTCTTCCGTGCCGGGGGCTTTTGCCGCCTGCTCTAGAAGCCCGACGTTCCGGCGAAGACCTGGATGAACGCGAAGAAGATGGTGGCGACGACGGCCACATACAGCAGTGCCGTGATGATCCAGCCCGAATCACCCAGCACCCGGGCAGGCCCTGCAGGCAGGGGAATCACCCCGGCGGTGATGTTCCTGATGGTGGTCCACACGAAGAGCGGAATCATGGCCGCCCAGACAATCATGCAGAACGGGCACAGGATGTGGATCGAATACAGCGCCTGGGACCACAGCCACACCACGAACGCGAAGCCGAGCGTGACGCCGACCTGCAGCCCCATCCAGTACCACCGGGCAAAGGTGGCGCCGGACAGCAAGGCCGTGCCCACCGTGATGATGATGGCGAAGGCCACGATGCCGATGAACATGTTGGGAAAACCGAACAGCGAACTCTGCCACGTCTGCATGACCTGGCCGCAGGAGATCCAGGGGTTCACGTCGCACACGGTGGTGTGGGTGGGGTCCTTGAGTACCTCGAGCTTTTCCAGGACCAAGGTTCCGGAGGCAAGCCAGCCCACGATTCCGGTGATGACCAGCAGCCAGCCGAAGGGCCTGTTCCGGGTCATCCGCGGAACGCCTGCGGCAGCAGTGGCCTGCGGATCCGTGGCCCTTTCCTGTTGATGGGCGCTGACGGGGGAGGTGCTGGGCATGGGTGTGGCGTCCTTTTCGTCCGGTGCTCCTGTGCCTGATTGTAACGCCGGAGGCTGGAGCCGCCACACAGAAACAGGATCAGCAGCGCCTGCTTCCGCGGCGATCCGGCGCGGATGTGAGAGAATGAACGTGGCTGGAAGCCGATCCACATTCGGACTCCGGTCCGGTGGTATGTTCCCAAGACCGCCAATGATGGGCAGGGCAGGCTTCGGATTCTTCCGGCACTCCCGCCACTCCATTGGGCGGCACCTGGTTGTGGCACGCAGAACAACGGGTTTTCAGAACATCCACCGGCTCCCACGGGCTGCCGCACCCCAATGACGGTGCGAACCTGGGAGTATCCACTTGACTTCTGTCAACGCCTGCGGGTTTTGACAATATGTGCCCCAATGGGTGCCGGATGTGGCGGTACGTCAGGGGCAGGAGTGTTGCCACATATGGACAATGATCAGGAACTGGCCGTTAACGATGATGCAGCGGTTGCCGGGGCTGCTGCTCCCAAGAGGGCTGTACGTACCCGCCGCAAAGCGGCTCCCAAGACCGACGATGCACCGACAGATGCCGTGACAGGTGTCGTAGCGACGGCGCCGGAAGCGCCCGCCCCCGAAGCGAGCGGCGACTCGCCGGCGGAGGAAGCCGCCGCGGCGGCCAAGGCCCCGGCGCGGCGCACACGCGCCCGGAGGAAAGCCGGCATCGCCGAACCCCTGCCCGCCTTCGCTGATGAAGCCGAAGCGGCGGCACCCGCTGCCGGCGTTGCGGCCGTCGACGCTCCGGCATCGGAATCGGACGCGCCCGACGAAAGCCCTGAAGCAGTACCTGCCGCCACGGCCACGGCAGACGCCGAAACCAGGCCCGTTCGCCGCCGCCGGGTGGCCACCCGCAAGGTTGTGTCCCCCGCCGCCACGCCCGCAGTGGAATCCGGGGCAGCCGGCGCCATGGTTGCAGAGTCAGTAGCGCCGGAAGCCAAAGAACAGGTTGTCGCCCCCGAACAGGTTGCTGCGCAGGAGCAAGTCGCGGCGGAGGAGCCGGGCCAGGAGCCCGCTGCCCCGGAGGCCGCTTCTGCCCAGGAGCCGGCCCGGGAAACCACGGCCAAGGAAGAGCCCGCACCCGCCGCGGCTGCCAGCCCCTTTGGTTCCCTCTTCCTGGAGCCTGCAACTCCCACGTCCGTGATCTTCCAGGCGCCGGACCTCAGCACCGTGGTCCGTCCCGCAGTGCCCGCCGTCGAGGAGCCTGAAGAGGAAGAGACCGACGACGGCGACGATTCCTCCGGCCGCCGCCGGCGCCGCAGCCGGGGACGCAGGGGCCGCAGCCGCATCGGCGACAGCGCAGACGAGGACATCGAGGGCGACAACGCCGAGGCCGACGCCGAGGACGAGGCCGACGAAGACAGCGCCGTGCAGCTGGAGGAGGGTGTCACCTCCCGCCGCCGCCGTCGCCGCCGCCGCGGTGACCAGGACCTCGAACTGACGGGCGGCGGGGAAGACGACCCGCCCAACACCGTCACCCGCGTCCGTGCGCCGCGCGCCGTCACCGAAGCGCCGGTCAGCAACCGGGTCACCAGTGTCAAGGGTTCCACCCGCCTGGAGGCCAAGAAGCAGCGCCGCCGCGAGTCCCGCGATACCGGCCGCCGCCGCACCGTCATCACCGAAGCAGAGTTCCTGGCCCGCCGCGAATCCGTGGACCGGCAGATGATCGTCCGCCAGCGCGACGACAGGATCCAGATCGCCGTCCTCGAGGACGGCGTCCTGGCCGAACACTTCGTGTCCAAAACCCAGCAGGACTCGCTCATCGGCAACGTGTACCTGGGCAAGGTCCAGAACGTGCTGCCGTCCATGGAAGCTGCGTTCGTGGACATCGGGCGCGGCCGCAACGCCGTGCTGTACGCCGGCGAAGTGAACTGGGAAGCCGTCAACCTCGAAGGCAAGCAGCGCCGGATCGAGAACGCGCTGAAGTCGGGCGACACCGTCCTGGTCCAGGTCACCAAGGACCCCGTGGGCCACAAGGGCGCCCGGCTCACCAGCCAGATCTCCCTTCCCGGCCGCTACCTGGTGTACGTACCCGGCGGTTCGATGACCGGCATCTCCCGGAAGCTGCCCGACGTCGAGCGCAACCGCCTCAAGCGCATCCTCAAGGACCGCCTGCCCGAGCACGCCGGCGTCATTGTCCGCACCGCCGCGGAAGGTGCGTCGGAGGAAGAGCTGACGCACGACATCAACCGGCTGCGCGCCCAGTGGGAAGGCATCGAAAGCCAGTCCGCGTCCACCAAGATCCTGGCGCCCGAACTGCTCTACGGCGAACCTGACCTGACCATCAAGGTGGTCCGCGACGTCTTCAACGAGGACTTCTCCAAGCTCATCGTCTCCGGTGAGGAGGCCTGGGACACCATCGAGGCCTATGTCACGTACGTGGCGCCGGACCTGGTGGGCCGCCTCGAGAAGTGGACCAAGGACCAGGACATCTTCTCCGCCTGGCGCATCGACGAGCAGATCCACAAGGCCCTTGAGCGCAAGGTCTTCCTCCCCTCCGGCGGCTCCCTGGTGATCGACCGCACCGAGGCCATGACCGTGGTGGACGTCAACACCGGCAAGTTCACCGGCAGCGGCGGCAACCTGGAGGAAACCGTCACCAAGAACAACCTGGAAGCTGCCGAGGAAGTGGTGCGCCAGCTGCGGCTGCGCGACATCGGCGGCATCATCGTGATCGACTTCATCGACATGGTGCTCGAATCCAACCGCGACCTGGTCCTGCGCCGCCTGGTGGAATGCCTGGGCCGCGACCGGACCAAGCACCAGGTTGCCGAGGTCACCTCGCTGGGCCTGGTCCAGATGACCCGCAAGCGGATGGGGACGGGGCTGCTGGAAGTCTTCGGCGAGCAGTGCGAGGCCTGCGCGGGCCGCGGGGTAGTGACCCACGACGATCCCGTGGAGCACCGCCGCGCCAACATCGTGGCGGCCGAGCACCACGTCCAGCGCACCGACAACCGTCCCGAAGCCCGCGGGGAAGTCCACCGCACCGAGGCGCAGCGGACCGACACCAGCCAGCCCGGAGTCCGTCCAGAGCGCAAACGGCGGCGCGGACGCGGCGGCCAGCAGCCCGAGGCTGTCCCGGCGCCTGCAGTCCATGTCCATACCGTCGTACCGGACGCGGCAGATGCTGAGCGGCATGCCAAGGCAGAAGCCACCAGGCTGGCCCTGGCGAACATCGCCGCCGCTGCGCACGCGGCGCACCTGCATGACGACGAGGTGGCGGCAGCCCGGCAGGTGCCGGCGGTCGAGCCTGCGCCCGCTCCTGCAGAGGAGAAGCACGACGCCGATGCCCCGGCTCGGCCAGCAGCTGTCCTGACGTTCGGCGGCGAGGAAGTCCCGCTTCCGTTCGTGGAGCACGCCGAGGAGCAGCATCCCAAGCCCGCCCTCACACTGGACCGGCTGGCGGAAGCCTTCGCCCACCTTGGCCAGCCGGCTTCGCCCGTGGAGGATGCCCCGGCCAAAGCCGCGGACACGCTGAGGGCACCCGAACCGGCAGCTCCCGAACAGGAGACCGGCGGGGGAGCGGCAACCCGCGCCACCGCGGAAGCTCCGGCGGAAAAGGACTACTCCGACCATACGCTGGAGCAGTCCCGGCAACGCAGGCCGCGGCGCCACCGGGCTGCCAGCCGCGCCCAGGGCGCTGCCAACGAGACCGCTGTCCAGCAGCACGAAAACGTCCAGTCGACGGCTACGGGGCATTCACACGCAGCCAAGGCCCCCGACACCGCTAAAGCACCGGACAACGCTAAAGCGCAACCTGCCGCAGCGTCGGAGCCGATCATCCTCGGCGTCGGAGTCCCTGCCTCCGAGCTCTGAGCCGCGCAAACCAAAAAGGCGCCACCAGGAAGTCCCCGTCGCGTGGTCCGTTCCCCTGAGAATTTCCGGTGGAACGGACCGCACGGCGGGGACTTCCTGCATGCACCGGTGCTGTCACCTTTCCGCCGGTTGCGCCCCAGCAGCTACGCTGGACACCGACACGGGGTGCCGCGCAGAAGGCCGGCTGAGATCCAGACCCGTTGAACCTGTCCGGCTAGTACCGGCGAAGGGATGTCTCTTGTCTTCGACCCTTTCCATGCCCCTGCCCACCGCGCCCGGTGTCCCCTCCGGGCCTCCCGTGGGCCGTGACGTCCCGCGCGTCCTCTCCATCGCCGGCTCCGATCCGTCCGGCGGAGCAGGGATCCAGGCGGACCTCAAAAGCATTGCCGCCCATGGCGGCTACGGCATGGCCGCGATTACCGCCCTCACCGCGCAAAACACCCGCGGCGTGCAGGCTGTGCACGTCCCTCCGGCCGCTTTCCTTGCGCAGCAGCTGGACGCGGTCAGTGATGACATCAGCATCGACGCCGTCAAGATCGGCATGCTGGGTGACGAGTCGGTGATCCGGACTGTCCGCCAGTGGCTCGAAAAGGTCCGTCCCGCCGTCGTGGTCCTTGACCCGGTGATGGTGGCCACCAGCGGCGACCGGCTGCTGCAGGAATCCGCCGAAGCCGCGCTCCGGGAACTGCTGCCCCTTGCCCACCTTCTCACCCCCAACCTGCCCGAGCTCGCGCTGCTGCTGGGCACGGACCCGGCGGCAAGCTGGAACGCTGCACTGGACCAGGGCAGGCGCCTGGCGGATGCCACCGGGGCCACCGTACTGGTCAAGGGCGGCCACCTGGCAGGCATGGACTGCCCGGACGCGCTGGTGAACACCGCGGGCCTGCTGGCACAGGACGTGGTGGAAGTGCAGGGAAAGCGTGTTGCCACGCGCAACAGCCACGGCACCGGCTGTTCCCTGTCCTCTGCCATGGCAACGGTCCAGGCCCGGGTGGGCGACTGGGAGGCATCGCTGCGCACGGTCAAGCCCTGGCTGGCCGGGGCGCTTGAGAACTCCGGCCAGCTGGAGGTGGGCCAGGGGAACGGACCCGTGGACCACTTCCACCATGTGCGGCCGGTCCTGGCGGAAGGCAGCTTCGCGGCCAGGCTGTGGGCGGAAGCCCAACAGGACCTCGCCGGCATCTACGCGCTGGACTTCATCCACGGCCTGGCCTCCGGCGACCTTCCCGAGAAGGACTTTGCCTACTACCTTGCACAGGATGCCCTCTACCTGAACGGCTACTCCCGCGTGCTGGCGCGGGCTAGCGCCCTGGCCCCCTCGGAGGCCGAGCAGCTGTTCTGGGCACGGTCCGCGCAGCAGTGCCTTGAGGTGGAAACGGAACTCCACCGCTCGTGGCTCAGCACCCGGCCGGCCCCGAACGGCCTGGGCCCCGTCACCAAGTCCTACGTCGACCACCTCACGGCAGCATCGGCGTCGGGCAGCTACGCGGTCCTCGCCGCCGCCGTCCTGCCCTGCTTCTGGCTCTACGCCGAGGTTGGCGCCACGCTGCATGCCCGGTTCTTTGCCTCCGGCGAACCCGACGGGCATGCCTACGCGGACTGGCTGCGCACCTACGCCGACGAGGGCTTTGCCGAAGCCACCCGCCAGGCCATCGCCATCGTGGATGCGGCCGGACGGAAGGCATCCGGGCATGAACGGGCCGCGATGGTGACGGCGTTCAAGCAATCCTGCCGGCTGGAACTGGACTTCTTCGACGCGCCGCGCCTGTACTCCTGATCCATTGCCGGCGGCTGTGCCGGTACTATGGTGGGGCAGGGTGCGGACGCCGGACCTGAGCTGTGGTACCTATCACAGCAACCCGCCGGGAACCAGCCTCATTTGCGGCCGAAGACAAAATTAGCGTAATCTAGATCTTCGGTGCTTACGCCAACACTTGGGTTATGACCCCACGGCGTTGAGGCACAGCGAGAAACCAGGCTTTTGATAGTCGGTTCCGCACGCAAATTTAGTTATAAACGTCGAGAGAAGTGAGTTCCCAAGTGGTGTACGCGATTGTCCGCGCAGGCGGCCGCCAAGAGAAGGTTTCCGTTGGAGACTTCGTTACCCTGAACCGCGTCGCCGGTGGAGCCGGCAGCACCATTGAGCTGCCCGCACTGCTCCTGGTTGATGGTGACAAGGTCACCTCCGCCGCCGCCGACCTGGCCAAGGTAACTGTTACGGCTGAAATCCTCCAGGACCTGCGTGGTCCTAAGATTGTCATCCAGAAGTTCAAGAACAAGACCGGCTACAAGAAGCGCCAGGGTCACCGCCAGGAATTGACCAAGGTCAAGATCACCGGTATCCAGTAACCTTCGTTACAGTTCAGGCATTTCAACAGATTCCCCAGAATTTAGAGGCAGGCATTTCAGATGGCACATAAAAAGGGCGCGAGCTCCACTCGCAACGGTCGCGATTCCAACGCTCAGTACCTCGGCGTCAAGCGCTTCGGCGGCCAGGTAGTTTCCGCAGGCGAGATCATCGTCCGCCAGCGTGGCACCCACTTCCACCCGGGCGCCGGCGTTGGCCGTGGCGGCGACGACACCCTGTTCGCACTGACCCCGGGCGCCGTTGAATTCGGCACCCGCCGCGGTCGTCGCGTGGTCAACATCGTTGCTGCTGCAGCTGCAGAGTAACAACCAGTTCTGAAGCGGTGGAGCGGGCCTAAGGGCCCGCTCCACTGTTCTTTTAACCGCATTACAATCGATGTGGCGTCCCCGGGGCGCCAGGTAAACAGCTTCTGAGGAGATCCACGTGGCCAGCTTTGTAGACCGGGTAGTACTGCACGTATCCGGCGGTAACGGCGGCAACGGATGCGTCTCCGTGCACCGTGAGAAGTTCAAGCCACTGGGCGGTCCCGACGGCGGCGACGGAGGCAACGGCGGCGACGTCATCCTGCGCGTGGACCACCAGACCACCACCCTCCTCGACTACCACCACGCACCGCACCGGCACGCCAGCAACGGCGGACCGGGCATGGGCGACTGGCGCGGCGGCAAGAACGGCGAAACGCTCATCCTGCCCGTACCGGACGGCACGGTGGTCAAATCCAAGGACGGCACCGTCCTGGCGGACCTCGTGGGCGAAGGTGCCGAGTTCGTAGCGGCAGCAGGCGGCATCGGCGGCCTGGGCAATGCTGCCCTCTCCTCGCAGAAGCGCCGGGCGCCCGGATTCGCGCTGCTGGGCATCGAAGGCGAATCCCGGGACGTCATCCTCGAGCTGAAATCCATCGCCGACATCGCCCTGGTGGGCTTCCCGTCCGCCGGCAAGTCCAGCCTCATCGCAGCAATGTCCGCGGCGCGTCCCAAGATCGCTGACTATCCCTTCACCACCCTGGTGCCCAACCTCGGCGTCGTGCAGGCCGGCGACGTCCGGTTCACCATCGCCGATGTTCCCGGGCTCATCGAAGGCGCCAGCGAGGGCAGGGGACTGGGCCACCACTTCCTGCGGCACGTGGAGCGCTGCGCCGCGCTGGTGCACGTGCTCGACTGCGGCACTCTGGAGTCGGAGCGCGATCCGCTGTCCGACCTTGCCATCATCGAAGGCGAACTGGAGAAGTACGCCGTCGACATGAGCTACGCGGGCCAGGACGGCGAAGTGGTTCCCCTGAACCACCGGCCGCGGCTGGTTGCCCTGAACAAGGTTGACCTTCCCGACGGCAAGGACATGGCCGAATTCGTGCGCCCGGAACTTGAATCACGCGGCTACCGTGTGTTCGAGGTGTCCGCCACCAGCCATGAGGGCCTGCGCCAGCTCGGCTTCGCCATGGCAGAAATCGTCAAGGCCGCCCGCGACGCCGTCGCTGCCGCCCCGCCCAAGGTCCAGCCTGCGGTCCTGCGGCCCCGCGCCGTCAACGAAGCCGGCTTCAAGATCCGCCGCGAGGAAAAGAACCTGGAGCCGCTGTTCCGCGTCCTGGGCGAAAAGCCGGAGCGCTGGGTCAAGCAGACAGACTTCACCAACGAGGAAGCCATCGGCTACCTGGCGGACCGCCTCGCCAAGCTCGGCGTGGAAACCGAACTGTTCAAGCAGGGCGCCAAGCCGGGCGACACGGTGGTCATCGGCGAGGACGACGGCGTCGTCTTCGACTGGGAGCCCACCATGATGGCGGGGGCTGAACTCCTGGCCTCGCCGCGCGGCACCGATGTGCGGTTCGCCGATATCGGTGACCGCCCCACCCGCAGCCAGAAGCGCGAGGAGCAGCAGGAGCGCCGGGATGCCAAGGCTGCCGCCCGGGCCGAGCTCGAGGCGGAACGGAAAGCCGGTATCTGGACCGAATCCGTCAGCGGCCGCCGCGCCGCCCACCCCGTGAAGGAGAGCGGACTGGAAGCGGACGATGACCTCTAGGGGCATGACTGCGGAATCCGCTGAACGTGCCGCGGAAAGAAGCGCGCTGGCAGGTGCCCGCCGGATTGTCGTGAAGGTGGGATCCTCCTCGCTGACCAGCATCAAGGGCGGCATTTCGGAGGAATCCCTGACCGCCCTGGCCGACGCGCTGGCAGCCAAACGCAACGCCGGAGCCGAGATCATCCTGGTGTCCTCCGGTGCCATCGCCGCCGGACTGGCCCCGCTGGGGCTGGCCAAGCGGCCCCGCGACCTTGCCACCCAGCAGGCGGCAGCCAGCGTGGGCCAGGGACTGCTGATGGCCCGGTACACGCAGGCCTTCGGTGCGCACGGCGTCACCGTCAGCCAGGTCCTCCTCACAGCTGAGGACCTGATGCGCCGCAGCCAGCACACCAACGCCCTCCGCGCCATGGACCGCCTGCTGAACCTGGGCGTGGTCCCTGTCGTGAACGAGAACGACACCGTTGCCACCCACGAAATCCGCTTCGGTGACAACGACCGGCTCGCCGCCCTGGTGGCGCACCTGGTGCGTGCCGATGCACTGGTGCTGCTGTCCGACGTCGACGCCCTCTATGACGGACCGCCCGCCCAGGGTGCCAGGCGCATCCCCCTGGTCACCGGCCCGCACGACCTCGAAGGGGTTTCCATCGGCAAAGCGGGCAAGGCCGGAGTGGGCACCGGTGGAATGATGACCAAAGTGGAAGCTGCCAGCATGGCCGCCGGTTCGGGAATCCATGCCCTGGTGACCTCCACGTCCAACGCCGCGGCGGCGCTGAACGGCGAGGACGTCGGCACGTGGTTCTCCGTGAACGGTTCCCGCAAGCCCGTCCGGCTCCTGTGGCTGGCGCACGTTGCCTCGGTGCAGGGCCGCCTTGTCCTGGACGATGGGGCGGTGCGCGCCGTGCGGCACCACCGCACCTCGCTGCTGCCGGCGGGCATCTCCGCGGTGCAGGGCGACTTTGAAGCGGGCGACGCCGTGGAGCTGGCAGGAGCCGACGGCACCGTTGTTGCCCGCGGCCTGGTGAACTACTCATCAGAGGAGCTGCCCCGCATGCTGGGGCGGTCCACCCGGGAGCTGGGCGAGGAACTGGGCAGCGGCTATGACCGTGAAGTTGTTCATGTTGATGACCTAGTGCTGGTCTGAGGCCAGGGCTCGCCTAAACTTGGATCATGACTGAAGCCCTGATCCACGCTGCTGAAAATTCCGGAACCACTGCTGCGCAGGCGCAGCCGGGTGCCGCTGCAGACCCGGGATCAGCTGGCGCACCGCTTTCCGCCGGGGAGGTTGAGGCCGCTGTCCACGCCATCGCGGACCGGTCCCGCCATGCCGCCCGCCGGATGGCCACCGCCAACCGGGCCTGGAAGGACCGTGCCCTCCGTGCCGTCGGGGCCGCCCTGCAGGAGAATTCACGGGCCATCCTCACGGCCAACGCCATGGACGTGGACAAGGGCAAGGCCAACGGCACCTCCAAGGCGCTCCTGGACCGGCTCACCCTCACCGAAGCCCGCATCACCGGGCTGGTGGCCGCCCTTGAAAACCTGGCCAACCTCCCCGACCCCGTAGGCAACGTGGTGCGCGGTCAGACCCTTCCCAACGGGCTGCGCCTGCGCCAGGTCAACGTGCCCATGGGCGTGGTGGCAGCCATTTACGAGGCTCGCCCCAACGTCACCGTGGATATCGCGGGACTGGCCCTCAAGAGCGGCAACGCCGTCATCCTGCGCGGCGGCAGTGCTGCCGAGGCCACCAACCAGGTCCTGGTACGGGTGCTCCGCGAAGCACTTGAATCCGTTGGCCTTCCCGCCGATGCCGTCCAGACCGTGGACCAGTTCGGCCGTGCCGGTGCCAATATCCTCATGAAGGCCCGCGGCCGCGTGGATGTGCTGATTCCCCGTGGCGGCCGGGACCTGATCCAGACCGTGGTCACCAACTCCGCTGTGCCCGTCATCGAGACGGGGGAGGGGAACGTCCACATCTTCATTGACGAGTCCGCTGACGAAAACATGGCCGTTGAGGTCCTGCTCAACGCCAAGACCCAGCGGCCCAGTGTCTGCAACACTGTGGAGACGCTCCTGGTCCACTCGGGTTCAACGGTGCTGCCCGCCGTCGCCGACGCCCTGCGCGCCGCCGGCGTTCGCCTGCACGTCGACCCCCGCGTCAGTGCCGCGTTGCCCGGGGTCGAGACCCAGCAGGCCACGGATGTGGACTGGGCAACCGAGTACATGGACCTGGACCTGGCCGTGGCCATGGTGGACAGCCTCGATGAAGCAGTCCAGCACATCCGGACCTGGTCCACCGGGCATACCGAAGCGATCCTCACCAACAGCCTTGCCAATGCCGAACGGTTCATCGCCGAGGTGGACTCAGCGGCGGTGATCGTCAACGCTTCCACGCGGTTTACCGACGGCGGGGAACTGGGCCTTGGTGCGGAGGTGGGCATTTCCACCCAGAAGCTGCACGCCCGCGGCCCCATGGGCCTGACCGAGCTCACCACCACCAAGTGGATTGTCCAGGGCGAAGGCCAAGTCCGCGCGTAGCAACGCGGTAACATAGACCAGAACCCGGAAAGCAGCGGAAGGTTCCGCTGCCCATTAATCCTTGAACAAGGGGAGAAAATGCTGCTCCAGCAGATTGCCACGTCCGTCGCCGCCGCAGGCGAATCAGGCCATGAGGAGCTTGCGCCTCTGTGGGCTGAACCGTGGGTCTTCGGCGTGTCCATGTTCGGCATCCTGGTGGTGCTGATGTTCATTGCCTGGTCCTACAACAACCTGGGCAACCGGCACGCAGCCACGGACGAGCATGCCGATCCGCACCGCCAGCACCCCAACAAGCACGATCGCGGGCAGGGCCACTAAGATTTCGCACAACCTGCAACGCAATGGGGCCCGGGGGAGGCTGCGGCTGGGCGTGATGGGCGGGACATTCGATCCCATCCACCACGGCCACCTTGTGGCGGCCAGCGAAGTCGCGGCGGAGTTCGACCTCGATGAGGTGGTCTTCGTCCCCACCGGGCAGCCATGGCAGAAGTCCCATAAACAGGTCAGCGAGCCAGAGCACCGCTACCTCATGACCGTGATCGCCACGGCGTCCAATCCGCGCTTCACCGTCAGCCGTGTCGACGTTGACCGCCCAGGTCCCACCTACACCATCGACACCCTGCGCGACCTCCGGGCCCAGCGCCCCGACGCCGACCTTTTCTTCATCACCGGCGCGGACGCCCTGGCGCAGATTTTGTCCTGGAAGGACATTGACGAACTGTGGTCGCTGGCCCACTTCGTGGGGGTAACCCGTCCCGGGCATGTCCTTGACGGCATGGGCCGCGACGACGTCAGCCTCCTGGAAGTTCCGGCCATGGCCATTTCGTCGACTGACTGCCGCGCCCGCGTGGCAGTGAACCACCCGGTCTGGTACCTGGTCCCCGACGGGGTGGTCCAATACATCGCCAAGTACGGCCTGTATTCGGATCCGGCGCCTGCAGGCGCGGATGAACAAACTTCTGAAGCACGCGAACCAGCCAGTACTGAATGAGCCCTCAATGAGTCAGGAACAGCCCCCAATCCGCAGCCGCCGGGAACTCCGGAAGGCCAGGGACGCCCAGCAGGCCTCGCTGCCCGCCACTGGGCAGCGCCCGCCTGCCGCGAACCGGCCGGCCGACGCCGCGCCCGCACCGGCAGGACAGGATGCGACGGCGGGCTCCCGCTCTGCAGGCACCGCTTCGCCGGCGCGGCCCCAGGCTTCGGGCCAGGCGGCTTCAAGCCAGGGGGCCGCAGACCAGACGGCCACCCAGCGTTCCTCCCAGATCCGTGCCCGTGACCGTGCCGCGCTTCGCACCATCAAGGAGCTTGAGGAAAAGGAAGGCCAACTTGCTGCCGGGGGACCGCCCACCCGGCGCCAGTTGCGGTTGCAGCAACTCAAAGAGCAGGCACTGACGGCCGCCAACCCCATCGTGCCGCCGGCGCCTGTCCCGGCCCCCACGGCTACGCCCGCACCGCATGCCGTTGCGCCGGCAAAGACTGTGGGCGCAAGGGAAACTAATGGCACAGCAAAGACTGTCCGCCCGGCGGCCGCGGCAACTGCTGAAAGTCCAACACCGCCTTCCGGAAGCACCCCGGACGGGATGACGGTTGAACAGGCGCTGGAAGCACGGGCTCTGATCGCCGCACAGGCCAGGAACCAGATCGCCAAAATGGAGCACATCGCCTCCATGGATCCGGAAGCCGTGGATCCGGAGATCCTGGCTGAGCAGATTGCCTTGGCCGAACGGGCAGCGGTCCTCAACCGCAGGGCCATGGCGCGGCAGAAACTTGCTGAACAGGCGGGTAGTCCTGCCAGCCCGGCCAGGGAAGCCGCTCCAAAGGACAAACCCGGCCCGGCCAGGGAGGCCGCGCCCGGCGACAAGCCGGGCCCGTCCACCGCCAACAACCTGGCGATGGTGACGCCGCTTGAGTTCGTCCAGGTGCCCGGCGTCGAACGTCCGGTGATGAAGCCGCCGGCAACCTCGCATGTTCCGGTCACCACCAGGCCCGGCACCAAGGTTCCGGGAAAACGCAAACCCGCCACCCGTTCCAAGGCGCCTGCGCCTGATTCCGCCACCGGCCGGTCCCAGGTCATCGCCCGTGCCGAGGCAGCGGCCCAGGCGGCCAGCCGTCCCAAGCGGGTATCGGTTCCGGAAATCCCGTCTGAGAACCACGCCGAGGATCTCTTTGAGGACCTTCCCCGCGTTCCAGCCCGCTCCGCCTATGGCCTCGACCCCCTGGACGCCGCTACTGCCGGCCTTTCAAGGGCCCGGCGGAACCGAATCCTGCAGTTCTGCATCCTCGCGTTCGGGATCCTGGCCCTCGTTGCCGGCATCATCCTGATCGTCAGCGGCATGTCCCGCTGACCCGCACCGGCATCACCACTTAATCAAACAAGGAGTCCCGTGACTGCAACCCAATCGTCCATCGCCACAGCCCGCACGGCCGCCAGGGCCGCCGCCGACAAGATCGCGCAGGACATCGTCGCCATGGACGTGAGCGAACGCCTGGCCCTGGCCGACGTCTTCCTCATCGCATCGGCGCCCAGCGAACGCCAGGTCAACGCCATCGTCGACGGCATCGAAGAAGAACTTGCCAAACAGGACCTGCGCCCGGTGCGCCGCGAGGGCCGCTCCGGCGGCCGGTGGGTCCTGCTGGATTACGCCGACGTTGTCATCCACGTCCAGCATGAGGAGGACCGGGTGTTCTACGCACTGGAGCGTCTCTGGAAGGACTGCCCTGTAGTGGACCTGCAGCTCGGCGACGACGCATCCGCGAAAGCCGGGGCAATTGCCGAAATCGAGTAAGCCGCGCCGCACCCTGAACGTGTGCGGACGGTGAATATTCCCGATTTGGAATTTTCGGAATTGCTGTTCTAAGATATTTGAGTTGCTTCGGGGGAGACCTTGGAGAAAGCTCCTTGGAGCAGCAACAATCCGGGGCTGTGGCGCAGCTGGTAGCGCACCTGCATGGCATGCAGGGGGTCAGGGGTTCGAGTCCCCTCAGCTCCACCGGCGAGTCCGCCGGAACCATCAGGGTTCCGGCGGACTTTTTCATTTCCGGCTGTTCTGCCCACCTTCGAGTGGCTGGGGTGAACGGCAGGATTCCCCGACGGAGCTGGCCCGCTCCGGGGAGTGTTGGCGGCCGATTGGCGTGCAGCGGAAAAGTGCATTACTCTGGTCAGGTTGCTCCGGCGAATTCGACCGGAAGGAACAAGAGTACGGGGCTGTGGCGCAGCTGGTAGCGCACCTGCATGGCATGCAGGGGGTCAGGGGTTCGAGTCCCCTCAGCTCCACCGGTACACGGAAAAGGGAACCATCGCATTCGCGGTGGTTCCCTTTTTTCGTTGTCTGCCCGACCCTTCCTGGTCTCCCTGGTTGAAGGGCCTGCGCCGGTGAAAACTCTTCCCGCGCAGGTCAAAGGGGGGTACAACTGGACATTGAGGGCACATCGTCCCGCCGCCCGGCCGCTTTCATCCCAAAAGCGGGGACGCGGGACAGGCTGACGAGGAGGTCACAGATGTCCCACGCAGATGGTTCCGGCCGCAGCCCGAACGGCGATTCTGTTCCGGAGGAATCGCGCGTGACGCGCGATACCGCCATCCGGGGGCCGGCGAGACCCGCTCCGTATGTCGGCGCGGGCATCCTGCTGGCCGCCGCCATCCTCTTCCCGCTTATGCCGCAGCTCTATTCCTTTGATGCGCCCAGGCTGGCCGGGATGCCGTTCTTCTACTGGTACCAGCTGCTCTGGGTGCCGATCTCGGCCATACTGACCGGCACGTCCTATTGGCTGGTGACCAGGGAAGACCGACGACGGCGGGCCGAGGTACGTGCAGGCGGGCCACCGCGGGCAGGCGCCGCCTCCGCCGATGCCGGGTTGGGAGGGGACCGGCCATGAACGGACGCGAGATCAACTGGACTGCCCTGGTCATTGTCGTGCTGCTCTTCGTGGTCGTGGCCGTCATGGGCTTCCTGGCTGCCAAGTGGCGCCGTGGCACAGAAGTGGAAGGCCTGCACAGCCTGGACGAATGGGGCCTGGGCGGCCGCGGATTCGGCACCTGGATCACCTGGTTCCTGCTGGGCGGGGACCTCTACACCGCGTATACCTTCGTGGCGGTGCCGGCGGCAATGTGGGCTACGGGTGCGGTCAGCGGCTTCTTTGCCGTCCCCTACACCATCGTCCTTTATCCGATCATCTTCATCATCATGAGCCGCTTGTGGTCGGTGTCCCACCGCCACGGCTACGTCACCTCCGCGGATTTCGTGGGCGGGCGCTACGGCAGCCGCTGGCTCTCGCTGGCCGTCGCCGTCACCGGCATCGTGGCCACCATGCCTTACATTGCGCTGCAGCTGGTGGGCATCAAGGCGGTCCTGACGGTCCTTGGGCTGGGCAGCTCCGGCAACGTGCTGCTGACCGACCTGCCGCTGATCCTGGCCTTCGTGGTCCTCGCCGCGTACACCTACACCTCGGGGCTTCGGGCGCCGGCGATGATCGCCGTCGTCAAGGACCTCCTGATCTACCTTGCCGTGATCGTGGCCGTCATCTACCTGCCCATTAAATTCGGCGGCTGGGACACTATTTTCAGCTCGGCACAGGCGAAGCTGGGCACGGTGAACCAGGCCACCGGAAAGCCGGCAGGCGTCTTCATCCCGGGCGCCGCCAACTACTCCG
This sequence comes from Pseudarthrobacter sp. BRE9, assembly GCF_031844305.1. Classification (NCBI taxonomy): domain Bacteria; kingdom Bacillati; phylum Actinomycetota; class Actinomycetes; order Micrococcales; family Micrococcaceae; genus Pseudarthrobacter; species Pseudarthrobacter sp. BRE9. The sequence continues at coordinate 609,682 of NZ_JAUZUY010000002.1, read as the reverse complement.
CCTATTGGTCCCTGGCATTGGGTTCGGCCATGGCGTTGTTCATGTATCCGCACTCGGTGACGGCAGTGCTGGCCTCAAAGGCCCGCAATACCATCCGGCGCAACGCCGCCATCCTGCCCCTGTACTCACTGATGCTTGGTTTCCTGGCGCTGCTGGGATTCGTGGCCATCAAGGCAGGCACCAAGCCCATAGACCTGGACGGATCGGTCAATCCGCAGTTGGTGGTTCCGCAGTTGTTCCTCGACCACTTCCCGGCCTGGTTTGCGGGGATAGCGCTGGCTGCCATCGCCATTGGGGCCCTGGTACCCGCGGCCATCATGTCGATCGCGGCGGCGAACATGTTCACCCGCAACATCTACCGCGACTTCATCCGGCCTGACGTCGATCCCAGGACCGAGGCGAAAGTGTCAAAGATCGTCTCCCTGGTGGTGAAGGTGGGCGCACTGGTCTTCGTGATCGCCATGGACCAGTCGGCGGCCATCAACATGCAGCTGCTGGGCGGCATCTGGATCCTGCAGACCTTCCCGGCCGTGGTGGCGGGCCTCTACACCCGGTGGTTCGACCGCTGGGCGCTGCTTGTCGGCTGGGCGGTGGGAATAGTCTTCGGCACCATCTCCGCCTACAACGTGGTCAACCCAATAACCAAGGCCCACTTCGGCGGCTCTGTTGCCCCCATCCCCGGGACGGATTTCAGCGTATATATCGCCGTGTCCGCGTTCGCGCTGAACCTGGTCGTTGCCGCCGTCCTGACCCTGGTGCTGCGGGCCCTGAAGGTGCGCACGGGCAAGGACCTGACCCGGCCCACGGACTACGCCGCGGACGAAACGGACCCGAAGGTGGTGCAGATCGAGAAAACCCAGCGCTTCACCCAGCCCGGCGGTCCTTCCCCGGTGCCCTGACCCCGGCGCCTGACCACGCCGCCCTGACCACGGCGGCCTGAGGGCACTGACACCTTACAGCCCGACTTACAGCCAGGCGGTGCGCCGCAGCGGCGGTTCCTCCCCGCCCGGGCGGCGCACCAGGACCTGGTTGACTCCGGTGAGCCCGGTTTCGAAGCCTATGGCGCTGCTCGCCATGTACAGCCGCCAGACTCGGGCGCGTCCCGCGCCGGCCAGCTTCACCGCCTCGTCCCAGTTCTGCTCAAGCCGGCTTACCCACGCCCGGAGCGTGAGAGCGTAGTGCCGGCGCAGTGCCTCCACGTCGAGGACTTCGAACCGTGCCGCTTCCAGGGCTGTCACCATCTCGCCGAGGCTGATCATTTCGCCATCGGGAAAAACGTACCGGGGGATGAATGAGTCCGGGTCCGGGCTGGTGGGGCCGGCGTTCCAGGAGATGGCATGGTTCAACAGCCGCCCGCCGGGCCGGAGCAGCCCGTAAAGGGCCGCGGCGTAGGCAGGGGTTTGGGCACGCCCGACGTGTTCGGACATCCCGATGGAACTGATGGCGTCGAACGGACCGTCCCGCACGTCCCGGTAATCCTGCACCCGGATGTCCACTCTCTCTGTCAGGCCGGCATCCGCTGCACGCTTGCGGGCCAGGCCGGCCTGCTCCGTGGAGAGGGTCACCCCCACCACGGTGACGCCGTACCTGGCCGCAGCGTGGAGGGCGAAGCTGCCCCAGCCGCATCCCACATCCAGGACACGCATCCCGGGCCGAAGGCCAAGTTTGCGGCAGACCAGGTCCAGTTTGGCCTCCTGGGCAGCGTCCAGGCCAGCCACCTTCCCAGCATCCGGCCCGCCCCCGGCCGTGGCTTCGGTGGCGACGGCGGCGTCGGCGGGCCACACTGCGCAGGAATAGACCATCGTTGGTCCCAGCACGAGCGCGTAGAAGTCGTTGCCGACGTCGTAATGATGCGAAATGGCCGCCGAATCGCGGCGACGGGTGTGCATCCTGCCTTTCCTGGCGATGCGGGCTTCTTCCGGGGGCGGGGCAGGGTTGGGCCCGATCGCCCCGAGCCTTACCGCGGTGCGCAGCAGCAGCCAGAGCTCGCCGGCGGACAGCGGTCGGAAAGGCCCGGGCTCGGCGAATTTGCCGGCCGAGCTTAACGCCGCGAAGGCCGCGAAGATGTCGTCCGGGGTGTCGATTTCACCTGCCACGTATGCGCGGCTCAGCCCCAGCTGTCCCGGCGACCAGAGGATGCGCCGCAGGGCTTTTCGGGACTTGAACTCAAGGACGGGTGCGTCCGGGGGTCCCGCTTCCGAGCCATCCCATGCGCGCAGGCGCAGGGGTATCTGACCGGTTCCCAGTACCACCCCCAGGGCCTTTTCCAGCCGGGCAGCATGCCCAGTGCTTCCGGTTCCGGTCAGTGCGCCTGCTCCAGTGTCCATGCGCCCACCCTAAGGCCGGACTGCCCTCCGCGACTATCATGGGCAGGTGATTCCTGACCCAACCGACGTAGTGGTCATCGGGGCAGGCCAGGCCGGCCTGTCGGCCGCATACCATCTCCGGCGCCGCGGCCTCGACTATGCCGTGCTCGACGCCGAGGAAGGTCCGGGCGGCGCGTGGCGGCACCGCTGGAGGAGCCTGCGCATGGCCACGGTCAATGGGATCAGCGATTTGCCGGGCATCGCCAAACCGGAAGTGGACCCGGCGGAACCGAGCTCGGAGTTCCTGACCCGCTACTTCGGAAGCTACGAGGCTGAGCTGGGTCTGTCCGTTCACCGGCCCGTGAAGGTCCAGGCTGTCAGGAGGGAAGACGACAACCCGGCCGGGCGCCTGAGGGTCGAAACCACGCACGGGGACTGGAGCGCCAGGGCGGTCATCAACGCCACCGGTACGTGGACCCGCCCGTTCTGGCCCATCTACCCGGGCCAGTCCTCCTTCCGGGGCAGGCAGCTTCACGTCGCCGACTACGTCTCCGCCGGGGAGTTCCGCGGCAAGCACGTGATCGTGGTGGGCGGTGGCATTTCCGCCGTCGGCCTCCTGGAGGAGATTTCCCGCGTCACCACCACCAGCTGGTTCACGCGCAGGGAACCGGTGTGGCGCGACGCCCCGTTCGATGCCCAAGCCGGGCACGACGCCGTGGCGCTCGTCGAGGACCGTGTCCGCAAGGGACTTCCACCGCAAAGCGTCGTTTCGGTGACCGGCCTCATCTGGACCCCTGCCCTCCGTGCGGCCAGGGAACGGGGTGCCCTGGACCGGCAGCCCATGTTCACGTCCATCGAACCGGACGGGGTCCGCCGCGCCGACGGAAGCCTCCTCAAGGCCGACGTCATCCTGTGGGCCACGGGCTTCAGGGCCGAACTGGAACACCTCGCCCCGCTTCACCTGCGTGGACCCGGCGGCGGAATCGCCATGGACGGAACCCAGGTGGCGGCCGAACCGCGCGTGCACCTGGTGGGTTACGGGCCGTCGTCGTCCACCATTGGAGCCAACCGTGCAGGCCGCGCAGCTGTGGCTGCCATCCTGAAACTGCCTGGAATGGCGACGGCGGCGGAAACGGTAACGTGGGGTTGACCATCCTGGACGCGGGGCGGGCAGCGGCAACAGAAGGCGGCAGGACACCGGTGGCAGTAAACACGTTGGCGGACATCTTCCAGGTCCTGCGCCGGCGGCCCGACGTCGAAGCCCCCAACCTTCAGGCTTGGGACGCCACGGACCGGCTGCTGCTCGAGACCGGAGTGCAGCTTGGGCGGGCGGGCAGTACCGTGGCGGTGATCGGTGACCGCTACGGGGCCCTGACGCTCGGCGCTTCGGCGGTGCTTGCCCCGGCGTCGCTGCGCGTGCACCAGGACCTGATCACTGGGGAACGGGCACTCCGGCTTAACGCGGCGGACTTGGCTGCTGGGCACATCGCGGCAGAGACAACGTTTGTCCAGCTGCCCTTGGGGCGCGAACTGCTGGCAGGAGCAGACACGGTCCTGCTGCAGCTTCCCAAAACCCTGGCGGAACTTGAAGAGATAGCTGCCGCCGTGGCCCTGCATGCCGCACCGGAAGTCCGGCTGCTGGCAGGAGGCCGGGTGAAACACATGTCACTGGGCATGAACGCTGTGCTTGAACGGTACTTCGCTTCGGTGCAGCCGCAGCTCGCACGGCAAAAATCGCGGGTCCTCCTTGCCGCCGGACCCAAACCCCCCACCTCGGCGCCACGTTTCCCGGTGGTGGAGCACCTGGCGGAGCTGGACCTTGACGTCGCCGCCCACGGCGCTGTTTTTGCTGGCCCCAGGCTGGACATCGGCACCCGTTTCCTGTTGACGTTCCTGCCCGCGATGAAACCTGCCCGGCACGCCGTCGACCTGGGGTGCGGCACCGGAATCCTCGCCGCGATGTACGCGCGGCAGTTCCCGGCCGCCGCGGTGACGGCGACGGACCAGTCCGCAGCCGCGGTCCAGTCCGCCCTTGCGACCGCCCGTGCGAACGGTTTGGGGGACCGGATCACCGTTCTGCAGGACGACGCGCTGAGCACCTTCGCCGAGGGCACCGTGGACGCCGTGCTCCTCAACCCGCCCTTCCACGTTGGTGCCGGCGTCCACGCCGGCGCCGGCCTCAAGATGATTGAGGCGGCAGGGCAGGTGCTGGCTCCCGGGGGTGAGCTGTGGACGGTCTTCAACCGGCACCTGGCCTACCTGCCCGCCCTGGAACGGAACGTCGGACCCACCGTGGTGGAGGGCCGGAACCCCAAGTTCACCGTCACCCGCAGCACCCGCACTCCCCGCTGACTGGAACGGCCGCCCGGCCACCCGGGACCGCATCCGGACCCAAGAAACATGCACGCCGCGCCGCTGCCCGCACGTATGGGCGGGGGCGCGCCCTTAACGTACGATTCAAAGCAGCATCATCAGCAGGTAGCCGAAGACGTTTAGGGGACACAGTGTCTGAGATCCGCCAATCTTCTCCGAGACGCGGAACCAACTTGCCCAGGATGGGGGACTTCAACCTCACCGTCATCCTTGACGCAATCCGCAGGACGTCCGGCGGCCTGAGCCGGGTGGAGCTGGCCCAGATCGTGGGCCTGTCCCCGCAGACCATTTCGAATATCTCGCGCCGCCTGCTGGACCAGAACCTGATTGTCGAGGCAGGCAAGGAAGGCAGCGGCCCCGGCAAGCCGCGTACCATCCTCCGCCTCAATCCCGGGGGCATGTACGCCCTGGGTGTCCACCTGGATCCGGCGGTGACCACGTTCGTGGTGCTGGACCTGGTGGGGTCGGTGGTCCGGCACTCGCAGATCAAGACGCCCGGTGGAAATGACCCGTCCGCCGTCATCACCACCATCGCCACGGAAATCGACCAGCTCGTCGCCGATTCCGGCGTGGACCGCAGCCGTATCGCCGGTCTGGGCGTAGCTGCCCCCGGGCCCATCGACCTGGACAACGGCACCGTGGTGGATCCGCCACTGCTGCCCGGCTGGGACAGGGTGGAACTGCGGGAAGCGCTGGCCGCAGCCACCGGTTACTCGGTACTCGTTGACAAGGACGTCACCAGCGCCGCCGTGGCGGAAACGTGGGCCGGCGGCCCCAGCGGAGCCGGCAGCTTCGTCTTCATGTACATGGGTACAGGCATCGGCTGCGGCATCGTGCTGAACGACGAGGTGGTCCGCGGCACGTCCGGCAACGCCGGCGAGATAGGCCACATCATCGTGGATCCGGATGGGCCGCCCTGCGACTGCGGCCTGCGCGGCTGCGTCAAATCGTCCTGCATCCCGCAGGTCCTGGTGGCCGAGGCGGAAGCAGCGGGCATCCTGGACGGATCCCGCGAGGGAAACAGCGGAGCCGAAGTCCAGCAAAGCTTCTCCCGGCTGTGCGCCCTCGCCGACGGCGGGGACGAACGTGCCGCCGCCATCCTGGACAAGTCCGCCGTCCTGGTCGCCCGCGCCGTCTCGGTGGTCACCAACACCCTCGACGTGGAACGCGTGGTTTTCGGCGGCCCCTTCTGGAGCGGGCTGGCAGAGCGTTACCTGGAACGGATTCCGCCACTCCTGGATGCGAACAGCGACGTCCGGCTCATCCACCCCATCGAGGTTGTGGGCACGGGCGTGGGGGAGGACGTGGGAGCCATCGGCGCCGCCTCCCTGGTCCTGGAACATACCCTCGCTCCCCGGGCCCAGCGGCTCCTGCTGGAAAGCTGACCTGACATGCTTCGCCGGGCATCGAAAACAGTCTCCCTGTTGGCCGCCGCTGTGCTGGCGCTCGCGGCCTGCACCCCCGGAAATCCGGCCGAGGGAAACAAGACCATCAAGGTCGCCTACCAGAAAACGGACTCGTTCACGGCCCTGGACACCATGTTCCAGGACGCGAAAAAGGAGTTCGAGGCCGCGAACCAGGGCGTCACCGTCGAGCTGCAGCCCATCCAGGCCAACGACGACGATTACGGTACCAAGCTGGCCCTGGCCCTGCGCTCACCCAGTACTGCTCCGGACGTCTTCTACGAAGACACCTTTAAGGTCCGCTCCGACGTTGACGCCGGGTACCTCCTGAACCTGGACAGCCGGCTGGAAGGATGGGGGGACTGGGACAAGTTCGACGACGCCGCCAAGGAGGCGGGGAAAGCGGACGACGGCGGCACGTACGCAGTGCCGCTGGGCACCGACACACGTGCCATCTGGTACAACAGGAGAGTCTTCGAGGCCGCAGGCGTCGCGTTGCCCTGGCGGCCGTCCAGCTGGCAGGACATCCTGGACACCGCCAGGAAAATCAAGGCCGCCAGCCCTGACGTGATCCCGTTCAACATGTATGCCGGCAAGGGCACCGGTGAAGGAACCGTCATGCAGGGGTTTTACGAACTCCTGTATGGAACGGGAGCAACGCTCTATGACACTGATTCGAAAAAATGGGTCGTCGGCTCCGCCGGTTTCAAGGACTCGCTGACCTTCCTCAAGACGCTCTATAGCGAAAACCTCGCGGTGGCACCGGCCGAGGCGCTGGACCCGAACGTCTGGAAGAAGGTGTTCGGCGAATGGTTCCCGAAAGCAAAACTCGGGGCAACCGTGGAAGGTTCCTACGCGCCGTCGTTCTGGCAGGACGGCGGAAGCTACGCCTGGCCGGGGTACGAACAGGAGATGGGCGTGGCCCCGTTCCCGACGCAGAGCGGCGGCGCTCCCGGCGCAGTCAGCATGTCCGGCGGCTGGACCCTGGCCGTGGGTGCGGAAACCAAGCAGCCCGATCTTGCCTTCACCTTCCTCACCACGGCGCTCAATGCGAAGAACTCGCTGGCGTTCACGGTGGCCAGCTCGCAGATCGCCGTCCGGACCGACGTAGCCGCTGACCCTGCCTACCAGTCCGGCAACCCGTTTGTGAAGGACGTGTCCGGCCTGGTCGCCGTCACCAAATTCCGGCCTGCCACTTCCGACTATCCACGGATTTCGGCTGCCGTCCAGGAAGCCACCGAGGCCGTGATCACGGGCAGCAAGACCCCTGAGCAGGCCGCGGCCGACTACGACACAGCCGTGGCCGGCATTGTAGGCGGCGACAAAACCATCCGGAAGTAGCGGTGGCGGCCAACCACCGGACACGGCAGTTGCTCCGCTACCTGCCCGTCCTGCCTGCCGTCGTGCTGCTGCTCGTGTTCCTCGCCGGCCCCGTGCTGTGGGCTTTCCACGCCTCGCTCACCAATGCCGGACTGACCGGCCGCTACGCCAGGAACCCCGGTTGGGTGGGGCTGGACAACTACCAGCGGCTGCTGCAGGACCCGGTCTTCCCGCTCTCCCTGGCGCTGACGGTCCTGTTCGTCGCAGGCTCAGCCGTCCTGGGCCAGAACGTGCTGGGACTGGCCCTTGCCGTCCTCATGCGCCGCGCACGTCCCGTCGTCTCGGCGACGGTTGGCACCGCCGTCGTGGCCGCCTGGGTCCTGCCGGAAATCGTGGCTGCGTTCGCCGCCTATGCCTTCTTCAGCCGCGACGGCACGCTCAACCAAATGCTGGGCCGGTTTGGGGCGGCGGAAACTGACTGGCTTTATGCAGTGCCCATGGCCGCCGTGATCCTGGCCAACGTGTGGCGCGGGACGGCCTTTTCCATGCTGGTGTACCGGGCCGCCCTCAACGGTGTCCCGGCGGAGCTGACCGAGGCCGCGCAGATGGACGGTGCCGCTGCCTGGCAGCGCCTGGCCTTCGTGACGCTGCCGGTGATCCGGGGCAGCATCGCCACCAACCTGATGCTGGTCACGCTGCAGACCCTGGCGGTTTTCACCCTGATTTGGGTCATGACTGCAGGCGGACCGGCGAATGGCAGCACCACGTTACCCGTCCTGGCCTACCAGGAAGCCTTCAAGTTCGGCGACATCGGCTACGGCACCGCCGTCGCGTCGGTCCTCATCCTGGTCGGCGCCGTGTTCGGGGCAGGCTATCTCCGCCTCCTGAGGGAGCAGAAGCCGTGAATCAGCGTGCCGCCATCTGGGCGGATGCGGTTCTGCTGCTGATTGGTGCCTGTTTCCTGTTGCCGCTGTTGTGGCTGGTGCTGGGTTCCGTGGATCCGGCCGCCGGACACGGCACCAAGGTTCCGCAGCAGCCCGGGCTGGACAATTTTGCCGCCGTCCTCACCCCGGAGCTGCTGTTTCGTCCGCTGTGGAACAGCCTGTTGCTCTCCGCGGGCACCGGGACGGTCACCCTGGCGGCGGCCGTGCTGGCGGCCTACCCGCTGTCCCGGTACCGGTCCCGGTTCAACACCCCGTTCATGTATGGCATCCTCTTTGGCACCTGCCTGCCCGTCACCGCCATCATGGTGCCCGTCTATGGGCTGTTCGTGCAGCTCCAGCTGCTGGATTCGCTGCCGGCAACGGTGCTTTTCCTGGCCGCCACCAGCCTGCCGATGGCCATCTGGATGACCCGGAACTTCATGGACGCGGTGCCGCTGGCCCTGGAGGAAGCGGCCTGGGTGGACGGCGCCTCAAGGCTGGCAGCCCTGCGTTCGATCGTGCTGCCGCTCATGCGCCAGGGCCTGGGGGTGGTGTTCATCTTTGTGTTCATCCAGGCCTGGGGGAACTTCTTCGTTCCGTTCGTGCTCCTGCTGTCCGAGGGCAGGCAGCCCGCAGCAGTGTCGATTTTCAGCTTCTTCGGCCAGCACGGGGCAGTCGCCTACGGCCAGCTGGCCGCATTCTCGATCCTCTATTCGATCCCGGTCCTGGCCCTCTACGTCATCGTGGCACGGGGCTCCGGGAACTCGCTGGCCCTTGCTGGCGCAGTCAGGGGCTAATCGATATCCTCCAGCACCACGCCGAACGGCAGGGTGTCGTCCAGGTGCGCCTGGTGCCCGGTGGAACCTGGGTTGTAGACGACCCTGACGCCGTGCAGCTTCTCCGCTGCAGACTGCATCAGGATCGGCCTGACCGTATCGATGAACATCTGGCTCTTGTCGGCGAGATATTCCTTGTAACTGGCTGGAAGCTCGATCATGGCAAAAGGATAGACCTGCAGGCCTCGCATGGGGAGGGGTGCCCCTTGCCCGGCTCCGTTTAGCGGGCTCGGATGGAATGGCGGCCCTGGAACGGCGCCGGCCGCCCTTGGCAGACGCTTGCCCCGGCGAAGGAAATTCTGCTGCTGAACGAAACAACCCGTAAAAGTGCGTCTTAATTCGGCGCGGACTTGTCCGGTCCCCGCCCGGGCCCCTAGAGTCGTAGACAAGTTACCGCGGTAACGTGTCAGCGATCCTCCTTCCGGAGGGTGTGGGTGCCCCCATGTGGGCCTGACATTTGCTCACGGACTACTTCATTCAAGGCGTAACAGTCGCGGCTGCGTCCCTGTGGAGTCCCTCCGTGTTCCCCAAACTCAAATTCATTGCCGGATTTCCTGTCCTGTTTCGTCGCCAGGAAACCCCAATGGCCCAAAGCCAAGGACGCAAATGTCACCACCCAGCCTGATTGACGCACACCCAAACCTTTCCGACACCGCTCCGGTGGCCCTTTCCTACGAGCTGTTCCCGCCGCGTTCGCCCGCGGCAGCGGAGACGCTCTGGACCACCATCCGTGAGTTGGAAGCGACTGAACCGGACTACGTCTCCGTGACGTACGGCGCCAGCGGATCCAACCGGGATACCGCCGTCGAACTCATCAACCGGCTCCTGCTCGAAACTACTCTGCGGCCGCTGGCCCACCTCACCTGCGTAGGCAACACCCCGCAGGAACTCGCCGCCATCGTCGGCGAACTGCTGGACACCGGGGTTCGCGGCATCCTTGCCCTGCGCGGAGACCTTCCCAAGGACGCCAGCGCCCCTGCCAGCGGGTCCCTCCGGTACGCCCAGGACCTGATCGAACTCATCCGCCGTGTGGAGCAGCGCCGTTCGGCCCTGTTGTGCGCCGGAAAGATCGCAGTGGGCGTCGCGGCGTACCCCACCCGGCATCCCGAGTCACCCAGTGAAGAGCACGACGTCGAGGTGCTGCTAGCGAAGCAGCGTTCCGGCGCGGATTTCGCCATCACCCAGGTGTTCTTCGAGACCAGGCAGTATGCCGACCTCCTCACCCGGGCCCGCCGCGCCGGCGTGACCATCCCGATCATCCCCGGCGTCATGCCGCTGACCAGCCTCCGCCGGCTCAACCGGCTGGGCGAGCTGACCGGAGTGGAGCCCGCTCCGCAACTGATGGCGCGGCTGGCTGCGGCCGACACCGACATCGAACGTCTCCACATCGGGGTCGACGCCACCGTTGACCTGGCCAATGCCGCCCTTGATGCGGGTGCCCCCGGCATCCACATCTACACCTTTAACGAGCACCAAAGTGCGTTGGAAGTGCTGGACAAGCTTGCCCTTCCGCGGCGCAGCCGCCCCGGCAGCCGCCGGGAATCCTCGGCCCGCAGCCAGCTCGCCAGCTGACCGGCCCGCCACCACACAGCTTCCAATTCATCCGCGCAGCGTTCGTACACGCTGCGTTCATCAGTGCTGCTTTGACAGCGGCACGCCCCCGATCCTCACCTCGACATTTACTCGACCTTTAGGAGTACCCCATGACTGAACAGAACACCGCCCGCACTCCGTTCCCGGCAGCATCACTGCTCGGCTACCCCCGCATCGGCAGCCGCCGTGAGCTCAAGAAGGCCGTCGAAGCCTACTGGGCCGGAAAAATCGACGCCGCCAAGCTGGACGCCGCCGCCAAGGACATCCAGCTGGCCATCGCCAAGCGCCTGCAGGAACTCGGCCTCACCGAAGCCGCCGCCGTCCCCGGCACGTTCTCCTACTACGACCAGGTACTGGACACCACCGCGCACCTCGGCGCCGTGCCGGCCCGTTTCGGCAACCTCCTCAACGCTGAGGGACAGCTGGGCATCGACGGCTACTTCACGCTGGCCCGCGGCAGCAAGGAACAGCAGCCGCTGGAAATGACTAAGTGGTTCGACACCAACTACCACTACCTGGTGCCGGAAATCGGTCCGGAGACCGGATTTACCCTCGCCTCCACCGCCAAGGTTGACGAGTTCGCCTTCGCCCTGGCCAACGGCATCGAGACCCGCCCGTACATCGTGGGCCCGGTCACCTACCTGCTGCTCTCCAAGGCCTCCGACGACGCCCCGGCCGGTTTCAACCCGCTGTCCCGCCTCGGGGACATCCTGCCCGTCTACGTGCGGCTGCTTGAGAAGCTTGCAGCAGCCGGTGCAAGCTGGGTCCAGCTCGACGAACCTGCCCTGGTAGTTGACCAGGACACCCCGGACGGCGAAATCGAAGCCGCCGTTACCCGCGCCTACGAGGTCCTCACGGCGGCGGCCAACCGCCCGCAGATCCTCGTGTCCACCCCGTACGGCTCGCTCGACGGCCAGCTGGACACCCTCGCCGCCACCAACATCGACGCCCTGCACATCGACGTCTTCAAGGGCGCAGTTCCCTCCGCCGCCGCCCTGGCCGGCCTTGGCAACAAAACCCTGGTGGCCGGCGTCGTGGATGGCCACAACATCTGGCGCAACGACCTCGCGGCATCCGCCGCGAAGCTGGACGCGCTGAAGGAAGCCGCCGGCAGGCTCGCCGTCTCCACGTCCACCTCCACCCAGCACGTCCCGCACGATGTTGCGGAGGAAACCCAGCTGTCCGAGCAGCTGCGCAGCTGGCTCGCGTTCTCCGACCAGAAGGCCGTGGAGGTCAAGACCCTGGCCGCGTACCTGGCAGACTCCGCCTCCGCGAAGGCAGCCATAGACGAAGCAACCGCGGTGATCGCATCCCGCGCTACCGCCGAAGGCGTCCGCCGCGACGACGTCCGGACCCGTACTGAAGCCCTGACCGCCGCCGACTTCTCCCGCTCCGAATACTCGGTCCGTGAAGCCGCCCAGGAGGAGGCGCTGCACCTTCCGCCGCTGCCCACCACCACCATCGGCTCCTTCCCGCAGACGTCGGAGATCCGTTCGGCGCGGGCCAGGAACAACAAGGGCGAGCTCACTGACGAACAGTACGCGCAGCTGATGAAGGACGAAATCAAGCGCGTGGTGGAGCTGCAGGAAGAGCTCGGCTATGACGTCCTGGTGCATGGCGAGCCGGAGCGCAACGACATGGTTCAGTACTTCGCCGAGAACCTCGAAGGCTTCGACGTAACGGTCCACGGCTGGGTCCAGTCCTACGGCTCACGCTGCACACGGCCGTCCATCCTGTGGGGTGACGTCACCCGCAGCGCCCCGATCACGGTGGAATGGGCCAAGTACGCACAGTCCCTCACCGCCAAGCCGATGAAGGGCATGCTCACCGGCCCGGTCACCATCCTGGCCTGGTCCTTCGTCCGCGACGACCAGCCGCTGGGCGAGACCGCCAACCAGGTTGGCCTGGCCCTGCGCGACGAGATCGCCGACCTTGAAGCTGCCGGCATCAAGGTCATCCAGGTGGACGAGCCCGCCCTGCGCGAACTGCTCCCGCTCCGCAAGGCAGACCAGGCGGATTACCTGAAGTGGTCCGTTGATTCCTTCCGCCTGGCCACCGCCGGTGCCGCCGACGCCACGCAGATCCACACCCACCTGTGCTACTCGGAGTTCGGCGTGATTATCGACGCGATCGACGGGCTGGACGCCGACGTCACCTCCATTGAGGCTGCCCGCTCCCGGATGGAGGTTGTCCATGACCTCGAGTCCCACGGCTTCGGCCGCGGCGTGGGTCCGGGGGTCTACGACATCCACTCGCCGCGCGTGCCCGGCGAGCAGGAGGTCACTGAACTGCTGGCAACAGCCGTCAAACACGTCCCGTCCCGCCAGCTCTGGGTCAACCCGGACTGCGGCCTGAAAACCCGCGGCTACGCCGAGACCGAAGCGTCCCTGCGCAACCTGGTCAAGGCCACGCAGACTGTCCGCGCGGGACTGCTGGAAGCAGCGAAGTAGCACCAGACAGATACGACGGCGGCTGGTCACGTGAAGTGACCCGCCGCCGTCGTGTTCCAACCATCCATTGCTCCGTAGCTGCCGTTTTGAGCGCGCAAAAGGACGTTTACGGAGCAATCGATTCAGGACTCCCAGACGATCTCGTCGTCGGTTCCTTCATCCGCCACGTGCTGACAGCCAGCCAAGCGGCAGAGATGACTATTGCCAGGATGCTGACCAGTGTGGGTATGGAGTTGCCGGCGGAGAATCCGGATTCCCCGATGATCCACCCCTGAGCCAGGTAGCCCAGCCCGGACAGCGCCATGAGGTAGCCGACAACGCTGGAGACGTGGTGCGTTGCGGCCACCACAACACCCACAAGCACCAGAGCGGCGCCCAGCAGGATGCTCTGGTAGCTGCGCATTCCCCATTCCAGCCAGCGGATGCCCTCGGCCGTGGCAAAACGCGGCATTTTCTCCGTGTCCGGAGCAGCAGCCCACGCGTCCACCGCCTGCTTCAGGGCCACCCCGTCCACCGCCTGCAGGGCAGCGTAGAGCGCAACTGCAGCAGCGGCGGAAAGAGCACCAAGCCGTGCGGTCCATGCCAGCGCGTGGCGCTGGACCCCGGGCGCGGAGCCCAGGGAAGCAAGCGCGGTGCCCAAAGAAACCAGCCCGGCACAAACCAACGCCATGCCAACGAACTGGCCAAGGTGCACTGCGGTCCAGGTACCGCTGTTGGCATACGCAGTGAAGGACGCCACATGGTCGTTCGCGTCGTGGGATTCGGCATGCAGCAGGCCGGCGAGAATCGAAACCACGACGCCGGCCAGCAGCAGCGACGAAGCGAGCCGCCAGGTTCCGCGCCTGTCATCAACTGCCACCATGACCGCCCACCATCCTTCGTGCCCGGCCCTTTTTCGAAGTACCGGCGGGCTCAGGACTCCCAGACGATCTCGTCGTCCACAACGCCGTCCTGGTCGGCGGAGGCCACCAGGACCTCATCGGTGAAGTGCTCTCCCAGGGTGAAGTCCATGACGAAGTAGCGTTCGGGCTGCCCGGGGTAGATGGCCACGTGCCCGAGTTTGAGAGCCTTAAGGAAAACCTCGTTGGTGAGCTGGCTGCGGTCCTGGACGCCGAACACCTTGTGCAGGTGCTCGTCCTTGAGCGCGTTGCAGTGGAAGTGCAGGTACTCCTGCGGGCTGGTGCCTTCCTGCTCAAGTTCCTCGGCGATCATTTCCCGGACCTCGTCCACAAGCTCCGGAAGGAAGCGCAGCCGGTAATCGACCTTGCGGAGCGCGGCTTCATCGAAGTTGTCGTGGGCGGTGACGTTCAGGTCGAGTTCCAGCGGGTGGCCGCGCAGCTCATGTTTGGCGGCAAAGAGATGATCCATGCCGTGGTTGAGCTCGATCTCCCCAAAGTGCTGGCTCGCTACCTTGTTCATATTCTCAACATAGACCCGAAGGGCAGACCATTCCAGCGTTCTGCCCTAATTGACCGCGGTGCGCATTCCGGCAAGGGTTTCGGCCAGGAGGTCAACGAAAAGCTGAACCCGCGCGGTCTTCCGGTCATTGATCAGCAAGGCAAACACGTTCCGCGCCAGCCGGATCTCAGGAACGTCCAGCACCACCACGCCTGCCGGCTTGCTCCGCAGCGCGAGCTCCGGAACCAAAGCCGCCCCCAGCCCTGCGGCAGCCATCTCCAGGCTGGCATGGAAATCATCACTGTGCGCCACCACCCGTGGATGCAGGTTGCAGCCCGCGAACAGCCGCTCGATCACCATCGCGTCGCTGGTGCCCGGATGGTGCATGATCCACGGCATCTCAGAGAGATGGTCGGCGGCGACCTTGGCATCGGCCCGGAAACCCCAGCCGGCAGGCAGCACCACCCGGAAGTCGTCGTCGCCAATCCACTGCCGGTTGATCGTGTTGGGCCAGGCAAAACCGGTCTGGCCCACCTGGAACACCACGGCCAGGTCCAAGTCACCGCCGGTGCGCAGCCCCTGGATGGTTTGGCCGGGTTCAGCCACGGACACCCGCAGATCGATGCCAAGTTTCTTCCACGCCGGGTTCTTCAGGATCCGCGGCAGGACATACGTGGCCAGGCTGGGGAAGATCCCCAGCCGCAGTTCCTGGCTTTCCGTGTCCTGCGTCCTGGACGCGGCGGCCATGAGTGCCTCGATGTCCGTGAGCACCTTCGCGGCGTGCCTGGTCATGACGACGGCGGCTTCCGTGGGAATCACTGCCCGCGCCGAACGCTGGAAGAGGGTTACGCCCGTTTCCCGCTCCAACGCCGACATTTGCTGCGACACGGCCGATGCCGTGTAACCGAGGGTTGCGGCTGCCGCAGCGAACGAGCCCAGCCGCGTGACTTCAAGGAGGGTCTTCAGGTGTACCGGGTTTACCACCAGCCCACAGTACTGCACCCATCCGCCGCCCGTACCGCGCCGAACAACCGTCTGTATACCCAGCCCAGCGACAAATGTTCAGCAGAGGAGCATGAATTGTCACTTTACCCAGCAGGAAGTGCAGGCGGGCGGCGGCGCATCGCCGTGATCGGCAGCGGGGTGGCCGGATTGACCGCCGCCTATGTGCTGAACCGGCAGGACGACGTCACCTTGTTCGAGGCGGATTCGCGGCTGGGCGGCCATGCCCACACCCATGACATCCCGCAGGCTGACGGCAGCGTCATCGGCGTGGACACGGGGTTCATCGTGCACAACGAGCGGACCTATCCCACGCTGCTGCGCTTGTTCGCGGAGCTTGGCGTTGAAACCCAGGACTCCGAGATGAGCATGTCGATCCGCTGCGACGGCTGCGGACTGGAATACGCAGGAGCCAGGGACGGCGCCCGCGGCATCATCGCCAAACCCTCCAGCCTGCTGAACGGCCGCTACCTGCTGATGCTGCTGGAGGTCACCCGCTTTTACCGGAAGGCGAGGGAACTGCTCAATGCCGCGCCGCCGTCGGCTGTCAGCGACGACGTGGAGGTGCCGGAACTGACACTTGGCGCGTTCCTGGAACGGGAGAAGTTCAGCCCCTACTTCATCTCCCACTTCATGACCCCCGTGGTCAGTGCAGTCTGGTCCTGCGATCCCACCACCGCCCTGGCCTATCCCGCGCGGTACCTCTTCACGTTCCTGGGCCACCACGGCATGCTGGGAGTCAAGGGCTCGCCGCAATGGCGCACCGTCACCGGCGGCTCGGGACGGTACGTCGAAAAGCTCGCCGCCACGCTGGCCGACGTCCGGCTCAACGCAGCCGTTACCGCCATCCGGCGCCTGACCGATGGCGTGGAGCTCGCAACGGACAGGGGGCTGGAAGACTTCGACGCGGTCGTGATCGCCACCCATCCCGCGCAGGCGCTCGGGTTCCTGGCTGACGCCACACCCGAGGAGAAGGAGGCGCTGGGCGGGATGCCGTACTCGGTAAACCACACCGTGTTCCACCAGGACCCCGCAGTCCTGCCCGCCGCAGACAACGCCAAGGCGTCCTGGAACTACCGGCTGCCGGCCTGCGACGCCCGCCCGGACAAGGTCCTGGTGAGCTACGACCTGACCCGGCTGCAGCGGCTGACTCCCTTGGACGGCAAGCGGTACCTGGTGAGCCTGGGGGAGTCGGAGCTGATTGCCGGCTCCGCCGTGCTGGAGCGCATGGTCTACGAACACCCGCAGTACACACCCGAATCCCTCCAGGCCCAGCAGACCATCGCCGCGCTGAGCGACAACCGGATTGCCTATGCCGGTGCATACCTTGGCTGGGGATTCCATGAGGACGGCGCCCTCTCCGGCGTCCGGGCCGCTGAAAAACTGGGCCGCAGCTGGCCAGTGCCGCGCGCGGAGGACTCCACCGACTCCTCCGGCGAGGGGGAGCGGGAACTGCTCGCCACGGAACCTGCGTGACCATGGACGCCTCAATCTTCCGCACATCGATATCGCACGTGCGGCGCAGTCCATTGAAGAACGCGTTCACCTACCGGAGCTACAGCTGGTTCGTTGACGTGGACCAGATGCCGCGCCTGCCGTTCCTGCTCCGGCCGCTGGCAGTGTTCCGCGCCGGAGACCACCTGGGCGATCCCGACGCGGGCATCCGGGCCAACGTGGAGCGGTACCTTGTGTCGCAAGGCATGGAGCCCGACGGCGGTCCCATCCATATGCTCACCAGCGCCAGGGTCCTCGGCTACGTCTTCAATCCGCTCACCCTGTTCTGGTGCTACAACTCCACCGGCGAACTGCAGTGCGTGGTGGCCGAGGTCCACAACACCTACGGGGAGCGCCACTGCTACCTGCTGCGGACCGATCCCTCCGGGCGGGCTTCGGTGCCGAAGGCCTTCTACGTTTCACCCTTTAACGACGTCGACGGCGAGTACCGGATGAAGCTCCCGGCACCGGGGGACCGGCTTGCCGTCTCCATCATCCTGGAACGGGAGGGGCACAGGCCCTTCGTGGCCACCATGGACGGCCGGCGCCGGCCCGCCACCATTGCGAACATCCTGGCAGCGGCTTTCGCAGCCCCTGCCGCGCCGCTGCTGGTATCCGCCCTGATCCGGGTACAGGGCATTAAACTCTGGGCAAGACGCCTGCCCGTCGTCGCCAGACCACACCAGACCTCACAGGAGGCAGTTCAATGACCATGACGGACGATAACGGGACCACCGCAGGCCGTCTCGAAGACAAGTCAGGCGGCCAATCCACCGGACGCCTGCCCGCAGCCTGGGGCGCAACGGGGGTGCCGGCGTCGCCAGCCACCATCGATCCCGACCTGTGGCCCGGTGTTGCCCAGCCGCCGTCGGGCCTGAAGGCAGAGCTGGCCGGAAAGGCTGCCGGGCTGCTGTTCAGGGGTGCGGCCAAGCGGCTGCCGCTGCGCGTTGAATACCCGGACGGCACTGTCCTCGGGACGGGCGGCCCGCAGGCCCCCGCGATGACCATGCTCCGGCCCGACGCCTTTGAGGCGCGGATCGGCGACAACGGCCTGATCGGCCTGGGCGAATCCTTCATGGCGGGCGACTGGGAATCTTCGGACCTCGCCGCGCTGCTCGAAGTCTTCGCAGCCTCCGTCGACACGCTGATCCCCGTGCCTCTGCAAAAACTGCGCTCGCTGTACCTGCCCCGGACTCCCCGCCAGGAACGCAACGCCGAACACAACACGCGCAGCAACATCTCCCGGCACTACGACCTGTCCAACGATCTGTTCTCCAACTTCCTGGACTCCACCATGAGCTACTCCTCGGCCCTGTTCCCGGAGGAGGCCGGGCCGCTCCCTGCCGTGACATGGGACTTCCTGGCCGGGGCCCAGCGGGCCAAGATCGACCGGTTGCTGGACAAGGCCGGCGTGGGAGAGGGGACGCGGCTGCTGGAAATCGGCACCGGTTGGGGCGAGCTTGCCCTGCGTGCCGCCGCCCGCGGCGCCAGGGTCTACAGCGTCACCCTGTCCAGTGAGCAGCAGGCGCTCGCGCAGGAACGGATTCAGGATGCCGGATTCGCGGACCGGGTGACGGTGGCCCTGCAGGACTACCGTGCCGTGGAAGGCGAGTACGACGCCGTGGTGTCGGTGGAGATGATCGAAGCCGTGGGGTACGAGTACTGGCCCATCTATTTCCAGACCATCGACCGCGTCCTGGCACCCGGCGGCAAGGTGGCCATCCAGGCAATTACCATGCCGCACGGGCGGATGCTGGCCACCCGCAACGCCTACACCTGGGTGCATAAGTACATCTTCCCCGGCGGATTCCTGCCGTCCGTCCGCGCCATCGAGGGCGTGACCCAGCAGCACACCACACTGCGGGTTCGGGAGCGCATGGGCATGGGCGACCACTACGCGGCCACCCTGCGGCTGTGGGAGGAACGGTTCCTTTCCCGGTCCCGGGAAGTGGGGGAGCTCGGTTTCGATGCCGTCTTCCAGCGGATGTGGCTGTTCTACCTCTGCTACTCGCGCGCCGGTTTCCAGTCGGGCTACCTGGACGTGCAACAGATCGTCCTGGACCGCCGGGAGGCGCAGCTCTAGCAGCCGCAGCCAGCGGCGGGTCCGGCACCCGGGTGCCGGCCGGCGTCGTGCGTTTGATCACCAGAAGGGGTTCCGAAGGTCACTTCGGAGCCCCTTTTTGGTGCCGTCCGCACTCCGCCGGTACTCAACGCGGCAGGGGCGACACGCCGTCTTTTCCACGACACGCTGGGCGTTAAATGTGGCTAAGTACTCCACAGGGTGTGGACCCAGCCCTTAAAAAACCCGGGATCCCGGGCATTTTTACGGCCCTTGCCTGTGGATTAAAGGTGCATTAAATGACATACTTGTAATACATCATCTTGGGGTTCCGAAGAGGCGTCTGCACTAGATGTAGTATCTACATACAGCTTGGGCGGGAACACCGGACGAGCAAGTTTTTCCAGAAAAGGGGACAGGAATCATGACCGTAACGGTTTACACCAAGCCTGCTTGTGTTCAGTGCAACGCCACCTACCGGGCTCTCGACAAAAAGGGCATC
Organism: Pseudarthrobacter sp. BRE9; assembly: GCF_031844305.1. Classification (NCBI taxonomy): domain Bacteria; kingdom Bacillati; phylum Actinomycetota; class Actinomycetes; order Micrococcales; family Micrococcaceae; genus Pseudarthrobacter; species Pseudarthrobacter sp. BRE9. Next base: position 590,023 of record NZ_JAUZUY010000002.1, on the reverse strand, counting down.
ACCTACCAGAGCGTTGACATCTCCCAGGACGCCGAGGCCCTCGAGCGCCTGAAGGCACTGGGCTACATGCAGGCTCCCGTTGTGGTCACCGACCAGGACCACTGGTCAGGCTTCCGCCCCGACAAGATCGAGGAACTGGCACTTTCCGCCGTTTCCTCCGTGGCCTAGGAGTTCGGCTTTCCTGCCGGCAACCATCAACCAGCTGAGGTGACTCACGTGGCAGCACCAGCAGCACAGCATGACCACGAGGCCTTACCCATTCACCAGGTTGTTCAGCTCCACGCGGCTCAGCGCGTGGCGGTGTCCCTGCCGTCCGGACCACAGCATGAGGCTGCACCGGTTTCCACCGGCAGCCAGCTCATCTACTTTTCCTCCGCATCCGAGAACACCAGCCGCTTCGTCATGAAGCTTGGCCGCGACTCGGCCCGGATACCGCTCTATCCAAAGGACGCACCCCTCCTCGCCACCCGGCCGTTCGTGCTGGTGGTGCCCACTTACGGTGGCACCGGGGGAGAAGGATCCGTACCCAAGCAGGTCATCCGGTTCCTCAACAACCCGCAGAACAGGAAACTGCTCCGCGGCGTGATTGGCGCCGGCAACACAAACTTCGGGGACAACTACTGCATGGCCGCGGACATCATCGCCGCCAAATGCCAGGTACCCCACCTCTATCGATTCGAACTTATGGGAACGCCGGAAGACGTTACCCGGGTCAACCAAGGATTGGACACGTTTTGGACACGACTGTCGCAGACACAGAAGTAACCAGGTCCCAGAAGCCTGAGATGCCCGCCGCCTACAAGGGGCTGGGCTATCACGAGCTGAACGCCATGTTGAACCTCTACGGTCCCAACGGCGAAATCCAGTTCGGCGCCGACCGCGAGGCCGCCCACCAGTACTTCCTGCAGCACGTGAACAACAACACGGTGTTCTTCCACGACCTGGAGGAGAAGCTCGACTACCTGGTGAAGAACCAGTACTACGAGCGCGAAACCCTGGACCAGTACACGATGAACTTCATCCGTGAGCTGTTCAACCGCGCCTACAAGAAGAAGTTCCGCTTCGAGACCTTTTTGGGTGCCTTCAAGTTCTACACCTCGTACACGCTGAAGACGTTCGACGGCAAGCGCTTCCTGGAGCGTTACGAGGACCGCGTCTGCATGGTGGCCCTGCACCTGGCCCGCGGTAACGAGCAGCTGGCCCTGCAGATGGTGGACGAAATCATCGACGGCCGCTTCCAGCCGGCCACCCCCACGTTCCTGAACGCGGGCAAGAAGCAGCGCGGCGAGCTGGTCTCCTGCTTCCTGCTCCGCATCGAGGACAACATGGAGTCGATCGGACGCTCCATCAACTCCGCACTGCAGCTGTCCAAGCGCGGCGGCGGCGTGGCCTTCGCCCTGACCAACATCCGCGAAGTCGGCGCGCCGATCAAGCAGATCGAGAACCAGTCCTCCGGCGTCATCCCCGTGATGAAGCTCCTCGAAGACAGCTTCTCCTACGCCAACCAGCTTGGTGCCCGCCAGGGTGCCGGCGCCGTGTACCTGCACGCGCACCACCCGGACATCTACCGGTTCCTGGACACCAAGCGGGAGAACGCGGACGAGAAAATCCGCATCAAGACCCTCTCCCTTGGCGTGGTCATCCCGGACATCACGTTCGAGCTGGCCAAGAAGGACGAGGACATGTACCTGTTCTCGCCGTACGACGTCGAACGCGTCTACGGGATGCCGTTCTCTGACGTCTCGGTCACTGAGAAGTACTACGAGATGGTGGACGATTCCCGGATCAAGAAGACCAAGATCAAGGCCCGCGAGTTCTTCCAGACCCTCGCCGAGATCCAGTTCGAATCCGGCTACCCGTACATCATGTTCGAGGACACCGTAAACCGGGCCAACCCGATCGACGGCAAGATCATCATGTCCAACCTGTGCTCCGAGATCCTCCAGGTCTCGCAGCCCACCACGTACAACGATGACCTCTCCTACGCCGACACCGGCAAGGACATCTCCTGCAACCTTGGTTCGTTGAACATCGCCAAGACCATGGACTCGCCGGACTTCGGCCTGACCATCGAGACGGCGATCCGCTCGCTCTCGGCTGTCTCGGACATGTCCAACATCACCTCGGTGCCGTCCATCGCCAAGGGCAACGACCAGAGCCATGCCATCGGCCTGGGCCAGATGAACCTGCACGGCTACCTGGCCCGTGAGCGGGTCCACTATGGTTCCGAAGAGGGCCTGGACTTCACCAACATCTACTTCTACTCGGTGGTGTACCACGCTGTCCGCGCCTCCAACCTGCTGGCCATCGAGACCGGCCAGACGTTCGGCGGCTTCGAGAAGTCCAAGTACGCGTCGGGCGAGTTCTTCGACAAGTACACGGAGCAGGAGTGGGTGCCGCAGACCGAGAAGGTCCGCGAGCTGTTCAAGAACGTGCACATCCCCACGCAGGCCGACTGGTTGGCGCTGAAGGCTTCGGTCATGGAGCACGGCATCTACAACCAGAACCTGCAGGCCGTCCCGCCCACCGGCTCGATCTCCTACATCAACAACTCCACCTCCTCGATCCACCCGGTGGCGTCCAAGATCGAGATCCGCAAGGAAGGCAAGCTGGGCCGCGTGTACTACCCGGCGCCGTACCTGACCAACGACAACCTGGAGTACTACCAGGACGCGTACGAGATCGGCTACGAGAAGGTCATCGACACCTACGCCGCCGCAACGCAGCACGTGGACCAGGGCCTGTCGCTGACGCTGTTCTTCAAGGACACCGCCACCACGCGCGATATCAACAAGGCCCAGATCTACGCCTGGAAGAAGGGCATCAAGACCATCTACTACATCCGTCTCCGCCAGCTCGCGCTGGAAGGGACGGAGGTGGAGGGTTGCGTTTCCTGCATGCTTTAATATTCAACTAAATCGTGCCAGTACGACGGCGGGTGCCCGCCCGCCGTCGTACGCTTTAACTTAGAGAAAACCCACCCAACGCATAGGGGATGACATGACCGAGAAGGTCAAGCTGCTGAGCCACGTCGAGGCCATTAACTGGAACCGCATCCAGGACGACAAGGACGTGGACGTCTGGAACCGCCTGGTCAACAACTTCTGGCTGCCGGAGAAAGTGCCGCTGTCCAACGATGTCCAGTCGTGGAACACGCTGACACCGGCCGAGCAGCAGCTCACCATGCGCGTGTTCACGGGGCTCACCCTGCTGGACACCATCCAGGGCACCGTGGGCGCTGTCTCCCTGATCCCGGATGCGCTGACCCCGCACGAGGAAGCCGTGTACACCAACATCGCGTTCATGGAGTCCGTGCACGCAAAGAGTTACTCCTCGATCTTCTCCACGCTGGCCTCCACCAAGGAGATCGACGAGGCGTTCCGCTGGTCCACGGAGAACGAGAACCTTCAGAAGAAGGCGCAGATCGTCATGGACTACTACCAGGGTGATGACCCCCTGAAGCGGAAGGTTGCTTCCACCCTGCTGGAGAGCTTCCTGTTCTACTCGGGCTTCTACCTGCCCATGTACTGGTCCTCACGCGCCAAGCTGACGAACACCGCTGACCTGATCCGCCTGATCATCCGCGACGAGGCCGTGCACGGCTACTACATCGGCTACAAGTTCCAGCGCGCGCTGGAGACCGTGTCCGAGGAGCGCCGCCAGGAGATCAAGGACTACACGTTCGAGCTCCTCTTTGAGCTGTACGAGAACGAAGTCCAGTACACGCACGATCTCTACGACGGCGTGGGCCTGGCTGAGGACGTCAAGAAGTTCCTGCACTACAACGCCAACAAGGCGCTGATGAACCTGGGCTACGAGGCGATGTTCCCGGCTTCCGTCACCGACGTGAACCCGGCCATCCTCTCGGCACTGTCCCCGAACGCTGACGAAAACCATGACTTCTTCTCAGGATCGGGTTCTTCATACGTGATCGGCAAGGCTGTTAACACTGAAGACGAGGACTGGGACTTCTAGTCCTCTGTGAGAGGTAGACCTAAGTGGCAGAACTCACCCTTATTTGGAAGACGCGAAGTGACGAGTTGGAAGTCTTCCAATTAGGTGCAATTTTTGCTCCTCCCTGCCTACGCTGCCCACTTTTCGGCGGAGTTGACCGGTCGTTGTAACTCCCAAAACGGCTGGTGTTGCAACGACCGTTGCGACGCAACCTTTCCACCCACGTCGGCCGGCGGGACATTACCTTTTGCCCCCGTAACCTTGAACGGACAGAGATTCGCATCTGACGGCCGATGCCGTAGCAAGGCATGCCAGTAGGTGCACGCCCAAGGATTTCAGTGGGCGCCGTGTTTGGTTTCGAGAATCCGGACCGAGTGGCCCAAGGCGTCGTCGGCGCCGCCCTCCGCGTGCAAGACGACATTGTCTCCGTGGATGGGCACTCAAGCCAAAGGCGACATCACGGACCCAGCGTCCATCGCTTCTTCGGCCGGATCGCCCTAGGAGCGATGATGATGTTCAGGTCAATGTATTCGGCGGCGGCGGCAATAGCGGCGGTGCGCTCGTTCATGGTGTCGATCCGGTCGATGGAGGCTGCACATTGTGCTCGCCAGACCGACGGGCATCCCCGAGATGTTGAAGCTGCGTCGCCGGGCATGGTTTCGAGTTCTGAGCATGCCACTGCCCCGGCTGGCCCGCCGAGAACGATATTGTTGAGCGGTGATAACGCCTCAAGTGCAGCGCCGATTCCTGACCATCGAGCAGGTAGCCGAGGAACTCAACGTCGGGCAGCCCCTCGTTCGTGCGCTCCTCCGGACGGGTGAACTCCGCGGGATCCAGATCGGCGGCCGAGGTATCTGGCGCGTGTCCACGACTGACATCGAGGAATACATCAGCCAGGCATATAAAACCACGGCCGAGAGGATCGCTGCGGGGGAAATCCCTGAGGAAGAAACCGAAGGCAACTAATTTGCTATCAGCTTGCCGTGCTGCATCCCTTGCTGCACTCGGCAGTTTTGGTCGTGATCACGAGGTGGGAACAGAAGCTCTCTCGGGGGTGAAACCGGGATGGTCTGTCGGGCCTCGTTCCTCCAATGAACATTGGTAGTTTTGCTGGGTTGGGGGGCGCACTCGTGCCGCCTTTGAAGAAGGAGATGACGTGGCAGTATCAGTTGTTTTTGATGGCGGAGATAAGACGTACGAGGATGGCGGGTCGAAGGAGTACCACTATCTCGTATCGGGCGGGGTTCTCAGCATTGTGGAGAAAGACGGAGATGACTGGCGAGTAGTACGTGAGTACTCACCCAATGGCTGGAACTACGTTGACGGCACCCGGAGGACCATCCCGTTGGGTGAAATTCCGGGCTCTGATGGGAAGAGCCAGGAGCCGGCGTCTCGTTTCGGCAGGTACTAGAGGGGCTAATCGACGGTCAGTGACGTCCGGTAGCTGAGGCTTCCACTCGTTGCCTGCGCGCCAGGCTTTGAACTCTGACTGTTTGGCGCGCAGCTTCGCTGGGATCTGTGCAGCGTTGTTCCCGTCCTACTCGTCACTGCCTGCAAACCCTAAAGCCCGTACCTTTTATTTCGCTGCCGTCCCTTCCAACTGGTGGGCGGAGGCTCCGGCGTCCGGTTGACGAGCCTTGCCGGATAGCGGCGACTTCCTCTGGCCCGAACTTGGCTTGCTTAGAGGTCGATAAAAGCCGGACTTGTCTGCGCCCGCGGCTTGTAGGTCGGACGCATCCGGCAAGAGGCCTTAGCCCGCCTCATTCTCCCAGGGACTCCTGTCGTCCTGCATCGGTCACGCGCTCTGCCACACATCGTCGTGATGTCGCTGTTTCGGTCGTACCGATCTATCTGCCCTACTTCAACTTGGGCGTCGTCGTTTTTCGTACTAGTCCCGCGTGTTTGTCCAGTGCGGCCGGAGATTAACAATTCCGCTTTTGAATTCTCCCATTCTTAACAGTTGTCAATTTCGAAGCAAACGCGCCTTGGGACCTTCGCTGTAACCTGAGTAGCTTGGTTTTTTCCTTTCCGCCCCCAGCCGTCGACGGGGGGTAGCTCCCGGTAGCCGGAAGACTTCTCGTGGCCCCCCGCTGGTTAGACGGCAACGTGGTTGAGTTTAGGTTTGCGCTCTAACCACTGGTAACGATGGCGGTGAAAGAGCCGTCAAGGTTGGGCTTGGTCTCGCTGTGCTGACTGAAGTTGCCAATTACGTCTGCAGCCCCGCCCTTCACCCGGAAGCGGTAGAAGGCGAGGACATGTGATAGAACGTCCAGCACAGCCTCGCTTGCTCGCGAGGGCGATGGTGCATCCTGAAGGAGGCAGTGTGGCGGGGGAGAAGCTTCCGGACATCATGGGCCCTGATCTTGACGTTGTCTTCGTTGGCACGTCCGCGGGGAAGAGGAGCGCCGAAGCCGGGCATTACTACAGCAACGGCGGCAACCGGTTTTACCGCTGGCTGCACCAGACCGGGTTCACCCCAAATCTGCTGAAGCCGACCGACGACCACCTACTGCCTGTCTTTGGGATCGGTCTGACCGACCTCAGCAAGACCTATGCCGGCATGGATGGCAGCGAGGAGCAAAGTGGCAGCTTTGATTGTCAGAGCCTGATTGACCGTCTGACACCCCTCCGGCCCAAAGTCGTAGCTTTCACCGGGAAGCTTGGTGTGGGAGCATTCTTCGGTCCATTCATCGGGCATTACGGCGATGTCTACTTCGGCCCGCAGGATTGGGCAGTGGGCGAAAGCCTCGTGTTTGTCCTGCCGTCAACTTCCTCAGCCAGCCCCGCTACGAGGCCCCTCAAGGGAGTGGATGGGGTCGAGCGGCTGCCTGTCGATTACTGGCATGAGCTGGCGGCCTTTCTGGACCGCTAACGCCGCGAACCGATCCCGGAGTGGGTCATGCAATGACGGATAGCCGGTCAAGATGGAAGTCCGCGATCTCCATGGGAAGGCTTCTTCACCGACGCGACTAGGGGCTGCCGCTCAGATCGACGTGATCGAGGACTACCGTGAGGTGGTCGACGGCGCGTGCACCAGGAACACTAAGACCAAGGCCGCGAGTTCTTCCTGACCCTGGCAGCAGTTTATCGGACTCTCCCGTTAAAGCGATCCCGAGCCGGACGGTTCCCGCAGCATCGAGTGTTCGTCTTTGTGCTGATCGGGGGACTGCTGAAGGTTTGATTGGCACTCTGCCTGAGAGGATTTGATCCGTGCGGGTGAAAGGATGTTCGTCAGTGCCCAAAGCCTTTCCCGAAGAGTTTCGGCCAATGCTAGTGGTTGCAGGCGCGGCAACGACGAGAGCTGCGCGTCGGGGCCGCGTGGGGCTACAGGCACTAAGTGTCGTACGCATTTCCTGCGTGGGACTATTGGTCCGCACGCATGCAATGCGTACACTAATTCTGTGAACAAAGATCTTGGGCAGATGATCCGTGAACGACGTGAGTCGCTGGGGCTGGATCAGGCGACGCTTGCAGCCAACCTGAACGTCGGCCAGCAAGCCGTCAGCGGGTGGGAGAAGGGTCGCTCTCGGCCGCGGCGGGCGACACTAGACGATGTCGCCCGCATTCTCGAAATCGATCTCGATACTCTCCTCGATGCTGGTGGATATTTGCCTCCGGCGCCGGCCGTTCGTGTCCCTGTCCGGCCACTGACACGCGCTCTCCCCCTCGATGAACTGACTGAGGAAAGGTTCGAGGACCTGCTCACCGAGGTGGTGGCCACGTTGCACCAGGACGGGCATGCGAGCAGGTACGGCGGTCGTGGACATAAGCAGCACGGCATTGACATCATCGTCACTGCTAACGGAACGAACCTCGCCACCGGCCAGTGCAAGCGCCACCGAGAGTTCGGCCCGGCCGCTGTAGAGAAAGCAATCAATGAGGTCACGATCGCCGCTCCCAAGAACTATCTGTTCCTATCTCGACTGGTCGCTACTCCCTCCGCACGTAAGGCGGCAGGGAAGCACGCGACTTGGGAACTGTGGGACGGTGAGGACATCTCTCGCCATATCCGGAACCTGCCGCTCGAGCGTGCCGTACGAATCGTCGATAATTACTTCCCGGGTCACCGGGAGTCGTTCCTGGGCATTCCGGCGTCTGGCCCCTGGCTCTTGCCGGAGGAGCACTTCAGCGGCATCCGTGGCACTGTCTTCAACCACGAGTGGAGCCTCGTCGGACGGCAGTTCCAACTGGATCAACTGATGGGCGCGGCCCACCAGAGCGGCGCCGCCGTCGCGTTCCTAACTGGTGCTGGCGGCGTCGGAAAAACGAGACTCCTCAAGGCCTTTGCGGACACCGCGCCAGTAGGCTCCCCGGTCCGGATATTGCCCGGCAACGTGCAAGTGACTGCAGCCGACTTCGAGCTACTGCCCTATGACCCCGAACTCACGATCATCATCGACGACGCCCATGAGATCGGCGAGGTCACCGGCATCGTTTCTGGCATTTGGAGGCGCAATCCAAACGCGAAGGTCATCCTCGCTACCAGGCCTTATGGGTTGCGTACTCTGAAGGAGGAAATGGCACGCCACGGACTGCTTCCCGTGCCACATACGGAGGTTGTGCTTGGAGACCTTGAGTTCGACGAGGCCGTGGCCCTGGCGCATGAAGCGCTTGGCGGGGCAGCGTCTCCAGCCGTCGCACGTCGGCTCGCCGGGCTCACTACGGACTCTCCGCTGGTGACCGTCATCGGGGGTGTCCTGATAAAGGAAGGCCAGCTCGAGCCGACGGCATTGGAGCAGGACGACAACGTTCGACTTCACATCATGCGCGGGTTTCGCGATGCTCTGGTGAACGATCCGTTGTCATATGACCCGCCGATCCGACGCGCAGTATTGGATGCAATCTCTGCCCTACAACCGTTCCGCACTAACGACGAAGCTGCGCGCACATCGCTGAGCGCGATCGTGGGTAAGTCATACGACGAGTTGCACAAGCACTTGCGGAGCCTGGAGAACGCCGGAATCCTGCGGCGGCGCGGCGAGGCTCTGCGAATCGTCCCCGACCTCCTTGGCGACGTGATCCTGACCGAAGCTGCATTTGATGACATCAACCCGCTGGGCACCGGTTACCTCTCACGCATCGAGCCGCTGGTGACGGGGAGTAGCGTCGAGCACCTATTCATCAACGTGAGTCGCGTCGACTGGCAGGTCCGTAACCTCCGTGAGGATGCACCGAGCCTCTCTGACTCCCTTTGGGTTGCTTTCCGGGCCCGTGTCGAGGCTGCCGATGCGTTCGACCGACGCACCTTCGTCGAGACGTTGGCCAAAGTCGCGTACTTCCAACCCACCCGCGCTCTTGAACTGACCCGATGGTTAATCGATAACCCAACAGATCGTCTCGACGGTGACCATGCCGCTTGGCGAAGTCTGCTCCCGGTGGACTACAACGGCGTGTTTGAGGCGGTGCCCGCAGTGATCAAGCTCGCAGCCTTGACCGAAGAGACGCTCCCGGAGGCGCTTGCGCAGTTGTGGAAGTTGGCCCAGGGCGACACGCGCGCTACCAACCCACATCCGAGTCATCCGCTTCGGGTCTTGGGTGAACTAGCTGAGTTCCGTGTCGGGAAGCCTATCTGGTTCAACGAGCTGATCGTCGACTGTGCTTTAACATGGTTCGTGGATGGTCAGCAGTTGTCTCCGTTTGACGTTCTCAAGCCACTGCTCGCGACGGAAGGAGACGAGTCTTCCTTTCGCGGCCACGCAATCACCTTTCAGCCTTTCGCGCTGAACCCGCAAAGCATCATGAGGGTCCGGCAACGAGTCATCGACCTGGCCTTCGAGGAACTAGACTCCCCAGACCTGCGACGTTCGGGAGCCGCAGCGAAGGCCTTGAAGTCCGCAGTGCATCTCCCGACGGGGCGCTTCGGCCGCGAGGTATCGAAAGATGAACGAGCGGGGTGGATCCCGGGCATGGTCGAGACCATCGACCGCCTTGGCGCCAGAGCTGCGGCCGGCGATCTGGATCCTGCGGTTCTCGTCGCTGTCCGTGATGCTCTGTTCTGGCACGACAGTTACGCGTCCGGCCCGACTCAGGAGGCCGCGCAGCGAGCCGTAGAGTCGATTCCGGATGACGTCGAGGCTCTGCTTGGTCTTATGGTTCATGACGGCTGGGGCCGCTTGGTGCGTGGCCGTGGTGACAACTTCGAGGAGATGGAAGCCAAACGCCTGGAACTTATTGGGCAGGTGGTTGAGGCCCTTAAGTCCCACGCGGACGAGGAGGTAGTCGAGCTGCTGATCGCGCGGCTCCGGGCCGACCGGGAAGTCTTTGGCCCGACCGAAGGCTATCCGGGACCCTTGGTGCAGGGACTGATCGACGCTCGCCCGACTCTCGCACCCGCGATGTTGGCGAAAATGCGGGACGCCGCTGCTGTCACGGATCTCGACCCGGTCCTTCCGGTCATCCTCGGCACGTTCGCCATGCACGATCCTGCAGCTGCACTGCTAAGCGCCCGAGGTCTGCTTAGCGGGCCGTCACTAGATCGCCGACGGTCGGTGAGCCAGGCGATGGGTTGGAACCGAGGCCTTCGGGAGCTACATCCCGGGGAACTCGACCTGCTGCTGGAATTGGCCTCTGACTCCGATGTAGTCATACGACGAAATGTGGTCCGGGCGGCTCAACTTCTGATCGGAAGACAGAAGGCAGAAGCGGTCCGTTTGCTTGCACGCCTCCGGTTCGGTGATAGCCAACGTCTGGCTGGTGACTACTTCATGTCGTTCCGCCTTGACGCCGGTATCGCCTGGGATGACTTCTCGGACGCCGAACTTGAGCTAATTCGCCAAGACCTCGTGACGTTGCCAGGTATCGGCGAGTACTCGGTCTCACAGGCGCTTGCGGATCGGTCGGAAACGAACCCGGCGTGGGTCGTCCGACTTCTCCAAGAGCGGGTTGAGTTCGCGGAGACTCTCGGCTCAATCCAGGATTACCAAGCTCTCCCGCACTCCTGGGACAACGACTTGCGGATTCGGGACACGTCAGCCTTCCAAGCGAGCCTGAGTGGCATTCTGGCTTGGATCGCGGAGAAGCTCGACTCATGGCTCCGACGCAAGATGGGCGCCGAAATCTTTCGCGCGGTGGCGGTCAAGTACGACGACCAAGTGCTGGATCTTCTTAGGAAGGCTCTCGCCGGTGGCACGGAGAGCTCGGTACGAGCCGTAGCAGCTGTCCTCCACGAGGCTCCCCGGACTTTGATTTGGGACCAATCCGTCTTCGTGCGCAATGCGCTGCAAATAGCCGACAAGCTGAGCGACGATGTACGGCACCAGATGATGGAAGCCCTATGGTCGGCCACGATTTCCGGTAGCCGGATCGGTACTCCCGGTGAGCCGTTCCAGGAGACGATCGAACAGCGAGACAGGTCGCGCGCACTCGCAGCGGAGTTGCCGGCTGGCTCCATCGAGAGACGGTTTTACGCCGATATGGCGAAGTCGGCCGAAAGGGACATTCAGCGTGAGATCGAAGATGACCTGCCCACCGACGGGCGCAGCTGGTAATAACGCGAAGGGGGACGATCTGCCATGGAGCCGATGAACGATGAGATTAACCCGTCATGGTGGGAAGATGTGCTGACGGCGGCGTCGAGGGAGGATCCATATGAGCCTCCAGAGTTGCTGTCGTTGCATTTCGAGCGAGTTGCGGCGGACTCGGCTGTCACCGGGTTCCAGGAGCTGGTGCTTACGGTACTGGCGAAGGCGACGTCGGCGAGGTTGAACGCTGAGGATTGGCTGGAGCCGTTTACACCCGCGATGCAGCTCGGTGACAGGCGGACCTCGGTGCCGGCGGACTTGGATGCGGACCAGATTGCGTTGCTGGCCCGTATCGCTCCGCTTGTCGAGCGTGATGATCTCCGGGCCCGGGTTGCCGATGTCGCGTGGGTCTACGGGGACCGGTCTGATGTGGCGATGTTGGACCGAGCCATCGACGCGTACCGGGCGGCGCCGCTCACGGGCGATATTTGGTTCAGCGTGGGGCAGGATGCGTGGGTACGAGCGTTTGCGCTTGCGGGGCGGCGCGGCGCGGACGGTCATGTCCGTGTACAGGAAATGTCGGACGCGCTCAAGGGTCAGGTCTTGGCGGGCCAAGTGACGGACAACTTCAGAACCGTCAGGTTCGCCGAGACGTTACGTAAGCATGGTCGGGTCGACGCGGCCGGACGCATTGAGGTGCACGAAGCGCTGTTCGCGCTTGCGTCCCGGGCATTGTCGGAAAATCCACGCCTGTCACGTCAACTGGAGCGGGAGGCGCTCGCATGGCTTGGCGGTTCGGACGCCGCGGCGGCGAACGCCGCAACCGAGCGCATTGCAAGGACCTACATCGCGGAGGCAGATGCCCGCATCAAGGCGGATCCGAAAGCGGGTGCCCTGGTCGAGGGCCACTTCTTGGAGAAGGCCATCGCGGTCCTGCGAACCATCCCGCGCTCCTACCGGCTCGAGAACGACCTCGTCGAGCTCATCGACGACCTCCGCGCTCGGCTGCATGAGAGCCGGGAGCTCTCGATAGAGCAAATGATGCGCATTGAGTCGGACCCGGTCGATCTGACCGATGCCGTTTCCTATGCGCGGTCGCAAGTCTCCGGTCACGCGGACAAGTTCGCCGCACTCGCTGCCTTCGCGACGCTCGCACCGCCCATGGACAAATCCAGTACGCGCGAGAACGCGGAGAAGATGCTGGAGGGCAGCATTAGTCGCATCTTCCAGTCATCGACGTTCTCCGCTGACTTCCGTAAGATCGCCATGAGCCCAGGGTCCTCGGGGCAGGCGGACGAGAACGCGGTCTGGGTCGAGATGGTCCGTACAGTGTTCTACCACTCCCAGCTGCTCGGAAAGGGCATGATCCAACCTGCGCAGGAGATTCTGACGACCGAGCACCGGTTCAACCGGCAGTACATGGTGTCGCTGTGCGTCGAGTCGCCAACGGTGCCGGAGGGACACGAGATGTTGTGGGGCGAAGGGCTGGCGCTCGGCTTAAGCGGCAACTACGGTGCCGCGGTATCTGTGCTGGCGCCCCAGTTGGAACAGGTCGTGCGGGTCATGTTGAGACGGAACGACGTGTATACGCTGTTCGTCGATGATCACGGCGTAGAGAGTGAGAAGAGTTTGAATGCGCTTCTCGACATGACCGAGACCGAGGAAATCTTCGGTGCGGGCATGGTCATGGAGATGAAGGCGATGCTGATCGTCCAAGGGGGCCCGAACCTGCGGAACGACGTTGCGCACGGCCTTCTCAACGATGCCGCGGCGTGGAGTTACTCGGCGTTGTACATTTGGTGGTTCTGTCTGCGGCTGGTGGTATGGCCGGTTATTAAGATGGTCGACCGAGTCCAGAGACGACCATCTGAGTCATGCGAAGGCTCCATGGCGGGGAGCCGTGGAACGGATACCGATCCGGCGGTATGAGTTCACTGTGTCGCCACGTGGCAAGACATGAGTGTTTCCGAGTGACGCGATGTGGTGGAATTTAGGTTCGCACTTTAACGTCTGGCAGCAGCGATTGCATCGTTTCTGCCTCGCTCGCGATCCTTCACCCGGAACGTGGGTAGGCGGATCGCGGGAGAGTCTGCGAAGCCTCGAACTGTTCCGGATCACGAGGACTCAATGGCCCGCCCGCGGAACGTGACGTGCGGCGCGATGTAGGGGCCGTCCATGCTTTCGCTCTGCACGTCCACGCTGCCGAATGACACCAGCATCACGGGGTACAGGGATGCCGTTGGGTCAGGCGACGCTGAGCCAAAAGGACGGACGTACCCCAAGAACAGATCCCGTGTGCACACCATAGATCTGTTCGAAGTCGTAGCGTCGCTCTCGGCCCCATTCGAAAACGATGCCACCGTCCTTATCAATGGCTGCCGCACGTCCTGGCGCGGAGCCGGAATCCCGAACCCACCATTGTCCTTTTGACCAGTCATGTCCCGAGGGTTTGTCCTTCCCAACGTATAAGTATGTTGGACACCGGGATCCTCTAAGCTCGTCTTGGGACGGGACGAACACCGCGTCCATGACCGAGTCGGTTTCGCCTCGCGTGCGGTGGTCGACTGCTACGACTCGCGCCCGTAAACGTGGAGGCAATGACCCCAGGAACTCCGAATTCAGCCACGCCCGCAACTCCGAATCGCGCCATGTCGTCCCCTCCCAAGACCGCTGCGCGATCAAGTGGCTCGACAGGACGAGAACGCGGTCTTCGCTCGGGTGTACGTAGGTGGTTATCCAGCGAACCCCATCGGGATGGTAATCCGCGTTGAGTATTTCTTCCGCTCTTGTTTTTAAATCCTTCTCGCGGGCTTTCGTTGCGTTTTCTCTTGCCTTTGCCTCGGCTTCGCGTCGCTCTTCTTCCATACGCTCCTTTGCGAAGGCCTCGAGCTTCGACTGCCACATTTCAGCTAGGGGTCGGTCCTGCGCGATGCCTACTAAGCGCAGTAGATGCGTCGTCTCCTCGAAGGAGGCTAACTCGCATGCGCGAGCGGCGTACTTCCCTAAACGGCGGCGAAGCTCTGCGTCTCCGAAACGCATTGCCTTTACGTAATCAGGATGCGTGGCGAGTCGGTCGGTAGGGATCGCTCCGAGCTCTGCCTCATTCACGGCCTGATGATGTGCCATCAGCAAGACTATGTAGGCGTCAGCGTTTTGGGGATCTATGTTGAGCGCCTTATCGACGAGTTCGTGGGCTTTCGCAAAAAGGCCGTCCTCGCACATCATTCGCGCTCGTACGAGGAGAGGCTTAACATCGTCAGTCATGGTCATAAGGTATATGGATGGGTATTCGTTATGTCGAATAAGACTCGCCCATCGTCGGATTTGAGGCGAAACCTATAGGACCATTTGTGGCCACCGGTCAGATTCTATGGCTCACAACGGAGGCGGTCATGGATGCGGTCAGGATCGAGTCGCGCACGATGAAGATGGACCAAGCCGAGGGCATGCAGGACCACTTCGAAGCGCGCGTTCTTGTCAACACCCGCGAGGCATGGCCCGCTCCGACCATGGACGTATACGACCGTCAATAACTGAAGGCCCACGGGCGGGTGCTCCTGGCGGAATTCAACTCGCGCCCGCATGGAAGATTGCCGCCCATTCCCACGGCGCGAATCGCCTAGCGCTAAGGGTGTCGGCACAGGAGCATCTTGACGTCGGCATAGCATACGTCCGCGCTCAGCCCCGGCGCCTCGGAACCACGTACCACCCAAAGGTTATTCGGTTACGGAACGTGGTGGAGTTTCGCTTCTCGCTCTAACCTCTGGAGGCAAGAAGCAGGCCGGCGAGATCACCGGGTCGGACGAGGAGGCGTCGATGTCGCTCTTCCGGACCTCTCGTCCCACATTGAAGCTTCGCGCAACGGCCGGTTCATCGAGGCCATCGTGACGGGTCATTGCTTCCCGATTGCCGGACCACGCACGATTCCACCGCTTCGGGTGCCGAGTGCCCCGATCAGCAGCTTCAGCATCACTTCATGATGCGCCCGGACGTCCTCATCGTTCCAACTCCCGGTCTCCGCCCGCCGTGCCATCAGCTCGAGCTTCAGGCTCTGCCGGCGTGCGGCATGGTTGTTTGCCTTCTGCGCCGGCAGGTAGTTGCTGAACTTGGAGTTCGTGCTCACCGTGACCAGTGCCAGGTTGCCCAGCCAGTTCAGCAGGCTGCGGTCCTCGACTCGATACGCATCGGAGATGTGCTCGGCGTCCTCGGTACGGGGGGAGAAGTGCTCCACCGAAGTGCGGTAACTGAATGTGAATTCCCACCGGTTCATCTCCTCGACCAGCAGGTAGTCGAGGTAGGTGTAAATGATGCGCGGGATCGCGAAACCGAGCGGCAGGCCGTCAGGCCCTACCTCCTCCTTCTCCGGATCCGGGGAGAGTGCCGCGTGCACACGCTCGAGAGTGTGCGCCTCGAGCCGGTCCAGGAAATCGCGCGCGGTGACCGGCTGGCCGCGGTCGGTGCATTCGGTGACATAGCGCAGCGTATCGGTAATCCAGTGCATGGTGCGCGGAGACGTGTAGGTGATGCGCAGGGCCGACTGCAGCAGCAGGATGCGACGCTGCAGGCTTCCCGGCCCGGTCCCGGTCTCATCGGCCGCGAAAGTCGGGGGGTACCGCGGGGTGTCCTGCACCCGTCGGCCCTGGCTCGACGTGCCGCGCGCCAAGCGGTACAGCGACCAGTTCCCGGGCTCATCGTCGGTCGTCGACTCGTGCCCTCGGGTCAGGGTCGCGTCGCGCTTGAGTACGAACTGATCGAAAAGATACCGGATCCGCAGCAGGCCCGTGGTGAACGTCCGAACCCAGGCCGGGCGTTCAGTAAGCTTCTGCTCCTCGAGGCGTTTCGCGAAGCGGCTGACCAATTGCTTGTCATCGAGCTGCCGGTCGTCGCGCTTCGGGTCGTTGATCGGTCCGTGCACGGCGAGGACGTGGAGCAGCAGGGTCGGGAACGTGATCTGGGAGGTGAACCGGTCCCCGCCGTCTGCGTCCACTGATTCCGTGTCGACGTCGTCGCGGGCGTAGGTCGTGACCGCCTCGTCGAGCGTCATCGCAGTGGACGTCGGCGGTAGCTTTTCCTCATCGCGCGCCGGGTTGTCCTTGGACGGGCGGTCGATGAGCTGAGCGCGAAGTTTGGTGAAGTCCGCGGTGGGCACGGAGTCCCACTCCGACCCGAAGACCTCTGCGCGCAACTGGGCGTCACCGGCCGTGACGGTCATGCCCACGTAGTGCTCCATGTCCGCGCAGGCGGTCCAGACGCGGTTCAGCAGCTTTCGGTCCAACGGATCGGTCAGATGGCGCAGCAGCCGGGCTTTGACGATGTCCACGGGGCTGAGCTGGGCGCCGCGGGTGTTCATGATCTCGAAGTACCGGTTCAAATCCGTCGTCCGGTCGATCGGCATGCGGATGAGGAGCACCCGGGTGAGCAGATAGTCGGTCACGCGCGGTGCCAGGAAACGGGCCCCAGCCTTGTCTCCGTCGAGCAGCTGGTCGATGATCCGGGCTGCGCGGAGGATGCCGGAATCCTCGCGGTCGCTCTCTTTCTCCGGTTGGTTGAGAGAAGTGTCCGCGACGTCGCGCAGTGCGCGGGTGGCTTTGTCTCGTGCCTCGTAGGTGAGAGGCTGCAGCTCGCCGATGCGTCCTCTCAAGTGCTGGCGCGAACTGAGCTTCGTCAGCAATAGGTAGAGGGTGGTTAGTCGCTGCTGGCCGTCGATCACGTCGAAGGGGTCGTCGGCGTAATGCGGAGGTGCGACCACGAGGTTGCCCAGGAAGTAGTCCTTCTGAACCTCCTGCTCTGCTTCGTCGAGGACGTCGTGGACGAGGCGATGGATCTGCTCCTCGCCCCAGGTGTAATTGCGCTGGTACAGCGGGATTGAGTACTTCGGTGCGTCGTGGTCGAAGAGATTTCCGACGGGGATGGCCTGGACATCGTCGGGTGCGAGGATCTGTGTCATCTCAGCCGGCCTCCTTCAAGAGGGCGAGGAGTTGCGCGTCCTCGGGATTCTTGGTGCGTGCTTCCTTCGGAGCGCTAACATCCGTGAGCGGCACATCTCTGGGATCGAGGCTGTCGCGGATGGTGGAGAAGACGTTGAGTGAGCTCAGCCCGTCGACTTGGGCGCTGAGTCCGCGTGCGTAATTGTCAGTAGATCTCCAGCCGAGCCGCTCGTAGGCGAGGCGCAACGCATAGGCCCAGCGAAACAGGCGCTGACGGGCCAGAGGTAGGTCCGCTTCCGAATACTTGTTGGTGTAATACAGCGCTGCGGCGACGTACAGCTCTCGGCAATATCGGAAGCGGGCGCTGTTCCGGAAGACTGTCAGCTCCGGATGAGAGATGCCGGCGCCGGTTGCGGGGAAGTAGAGCTCCTCGTCCAGGCGCTGGGACTCTTCCAGCATAAAGGAGGCGAAGTCGAAGAAGGACTTCCCCGCCGCGACCGGGGCATCGAGCTGATGCTGCGCACGTTTGAGATTTCGTAGCGCGACAAGATCGGGGGCGGGGTGCGCCCACGCCTGCAAGCCGGGCAGTACCGCCTTGGCAGTGCGGTGGTACTCCGCGCCGGGGAGGCGCCGCGTCGCCCGGCCGACCCCCTTGAAGAGGTCGAGATCGTCATTGGTGAAGTCGTGCGCAGGCAGGTTCCGGCTCCACCAATGGATCCGAGCGAGGTAGGTGCCGAAAAGCCGGTCCAGATCGTTCTCGTCGGCCTCCTCCCACTGCTCCACCACGGCCCGCTGCTCCGAGGCCGAGGCATCGGCCATCTCGCGCAGGTGGAAGGCCTTGAGCAGATCGTGTGGACGCAGCGCCTTGCCGCGGAAGTTCTGCGAGTCGAAGAACTGGAACGCCTCGTCCTCGTCATCGGTGACGATCCGCAACATCTGCGCCTTAGAGTCCAGAAAGTCTCTGTAGCGCGCGAGGCGGTGCTCGCCGTGCTCGCCGTGCTCGAGAGCGGAGACGAGGCGGGCCAGCTCGCGGTGGACCTTATGGAGTGGCGTACTTCCTTCCGCGTGGTGATCACGCTTCTCGCCTCGCAGTAGTGCTCTTAGCAGGTGGAAGGTGAGCAGGCGCTGCTGCCCGTCCACTACCTCGAAGTGCGAGTCGTCGGGTCGCCTGAGAAGGATGACCGTGCCCATTATGTAAGGGTGCTCGGGCCTGGCGTTCAGAGCGTCCTCGACATCGGTGAACAGCTGCGCGGCGATGCGCGGCGTCCACGAGTACGGGCGCTGGAAGTCGGGGATCCGGAGCGAGGGGGCACCGGGGCCGAGGAGCTCGTCTACGGAGACGAACTCCAGTAGCTCGGTATTGATTGCCATGGGCCGATCGTAGCTTAGGGACAGGACGGGTCGGACCAGTTCTTGCAACCAGCTCGAGCAATTCCAGCGACAATCGACCAGAAGCGTAAAGAGCTCGAACGTTGCCTCAATGCCCCGAGGCAACAGCTCAGGCGCATCAATCAACAAGTCGGCTGATCGAATTCGTCCGGGATATTCGTAAACGTCAGTCAGGACTCGAGCCGATTGAACCCGGCGCTACGATCTGCGAGAGCGGGTCTATCACAACGGCGTCGCACCAATGGAGATGCGGGACCCGGGCGCGCTGGAGATCTGGCGTTAGCCGGGGCCATCGCGATTTGGTCTCATGGAAGGGAGTACCGCAGTGGCAATTCGGGCAACAATCGCAATCGACGACGACAGATGGGCGAAGCGTCCCTATGGCGTGGAGTTCGACGACGCAGAGTGTGTCGCCTGTTGGGTAGGAACGGATTCACTAGTCGCCAGCCGTGCTATGACCTCATTGAACAGGCGAAGGCGGCTGGCTATGACATCGCGGATGTCGATGAGCGATTCTACTGAGATCGCCTCCGACGGTTGATTCCGATCGTCTGCTCCGCGTTCTGGAGGCCCGCTCGTGCATTCTCCCTAGATGGTGTTCCGCTCTTGGACCAAAGCCAGTGCGACGGCGGCCAGCGTATTGTCCTCGTAGTAGCTCAGCTCCGCGGTGTACTCGGTGGCTTCGATGGCGGCGAAGGCGCCCTTCTGGCTGCTGCGGCGGGTTGTGATGGCCTGGACCAGATGCGCGGCAAGCTCGGCGAACTGACCGCCAAGCGCAACGAACTGGTCAACCGTGCCCGGGTCGCCGCCACCCAGACCCAGGTGAACGACGCCCTCAAGGCCCTGGACGCCGGTGACCCGACCTCGGGGATCGGCCGGTTCGAGGACAGGATCCGCCGCGAGGAAGCCACCGTCCGCGGCCAGCAGGAACTTGCCGCCTCATCCCTGGACGCCCAGTTCGCCTCCCTCGAAGACCTCGGAGAGCAGACCGAAGTGGAAGCCCGGCTCGCCGCCCTGAAGTCCATGGACCGCAAGGCCATCGACTACTAGGCCATCTCAGGGAACTCTGAGGATGATCGGCGGAGTAGTCACAGGTCCACCGCACTGCTCGGACCCGCCAACCCTGGTCCATACCAGATCGTTCCGCTGCTCAGCCAGGACGGCCTTGTCTGCGCCGAGTGCGCGGACCGTGACGTGCTCGGGCAGGTCAGCTTGGGAGATGCTGAACGCCCAGGTGTCGATGTCGGTCCTCGTGCCAAGGAACGCGGCCGGGGGAGTGGCGGGGATAAACGGGGTCGGTGTGTCTGACCCCGGAACACCTGGCTGCACGGTTTTCATGGGTATGGCAGGCGCGTAGTCCGGCAGTCGCTGGGAGCATCCCTGATCGCTGCACATCTGCACTTCGTCGACTGCGGCCGCGTTGCCTTCGACGTTGACAGTGATGATGCTGGCGTATCCGCTGGCTGGGCAGACGAAGCTGCATCCAACAGTGCCCAGTGTGGCAGCAAGCAATAGCCCAGTGCCCAGGATCCCCCAACCCGTCTTCATGGGCCGAGTCTAGGGCTGCACAGGGCCTGCCACATAGGATTACCGGGTGACCGATGAACCCGAAAAGCCCCTTCGCTTCCTGACGCCCACCCAAGTTGCAGAAGAGCTGAACGTGAAGCCGAACCAGGTCCACGCACTGATCAAGGCGGGCGAGCTTCGGGCGTTTCAGGTGGGTGGGCGCGGCATGTGGCGCATCGGCCGGCAGGACGTCGAGGACTACATCGCCGAGGCGTACCGGCGCACCGCCGAACGGATCGCCGCCGGCGAGCTGCAGGATGAGGGCGAGACGGAGTCTCAGGAGTAGCTAGTCCGGCACATAGCGAGGCTCGACGCTCAGCGTGACGAGCTGGGGTTCGCCTGGGCCGGGGCTCGTGACGTTTAGCCAGTAGTCGAACTCGCCGTCAGTTCCTGTCGAGGTGCATATGGAGCCGTCGCCGATGATCCTCGCATCTCGCTTACACGGATGGTCGGTTGCCATGTCGAATCCGAGTCCCGACATTAGGGCCGCGACGTCGGCGTCGGTGAGCTCTTTTCCGGTGTCCCAGGTCCGGTGAAGACTGGGACACGGGTTCGTGCTGATGCACATGAACCGTTCAGGGCGGACTGTCTCCCGGGTCAGCTTCCACTCGGCCGGGATGGCGAACCGCCCGGCCCCCGAAAGCATTCGATCCGTCACCTTGTCCTCGGCGGACCGGACCACGAATAAGGCAGTGGCAGCAAGAACCAGAATCACCGCGAAGGCCAACCAGATCTTGTGTTTCACTGGATCCCCCAATCCGCGCCGGTTCCGGTCAGCCTAACCCGCGACGGCCTCTACAGGACACGCCCTCCGTCGTCCGCAAGACTGTCAGCCCCCGGGAGCACGATGGTCTTATGACGGCTCCAACGGTGGAGGCGGCGATCCACGAACTGATGGATCTCGCCTGGAATGTTGTCTACGACCTGCTTCAGGAGCGGGGCCTGCTCGGGGACGGGTTGTTCGTCGAGGAATTCACCGGGATCCATTCCTGGGTGGACGGGCCGACCCGCTTTACGGTGGTCCACTCCCGCGATGTCGCCGTCCTGTTCGTGGATACCCGGCCGGTGGACGCCATCGTCTTTCACCACGACCTGCTCGGTGCGGATGATCCGGCCAGCTTTTTCTCGCTGCCAGGTTGAGGCTGACTCCTACTGGTCCTGACACTGATGGATGGCAAGTATTTGCTGGTTCCGCCCGGGCTGAACCAGGGCCATCATTAAATTGCCAGAGCGGCACATTGCACTGATCGGAGAAGGCCATGTTTGGGGCCCTG
Organism: Pseudarthrobacter sp. BRE9; assembly: GCF_031844305.1. Classification (NCBI taxonomy): domain Bacteria; kingdom Bacillati; phylum Actinomycetota; class Actinomycetes; order Micrococcales; family Micrococcaceae; genus Pseudarthrobacter; species Pseudarthrobacter sp. BRE9. The sequence goes on along the minus strand of NZ_JAUZUY010000002.1, from coordinate 568,453 downwards.
TTGTGCAAGCTGAATATCAGCCATAAGTGGCACGCCGAACACGCCGAGGACGGCAGCCTGTATAAGCGCTGTCTCCGCTGCGGAAAGGACGACGATGAGCGCCAGAGGGGAAGAGGAAATTTCAGTGGCTGGGTAGGACCAGTCGGAGGAGGCGGGGGTTAGACCGCTGGCCTTCTTCGTCGAGCGGCCATCAGGTCTCGCTGGCAGCGCTGCCCATGTCCATCTCAACTGGGCGACAGGTGTTGTCAGCTGGCTGGCTTGCAGATGCGGTCCAGGGCCTCGTTAAGGCTGGACTCCATCCGGCCGTTCATGGCGCTGCGCTTCTCCTCGCTGGCTGGGTCCTCGAGGCCGGTTGGCAGCGGTGGGACAGTCACGGTCATCGTTGCCTGGTAACGCCCGTCAGCGCTGCTGACCGCTGTCGTTTGATGGCCCCAGAGCGAGCCAAGGCCCTCGTATCTCGACTCTTTCGAGCACCCGTCCGCATGCTCCCACATGCCCAACCCGTAAGGCGCGAAACCAGGGCTGGTCTTCATTTCCTTCAGCGACGCCGGCGAGACCGCCCGGCCGGTGAAGAGGGCTGCCATGAAGAAATTCACGTCTTCGACGGTGGAGGTTGCCCCTCCGGCCGGGTTACCCGCCCAGGCGGTGTTGTCCGTAACGTCGACCCGCTCACCCCGGATGGTGGCATAGCCATGCAGAAGTCCGGGCGCGGTGAGGTCTACAGGTTTCAGGCTCGTGTTCTTCAACTCGAGCGGTTCAAAGATCTCATCCTGGATGACCTGGGCGAAAGCCTTGTGCCTTAGTTCCTGTATCAGCAGGCCCAGGGCCAGGTAATTCGTATTCGAGTACTTGAAAGTCCCCACACTGGCCGCGGGCCAGGGGAGAGTCCCGGCCAACTGCAATCCGCCCTCCATTGTGAGCGGCTGAGAGAAGAACGCTGGGCGGAAGTCAATATCTTTTGGCTGAGCATCATTGACCTCGGGCATGCCCGACGTATGGCTGAGCAGCTGCCTGACAGTGATCGGCGCCGGAGGCTTGAGTGCCGAAGTGAATCCGGGTATCACGTCATTGACGGGATCGTCGAGAGCGATGAGGTGATCCTCTACGAGTTTCATCACCGCCACGGCCGTCATTGTCTTGGTGACGCTGGCGATCTGTATCCGGTCCGTGGTCTGTGCCGGAGTCTTGGTTTCCAGATCGCGTACGCCGTAGGCCTTAGACCACTCGCCCTCGGGCCAGCGGATTTGAACAACGGCGGCCACCGCGCCCTCGTCAAGGAAGAGCTGGATCTGATTTTCGAGGGGACCGAAAGCGCTCGGTGAGCTTGATGAGGGTGCGGGCTGATCGTTGGAATAGGTACAGCCGGCCAAAAGGAGAACGACGGCGAGGGCTGTTCGACACCAAAAGCGATTTTTCGTGCTCATTGCCGTATCCGCCCGGGACGACGTACAGATTATGGCCGTCTGCGGCTCCATATCCGGCCAGACGTCCAGGGCACCGCCGTCCCAGCAGGTCAATCTTACGACTGGCCCTGATGGCACGGAAGGTTCAACCCCCTGGCCTGATTTCCTTTGGCGACCCAGCCTTGCATTGCCGCACGCGGACTCGCACCCTAAGCGGTAAGCCGGCTGTTGGCACCGCGCCGTTGCCTGCCCTGCCGCCAGCCGGGGATGACAGTGTTCAATTGCTTTTCCTTGGCTGAGGTGAGCTTTCCGGCCCGGTGGTCGATGCGCTGGGTGTGCAGCCAGACACCCAGGGTGCGCTCCTCGTGCTCGTCGGTCTTGCTGTGCCGGGGCCAGTCGCCTCCGGCGGCCAACCAGGCGGCGACCTCGGCTAGGCGCTGCTGCCACCGGGTGGCGTCGGCGTCCCGCTTCGTGGGGTAGTCCCGCCATCTTGGGATGGCGTCCAGGCCCTGGGCGTAGACGGGGGAGAGGCTGCCCTCCGCGGCCTCCTTCCGCCGGCGGGCCAGCCACCCCGCCAACGCCGACTCCTCGGATGACCGGCCATTGACCGGAAGCCGTCCCTCGGCCTCGTAGAACGCCAGGACGGCCGCCAGGTTCCGGCGGCCCGCATCGGTCACCCGCGGCGGCGACGCGGGCAGAGCCGCCTGGTGCTCCTGAGGCAGGCCACTGTCCTGCCTGGCGGCGATGGCCAGGTGGTAGCGGACCACGGATGCAGCGACGCCTGCACCGGCGGCGATCTTGGGCGCCGGGATGCCTTTCCGGTACATCAACACCCACTCCGGGTGCGGGGCGGGACGCTTGATCTTGGCCATTCAGCCGCAGCCCTTGCTCATGATTACTGCCCCTCGGCCTTTGCGACCCGCTTCAGCTCGGCGATCCGCAGCCGCAGGAAGATGATTACCAGGACCAGGGCGTACACCGCCATCACGGCCAGCGTGAGGGTGAAGATGGCGTACAGGACACCGAGAATGCCGAACGCAGGACTCAAACTCATTGCTACCCCCGAATAGTCGCTGCCCCTAGGCTACGGGAGGTCCTCGCCGGCCTGGCGGAAGCCAATGGGCTACGGCCGAGACTGGCAGCGAAAAGTCCCTGCCCCATCCGCCGCTCTAGCGAATCGAGATGGGCGCCAGTACGGTATACTTCCCCGGGCCCTCTTCAAGGAACATGCGCCGCGGCTCGGCTCCACCAAAGACAATCCAGACGATGGACCCGTCATCGGTCAGGTCATCGACGGTGCCGTGGCCCAGGTCCCCCCGCACGGACACGGACCTCCTGACCCCTCCACAGGGACGCGCCGTCGGTCGGTTCGGCTATCTCATCGGTGTTCATTGTCTTTTCCCGTACCTAGGCTTGTTGTCCCCCAAGGTACGGTCCCCACTTGAAGCCCGAGTAAACAGCAGTTCGGCCAGGAAACACGTGTATCAGTTAGCTTGGGGAGGCGGAGGTGCGGGGTCGGCAGAACGCTCGGCACGCCACGGGGCGCGCCACTCCGCAGCTTCCCAGCCATCCATGATGTAGATACGCTCACGAGCCACCTTGTCGCCTCTGAACTCCATCAGATCGACGGTGAACATCCAAGGCCCGCCGTCATAGCTGATCAAGTTCTCTACAACGACCAGATCGGCACGATGAGTGATTCGCCGAGTATGGAACTTAAGCCTCGCCGGGTACTGCCGCCGCCACTCGCGGAAGTTCTCCAAGCCTTCGAATCGTTCACCTGACTGAGGGAACTCAAGCACAGCATCATCGTGGTAGATCTCGTGGGAGATTGTCTCGTCCACGCCCGCGAACTCCCAGTGACGCTGCAGAGCCTCCAGGAGATCTGCCTCATTGAGCATCACTCACCCCCTTGCATCAGGACCAGAAGGCGGTTGCCTTGGCCGTTTCTTCCTGCGCCCCCAATGCCTCCGCAACGTTTGCCTCTCCTGGTTCGGTGGCGACCTGTTAGGCTGACTACTTAGCGCAGTAGATCAAGTGTCCGCCTGTCGAGTCGGGGCGGCAAGAGATTGCCGGCTACACAACTGCCCCGTCGTTGAGCTGTGGGCGTCGGGAAGCCCGTGGGGCGACCCGGACTCCATAGGCGATCATCAAACCCACCGTCGCGGCCCCGCCGGCGTAGGTCCAGGGCGAGGACCAAGAGCCTCCCTCAGCGGACAACTCACGACTCCGTGTCGCCCTCCGCATGAGTTTGCAATGTGGGGGTCGGCCCGCCCGTCTGCTCCGGCACGTCGCTTCGGGCTTGACCGTCCTGAACGAAGGTGATCCGAATTTGGCTCCCCCCGCTCAAGGACCGACCCTGCCGGAGGATCTTGAGAGGTCACCCAGAATAGCCCGGGCCACGTGCGCGAGCGAAGGCCTGGACCATCAGGGTCCCCGGCCGCGAGACCGAACCCAAGGTTCGCCGCAGTCTCCTGTGCGATATGGACAGGCTGCCCAACCAGATCGGGAACATTTAGCATCTGGCGTTCGACCACCTCGGCATCTCCTTTGCGCCCGAACAGCTGGTACGGCAAACACGACCGTCCATTCACCAGATTAGCGCCGGTACTCCGGTGCGTCCCGGTAGGAAGTCGGTCATCGTGCCGCTGGACGCCGACGCCTGGCGGACGTGGAGCAGATCTCGCTGAAACTGCTGCGGTTAACAGGAGTGCGCATGCTCGTCATCGACGAACTGCACAATGTCCTCGCCGGGCAGGGCTGGCTGGGTCGCCGGCACCGTGTCGTGTCACCTGTGCTGAACCCGCCCCTGGGGTTTGTCCTTCACGACCACCAAGATGCCCAGAACAAGGGTCGCCAAGGCAAACGGCAAGACCATGAGCGGCGCGCCGGGCAGCCCTGAGTTGCCGCCCACCAAGAAGCCCAGGCAGCCGAGCACCATTAGGCCCGAGAAGGATGTCACCAGCCGCGGGGTGGCCCCGCCCTTCCTGCGCTGCTTTGCCAGGATGACGATGCCGGTGACGAGGCAGCCAACGGAGCCGACGATCAGAAAGAAGTTCATCCACCCGTTGAACGGGGTGCTTGCTCCGCCGTGCCGGACGAAGAGGTAGATCCCGGCAATCATGATGCCGACGACGGAGGAGACAAGCGCCACGACCCCGGCGGCGACCCGCAGTCCCGATGCGGGCGGCTTGGGCTGCTGCCAGTATCCAGGCGGGGGATAGTAACCGGCAGGAGCCTGGGGGTAGTTTGCGGGGACTGGCGGCTGGCCGGTGTGTTCGGGATGCAATGGTTCTCCTAGCGTTGGTGGACATACAGCGGGAATACCCACTGCTCGACACCAGCAACGAGACCCCCATGCGGGCAATCCTACGATGGCCCCTGGGCGTTCCTGGCCCAAGAGCTCTCTCGGGTGGAATTGGGCAGGATTGTGTCGATGCCGGGGAGGCTTCTGGCATGCTGGAGCCAGCACGTGACCGTACACCGAGAGGGGCGATTGATGGGCGCATGGGGCTACCTGCCGTTTGAGAATGACGACGCGCTGGACTGGCTGGACGAACTCGAAGGTGGAGGCGGCGACGTCATCCGCCGGGCCCTAGCCAAAGCCAATAACGGCTACGTCGACGCTCCGGAGGGCAGCATCGCTATCGCCGCGGCCGACATCACCGCAGCCTGCCAGGGCAACCCGTCAGGGGACCTGCCCGAGAACGTCGCCGACTGGGTCACCGCCCACGGTGCCGAGCTCACCGCCGAGGACGTGGAGCTGGCCCTTGAAGCGGTAGGCCGGGTGGCGGGCGAGGAGTCAGAGCTGGCCGAGCTGTGGGACGACGCCGACGAACCCGGATGGCGCGAATCCCTCAGCGACCTCACGGAGCGGCTGCGCACCGCGCTTCAGTGAGCTCTGCTCGCGGGGGCTGGCGGCAAAGCGTAGGGTCGGCGTCATGCGCATCGAACGAGCAGCTGATAGTGACCCGGTTGGAGATCCCGATCTCGGCCCGATGTACCGGGTCCGGGTGTGGAAGCGTCCGTCATCGGCGGCCATGGGGTGGATGGTGGATGAGTGGGATGTTGCCGGAGCGGAGCAGGTGTCCGATGTCATCGGCTGGGCTGCGACGACGGCTGGCCCCGGTCCATTCGAGGTTTTCATCCAATGGCATGACCACCACACGGACCGCAACGGGAATGTTGTACAGTACCCGCGGTACGTCAGGGTCCAGGGTCGTCCGCCCGAGGATGCTGGCGTTACCGTCGATTCCGTGATCTTCGAGACGGATTAGCGGGTCTGCGGACGGTCCGGAGGCCGCGTCCCAGATGATTTCCCGTGGCCGGCATTGCCTCGCCTGGTTCGCCATCCGATGATCGCGGCCGAGAGCCAGAAGATGATGAAAGCGACCGCGCCAATGACGAAGAACCGGTCGACCCCGGTCCAGCGGTCTTCATCAAGCCCGATCAGCGGTGGGGCGATGAGGCATACCCCCAAGAGGACGCCCAACACCTGGGCCCGGACGCTTCGAAAGTACGGGTCCGCCTGAAATTTCCCCATCCCGCAGTCTCCACCCGGCAAACGGCGTGGCCAGTCACCTCTCGAAGGTTTGGCGCTTCAGCCCGTAGGCGGGCGGCTGGTCACTCCCCGCCGCTGTCGTCCCTGCCGCCAGCCGGGGATGACCCCATTGAGCTGCTTCTCCTTGATTGCGGTCAGTTTCCCTGCCCGGGCGTCGATGCGCTGGGTGTGCAGCCAAACCCCAAGCGTCCGTTCCTCCTGGTCGTCGGTCTTGTTGTGCCGGGGCCAGTCGTTCCCGGCGCACAGCCAGGCCGCAACCTCGGCCAGTCGCTGCTTCCACCGGGCCGCGTCCGCTGCACGCTTGGCTGTGTGCTCGCGTCAGCCGGGGATGGTGTCTAGGGCCTCGGCGTAGGTGGGGGAGAGGGTGCCGTCGGCGGCGTCCCTGCGGCGGCGGGTCAGCCACTCCGCGAGGGTTGATTCCAAGCGGGACCGGCCGCTGACCGGGAGCCTGCCCTCGGCCTCGTAAAACGCCATGACTTCCTGCAGGTTCCGATGGCCGGGCTCAGTGACGCGCTTGAGAACCGGTGCGGCCGCGGCCCGGTGCACAGCCCGCAAACCCGGGTCCTGCTCAGCAGCCCTGGCGAGATGGAACCTGATGACCGACTCCGCCACTCTGGTGACCGCCGCGATTTGCTTGGCGGGAATACCGGTCCGGTACATCATCACCCACTCCGAGTACGGCGTCTTGCGCTTCGGCTGCGTCATCAAACTGTGGGATTGTTCCTCGGTGGCGCCGCCCGTTTCATTTCGGCGATCCGCAGCCGCAGGAAGATGATGGCCAACACCAGGGCGTAGACCGCCAGGATGGCCACGACGAAAGTGAGAACTCCGTACAGCATGCCCATGACGCCTAAGGCTGGACTCGAAAACATTGCTACCCCCCCCAATAGTCGTTTGCCCCTAGGCTACGCGAGCAGGCGAGAGGCCTGCGCGCTGACCTGCAATGCGGATGCCGCTCGACTACCGTCGAGACCGTTGGCTTCATTCAAGACGGGGATGGCATGAGCACGATCGACATCAAGGGCAAAGGAACACTGGAACTCTCCGGCGGGGTGCTTCACCTGCGCTGGAAGCCGGGAGCGTATATCGGCATCGACGTCGCCAGGAGCACTCTCGAGGCCATCAAGGCCCTCACCAACGACAGGCCGGTGCCTATGCTGGTTGAGATCCGCGGCGTGACCCATTCCGCAGCCGCCCGCAAAGAATTCCCTTCCCCGGAAAACGTGTCCCGTATGGCCCTTCTGGGAACCTCTCCCGTCGACCGGGTCATAGCCATGTTCCGGCTGACCCTGGTCCAAGCCGGGTTCCCAATCAAGTACTTCACCTCGTCTGACAAGGCCGTGGCGTGGCTGCTGTCGGCTACGGGTGGGGCCTCGGAACTGGGCGAGGCGCTCTAGGGGGCAAGCCCGGACACGGGAAGGGTGCGCCCCGTTCGCTGAGCGCACCCTATTAACTACCCCATTTGCACCGGATCCCCATCCGAATGCGTTTATTGTAAGCATGCTGATAGTTAGGTTGGCAAGCCATTACGTATTGGTAGCGGGACCGCTACCAATACGTATCCATTGGAGGCAGGCGCACTATCTCTTTACTGAACGCCTCCAGCTTGGCTAACCGCTCGGCGATGCGGCTGCCAGCCCGGCGCGACTTTGGGGTGGCGGCCATCCACCGCTTCAGCACGGCGATCTCCTCAGCCTTCTGGCCCAGCTTCCGGTGCACGATCGCTGCCTGCTCCGTGTACCAGGGCGCAGGCTCCCGCCCGTCCCGGTCACGTTCGGCTGCCTCGATGGCCTTGTAGCAGAGGACCAGGGCTTCGTTCAGCCTGCCTTCGCGCTTGAGTTCCTTGATCGGCTCCACGAGCTCCAGGTAATGGACGTCATCAACCATTCCGCGCCGGAACTGCCGTGCCCGGTCGCCGCCCTCCTGAAGCGCCTCACGGACCATCGTGGTCTTTTGGATGTGCGAGTCGTTGATCCGCTCCCTGGGCGTCAGGGCCGGCGGGTTCTCGCGGGTGTGGGACCATTCAGGATCGCCCGCACCCAGCCAGACGTAGGCCTTGGCGAGAAGCTTCTGACCGGTCAGGACATGCAGCTGGTAGGGGACAGGATGGCTGGCGCCGACCGGCAGCGGGACGTCCTTCGCGGCGTAGGACGGCAGGCAGCCCACGTTCTCGCCGTCGACGAGAACGTCCACAGACTGCGGGTCCACAGGGTTCGCCGGGTCGCGTTGCAGCTGCGCCTGGCCCTCAAAATAGCCCCGATCGCCCAGACCCTTCCGGTCCGCCAAGGCAGCGACGGCTTCCCCGGCGAAGGTGGTCGTGCCCGCCACCTCGGTACAGGGGTTGAAGCCGAACGACACGGTCACGATGGGCTCAGAGGGAGCAGGCTGAGCTGCTTCAGTCGGCTTAGCCTTCGTTCCAGTAATGGCTTTACGAAGCCATGGACCAATCCCCACCGAATCCCCCTCTGTCCTCCGGCTATACCGTCGGCCTGACTCTATCAATCAGGCTCGGCTTATTCGCTCCTTTCAGGGGCAATCGGCAGCTGCCGCCGCTTCACTTCGGACGGCAGGAACATGCCTCCCGTGGGTCCATTCCCGCCGGGAACCCGGTTGAGTAGAAAGTCCGCCGGAAGGTCATTGACCAGGCGCCGCTCCAGTTGCTGCCGGCGGGTGGTTTTCACTGCGAAGATGCGGGTCGTGTCCAGGGCACGAAACGCGTCGATGGGCAGGACCGAGGTCTCCTTGGCCCCGAAGATAAGATGGTCGAAATCCATGGTCCGGCTCCAGTGCTTCATGATGCGTGTCCGGATGTTGCCGGCATGGCCGACGTAGGCCTGCATATAGCGGTCGAGCACCATGACGTAGACGCCCTCGACGCACTTCCAGGCCGAGAGCTCGGTGACACGTTGCATGGTGGGATGTTGTTCGAGCATGGCGTTGATGGTCTCCAGGAACTGGCCGCCGGACAGCTGCCGGAAGAAGGCCATGTTGGCATCGAAGTTCTGCAACGCGGCCGCCCGGTACAGTTCGCAGAAGTGATCCGAGTAGACCCGATGGTCCTCGTCCTCGTACATCCAGGCCTCGGCGTCCCAGGCCTCCTCACTGTAGTGTTCCCGCGCACGCCAGAGGGTGTTCTTCTTGTTGGGCAGAGCGTATTCGTGCCGCTTGAGCCGGTAACTGGACTTGCTGCTCCGCAGCGTCTCACCGAAATGCTTCACCGGCCGGCTCCGCAACGCCCCATAGCCATCATCGTCAGCCATGCCGTCATCCTAAGGGCGGCTTCCCGACCTAGACGATGACCCCATCCTTGAGCTGCAGCCGCCGGGAGCGGCCGGGGAGTCCCCGAGCCCAGAACGCGATCATGAGCCCGACGGTGGCCGCCCCGCCGGCATGGGTCCAGGGCGAGGCCCATCCCCCTTCAGGGGCTGAAATGGCGATGGCGATGCAGACGGTGACGACGCGGGACAGTGCCGCTACCAGGACACCAGCGAGCAGCACACGTCGCATCCGCTTCATCATTCCCCCAATGATTCGTTTCCTCGCACGCTACCCGAAGCCATGGAAAGCCGATGCCACAACGGAGCGCCAAGGCCGTGTGGGTTCAAACCGCCTTAGCTGATCCTCTCTTTTGACCGCCCAAGGCAAACAGGGCCAGGTTCACCTGATGGGGAGACCAGGGGTGACCCCGACGTTCGGCCTCGGACGCCAGTCCATCGATGATGGCCATGTACCTCCCACCGCGGACGAAGCCCGGCAAGGCGCTTAGAGCTTTTCGGCCTTCAGCGGCTTCTGAGGTCCTGTCCAGGGCAGCGTCGTTCACCGCTGAGACGGCGTGACGCGAGGTATCGCGAACTCCGGAATCGGCCATAACCATGAGGTCCCATACCCAACAAGTGTCGGCACGGAGACGCTTCCAGAAGAGCAAAGCGCCGATGTCAGCCTTGCCAATCGACCCCGAACTGCGGATTCGATCCGATACCTCAATAAGAACCTCGTCGTAACCTCTGACGCCTCGGAGTGAAAGTCGGCATGCGCCTGGCGGAGGAGGCTCCAAGTGTGGTTGTTCATCGATGCCATTGAGCGTCGCCCTCATGGAGAACGACTTGGGCATCAAGCTCTGAGCTTCTCGATTTACCGGTCGTGTTGTGCTCTGACATGCTTACCTTGGGATCACGTCGAGGTAAGGACGAGGAAGCACATGGCCGCAGCCATCAAGGTCGCAGAGATTTTCTGTGACGAGTCCGGTCATGACGGTGAGAACCTGATGGGCGGCAAAACTCCGGTCTTGGCGCACAGCAGCCTCTACATGGAACTTGGCGAGGCGAATGAGCTGGTGACCTATCTTCGTGCGAAGACCAAGGCTCAAAGTCCCGAACTAAAGGCTGCGGACATACTCCGTAATGGGCAGGCTATCAACGATCTGTTCGGAGATCAGGGAAAGCTCGTCGGCAAGGTGCAGGTCTACCTTGTCGAGAAGGCCAACATGGCCGCAGGGAAGATGATTGACCTGCTCATTGAAGAACGCGCCTACGCCGATGGGCACAATTTCTACGACGGCACCGCCCAGCGGATGGCAACCGCCCTGTACGAGCTCGGCCCTGAGAATCTCGGCCAAGAGCAATGGCTCGATCTGGTTTCAGCCTTCACATCGCTCATGCGGGAGAAGCAGCGGAAGGGTGAGAAGGAGACCATAGACGGCTTCTTCGAGAAGGTACAGCAAGCCCGTTCATCTGCCACGAACGGGAAGCTGAAGATCATCCTTACCCAGATTGCCGCAACGAGGCAACAGGCTGAGGAGTTTCAAGCAGACTTAGCCAAAGGCGATCTCACGAAGAATCTAGACCCGCTACAAACCTCGTTGATGGAGTTGGCGTATGGCTGGAGCCGGAAGCTCCAGCGACCGATCAGGATCATGCACGACGCCCAGAACGGTCTCACGGAAAAAGTAATGGGCGCCGTTATGGCAGCAGCGACAAAGAAGGTTCCCGCGCACTTCAACTTGCCGAACAGGAACTTTGATCTGCGTGGAATCACGCACATCGACTCCAAAGCAGATCCGCGTATCCAACTGGCCGACATCGCTGCGGGCTTTACCCGCCAAGTCGCAGAGAGCGCGTTGAAGGGAAACGCAGAGGAAGAACGTCTCTCTCAGGTTCAGCGCTTGGTGCATTACAACTCAATCTGGGGCGATGAGAAATCTTGGGAGCAAATCTGCCCCCGCGATTGGCCTTTCAGCGGTCTTATGTAACACGACGGCCAGGGCATCACTCCAAGAAGCTGCTTCGGGGTGCGCTGTAGCGGTCTTATGCTATGGGGCAGGCAACAGACGAGCGGGTACCGGACGTCAGTACGGCGGGTATCCTGCACGCGATCCCGCCTCTTGATCCGGAAACGGGCCACCTTCCACCGGGTCGGTACAGGACAACTCTCGGACACATTCGGCATCGTTTCGTTGATCACCCACAGTTCGGAGCCTCAACCACCAGGCAAGCAATCTGGGATGGCTTCATAGACTAGCTGCAGGCATGGAAGGAATCGGAGAAGCCCTTCGACCAGCCGATCCTGCACGCGATCTGGATTGCTGGGAGTTTCATCTCCAACGAGGTCCACCCAAACGATATTGACGTATCCCCCGTCTACGACGAGGGCATAATCAGCGATCTGGTTGGCACCCAAGGCATCAAGAAGGTGAAAACCTTGGTTGGCCATCGCAAGAAACTGGTTGAGAAGTACAAGGTGGAGCCCTTCCCGATCCCTTGGCGTAGCCTTGAAACAACGCTCCTACCGACAACACTGCTTGAACATGAACAGAACTACCTAGCTAAACGAGGTGGGCTGGATGACTGGTGGCAGAGGATTCGGCCACTAGGTCCAAAGGCGGCAGCGCTGGCACCAGAAGTAACGTCAGCGCGTGGATACTTGGAGGTGATGTGGTGAGCGAAAGCGTGCGGAATTACCTTGCACGGCACGTCACTACCGAGAAAGCGGACGAGGTTCATTCGTTTCTTATCGGCGCTGCCCGAGCCTGAGGGCGACGTATTTGAGGTCTTCGAAGAGGCAGAGGACGAAGCGGCCCGTCGCATGCAACCAGATCTTCCGCCGTTCTCATACTTGGTATCAAGCTGTCGGGTGATGCAGTGGCGGACGGTGGCGTCAACCATGAGATTGCTAACGATCTACTAGGGCCAATTGGCGCAGAGATAGAAGCTGCAGCCGACAAACGGTCGGCTGAATCCTAAATGCCACTGGTACGGATCACTCGGGGAAGTCTGGTTCTCCACTACAAGCCAAAGCGACCCTTGGCTTCATCCGAGCCTGGGCAAGTAGAGGTAGAGGTATCTCCCGTTGACCGGGCTGTGCGAGATACCTTTGATCTCCACCACATGCTTGAGCGCGGCGAGTTGCCAGCCGTTATCGCGAGCAGGTTCGGGGAGAACAAGAAGCTTCTCAAGACTGCGCGCAAGCTGACTGTGGCGCTGGATAAGTACGAGCTAGACATGAACGGCAAGTGGCGGTCACCTACAGGTGGTCGCGTGCAGTCGAACCTCACCGAACGTGGCCGCACCTATGCAAAAGGCATCTTTAAGCAGATAGACAAGCCGAAAGAAACGATCGTGACGGGCAGGATCACCGGGCTCGACCTCGACGGCATCATGACTGTCCGGCAGGTGAGCAATCGCGAGCGCAAAGTGCATTTGGAAGATCCAGCTGACATCACCACCCGCGGGTTCCACTTGGGCGAGGAAGTTAGCCTGCGAGTTGAGGTAGTTGAAGCACACGATCAAGTTGGGCTTCACGGTCGGGAACATCTGAAGTAACTCGAGCATGTGCGACAAGCTGTGCTCGACTTCCCGGACGACGAATCCATGTCGACGAAACCCCAAAGTTCAAGAGAACAAGTGGGTTTCGCGCTATCTGGTCTACTCGACGTGGCACCACGGGAACTTTCACGGTGCTGCTCAGTCGAATATATGTTCTAAGATTGGTCCTGTGAACAATCATGATAAGGGCGGGTTCGACCGCATGATGGCTCGGCTGAATGCCGAGTCCAAGCACCCCAAGCCTGATGACGGCAAGATCATGGAGTTTCCAAGCGGTGAGATGCCTCTAGTTCGAGCTGGCGAGATCTACGGTCGCGCAATCCGATACACCCGGACCTACGGACTCATCGAGTGGGTGGATGAACAGCGGAATTATCAGGTGGAGTGGCTTCCTGCTCGACAGATCAAGCGCGTAGACAAGGAGTCGTGGAGCGGCCGGCCACTTTAGATGCCAACAATAAAAGGGAGCTAGTTGCTCCCCTTAGGTAATCTGCTGATGGCAACGGCCACATCGTACGCGTACGAATTGTCCTGGCCGGCCCAAAGACGAATCTTCGCCTCGTCGTCGGTGTCGTATCGGTTCACGCTGAGTAGACCCCGTGGCACGGCGTTGAGCTGATGGAGAACCTGATGGAGAACCTCCCGTTCACGCTCACGTCGACTTTGATCACCGCAGGCAGCCCACTTGTCGGGGCTCAGTCAGCGATGTGAGAAAGCGGGCGTCAGAAGGGCCTTCTGGACCTGTGGGTCACTTACCGTCTCCATCTTCACGCCCATTAGGATCCGAGAAAAGGACTTGACGAACATCCGATGCAGCTACGACATTGGTGCTCTGCAGGTTCTGTATTTCAGTCGCGGCGTTCACGGGCATCATGTCTACGTAAAAACTAGTTCCCCCGCCACCGACCCGCCGTATCCGAAACAAACTTCAGGCGTACCCGTAAGCGGCCCCGTCGAACGTGTAGTTCGGACAGTACTCGCGAGATCGAAATCGAACCTTTCGGGTGCATGGGCCGTTGCCCATTGCGGTAACACCACGAATAAGGCCCAGCTGCTCCCGGATGCGGGCCCTTAGATCAGCCGGTTCGACGGGTCATGATCAGCGGTCAATCCCGAGGCTGTATTTGATGCGATGACTCGGATCGCCTTGCATCGGGACAGCCGCTGCGGCAGCCAGGCCGACCGATTAGCAGCCGTGGCGAGGAGCATGACGGTGGCCAAAACGATGCAGTGCCTGCCGCCCTCATCAAAGGCAGCAATAAACCCGGTATGAAGCCGTCAAGCCGTGAAGGCACGAAGCGTAGCAATTGCGGGGCTCTGCACGTCACCCATTCAACGGGCCCAGGGCAATGATGTCCACCACAGGGGAAGTTGTTCTGAGCGTAACAACGTGGTCGGCGCGGATCTGGAGCCAGTACCGAGCGGGCCAGCCTACGGTGCAAGACTCAAGCATGAGCAGTTTAACTGTTTCCCCGTCCCGGCGAAGCTGCGAAAACCCCACATCCAGATAATCGATGAGGGGAGCGGTGGCGGCCACAACGCGTTGGACTGTCCTGGCGGTCAGATCCAGCAGATACTGGCTGCCCGTAGCAGTGGTCACAAGGTAGCGGCCCGCGTCGTCATTACGTAGCTCTTGCACCATGGTGAGAGTGTAGCTGCGGCCTCAGACACCGTTCCTGGGCTAGCTTAGCTAGCTGTACCGGGGCTGGGTCGCGCGCTAGTTCTGTACGACCCATTCGGCGCGGCTTAGAAAGCCTAACCCGGGATGTCTCCGCAGGCCCTTGATTCCGGCAGGAGACCCGACGATGAGGAGACCGACTGGCAAGCCCCGACTGATATGTAGTTGGTGAGCGCCAATGAGAACCGGCACCGCTGGGGGTAACGGTTGGCGAACGTCCCGAAGGATTAGGAAGCCGCTTTCGCGCAAAAGTGACGGATCAGGGGCTACCTCGCGAGCGACGAGCTCATAGATCGGCCATCCGGCCTCCCCGACCACTCGTTTGGCCGTTGCTATAACTTCCCTGCTAGCAGTGGGGCCGAAACAAGTAGCGATTGTCAGCAAGGAAGGTGTTCCTGGGCCAACGCGCAAGGAATAGGCCAGTTCGTGCGCCCACTCGGCCGCGTCCATGCAGCCTACTTTAGGTGACTAAACGAGCAGAAGCAGGTACCTGCAGGTCCCTGATTTCGAGCGGTTCAATCCGAAGCGGGGCCTTGCCAGGCCAAACGAGGACACCGTTCCCGTTACGGGAGTTTTCCATATCGAGCACATCAACTCTTGTGATCAGGCCATTTGGAAGACTTAGTTGATGGATGCCCCGCTGATGCCAGTGGCCGCAAAACAGATGAGGCACAGCCAGCGCATCGACTACTTCTTTCAGAAGCCCGCGTGTTCTATTCGCCTTCGCAGTTAGTGCCGCGCGGAGTTGAATGTCCCCCTCTACCGGGACGCCTTCAGGTGCATCATGGGTTATCAGGACGTCGACGGGGCCACCGGCGACGAGGGCTTCAGCTTCTTCACGGGTAGGTTCCTCATTGGACCACCAATCCTTCCCCTCGACCCTGTACTCAAAATCGACGCTAAACGCACCGCCCAGACCGCCGATGACGAGACCATCGATGAGGGTTCTGCCGCCCCGCGGTAGTACCCGTATGTTTGATCTGATAGTCGCTAAGCCATCGCCTTCGACGACGAGCTTTTCCAAGGTGTCCCAGTTGTCGTGGTTGCCGCCGGAGACGACGAGCGTCATGTCCAACTCCACGAGGTACTTGTTGAGCTTTCCCTCGTAGCGTCCCCGCTTGGCGCCAGGCCAGTCCAATCCGAAGTCTCCGACATGTATAGCCGTGCGAACGCCCGCGCGGGCTGCTGACCTGATGGCCGTCAAGGCCCATCCGGCGTTTCCGTGCCAGTCGCCGAAGATCGCTATGGGATGAGTATTAGGCACATAGTCAGCATACGCAGCCGATAAGTTTCATGCTCCGAATTTAATACTTCTATTTCTTCTAATACTTCTATTTTACTTACGCACGTGCACAGTTCCCAGGCGCAATATTTCTAATGCTCTTGCAATTCCGTGTGGAAGGCGTAACTTTATTGATGAATCTAAATTTTGGTGCTGCCGGGCCCGTCGAGAGTCCTGGCTCAGTGGATTGCAGCTATGACCTGTATTTCACGCGGGATATGACTAGCCTAACTTCCCTTGGCCTTTGCCGAGCGCATGTTCAATTCGCATGTACAAGACCAAGCTCACGGTCCGCGCCTTTATGTATGAGCAAAATCTAAACACTGCGTCTCCCGCTTATGACGAGAAGGCGAATCAAGAGAACGATCAAAAGGTGCCGACCTTACACAACAATCCGTACGCTGACGTCGTCAACGACACCCCCCATCCTTTGTTAATCACCAAGGGAACGGGCGGGAGACGCAAGTGGTGGTTTCTGAGTGAACCCGCCCGCGACTTGGATCCGGTCACCTTTCAACCGTGCCGAAGGAGCAGCGAGTTTCCGCACAGGCGCAACTATCCCGGGCTATATCCTTTCGGCGAAGATCGCCACATGGTCATGTTCGAGTCACTGACGGAACTCACTTGCCTGATGGAGCTGGATCACGGGGGAGAGGTCGTGCGTGTCGCCGCGCAACCCTTCGGCCTTGTGTTCGGCGACCGGACGATTCACTACCCTGACTTCGCCGCACGGCTCCGCGATGGGACGACCTTGATTGTAGACGTCAAGCCTCTGGAATTTGCAACTCACGACCGGTTCGTCCACGCCGCCGTTCTTACTGAAAAGGCGTGCGCTAGTCAGAATTGGCGATACAGCGTTATGCACGGTTGCCAAGGGTGGCAGAGAGACAACCTCGAATGGATGTGTGCTTTCCGATACGAGGAGTACATTCCGGACCCAGCTCGGGCGGCTAACCTTGCTGACTTCTTGGTGGTACCGCGGACGATGGAGGAAGTGGCATTCCGTCTGGACCCCCGTGAGGGGCTGGGCATTGGCTACGCGCTGCTATCAAACATGATGTTCCACCGCCGCGTCGTGCCGCTCGAGCAGGGCCCCTTATACCCCGGTCTCATGGTTATTGCAGGAGATGGAGAAGGTAAGAAATGAACATTTTTCGTATCGGCGATGTGGTGACGTACCTGAAACGACAGTGGGAAATCACTGAGATCGCCGGAAGTGTCCTAGGCCTTTACGACGCTGGTGCGGACGAAAGATTGAGCGCGTCCATCGGTAGAGTCGCCCAGGAAAACCCGCCCAGCGACCGCCTTAGCCAAGGGATAACAAAACTGAATACGGCCGCATCAGAGCTCAGCCGCAGCGGAAGCGAGATCCTGAAGGACATCGACCTCAGCCTTGCCGACATCGAGGAAGTAGCCCTGGGCAAACCGGCAGGGGCAGAAGGCTACCGGGAAGGATACGGCTTAGGTTCTTCGATTTGGTCCAGAGCTGGTCTCAAAGCTGCCGAGTTAGAGGCACTGGGCGAGCAATTGAAGTCACGGGATCCTCACCTGGCCAAGAAAGTGGCTGTATCTCGTTCAACGTTACTCCGCCGTGCGAAGGCATATTTGCAGGACGGTCCAGCTGGCCTCATTGACGGACGCAAAACTTGCAATCACAGAGTGACCGATGGAATCGCTCCGGAAGTGCTGGAAGTCTGTGGACGTGTCAATAAGGAACTTGTGCGCCGGCCACGGGTGAGTAAAAAGCAGCGCGTTGATATGGTTCGGGCACGCATCGAGAAAATGGAAGAGAGAAACTTCAGCATTCCGGGGGACCTGCGGTTGAAGCAAATTCTGGATGAACTCGCACGTGGGATGTATTTGGATGGCGATGCCGCAAACCGCCGCTCAGCTGCCAACGCCCCGAATTGGATGTATCGCTCGCATCCGGCACTCATGCCCGGATCCCGCATGCAGGTTGATTCCACGCGCCTTGACATAATGCTCATCTTTCCGGACGGCTCAGTTCAAAGACCCGATCTGTCCATGATGAGTGACCAAGCAACCCGAACAGTAAGCGCCTTCGCGTTGGCAAAGGATATATGCGGAGCGGATCTTGCCTTCATGATCGCCCAGGCGATGACGCCGCGCCCCCGCTACGACTTGCCAGAGGAGTTAAAGAACCGGTGGGAAACGGAGCGCCGGGACCTGCCCTGGGTCCAGATGTTCGACGCCGAAGAGCGGGACCGATTTGACGGAATGCTCCCGCTGATCCGACCCCGGTTCATCATGACCGATAACGGGCGCGACTATCGTTCCAATGTCGTGGACGCGACGTGTCGGCAGTTAGGCATCACCCTCGTCAGGGCAGCGCCGTATTCCCCCACGGATAAGGGAATCGCCGAGCGCCTGTTCGGGACACTGAAAACCATGTTTCTGGCGCATTTGCCGGGGTTCACTGGGGGCTCGATCTCAAGCGGGGGTGACAAGAAACCGAACAGGAAAGAGTTGTTGACGCTAGGGGAATTTGCTTGGTTACTGGAAAGGTGGCTTGTCCATTACTGGCAGAACACGCCCACGGATGGGCTGCGCGATCCGCGCCTGGGCGGTGGTGCTCTTTTGAGTCCAAATGCCGAATACCAAGCCATGTTTCCCTACGTCGGATTTATACCCAAACCGCTGAGCCGCAAGGATTACATCGGGCTCCTGCCTGTCGTGACCCGCACAATTCAAAAAGACGGCATCCAGATCGAATACCGAATGTACGACGCTCCGGGGCTGGGCCACCTCCGTCAACGCACCTCGGGTACTGAGCTGAACGGAAAGTGGGAAGTTCACTATATGCCAGCAGATCCAAGGGTTGTCTGGGTCTATGACCCAGCCGTCCAGGACTATATCGCCTGCGAATGGAAAGAGGACCGGTTCGACAAGCCGTTTTCAAAAGAGGTCCGCGATCTCGCACTTCAAATTCTCGATGATGGAGGCGTCGACCCAGCACTCAATGAGGCTTCGACCACAAGGAACTTCCTTGAAGTTGCGCTGCAGGAGCTCAGACGTCAGCGGAAGAAGCAGGCAGCCAGAGACCTCGAACGTAGGATCCAAGACGCACAGCGGGGGAACTTGCCCAACATAGCCAACCTACGTGGTCAGGAGGGTTATCAATCCCCCGTCAATGAACACCTTCAGCAAGAGGATGACGAATACGACGACGACGGCGACGATCTCGAAGGCTTCGAAGGTGTGAACGGGTGGGGTGCATGATGCAGTATCCGCTCCGAGAACGCACCGGACGGGACCTGAAGAATCACAGAGGGTTCATGGAAGAGCTCCAGGACCACGGTACGCCGACTCCTCCTGTTGCCGTCAAAGAATACTTGTCCCTGCCTCTTGTTGAAAGGAAAGCTTTTGACGAGACCCGCCGGAAAATTATCACCCGTGGGGTGGTAGTCAAGAACGATTCGTACCTGAATGTAAGGGCCGTGCTTGTTCGGGTCATGCGTGAACATCAATATGCCAGCGGAGGCGGCCATGGTGTGCTTGTTTCGGCGGAATCATATCTGGGCAAGACCACGGTAGCCCGAATCCTGATGCTCGACCTACTCACGCAACGCTTAGACAATGACCCTGACTGCATTAGGCGAGGTGAAGTACCGGTGGCGTACGTGAACCTTCCGTCGACGGGAACGCCTTTAGGGCTGTACCGCATGATTGCCCAGTTCTATGGGTTACCGATCGGGCAACGAGAGACGGAAGCGCGGTTAGAGGGCATGGTCCAGCAAGCGATCAATACATGCAAAACTGAGCTGCTCGTGATAGACGACGTGCATAATCTCAAGTACGGCGGCGCCCACTCCCGCAAAGTCAGCGCCGCGATCCGAAGACTCGGCGACGACATCGACTGCCCCATACTTCTAGCCGGAATCGAGTTGCAGAAAACCAATCTGCTCGAAGGGCCGGAAGGAGCCCAGATAGCAGCGCGATACCGAGCGGCCGATATGGTCTCCTACGAGGACAAGAATTCGACGGGATGGCAAATGCTTGTCACGCGACTTGTCCGGTCAATGCCCCTGTTTGGAAACAACCAGTGCCGGCTGAAGACCCTAAGTGCCAGTTTGCACGAGCTCACAAATGGTCGAATAGGAGTCCTAAATTCCCTCGTCAGCAGGGTAGCGCTGGACCTTATCGATGCCGGTAACCCGGAGGGCGAAGTGCTCACCCGCGGCATGGCAGAAGCTAAAGCGGCAGAGATCGCTGAGGAAGGTCTCTTCAAAGCAGCTATCCGACATGGAGCTGTCGATGAACTTTGACATGGCTGGCACCTTGCCGCTGGCGATGACGCCGCTTCCTTTTGCCGGGGAAATTGTCGCCAGCTATGCAGCCCGGATCGACGCTGCCACTCGGGCCTACCCGGGCCACCTGTGGCGTATCGCGGTCTCAGCCTACCGGCGACGCGAAAGCCTGCCGGTTCATAGCCGCATCGACCAGGACATTGAAGAGCGCCAAGCCTTGGCGCTCTGCCAGGAGTTCGCCGGAAGCAGGGCCGATCGGCTGCTTCTACTAGGGCAGACCTCAAGAACTGTATGGCATGCCTGTCTGTCGTGCAGTCATGGCGCTATCGTGGCACTGCACCCAGACTATGCTCGACTCGTTTGTCCCCTCCACCAGACGTGGGCTGGACCTACTCTGATCAAGAGCCGTGAACCATTGCCGCCTTGGTCCATCCCACCGCCGGCGGAACCGCACTCCCGGGGCGTGGATGAAGATACCGCCGAAGCAGCTGCGCGAATTCATAACAGCAGCGCATCGGTATCGATCATCAAAGAAGTACTGCGACGAGCGGCGTCGGCAGTCCGAAGTGAAGGGGGCGTCGCTCCGCAGCCGACAGACCTTCCCACTGCCGCCGCAATACTGGAGACAGCTATGGATGGAGAGGTTATTCGGGCTGTCAGTGATCAAAACCAGCCGTACATTGACGTCTACAAGGCAGTCGCGCGCAGGATGGATGAGGCTAAAAATCCTGTCGGAGATGCCGGGACAGACCAAGCGTGGCTCGTGCTTAGATGGACAGCGGCGGCCGCAAGGCACCGTTTCGAAGATGAATGGAACACGGAAGACCCAGGACCCCTCATCGACCCCCTGAAGCCGGAGTCCAGCTCCAATGGCCATCTTCAACCTTTCCACACCTTCTTGGACTGCCTCCGGACACACGACAGAAACGACCAGCAATGGTGGGACGATCGGTACCGGCAAACAGCAGCCATTACCCGCTACCTCTGCCCGGAAGGACACGTAAGTCGAAAGCACCCTCCCAAAAATGCCCTGCACGGTCCATACGAGTCAGCCTGCTCGGCCTGCTCCGGCCGCAAAGTCTTTCCAGGGTACAACTCGCTCGCCGACAAGATGCCGTGGCTCGTCGACGAATGGGACCAGCAATCACAATCCGGCCCAACGCCGTGGACAGTGTCACCGGGAAGCAACAAGCAGGGACACTGGATCTGCCCACAAAACCACCACTACGACGCAACATTCGTTCATCGCGCCCTGAGGGGAACAGGCTGTCCCCACTGTGGATTCGGCAAAGTGCTCGCGGGCACAAACGATCTCGCCACCACACACCCACAATTAGCAAGTTTGTGGGATCCCGAGAGCAGCAATCAAAAGACACCCCGAGAAATTACTGCCGGCAACGCTAAAGACCGTATCCACTGGCGATGCTCTCAAGGGCACCCCTTCACGCGGACACCCCTTCGCCTTGTTGCCTCCGACGGACGTTGTAACGTCTGCAAAGGCCGCACCCTGCTGACCGGCTTCAACGACCTGGCTACAAAGCGGCCGGACGTCGCGGCGCACTGGAACCACGCCCGCAATGGGACGCTCACCCCCGATCAAGTCCTAGCCGGGTCAGAGACGAAGGTCTGGTGGGTTTGCCCCAATGGCCATGAATTCGAACGGCGAATATCAAACCGCTGCAGGTATCCAAAACTGACCTGCCCTATGGAGACAGGAAAGATCTTGCAGCCTGGGGTATCTGACCTCGCCACACGCGAGCCGTTACTAGTCCGCGACTGGGATCACGACCGCAACGGCTTTGCTCCTGCAGAAGTGGTGCCAGGAACAAGGAAATATTGCTGGACTTGCCCAGCTGGCCACACCCAATTTGTCTCAGTAGTCAACAGGCGCAGGGCAGGCGGATGCACGAGCTGCCCGCCTGCCAGCCGAGCAATACCAAACAAGGTGCGGCAGCGCCGCTCCGTCTGGTCCAGATCCTAGGCGGGGCAGGCGCACACCCCCTCTCGGAGGCATAAGGCCGCGTGGGGCCCATATGCTGCCGCCTATTGAATGCCCCCGTATGCCAAGGCAAGCGGGGTCATTCTTTTCAGAGGAAAGAGGCTTGAATTTCCAAGGAGCTGAACATCCCCGTCAACATAGACTTAGTGTTTTGGGCGGCCTGTTCCCGCAGTTTCGACTCCTCCGCGGCAGAGGCCAGCTTGGTTTCGGCAAGTTTAAAGAACTGTGCCTGTTGGGGCGCCTCCATGGCGTCGGCGATCCGATCCAAGACGCCGCGGTCCTGGCTGAATACATAGGACCGCTCGTGGTCTAAGTTGGGCTTGTCCAGCTGTGGCTCGGGTAACCGAACAGTCACCGACTTCCCGTCGGCTGACAGTGTCAGGTCGTTGTCCGCAAAACCGGAGAGGTCGACATAGGCGTCGACCGTGCCGGCGGCAACGAACAGGGTCCGTCGTCCAGTAATGAGGGTTGGAATGCCAGGGATGTTGTCCTCGACGTCCAGCACTGTTTCAAAGTTACCCACGGCGGCATGATACTGGCTGATGTCTTTGATCGACTTCAGCAACGCGGGCTGACTCCGGTCGGTCCGTTGCGACTGAAAGGGGTTGAACCCTGCCATATTCGATGCGCCCACTACGGCTAATCCCAAGATGATGGCGCCGACCAGCACCATCATGATGCGCTTGATCACTGGATGTGCGTCCTTTGCGGCGTCCCTGCGTTCGCCGCCGAAAGTCGTGCACGATCCAGTCCTCGAAGGATCAGCTCACCAGCAATTCCGAGGCCGAGCAGCGTCAGGAGGGTGCCGTTCCGGGCGGAGCTGGCGGCGATATAGGTGTTCTGCGTGGCTGTGATAGCAGCAATATCGTTGGCGTACCAACCGTTGACCACCGTCTGCTGCGGGGCTCCCTTTGTTTCCCCGTTATTGACATCGTTCTTGACGCTTGCAGCAGCGAGGTCGGACTTCCACTTGGAGGGGCTTCCGGCGTCGACGGCAGCAGGCCCGGTGCCGACCCAGGTTAAGATGAACAATAATCCGAGGACTGCGCCCAAGATGACACGGGTCAGCTGGATTGGCCCTGCGGACGCTGCAAATTTCCTAATCCGGCCTTCACGTTTGCCGACCTTCACTAGGGGAGCGCTCTCCGGGGCCGGAGGAACGGCGGGCTTGTTGTAGCTCGTAGGCGGGTCGTAAGACGACATAGTTTTCCCATTTTCTTGATTTGTTGCTTGCTGCCTCGTGGCAGAAGTTCTTGATGCTAAAGGCGGGCGTCAGCGAAGCGCGGAGCCATGGATTCCATCTGCTCCATGACGAGCTTGATGGCCTCCGGCTGCTTGTCCGGCGGGTACCCAAACCGCACTAGGAGTCGTTTGATGGACGAGCGCAGCTTGGCGCGGACGTCGTCGCGCACGGTCCAGTCAGTGCGGACGTCGCGACGCATGACAGCGACCAGTTCCCGCGCGATGTCGGCCAGGACGCCTTCGCCCTGGACCTCTACGGCTGACTCGTTCTGCGCCACGGCGTCGTAGAACGCGAGTTCGTCAGAGTTCAGCGGGGGAGTGAACTGCTCTCCACGTTTCCCTTCCGCGGCGACTTCCCGCGCCAACTCCACGAGCTCAGCGATAACCTCAGCCGATGTCAGCTGCTGGTTTGTGTACTTCCTCATTAGCTCGGTGATCCGTTCGGAAAAGGCCCGTTGCCGGATCACGTTGTTCCGTGTGGAAGAGGCAGACGCATCGGCAATCAGTTTTCGCAGCGCTTCGATGGCCAGCTGTGGGTTCCGTGCCTTCTGCGTCTTGGCGATGAACTCGGGCGTCAGGTCATCCAGCGACGGTTTCGGCATTCCCGCTGCATCATAAATGTCCAGCACTTCACCTGAGGATGTCGCGGAAGCAATGAGGTTTCCCAGCAGCCGCTGGATCTCCTCCGGCACTGGTTGGCCGCTTGCCTGTCGGTCGGCGGCGTCGTACTTCGCCATCCAAACCCGGATTTCCTCATACACCTGGATCTCGGGACGCAGCTCGGCCAGAGTGTCCGAGCCGGAGCACAGTGCCCACGCCCGCGACAGCTGACCGGAAAACTTGCGGTACTTCGAGGCCAAGGATTCGTCACCGTCACCCGGCTGATTACCGGACGTGGCGGGGTTCCTCAGGTAGCTAACAGCTCCGGTGACTGCGTTAAGGAAGGCTTTCGGCCCTCCCTTCAGAAGGACCGATTTCCAGTCGTGGCCAGCCAATAGGGAGCGCAAAGTGTCCACCAAGGTGACCGTTAGTCCCACAGCCTCGTCGATGTTCTTGCCCACCGGCTTGTTCGACTGGTCAGACTGCGTGTACTCGCTCAACGCCTTCGAGAGGTTCTCGGCCAGGGGCGCGTACGCCACAAGCAGCCCGTCCTCCTTGCCCCGGAACGTGCGGTTGACCCGGGCCAGAGTCTGCATTAGCAGGGCGCCCTTGAGCGGCCGGTCCAGGTACAGGGTGTGCAGTGGGGGAGAGTCGTAGCCGGTGAGCATCATGTCCTTGACGATGACGAGCTCCAGTTCGTCGTTGACGTCCTTGAGCCGCTCCTTCACCTGCGCATTCAGCGAATCGCGGCGCACATGCAACGACACCGGCGGAACGTCAGTCGCGTCGCCCGAGTAGACCACCTTGATCTTGCCCTTCGACAGGTCGTCCGAATGCCAGTCCGGCCGCAGTGCCACGATGGCCGAGTAGAGGTTTGCGCAAATCTCCCGCGTCCCGCCCACGATCATCGCCTTGCCCGGCGCCTCAATGAACTTGAGCATCCGGTCGCGCCGGTTCTCCCAGTGCGCCACCAGGTCCTCGGCCAGAGCAGCGATGCGTTGCGGCGCCCCGTAGACAGCGTTGACGACGGCGACACTCGCTTCAATCCGGGCACGCTCCGTATCGTCGAGGCCCAGCGTCAGTTCATCTGCTGACTTGTCGAGATCCTCCTCCGTGACGCCCTCGGAAAGTCCCACCTTGATCAGCCGCGGCTCGAAGTAGACCGGCACGGTGGCGCCGTCCTCAACTGCCCGGGACAGGTCGTAGATGTCGATGTAATCGCCGAAGACTTCCTGCGTATTCCGGTCATCAAAAGATATGGGGGTGCCGGTGAAGGCGATGAGCGTGGCGTGGGGAAGTGCGTCCCTCAGGTGGCGGGCGTAGCCGTCCAGGTCGTCGTAATGCGAGCGGTGTGCCTCATCCACGACCACAATGATGTTGCGACGGTCGGACAGCAGAGGGTGGTCAGCGCCGGCTTCCTTTTCGGACTTGCTGCGGCCGAACTTCTGGAGCGTCGTGAAGTAGATGCCGCCAGTGGTACGGTTGCTCAGCTCGTCACGAAGTTCCGACCGCTTCTTGATCTGCTTGGGCGACTCAGCGAGGAGTAGGCTGCGGTCGAAGCCTTCGAACAGCTGGCCGTCCAGTTCATTCCGGTCGGTGATGACCACGACAGTGGGGTTCTTCAGCTTCGGCTGGCGCGCCACCATGTTGGCATACAACTCCATTTCCATGGACTTGCCAGACCCTTGGGTATGCCACACCACGCCAGCCTTGCCGTTGCTTTCCACTGCCTGAATGGTGCTGGCCACCGCCTTGGTCACGGCGTAGTACTGGTGCGGCTTGGCAATCCGCTTGGCCAGTCCGCCCGAGCCTTGGTCGAAGGCCGTGAAATTGCGGAGCAGCTGCAGGAACCGTTCCTGGTTGTAGAGGCCGTCCAGCGCGGTGTCGAGGGCGGTGACGGCGTCCCCATCCACCATGTAGCCCGGGGGGACCGGGACGCCGTCGTCATCGACATTCCAAGGTGAGAAGTGGTTGAAGGGGGTGAACGGTGTTCCGTACTTTGCCTGGATGCCGTCGCTGGCGAGCGTGAAAACACAGAAGCGGAACGCCATGGGGAATTCGCGGAGGTAGGTCTGCAGCTGGGCGTGGGCGCCGGGAAGGTCGGCGTGGGCGCTGCCGGCCTTCTTCAGTTCAATAATGCTTATGGGCATGCCGTTGCAGTAAAGAACGATGTCGAAGCGCCGTTTGTAGTCGCCCTGGACCAGCGTGACCTGGTTGACGGCGAGCCAGTCGTTTTGGTCCGGTGCCTGGCTCAGCAGTCGGATGGTCGGGTTGGCTTCGTTGCCGTCGGAGTCGATATAGCTCAGCCGGTAGCCGTCGACGAGGCAGTTGTGGATGCGGTGGTTTTCGGCCATCGGATCGTTTGACTTGGGTGAAGCGACTTCCGCCAAGGCCTGCTGCAGGTACTGGGCGGGGACGACCGGATTAAGGCGCTGGAGGGCGGCAAGCAGTCGCGGCCGGATCAGCAGCTCCGACCACGACTCTCGTTCCCCTGTACCAGGCGCAATGGACTGGCCCTCCAACGGCTTCCAATCCAGCTCGCCAAGCCGCTCCTTCGCGGCGCCTTCCCAGTCGGCTTCCGAGAAGGCTACTGCTGGTGATGTCACGGTGATTCCCCCAAAATCGATTTGTTGCTCAGCTTACTCAGGCTTCTGCCCTGTCCCCGGTACCCGCCGCAACTGCGCTGAGCGTTTACACCCCGGCGTTCTCCAAAACTTTCTCCGCGTCCTTGACCCGGAGCTTGCCGGACATGAGCTGGGGGAGGAGGGTGTCACGAGTAGCAGCGAGGGTCTGGTTTTCGCTCAGGAGCGCGCTCTCCATCTCCGACATCGACGCGATTCGCTCCCCGAGTTCAGCCTGCCGGCTCCTCTCGGGGAGCCTTATACGGAGCTTGCCGAGTTCAGTTCGTGATAGCTCTGTCTGCCCGGTGCTTCCTTCGCCCATCTCTTCGATGGTTGTCTGTGAAGCCAGGAGAGCCATGCCCGCGCAGACGGGATCAGCTTTCGCTGGATCGAACCGGACAATAGTGATGTGGGAGTCAACAGTAGCGTTGTCACTGTTGGTCCAGCGTGCTACCCGGCCGAGGGTTCCCTGGCCTGTGGAGTTCACAAGTACATCATCCATCTTCAGCATCTTGTTCCTGCCGACCTTCGATGCAATTGTTCGCCGAGCCGGATCTAGGTTGACGCGCTGATCGCGGATGCACTTTTGATTGAGCACCACGACAGTGTCCTCAGCCTCCGAGTATTTTGGTGCAACGCCTCGACTAAGGAGCTCGGTAACTTCGGAAAGCGCTACCTCGTGGTCCGCGGCGCGCATTGAAGCCGCGAACAGGGCCTGCGCCAAATCTGCGGACGTCTTAGCAAGTTTGGTGTTGGCGGCGATCTTGTCGTCGAGGGCGCCCAGCACCTCTGCGATCCCTCTTTGTTGACGGATGGGAGGGAGGGAGATGGGAAGCTGCCGAAATGATGTTTTGTTGAACTTTGGCTGCGCACTGCCGCTGATGATACCGGCGATTAGCGACTGACCGACAGGACCCGCGAGGTAGTAATACAGATAGGTCTTGTCCACCTGGTCCAGGTCTCGAGGGCGGCAGACAATCGAGTTTGGTCCCAACGTCGTTGGCATGCCCAGGTTAGGTACGCGGAACACGGTTCCGGCGTTCGCACCAACGTTAGCGACTACCACATCGCCCTCGCTCAGGCGGCTCTTACGCAGATACTCGTAGGAAGACCTATCAACATAACTGAATGGGCCGGTCCATCCGGCATTGTGATCGACGAGGCGAACTAATACCGCGTATCCCTTGGCTGAAGACGTGAAAACGTTGAGCCGTAGCGATTCGAAACTGCCATTTGCCACGTAGTCCGATACTTCGACAGCGTCTCCAAGTTTCTGGTCCAGGACGAGATTGTTCACAGCACCCGCCCCAGCTGCTCGCGCACGATAGCCGCAAGCCGCTCGGACTCCTCGAACTGCTCAAACAGCTCCTTTGAAAGCCGCGCGATCTTTTCCTCGATCGGCTCGCCGTCGGCCTCAACCTCAGCGGCACCAACGTACCGTCCGGGCGTCAGCGCGTAGTCCGCTGCCTTGACCTCCGCAAGGCTGGCCGAGTAGCAGAAGCCCGGCTCGTCGTCGTACGTCAGCCCTGCCTCAATTGCCGAAGCGGTGCCGCGCCAGGCGTGGTAGGTGTTGGCGATCTTGGCGATGTCGTCGTCGGACAGGGCGCGCTCGGCGCGGTCCACCATGTAGCCCAGGTTCCGGGCGTCGATGAAGAGCACCTGCCCGGTCCGGTCCACGGAGCCCTGGGGGCCGGCGGTCTTGTCCTTCGCGAAGAACCAGGTGCATACCGGGATGCCGGTGCTGCGGAACAGTTGGGTGGGCAGCGCCACCATGCAGGATACGAGGTCTGCTTCCACCAGCTGGGCGCGGATCTCGCCCTCGCCGCCTGAATTGGAAGACATGGAGCCGTTGGCCATGACCACACCTGCGCTGCCGCCGGGCGCCAGCTTGGAGATGATGTGCTGGATCCAGGCGTAGTTGGCGTTGCCGGCCGGCGGGACGCCGTACTTCCAGCGCGGGTCCGACTCCGAGCGGGCCCAATCCTTGATGTTGAATGGCGGGTTGGCCATTATGAAGTCCGCGCCGTTGTTCCCGGTCAGCTCTGGGTGCTGGTCGCGGGCGAATGTGTCGCCCCAGCGGGAAGCCAGGTTTGCGTTGAGGCCGTGGATGGCCAGGTTCATCTTGGCCATTCGCCAGGTGCGCTCGTTGAGCTCCTGGCCGTAGACGGAGATGTCCGAGCCCTCCAGGTGGTGGGCGGCCAGGAACTTCTCCGCCTGGACGAACATGCCGCCCGAGCCGCAGCATGGGTCGTAGACGCGCCCGCGGTGCGGCTCAAGTACTTCCACGAGTACCCGGACCACGCCGGCGGGCGTGTAGAACTCGCCGCCGCGCTTGCCCTCCGCCTTGGCGAACTTCTCCAGGAAGTATTCGTAAACCTCGCCGAGCAGGTCGCGGGCCTTGCTGGCGCCCTGGCCGGTGAACCGTGCCGAGTTGAAGAGGTCCAGCAGCTCGCCGAGGCGGCGCTGGTCCACGTTGTCCCGGTTGTAGATCTTGGGCAGCGTGGCGGCCAGGCTCTTGTTGTCCTGCATGATGAGCTCCATCGCCTCATCAATCAGCAGCCCGATGGACTTCGGCGCGGCACCGTCCACCGCATCCAGGCCCTTGGCGTTCTCCGCCAGGTACGTCCAGCGTGCGCGGGGTGCTACCCAGAACACGCCTCGTCCGGTGTATTCGTCCACGTCGTCGATCAGCTGGGAGATCTGCTCCTCGTTGAGCCCTTCAGCTTCCAGCTCGGCCTGGATCTGTTCGCGCCGTTCCTCGAACGCGTCCGATACGTACTTCAGGAACACCAGCCCCAGGATCACGTCCTTGTACTGTGAGGCATCCATCGAGCCGCGGAGCTTGTCCGCCGCCTTCCAGAGAGTGTCCTTAAGTTCCTTCATGGTGGACGGGGCGAGGTCCACCTTCACTTTCGGGGGCATTATGCAGTTCCTTTTTCTGGTACGGCGTGGGTAATAGGGTCTGTCAGGGTGAGGCTTCCGCCCGCTACGCCGTCCGTAATCAGGGTAGCGAGTTCTTCGAGTTGTTTGAGTCGTTCCTGGGCCAGAGCCTGCTCGTGTTGCAGGCGGTGCAGGGCCTCGGTGAGCGGCTGGCGTTGGGCTTCGCCTGTGCGGCGCAGCAGCCAGCCCCGCCAGGACTTGTCTGCCGGGTTGAGGTTGTTAACGTCGCTGGCGACGACGGCGGGCAGGAGGCCGCCCGGGTCGCCCTGGTCAATCCTCAGGATCCGCGCGGGAAAGACGACGACGGCGCCGCCCTCTGGGTCGACCCTCGCGGCGGGCCGCGGGCTGGTGCAGAAGACGACGTCACCCGGCTCGGTGAGCCGTCCCGCGGGGTAGTTGGCGGCGAAGTCCAGCAGGGTGATGAAGCGCGGCTGGGTGTTCTGGGGATCCATGAGTTCCTCGCGGCCCAGGATCCTGCTTCCCGCCGTCTTGTTAATGTGCTGGTCCTCGACCCGGATGCCCTTGACGTATTTGAGGTATCCGGAGCCCGTAAGTTCTGTGACGGAGACGGGAGCGGGGGAGGAAGGGTTGGCGGCAGGCTGAACACCAAGAAGCGTGGTGTCACCACTTCCCCCTGTGGACAGGGCCCTGACGAGTTCGTCGGCACGCAGTGCCGCCTCTGCGCCGGGCGCCGCCGTTGACGTAGCCTTGGCCGGCAGGTCTACCAGGGCACCGGTTCGCGCAAGCAGAAGCCGGGTCTGCACCAACCGGGCGAACCGGAAGGAGTGGGCGCGGATGGTGCCCCGGTCGCCCATGGAGGCGACGACGTCGCTGATCAGGTCCTGACTCACGTCGAGGGTGAGTGGGGTGGTGCTGAGATCCGCCACCATGGTCCACCGCTCGGCGATGGGCACGTCGGCAAAAGACGGCCCCAACACCCACAGCGCCTGCGGCTCGCGTGGCTTTGCCCGAAGGAGCCCAGACGTGAGCCGGATGATGGCCCGCGCCCGGCCGGACCGGAGCAGGTCGGCACGGACGTTGCCGGCCACGCCCGACAGTGCATCACAAAGCACCCGGGCGGGAGCAATAATGACGGCCCTCTGGGAGTCGTCCATCTGCAGCACGATGTTCTCGATGCCGGACAGGATGCCTTCGGTGTCCAGACCGGGTTCACCGGGCGCGGGATATTGCGCAACATGGACTGCAGGACCGGTGACGGCGAAGGCGCCTTTGCTATCAACCTTGACGGGCCCACTGTCCGCACCATGCACTGCCAGGCGCCGGCGGGCCAAACGTGAGGCGCCGCCGTCGTGATCCGCTGCCAAAAAGGTGGCGGACTCTGACGCGCCGAACTGCTGCGCGATGCTGAGCATGACGTCGCTTCCGCCTGGTGTGGCGTCCACAAAGACTGGCCGGCTATCCAGCGTGACCGCGAGCTCTATGGCTGCCGCGCTGATGAGGTTGAGGGCTGGGGCTGTAAGTGCGGTATTCGCATGCTCCCTCAGGCCCTCCTTGAAGCGGTGGGTCAGCAGTTTCTCAAACGCCGCCGGAGCGCTGTAGGCGCTGTTCGCCAGCCTGTCCGCAAAGCTGGCCAGCCCGGTAAGAGCGGGGCCGAGAGCCTCCAGCTCGGAGTAGAGGAACAGGTCATCAGAGTCGGCCTCATCGGCCGCATCCAGGAGACCGGATGCACTCCGGTGGCCCAGCACCTCTCCGGTGATGACTTTCAGGGCGAGCAGGGCTGTGAGGCCGTCGAAGGTCTTGCGGCCGTCCTGCAATGGCCCGGCGTGATCCGCAGGTTTCGCGTATACCGCGACGTCGTCCTTTGCCTCAGGATTGTTGCCCCGGCCGGTTGCTTGCAGCCATGCGGTCACTTGGTCGGCGTCGAAAAGTTCGACGCCGTTTACAGTTTCCACCGGCGCGGGGAACGGGAGTGAACTCGCGCTGCTGCGCTTCCGCCACATGGAGACGACGGGACGCTGAACCTGCGAGACGGATGCCACGTCCGTCAGTGTCATGCGCAGTGAGTGCGCTGCTGTGACCATTGCCGTCCCCCTTCGTTGAATGTTCCCACAGCGTAACCTGATGCCCTGACATCGCCAGACTCTTGCTGATAACCCCCGTTATCAGCTAGTCAGCGTCTGAATTTGCCTACACAGCCATAGCTTGTTTCTGCAGCCAAGAGGTGATTCTCCGGGGCTGTGGCGGTGGCGGGAAACCGCACATTGGGGGGAGGTATCCCGCCGCCGACCTGCACGACTGACGAAATGGGGCGAACTGAGTGTTGAACAACGACATCGGCCCGGGGGAGATCCCCGAAACCGAGCAGGTGGATGTAGCCGGGCAGGACGAGCCTGCCGAGGTGATCAGGCGGGGCCGGAAGAAGCCTGTCCTTCTGGCGGCGGCCGCCGTCGTGCTGTTAGCCGGCGGAACGGCTCTTGGAACGGTGTTGCCGGATCCCAAGGAAAGCACCGCGTACAAGTCCCTTGCCAGCGAGAAGTCCACCGTCGAGACCGAACGGGATGCGGCGCTTTCCAGCTACGCCTCGCTGAAAGGCAAGTACGACTCGCTTGAGAACGGAATGGCGTCCCGCGAGTCCAAGGTTGCGGCCAGGGAGGCCGAAGTCGGCAAGGCCGACGCTGCCGTGAAGACGGCTGAGGCAGCGGTCAAGGCCCGCGAGGACGCCGTGACCGGAGCCGAGAAGGCGAAGGCGGCGCGCACCGTGGGCGACGGCACGTGGACTGTGGGCACGGACATCGAACCCGGCACCTACCGGGCCGCGGCTGCCGTGGGATCCACCTGCTACTGGGGGATCTACCGCAGCGGCAGCAACGGCAGCGACATCATCGAAAACGACATCCCCGGCGGCGGCCGACCGGTTGTCACCCTGTCAGCAGGGCAAGACTTCAACTCAACCCGCTGCGGCAAATGGGAAAAACAGTAACCACTGCTACTCCGCAGCATCATCCAACCGCATCACTTGAAAGGCACCATCATGACCAACCAGAACTTCGTCCCCATCCCGCCGGCTGCCCAGGCACCTGCCACCCGCCCGTTCTACAAGAAAAAGCGCTTCGTTGTCCCCGCAGGCGTCCTGCTGGTGGGCATTCTCATGGGTTCCTGCTCCGGCGGAAGCAAGCAGGCTGCGGACTCCAGCCCCGTCGCCTCCGCCGTAGCGTCCGCTGAGGCCACCGCGCCGGCTGCCGCTGTGCCTGCCGCCCCGGCGGCGGCAGCACCGCCGTCGTCAGCTCCTGCTGCTCCCGCGGCACCTGTGGTGGGCGTTCCGTTCTCCGTGAAGATGCGCAACGGCAACGTCGCCAGGATCACTATCGTGTCCGCCGTCCGCACCGACTCAGTCACCACCGGCGCGTTCGCTACACCGCCCAAGAACGGCACCTACCTGCTCCTGGACGTGCTCTGGGAAACGGAATCCGGCAAGACGAGCTCCAACCCGCTCTACTTCACGGCGAAGGATGCCAACGGGCGTAAGGCAGACATGAGCATGTTCGCCGATAATCAGCTGGGCTCAGGCGAGGTTCTGCCCGGCGACAAGGCGCGGGGCAACGTGGCCTTCGATATTGCTCCGGGTGCTGCCACCGTCATGATTTCTGATCCGCTGCTGCAGGAGGCTGCCCGGATCCAAATTTCGGGATAGGCGGTCTTGAGGTCGAAAGGAGGCCTACCGGATTCACCGGTTCGTCTCCTTCGCACTCCTCGGAGAGCTTCTTACCGTCCTGCATTCCCGCGGCTAAGGATCAACAAGACGGATGCCCTTCTCGTCCACACGCGGTCCTTCTCAATCATGAGTTGGGTGGTAGGGCATCATGGGACCCAGCAATCGCAGTCGAAATGGAGAACCTCAGTGAGCACATTTACCGATCCGATCGTCGGCGGCGCGATGCCGATGAGCACCTACGAGGGGCAAGTGTGGGAGAAGCTCAACGATCACTGGCAGAAGCGTAACAACCGCCGTGGCCTGCCGAACTGGGCGAGCACTGCGCTCGAGCGCACCGGAGAGGTAACAGGAATGGCCGTGAACAGGGTCACGGCAGCTGTGCCAGAGGGGGTCAAAGAGCCTATCCGCCGTGCCGGCGACGCTGTCGCCACTGCAGCGGTGCGGCCAGCGCTCGAAGGCGCTGCAGCGCTTCTCGAGCTGGTCAACGACTGGGCTATGGAGCTTAACGACCCTGAGGGCGTTGAGAAGCTTGCCCGCAAGCGAGGTCTCGACCTCAATAGTTTCACCGAATTGCGGCAGCACGATCTCAAGGTTTGCGACCGGCTGCTGAAATTCAACACCCTCACGTGGCGGACAGCAGGCGCACTGGAAGGTGGGACCATGGGTGTGCTGGCTCTGACTCCCGTGGCCGGTATCCCTGTTGCCATGACAGCGGACATTCTCGTCATCCAAGTCTTGAGCACATCGATTGCGGCGCGAATCGCGTACTCGTACGGCTACGACGCTAAAGACCCCGATGAGCAGATCTTCATCCAACGCCTGGTACGCCGGTCATTCATGGCGCAAGCAGCCAAGGTCGAGCCGCTGCGTGACGTCGCCCGCGCAGCTGACGCTATCAAGGGACGTGTTCGGTGGTCGGAGAAACTCCGTGCCGACCATCGTCTGCTGGCCGCCCTGGAGAAGTTACTGCAGCACGTTGGTCCGGCCGGTACCAAAGTGCCGGTTCAAAACGTCGCTAAAGTGTTGCCGTACGTGGGCATCCTCATTGGTGCCGGCATGAACTCAGCAGTTCTCGGCAACGTGGCCGCTGATGCGCAGCGGTACTGCCAGACCCGATTCCTGTGTGAGAAGTACGGGTTGCCGCTGCCGGCGGCCCTGGTTACTGATTCAGACGAGCCGTTGGCTGAGGCCCGGATCGACTAAAGCAGCCATGACGACCTCATGAAATAGGCACACTGCTTCGCGGTTGCGATCTGATATGCAGTGACTGGGATTTGCATGTGTCACGGAAGCGGTCCCACGATACGACGGAAGAGCACATCGATAACCCGGAGTAGCGGGCTGCCATCAGCGATGTTGTCCAGGTTGCCGAGATGACGGGCGCTCTGAAACCCACTCAGAACAACGATAATTGATTTGGTAACGCGGCAAAGAAGATAATAGAAGCAATGAAGGCCTCCGGATCGTTCCGGAGGCCTTTTGCATTCCCTGACCCCCGCACCAGCTGCCGTGCACGCCGATCCGCTTATCCATGAACGAATATTCTGTCCAAAATTCCAGCCCTTGGCATCCGCCAAGGGCACTTTGCTTTAACCCACTAAAGGAGAAACGATGACCGAGCAAGAAATCACACCGTACTTTAATTGGACTAAAAACCTGCTTCGCTACCACGAGCGGTCTGTTGTGGTTCAGGTGCCGGGCATTCAGGAATGGAGTCTGTGCTTCAGCGCAACGGCCGCCCGCATCGACAGGTTCTTGCAGCTGGGGCACGAGGGGTGCTTAACTCTGCCCCAATCCCTTGTACTCGACATAATTGAACTCGACCGGGGCGCGCCTTCCGACGCCCTTGCCGCTGACGGGTTGCTCAAGAACTTCGTGTTGTTCTGGAGTGCCCTAGCAGATGTCTATGGCGGTACCGGCACTAGGTCCCAGACTGAGGCAAAGCGTCTCGAACTCCTTATGGAATGGTCTTTGTTGCTCACTGCCCTGCCGGGGACAAACTACCCGGGAGTGAAGCTGTTGGCGCCTCGATACCGACACGAGCGCGCGCGGCTGGCTCTGACGAAGCTACGGAAAGGGCCGACTGACTTCGCGCACGTGGCACTGGGCCTTCAACTTGTGCAGGACCATGAAGCCTCGCTCGGCATGCGCTGGAATATGCGGTCAGCCTCGTTCTCGAGGATTGACGAGGCTGGTGGCAGAGGACGAAAAAGCTCTCTGCAGTCCTGGGATAAGTGCCGTGGCAAGCTGAACACCCACGACCAGGAATTTTCGGTCGAGGCTTCGAGCGTTCGTGCAGTGGAGAAGCCCGCCCTGATGCTCGAACTCCACGGCAATTGGCGGGACCACTGGACGAACACATTGCCTTAGCGGCAATCCCCGACTGAGCTAACGACCTTCACTAGCGCGGTCCACAACGTACACCTGACGTAGGGGGATACGCGTCCTCCAGCGCGGCTCCAACTTGTCGTAGTTGTCGAGGGTCAGTTCCACGACTTCCGCTCCTGTGAGCAGCCGCAGGTTTTGCCGTTCACGCTCGTAGCCCAAAGCGTCTTTGCTGAAACTACCAAGGCAGACAAAGAGGGCAAGTTCACCGTGTGCAAGCGTTCCACTCAGGCGTTGAACGTCCGGCCGGGACTGCTGCGCGGCAGTGTGTTTGCACTGGACTTTAATCACCGGTGGTTCGAGGCCGAGAGGGTCCTTGTGCGCGATGACATCAACACCGCCGTCCGAGGAGTAAGGCGTCACGCGCGCTTGGTATCCCATGGCGCGGAGGAGATCGGCGGTGAAATGTTCAAACTCTTCGTGTGAGAGGTCTTGCAGCAGGGTCTTCAGAATGAAGTCGTGGGTGAATTGGTCCAAACGGGCGGCACTTGGCTCGGTTTCGATCCACTCATCTACCGCGTGTGACTCAATTGAAACAACGTGTTCCTGTGTCGGGCTGTCCGTACCTGCATCGAGGAAGTTCATGAACACGGGAACATTTTTCTTGACCCGGAAAAGCGTCATTGCAGAGCCAATTTCATAGAGTGCAGCCTGGGGAAACAAGCCTCGAGAAACTCCCGTCTTGACCCACCTGACCTTGCGCCGGTGAGGGTGCACAGGGACTTCGGGTAGGTATTCGTATTCTCCCGTAATGACGCCAAAGTTGAGGGTGCTATCGGCGCGGTACGGTGCGATGACGACGTCGCCTGCCTTCATTTCAAAGCCGAAGCGATAGAGAATGCCAGCCCAGACTGGGATAGCTCCTGCCTTGGCTTCCGGATAAGCGCCGCTAAGTGCGCGCTTCAATGAATCGCGGTCTCTGCCGATTGAGCGAATGTCGGGAATGGCAGACCAGCCGATGCTGATGAATCCCTCCTCAACCAATTCATCAGACAGTGCGTCATTGTGAATGCCCCAGACTGCAACCAACTTGTCCCCGACCTCTCCCTTGCCGTTCAGTCAGCTCAGCCTACCGTCGGACCTCCCAGGATACTTAGGGGAACCTCCGTCCCGCTGGTCTGATCGACGCCATGCCGGTAGGCAACCTCGTAAAAACGTGGAGCTCGAGGGGCTTCTCGGATGCGACGTCGACGGTCCCCGAGGCGGTCTTCCGAGAACTGCACCGACAAACTTCCAATTCGACCTGCCACTGCGCCCTGGCCGCCGGAGATGTGTCGCGCGTATTTCCGCCGATTCGTTGTTGGAAGTTCTTCCGACTAGATCAAAATCTCACATCCTCCTCCTCCTCCTCCTCCTCCTCCTTCCAATAGCCGGGCCGCTGTCCCGTTACAGACCAAGGACCCCGCACGCTGAGGCGTGCGGGGTCCTTGGTCTGTTTCAAGGTTGCCGACGGCGGCACTATGGCAAGGCACGTGATCAGCGGGTTTCGCCGAGCGTCTGCGACAGCCTGTGCCCAGACCGTTGGCTAGTCAGCCTGCAGGTCCGGTGCCGGCATCAGACCTCGGGAAGAGTGCAGGTATGACCCTCGACGTCAATGGGGTAACCGCAGAGCGGGCATGCCGGACGACCGGCGCCCACCACCTCGCGGGTCCGCTTGGCGAACGCGCGGGCGGTGCCGACCGGCATCCGCACCAGCAGCATCTCGGACACGTCAGCGCCTTCCTGATCAAGGGATTCGTCGTCACTGTCAGCGTCGACATCGGTGACTGGGTAAGCCTCAATCACCACCTGCGCCGTCGTCGGGTCCCAACCTAGGCTCATGGCGCCGGTTCGGAACTGCTCCTCAACCGCCTCGAGCCCATCATTATCGACCAATTCAATGGGAGTGCCGGTGGGAACGCTGAAGGGGTTGTCCTCGAGGGTGATGAGCTGGTCGAGGATTTCGTCAACTTTGTCGGCCAGCAGAGCCGACTGCTGCTTCTCCAGGGCGATGCTCACGATTTGTGCGCCTGTGCGTACCTGCAGGTAGAACGTACGCGCCCCTGGAACGCCGACGGTACCGATGACGACCCGATCAGGCCAGGAAAATTCATGAACACGTGTAGGCATGCCAGTATCTTAGGCCACAGGGGACTCACGGCCCTGCCGGAGGTTCACCGTCACTCACCGCGTCAGCGGGTGACCCGTACTCCGCCGACGGCCCCCGTCCGGGGCGTGTCTCCCGGGCTGGGCAGGGATAGGTGCGCGGAAACGTAGCCCTGTTGAAGTGTGATGACCTGCGTCGTGGTTCCTGGGCAGTCAACGGTCAGTTCGACGGGCCAGAGTGTAACCGTGGGGTTCTCCTGCCGGATGAAGATCGTGGCGTTTGGAGCGCCGACGCAGGCAGCTGTGACCGTGTACGAGCCGGCAGCTGTCACCTCTTTCGTGGTGCCAAAGCCTCGGGCAGGGCCGTCGAGTGGACCCTCTTGAAAAAGGAGGACCGGCCCCGGCGCGGCCTGAAGGAGCGCGTCCAGGTCCTGGTAGTTTTTGACCTCGCGCTCCAGGACAAGGGGGTCGGCGGGTCGTGTGGCGGGTTCCGTCGTGGGTGAAGGTTCTGTTGTGGCGGCATGGAGAGCTTCGGCCGTCGATGTGTCCGCCGTGTCAGGGTATTCATAGGAGCACCCGGACGTTCCGGCCACCGGTAACAGCAGGCACAGGGGAAAGGCTAGCTGGCGGCAGATGCCTCGTATGTCCACGCTTCCCATGGTGGCCACGCCCGGCGTTCATAGCAACCACCGCCGGGTCACGGGCGCGAGGGTCAAGGCCAATATCTGCCAGTACCGCCGGGGCTACGCGAGGGCCATTATTGAAGGTGCCAGATACGCGGATTGGAGAAGGCCATGTTGAAGGCCCTGCTGTGCAGACTGAACATCCGGCACGAATGGCACGTCGAACACACCGAAGACGGCAGCCTGTACAAACGCTGTCTAAGATGCGGCAAAGACGACGATAGCGGCGGGGGAGGTGGCGGCGGGAACTTCAGTGCCTGGGTAGGACCAGTAGGAGGCGGCGGGGGAGGTTAGGCCCTACCGGTCCAGGAGCCATGATGCGTCCGTGTCCGTCTGCTGCCGTCGGCGAAGTCTTCTGATCAAAAGAGCGAAGGGCAGCAGCAGCAATTGCAGGACACCGGCCACGACAAGGAGGACAAGGAGCATGACGATGTCCGGGACATACAGGAGGAAAATCCCGGCGATGGCGGCGAAGTACCCGAAGATGAAACCGAGGATCGTCCCGGCGTCCATGTCTGCTCCAAAGAACGGTCACCCTGAGCGGGTGATGCTGGTCGAATTCTTGGCTGCCCGGTATCTTGCCGGGACTTCCCAGTGCGCCGGGGGTGGCGTCTTCAGCCCCGGACTCTTCTGATCCTCACCCTGTGTCTCCTCTGGGTAGGAGTTTGACCGGTTACGGGACGAGCCCGGTGCCACGGCCGATGAGGGCGATAGCTGATGGGGTCGGGAGGCTGGGGTGCCGAAGCGACCCTCGAAGACCCCCTCCTGCGGCGCCGCATCTCCAGCAGAACGAGTAGGGTCAAGCCGGTCCATACGAAAGCGGCAACGAATATCAGGGTTACCGCCTGAATCGTGCTCATGACAAGGGCGCCCAACGGGCGGAGCTCGTGAGCAACAGGTCGTGGACAGGGCGAGGGTCAGCACGGGTGGACATGATGTCCCGGCTTTCGGTGACTGCTGGTTTGGCTGACTTCATAGCCCAATGAGTAAAGTTTCCGCTCACCAGGGCGGCGGGGCAAGGCAAAACAAATTACGGTTCGGCCGCAGTCAGGAGGACATGAGAAAGGCGCGCCCCGTTCGCTGAGCGCGCCTTTCTCGATTCTCCGTGTCCAGCCGTTCGCATTCGGCTGCATCTATACTAAGCATGCTTATCATTGGTTTGGCAAGCCAGCACCGTTTTGTGGCGAAATCGCACTTCCTACTCGCGGGTTGCCTTTTGGAGAATATCCAGTGCTACATCATGAAGTGGTGTGCTCTCTCCACGCGAGCGGGCCAGCAGTACCTCCAAAGCCTCTTGCGAGTTCAAGTTCATGCGCTCAATCAGGATCCCCTGCACCTTTAAAATCATGTCTCGATTGGCCAAGGCTTCCGCCAGTTCCTTGCTCATCCGATGTGCAACTTCCCGGTCCCGGAGGTGGCCCAGCAAGACGGCGGCTGCGCTGGCGAGCCGCTCGATCAGGAAGACTGCGTTGTCATCGAATGCCAGCGGGAGGGGGGAGTAGACCTTCAGTGCGCCAATTTGTCTTCCCCTGGTGGTCAGCGGTGCGCTGAGAACGGAACGGACGGGAGTGTCCGCCACCGCCGCCGTCCATCTAGGCCAGCGAACTTCTTCTTGGGTGTCCTGGATGATGATGGGGCGCTGTTCCGCCCAGGCGCTGAGGCATGGTCCCTCTCCGAGCTTGTATTGCAGTTTGTCCGCTCGGAGCACAAGGTATCGGTGGCGCCGGTGCTTTCGCCGCGGCCGTCGGGGTTGATGATCGACGCCCCGGCTCCTGCCGAGTTCGGGATCGAGTCCTTCAAGACGTACGCCAGGGATTGCACCGCTTTGGAAGCATCCTCCTCGCTGAGAAGGCCGGTAATCATCCTCCCGGTTACTACGGCCAGTTCATAGGCCTGGGGAAGGGAATAGTTCATGACCTCTACCTTGTCCTGCCGGCAACCAAGGCTGCCGGCTAGCTGAATTACGGGCAGCGCACCTTTGCACTGGTTCGGGGGAACGAGGGCGACCGGCGGGTGGGACAATGCAGTACCTGGGTTGTCAGGTAGACGTCTAAGTCGTCTTCCGTGGTGAGGTCGGTGAAGCTCGGGGCCGTGAGTCGACGGATCTCCGAGCCGGTTTTCTGCATTGGCTGCCCGCAATGGATGTAACTGCCCGCGAAGGTCAAGACGCCCTCTGTGTTACTTTCCCTGTTCAGGACTGCGGCAACGGCTGCCACATCGGCAAAGTGCGGGTAGCTCCGCCGACATGCCCTGCAGGAGTAACCCACTTTCTATGGACACGATCAGGCAGCGGTCGGGTAGCTGGAGAGGATGTAGTCCGCGGCCGCAGGGCCCACCATCCGAAGCCGGCTGTCATGCACGTCCACATCACGGCAGTGCATTGCTGCCCGGAAAGTGATGTCAGGTACTGCGTCTATCCCCTTCAGGACGCACCAGCTGACGT
Source organism: Pseudarthrobacter sp. BRE9 (assembly GCF_031844305.1). NCBI lineage: Bacteria > Bacillati > Actinomycetota > Actinomycetes > Micrococcales > Micrococcaceae > Pseudarthrobacter > Pseudarthrobacter sp. BRE9. The sequence goes on along the minus strand of NZ_JAUZUY010000002.1, from coordinate 527,769 downwards.
ACAGGCCGTAAAGGCTGTCCGCGGTCAGGGGGCAGTCCGTGTCGAACTCAGGGACGGTGGCTTCTGCAAGGAACGTTGTAAAATGCGAGGTGGCCATGTCGGCTCTCTTTCCCCGTTGTGCATCTGTCCGCCAGCAGGCTCTAGCGGTACCTCCTCGGGCCCTGCACTCGGCCGGAAGGGGGAGCGTACACACAATAGTGTGACGCTTGCCACTTAGAATGTACGCAATCCCGCGCCGACTGTCCAGCCGACCGGGGGAAAGCACCCACCGGGCCGCCTCCCAGCTCGCTGGCCGCTCGTCATTAAAGGGTAGGGTCTTCTCATGCCGGGCACCGACTGGTGCCGTAGGCTGGAAAGGAAACGTTTGGAAGTGGGCGTCTTCACGCCGCGCTTGATCGTCAGCGGTTGAACATACTTCCTAAGGACACGCCGTGGACGCTCTACCGTTTCTTACAGAACTGCGGGACGGAATTGCGTCCCGGCTCCAGGACATGGTTCTGGAAACGTCGGACGCTGAGGAGTTCTTCCAGGAACTGGCCGTCTTTTCCGCGTCCCTCCTTTCTCCACCTGAATCAAAGGTTCACTGCAATGTCACCGTGGCGCGCAGGAAGAAACCGGTCACGGTAGCGTGCAGCGATGCCCGGGCGCGGGCGATGGATGAACTCCAGTACGCGTTCGGAGACGGGCCTTGCCTGACGGCCATGCGGACCGGTATGACGATCTACGTCCCTGACGTATCCCGCGAACACCGCTGGCCCGAATACATCCAAGCCGTCTCGAAAAAGGGAGTCCAATCAATCCTGGGCGTCCCCCTGCGGTTGGAGGGCGAGTCCACCGCCGCCCTGAATATTTACTCCTCGCGGCCCCATGGCATTACCGGGGGGGACATCGCCCGCGCTGAACTGTTCGGCAAACAATCGGCCAAGACTCTCCGGTTGGAGCTGCGCCTGACCCAGCTGCAGGAAGCGAACGACAACCTGGAAGCGGCGATGAAGAACCGGACTGTCATCGACATTGCAATCGGTGTGATCATGGCGCAGAACCGGTGCAGCCAGGACGCGGCAATTACGATCCTGAGGAGAGCCTCCGGTTCCCGGAACATCAAACTGCGCGATGTAGCGGCAGGAGTCATCGAATCCGTCTCACCTCACGCCGCTGCACTTCGAACCCATTTCGATGAATAGCAGCAGTGCATCGCCTTAACCTGGCCTTCATGACTGAGCCAGTTGCGCGGATGCCAGTCGCCGTAGGGTGGGAACCATACTTCAAGGTGCCAAACTGCTGTACCGCTGGCGGTGTGGCTGGGTAAAGCAGGACTACTCCATCAGGGAGTAGGAAGAGCCCGAGGGTGTGCGCTCCAGCAGCCCGAAGTCGACCAGATAGCGGCGCAGCAGCACGACGTCGTCGGTATAACTGAGGAGCCGTTCGTTGACTTGCCTCTCTGTAAGCTTTTCTCCAGGGGCAATGACTTCACCCGCAATCCTGGCAAGGAGATCCCGCCGTTCCGCCACGTTCGCCGGATACCTGTCGATCCGGCCGAGCCGCATGAACCGGTCCAGTCCCGTCTGGGGCTGCCGGCGCGGCTGCTGGGCGAGCAGGTCGCGGAATACCGAGTCCGACGCGACCAAGTCTCCGGAGGCGCTCTGGTCCACGAGTCCGGCTTCAAGAAGGCCGGCGATAGCGCGGTTCCGCCGCTGCTCCTTCATTTCAGGCAGGACGTCGGCAGGCGCAGCCCCGAGTACTATCTGGGCGTAGGCAATCCGTGCGTCGCCGTTGCCGAGCGTTGCCAGGACCCGCCGCCAATGGGGGCCGCTCATTCTCCTGCTTCCGGCCACGTCAGTCTTCTCCTCTGCCGCCAAGCCAAGCCACCTGTGTCAGTGGGTGCTCAGAGATCGTAGCCTTGAAGCTCTTGTTCCCGGAAGCGGTGGCGCCTTGGACACGCGTTACCGCTGGTTCCCACCCTCAATCCTCTTCTCCACGCTGCTGGAATTCGGCGACATCTGGATGATGCGCAGGATGCTGCTGAACATCCGGGACCGGGCCGAAACGGTCCCGCTGTAATGGGGGCAAGCCAAGCATCCGCCCACCCGGCCCGGTGCCCCGCCTAGAAACTGGTCACCAGTTCGCCCAGTACTTCTTCCAGCCTGTTCGGATCGGTGGCGTCATAGTAGTGCGCCCCGCTGGCCCGGGCGATTTCCCGCAGAGTGGGGACATCGGCGTCGGGCCCGTATGCGAGGGTAAACACAAGCACCGGCGTCGAGTGGTTCTGGTGGCTCAACTGTTCGGAGAGCCCGGCCAGGTCTCCCGGGTGGCGGGAATCGTTTTTGCCGTCACTTAGAAGCACGATGGTGTTGATGAAGGTGTCTTTGTAGTCCTTGGCCTGATCGCCCGCAAACCGGCTCACCGCTTCGAACAGAGGCGTAGCTTCCACTGCCTGGAGCTCACCAAGCTTGGCGACGATATCTTCCTTATTCGTCTTGAACGGTGCTACCGGACTGACGATGCCCGGTTGCAGGGGACCGTCGCCCACGTGGGAGAAGGCGGCGAGCCCAATCTCATCCTCACCCGTGAAATGGTCCAGTGCCTTGCGGACGGCGTCCTTGGCCCGTTGCAGCTTGGTGACTCCGGGCTCCTGCACCATGGAATCGGAGACATCCAGCAGGAACAGGGCCCTGGCCCGCTTTCGGATGTCGGGAAAGCTGTCCTGCATGCTAATGAGCGCCTCCGCCTTGGGCAGTGGCAACTGCTGGAGCGTTTCAGCGTACCGCCCGGTTTCTGCCACTCCGGCATCCAGCGCGCCCTGGATGCTCCGGTACCCGGATGCCTTCACGAGCTGTTGGCCCTGTTCGGTCACGGCGAACGCGATGAAATCCCGGGCGGCCAGACGCTGCTGGCTTCCCACCCAATCCCCGTCGAGGACCACTGCCGGGTTATCCGCCACGTGCACTCCATCGTTGGGATAAATGGCGCGGAGAGGCTCCTTGGGCGCGGGACCGGATTTCTTCGTTTTGCCGTCCTCGCTGACCACTCCCCGGTTGTAGTCCCAGACAGACTTTTCGTCCACGACCACGGCTGACAGAAATTCCGAGACTTTTCCGGCGTCGTCCGCCTCCCTGGTGTGCCAGAGGAAATGTTCAGGGGTGGCCATATAGTGGCTGGTGCCCAGTTCCACGGCGCGCACTTTCTCCACCAGCGGCGGTGCGTGCAGGTCCATGGCGTCCAACCCCCCTACGCTGCCGCCGGCGGCGCCGTAGGAAGCAGCCAGGGCCATCAAGCCCGACGTCGAGACCAGCGGACTGGCCTTGCCGAACTTGAACTTCCCCCAGTCGCCATGGCCGCGCTGCCCCCAGACGTTCTGATCCTTGGCCATGGCGAAGACCTCGGACCACGACGGCGGTTTGCCGTCCCAGCCCAGCTCACCAGCCATCTTCTCCGGCAGCGCGACGACGATCGCACTACGGGCGACGCTGGTTCCATCATGCGGGACGGTGCTTCCTCCGGCACCGGCCGCTGCAATTCGTAACCACGCGGAGGAGTCCGGCAGCCAGATGGAGGGCCTGTCCCCGGCCGGAACGGCGGGGAAGCGGGAAGCGACCTTGCCGGCGGCGACTCCCGATTTTTCCTCGGTAACTGCCGGCGTCACACACCTGCCATCCACGCTTCGTGGTTTCGCCACGTACTCAGACACCAAAGCCCGGACCATCTCGGCGTTCTCAAGGGACGTGAGGATATTCAAGGAGATACAGGGAGAGGCCCCGGCGATGGCGGCAGGAGAGTCCTGTGCCAGGGGTTCGCCTGCTGAAGGAGTGGTGCCGTTCCCTGCGGAAGCACCACCCTCCCCTGAACCCGTGGGGAAGATCAGCATTCGCAGCACGAATGCTCCGCCGACAATGAGAAGTACGACGACGGCCGACGCGGCGATCCAAATCCAGCGCGGATAGTTGACGTCAGCTGCTGCGTGTCGGCGGCCCATGCTCGTTTCCTTTGAAATCCGCCGGGTTTCCCCGGTGCAAATACAAATGATGAAACCGGTCCGCGGCAGTCACACCGCGGGTGCGCCTTGCCCCCCGCCCGGATGCCCCAACAACTGGATACGCCCTTTGAGGATAACCCGGGTGGGCGCGATGTGAGTGTGGTGATTCACATCTTTTCCGCAACCGCCAATGCAGTCCCTACCAGCCTGCTGCTGGCTCTGGATGAAGCGGCGCACCAGGTCTAGATTGGATCTTGGCTTATGCAGCGGGCCCACTCACACCGAATCCAGGAGGGGGACCATGAGCCCCACACCGAAACAGCCGATCACCGATGACAGCATCCAAGTCCGCCAGGTCAACCATTACCAATTCAGCTGGGTCGCCGGAGACGCCGGAAAGCCTGGCACCTGGACGCTCCAATTGGTCCTGGACCAGGGGGCCTGGGAAGAAGTGCTCACCCTCGACGCTGAGGATGCCGAGGTTCTCCAGGGCCTCCTGAAACGTTCGGCCACCGTCTTTTACGATGTTCGGCGGCGGACCCTGATGTTCGGGACCACGCCGGCTGGGCAGTAAATCCGGCTGCCGGCCAAAGAATAAGCCACAACGTGCACGGCGTGGTTGTGGTCTCCGTGACCGCCAGGAAGTCATCGACGAAAAGCCGGCAGTCGTCCAGCAGACCCTAGGCCTGGCCGCCCCCGAGGATCCGCCGAGCATCCTCCTGGGCCTGAAGGGCCAAATCACTGACCACCTCACCCCTGAAATGCCCGGCGGCCATGATGATGCCACGGAGTTCGGAAACGGTCAGCGCTGGATTTACACCGTGTGCCACCGCATGGCAGTTATGGCAGAGCGGAATGAGGTCGGCGATGGGGTCAAGCTGGTATCCGCTTCCAAGCATCGCCGGCGGCACCACATGGTGCACGGCGGCCGCCCCTGTGCCGGCCTCGCCGTAGGCCGACTCGAAGGAGAAACCGCAGGCGGCGCAGGACGTGCCATGGAAGGCCAGGCAGGCCCGGCGCGCGTCAGGGTCCCGTTCAAAGCGGTTCACCTGGATATGGCTGACCGCACCCGCGGGGTAGGTTCCACCGACCACTTCGGCCGGATCCCCCGTCGTTGGCCCGTACTCCCGCCACAGGCGTTGCAGAACGGGCCCGAACGACGGCGGCAAGGTCACCAGGGCGGGACCGCTCGCGATATCCCAGGGGTCGCAGGGGAAGGCCTCCCGAAGCGTCCCGGGACGTATTTGTTCGCCCAGCGGCAGCAGGGAATCGAAGGCCACCCCGATAAACCAGTCAGTGCCATCGGAATCGGCGCCCGCGGCAGCCTGGTAGGGCTCCGACGTCAGCCACCCGTGCCCGATCAGGCCAGTGCCTGCATCGTTGCTGCCTTGCAGCAGGAGCCATGCTTCGCTGCCAGGGACGATGTCAGGGCAAAAACCGATAGGCCAACGGTCCAGGAACCTGCCCGACTGCGCCACCTGCGCGACGACGGCTCCATAGTCCCAGCGGCGCAGCCGGTCCATGCCGCAGCCAAGAACTACTGCCGCCACTGCCCACCAAACCCAGCCATGCGTCGTCGACCCCCAAGCCCGTGCAGCGGAACTTAGATCGGTTCCTTGGCCAGTGCCTTGGTCTTGGCGGGCGTTTCCCGCCCCAGGCGTTCATCGAGTGTGACACGCAGCCGGGCCGCGGCAACCTGGACCCGGTGCTCGGCAGGCGTCGCTTTTTTCGTGGCGGGCTTGGCAGTGCCGTTCCGGGGAGCATGGACAAGACGGTGTTCAGGCGATGCTGCGCTCATGGTCCAACCTCCTTGGCACGGTCTTCATCCGTCATCCCATTCTCGCCTAAGTTCCCACCGTCGTCCACGACCGCCATCTCCTGCCCTGTACCGGCGTCGGCCTCTGCATCATCCCCGTTCTCCTCGCCGGACACGCTCTTCCAGGCGATGTCGAACAACTCAAGCTCCTCGGTACGGGCGAGTTCGCTCCTGGCCAGGACTTCCAACGTCGCCAGGCCCAGCGCCTTTGTTCCCTCATCGGGATCCAAAGCCCGTTCCAGCGCCCACTGGGTACGGCGCCACCATTCCGCCCGGCTGTCTGCTTCGGTCTTTTGCCTCAGGGCGTCGGCGTCCGCTTCGCGCTTTTGGTCCAGTGCGGTCTTGTCCGCGGCGGTGCGCTGCTTGAGCGTCCGCCAGTTGATATAGAAGGCCAGCAGGGCTGCGATAAGAACCGCCAAGGGTCCAAGCCCTGCAAGGATGACCCACCAGTCCGCCGGCCCCGAATGGACGACGACGTCCAGTGGGCCGGGGGAGGGAACAGGGGTCACCAGACCAGCTTAGGCGCCGGTCCGCGCTGCAGCCCGGCTGACACTCCTGCCGCAGCGTTGCTCCATCAGGCGCCGCGCCGGGAAATGAGAACCGGGCCGTGGGCGTGATGCAATACTGCGTGGGCGGTTGAACCGATGGTCTCCCGGAGGATCCCGCGGCCCTGCGAACCCACCACCACTAGCCGGGCTTCCCGTGCGGCTTTCAGGATGGCGTGCGGGACCGAACTGTCCGTGAGTACCCGGCCGTCAACGGCGATACCGGGCGCCATGGCCCGCGCACGGTCCAAGGCGGACTCAAGTACTTCCCGGGCATCAGCCGCGGCGTCCTGCCTCTTCGGCTGGTGGTACCCAGGCGGCTGGTGGCGGACGTGGAGCACCTCGAGCGGTGCGTGCCATGCCGAAGCCATGGCACAGGCGTCTTCCAGCGCCGCGGGAGAACCTGATGCATCCACGGCGGCGACGACGGGTCCGCCGGGATGGGTGTCCTGGCGGATCACGGCTACGGGGCAGGCAGCAGTGGCCGCCAGTTCCAGGCTCACGGATCCCACGAGAAGGCCAAGGAAGCCGCCCAGTCCGCGGCTGCCGACGACCAGTAACTTTTCACCGGCGGAGAATTCGGCCAGAACCTGCGCGGGCAGTCCGTGGAGCAGGGTGCGGCGGATTTCAAGCCCCGGTACTTCCGCTGCCGCATGCGAGACGCCCTCCTCCAGGACGGACTCGGCGGACTGTTCCAGGCCACTGCCAGACACCCCAGGGACAGGACCCAGGTGCCTTGTCAGCAACTGCCACATTGAACAATGCACCACATGGAGCGGGCAATTGGTGGCCCGGGCATGGCGCGCCGCCCAACGGACGGCCGCCGCTGCCTGGTCCGAGCCGTCATAGCCGGCCACGATGGACTCCGGATCACGCGTCACGTGACTGGGCTCATCATCAACAGCCGCTTTCCTGGCTGGGTGTTCCCTGCGCCTGCGGGCTTATGCGGCGCCCAAGGAGTTGAGCCTCCGGATACCGTCCCGGGGTTTCCGGCACGGCTGCGGCGGGGAAGGAAGCATCCGGCCTGTTGGCGTCGGTGCCACGTCCCGGATCAAGCCGGTCCCCGCGCATTCCCTTACCTCTTTTATCGCAGCAGCCGCCGCCTGTTTGTCGTTGAACTGCCCGGAAACCGCCAGTACGTGCCCGTCCGGCATCACGAGCCGGAACCGGATCCGTGAATCTTCATCGACAAACAGTTCGAACGTACCTGCCATAAGCCTTGCTCTCCTCTACCGTCCGGCCGTCATGGATTCGGCTGCATGCCGGCCCGCGGCGGCCACAGCGAACCCGGATGCACAACCTCGTTGTTGTGCTTCCGGCCCAGACCACCATCTCAGAGGACACGCCCGTCTTTTAGGGACCAAAGTCCCTGACCAGCCCGCAGGATGCCCAGCGGACGAAAAAAAGTAAACGCGGCCGCAGGAAAGTGCCTGACTCCCCAAAGCGGCCGCTCCCTGGAGGAGCCGTGCGCCGGCGTCGTAGCCTAAGGGTCCTCAGCCCGCGGTCATTCGTTGTGCTGCTGCTTGTGCAGGCGGGTGATCACGGTGGGGCACGGCGGCTGGGTCAGCACCGCGTGTGCCGTGGACCCCAGGACAAGCCTTTCGAAACCACCCTTTCCCCGGCTGCCAAGGACCAGCAGCCGTGCGCCGGCTGCGTCACGGATCAGGGCGTCCGCCGGCTCCAGGACGGTTTCCATCACAGTGTTGACCACTAGGTCCGGGTAGTCCTGCCGGAGACCCGCCTCGGTTTCGGACAGCACGATCTGCTCCTCCTCCACCACGTGGGTTGCAAAGCTGCTCTGCGGCAGGCCAGCCGCGATCCAGCGGCTTGGGCCGGTGAAAGCGTAAAGAACCGTCAGTTCCTCTCCCAGCGCGTCTGCTTCAGCGGCGGCAAAGGCCACTGCCTGTGTCGATTCCCGGGATCCATCCACGCCCACCACGATGCCACGGCCCCGCTCCTGGCCGTCCCCAACGACGGCCACCGGGCACTCGGCCGTGGCAGCTGCTTGGAGGGCCCGGTCGGTCAGGGCACCGTGCGCGTGGCCGCTGCTGCCCAGGACAAGCATGGAGGCATTCCTGGAATAGTCACCCAGCGCCGCCCCCACACCTCCTTCGAGCAGCTGGAGGGTCACCTGCAGTCCGGGTTCGGCGGCAATGGCCTTTTCGCCGGCTTCCTTCAACAGGGCCAGCCCCGATTCACGGAGGATCTCCAGGTAGGGAAGAACTTCGGCCGCCATCCAGCGATCGTCCAAGACGTTCACGACGGCGAGCGGACAGTTGAGCCTGTTGGCCCGGGCTGCAGCCCACGAGAGGGCGGCGTTGGACGCCGAAGTAGCCGTGATGCCGACGGCGATTGGTTTGGCAGCTGCCACGGGGGCCATCCTTTGGGGTTGCGTGCGAAGGGGTTTTGGACGGATTGCCGTGCGGCGTTTTTCGTGGGGCTCAGTCTGCGGCGGTCTCTCTGGCCGGCCACCAATGGGTTGGTGCCGCGATCACGAACTTCCGGCCGCTGATCTCCTGTGGTGTGATCCGCAGCAGGACGTTCTTCCGGCCCGGCTGCCAGGGGGACAGGCCTGCCTCCATCGCATCCTGTGTTTCCTCTTCATCGGACACCACCACCGCATACCCTTTGAGGATGACGCTCCAGGCGATAGTGCCGTACTGGTTCATTCCGTCCACCTCAACGGCAAGCGGCTTTCGGTCCGCCAGGGAGGCGAGCTTTGTGCCTTCGCCGGTACGGATGAGCAAGGTGCCGTTGCTGGGTACGAAATTCACGGGGTAGTTTTCCACGGCGTCCCCCTCACTGAACGCAATCCGGCAGATGGACGTGGACCGAAGGTACTTCCAGCAATCGTGGACGCCGAGTTCTTTGATTTCCGGTTCTGCCGCTGCTGTGTTCATGGGCGTAGCCTAGGGCCGCGAAATTGCCGGCCGGTAGGGAAGAAGGTCCCGCGGGCTGTTGACGAGGCCTTTTACAATGATCCCAGGACATGTCTTCATGCTCATGTGAAGGCGGACTTGTGGGCGGGGGCAGGCTTTTCCCTCCCGGACACATGGATCGCGACAGGGACCCGCAGCGCCGCAGGCCCTTGCCGCAGGAGGTGGAACGTGAGCACTGAGGAGCCCTGGCGACCGCCGTTGAGGGACAGCGTTGAAGATTTGGTGCCGGACTCTGCCGGCCGGGGCCACGAGCTGCTGGATAGCCAGGAGCGCATCAACGCCCTGCTGGCCGCAGTGGTGGCCCTCGCCGAGGACCTGAGCCTGGAGGCCGTGCTCGACCGCCTTGTCCGGTCAGCCTGCGCTGTGGTCGGTGCGGGATACGGCGCTTTGGGCGTCATCGGTGAGGACCGCACCCTGAGCCACTTCATCACGGTGGGCATTGATGAAGAAGGGATCCGTTCCATTGGCGACCTGCCTAGAGGGCACGGTGTCCTTGGCCCGCTTATCCGCGAGCCAAGGCCCTTGCGGCTCCATGACCTTGGCAAGCATCCCATTGCGTCCGGTTTCCCTCCCAACCACCCACCCATGAAGACCTTCCTGGGCGTGCCCGTCCGTGTGCGCGACGAAGTGTTCGGAAACCTCTACCTGACGGAAAAGCAGGGTGGAGAGGATTTCACCAGCGACGATGAGGATCTTGCTGTTGCCCTGGCGGCGGCGGCCGGCGTCGCCATCCAGAATGCCCGCCTCTTTGAACAGAGCAACCGCAGGCAGAAATGGCTTGAGGCAGGCATGGAGCTGAGCAGCCGGTTGATCATGGCGCCGCATCCGGGGGACGCGGACATCCTCGACATTGTTGCCGACACGGCCCTGAAGGTATCGGACTCCGCGCTCGCAGTGGTGGCTGTGCCGGCCGGTGACGGTACCCTTCGATGCCGTTCATGCCTTGGTGTGCAAGGCCTTCAGGCGGGCCAGGAGTTGATGCCCTCACCGGCGGTATCCGGCGTTATTGACGACGGCGGGTCTTTCGTTGCAAAGGACCCGCGGCAGGTGTTCGACGACGACGACGTGGCAGGGAAGCTTGGCTCCATACTTGTCTGTTCGCTGGGGCACGCCGGCAGCGACAACGGCGTCCTCCTGCTGGCACGCGCCCACGGAACGGCGGTCTTCACCCAGGCCGAGGCAGAGACCAGCGCCATCTTTGGAAGCAGGATCGGCCTGGCCCTTGACCTGGCGCGCGTGAACGCCCTGCGCGAACAGAACCTCCTCATCAGTGACCGGGAACGGATTGCCCGGGACCTGCATGACCTGGTGATCCAGCGCCTGTTCGCTGCCGGCCTGAGCATCCAGAGCCTGCGCCGCTACACAACCCACCCTGTGGCGCATGAACGTATCGCCGCTGTGACCACTGAACTCGATGACACCATCCGCAAGCTGCGCGATACGATCTACTCCCTTCGTACCGCCGACGAGGAACGGGAACCACTGACGGGCCGGATCCTGCGCGTGGTCCGGGAAAACTCGCGCAGCTACGCCGTAACTCCCAAAGTTTCCCTGAACGGAGCAGTGGACTCGATCCGGGAAGACGTGGCGGTCCATCTTTTGTCTGTCCTGTCGGAGGGGCTCAGCAATGCGCTGCGGCATGCCGGAGCAGCGGAAATCGAGATCCAGGTTGACGTGCTCCGGGACCAGGTCCAGCTTCTCATCAGCGATAATGGCCGGGGTTTCACCGAGCCCGCCCAGGTCAGCGGCCTGGCGAACATGCGGCATCGGGCTGCGTTACTCAAGGGCGCCTGCATCATCGACAGTGTGCCGGGCACGGGCACGTCGGTGACGTGGTCCGCCCAGCTGGCCTGAGCTGCCCGCCTGACCTTTTTGTCAGGCAGTGTCTGTCGAGCTTTTGGTGACGAAGACGGCCGCCTGCGTCCGGCGTTCGAAGCCCAGCTTCGCCAGGATGGACGACACGTAGTTTTTCACGGTCTTCTCGGCCAGGAACAGCTCATCGCCGATCTGCCGGTTGGTCAGCCCCTGCCCAATCAGCGCAAGAACCTTTTTCTCCTGCGCGCTCAGGCCCTCCAACCGGGGATCGGTGGGGACCGTGGACAGGCCTGTGATGATCTGCTGCTCAACCCCCGGTTCAAACAGGGATTCGCCGGCAGCGGCTTTGCGGATCCCGGCCAGGAGGTCATCGCTCCTGATCTGTTTCAGGATGTATCCGGACGCGCCGGCCAGGACTGCACCGCGGAGGGCCTGTTCGTCGTCGTAACTGGTGAGGATCAGGCAGCGGAGGCGGGGATCGAGGGAACGCACGTCCCGGCAAACCTCGATTCCCGTACCATCGGGGAGCCTTCCGTCGAGGATGGCAATGTCGGGGTGCAGCGCCGGAATACGACGGGTGGCCTCGGCTGCGGACCCGCTTTCGCCCACCACGAGGAACCCTTCACCCTCCAGCAGGTCCTTCAGTCCCTGCCGGACAAGTTCATGGTCGTCAAGGATGAACACGCGGACCTGCCCGGTTGATCCTGCCGCTACATCAGACCCAGCTTCATGCATATGCACAGAACGCTCCCAAATCTCCAGGACCAAATCCCGCCTGTGCGGGGCGGCCCCCGGGGAGGGCCTGATCCCATTGTTGCCCAGCGGGAGTGAAGCTGGAAGGGACCTGCGTGCGCTGGTGCATGGCAGGGCGGCGACCGGAGTGTCTTTGCACTGTTCTTCCCGTAATGACCTTCGGCCCTAGGGCCTTGACAGACAGAAGGCGCGTTACCAGCATCGGTTGTCGCAATTATTCGTTGTTGCCTTCCATCTGGGTGACCTCCCGGTCCCTCGTCCCGGACGACCAACGGAAGTCCTTGACGGCCCAGTATCCCGCACCGATCATGATGGCAAACCCCGCGATACCCAACCAGGGGACCCGTCCTACCAAGCCAAGGACCAGGACGCAGACGCCTGCCGCTACGAGGAGCAGTCCGCGCCTGAACCGGTTCCGAAGGCACAGCACGAAGGCATCCCGGCCAAGCAGGGCCGCGAAACCGGGGTCTTCCGCTGCCAGGCCATGGCCGATAGATTCGAGTTGGCGTTTTTCAAATTCAGAGAGCGGCACAGCTGCACCCACTGTCCTTTGCCTGCGGGAGCCGGAACTCAGGTACCCGGGCGGCCGCGCAGGACAGCCAGCCTGTTCTGGTATTCCGCGACGTCAATCCCGCTGCGCGCGAAACGTTCGGCCAGCACGTCCTCTGCCGTTCGAGGCGATGGGGGCTGGGTTGCACCCGGGGAGGGCGCCCGCAGGGAACGGGCCAGCAGGCCGATGCCGGCGTTGCTTGCTCCCCAGGCCACCACCATGATGATGCTCACCAGGACGTAGCCCCACAGGCCCATGCCGTCATTCCAGCCGTACACTTCACGACCTCCGCCTAGCGGAGGCGGACGCCATCCGTCCGCCTTCCCTTCCAGTATTGGATGCGGCCGGTGCCGCCGGCAGAGCCATTAGTCCTGTCCCGCGACGGGCAGCAGGGAATTCGCAGGGCTCCCGCCGCGCCGGGCTTCCGGCACTGGCGGGCATTGGATCGCTGGAAGTGCCACCGCCCGGGCTGTGGGCCTGGCCGTCTTCATGCCCGCTGCCCAGCCGTTGTGGCAGCCGGACCAAGCCTAAACGCCGCGGCGCGCTTCACTGTCCCGGCAGGGCATCGAGGGTGGTGAAGCCATACCCAGCGGCAGTGATGCGGTCAATAACGTGGGGGAGGGCGTCGGCGTCGAGGGTGGTCCCGTCGTCGGGATTGGACCCGACGTGCATGAGGACGATTTCACCGGGCTGCAGCCCTGCCTGGACACGGCCGGCCACCACCTGGAGGCTTGCACCTCCACTCGTGCCCTTCCAGCCCAGGGTGTCCACGGTCCACCTGACCGCCACGTAGCCCAGCGAGTTGACCGCCGCGATGGTCCGTGCGTCGCGTTCGCCGTAGGGGAAGCGGAACAGCGGCCTGGGATCGGCGCCGGCTGCGAGGATGGCCTGCTCGGCACCGCGCACCTGTTGGGCGATCTGGTCGCTGCCCAGCCCGGTGAAGCCCGGATGGGTCATGGAATGGTTGGCCACCCGGTGCCCGGCTGCCGCGATCTGTGCCACGGCCTGCGGGTTGTTCACGGCCCAGTTGCCGGTCAGGAAAAAGGTCCCGATAACCCCCTTGCCAGCAAGAGTGGACAGGATACTGGGCAGTCCTGCAGCATTGGCACCGGCATCGAAGGTGAGGGCAGCCACACGGCCCGCCCCGGGGATGACGGTTAGGTCCTGGCCTCGAAGGGACTCCGGAAACGGTGCCGGCTGCGGGGGACCGCCCGGCTCCTCCGGAGCGGTTGGCCCGGCAGGCGCGTCCGTGGGCCTCGGCCCGGGAACCGGAGGCACAACAATAGGCGGCTCCACCAGTATCTGGCCCGCTTCCGGCGTCTCCGTTTCCTGTGGTCCCTGCGGCCCGGAGGGGGAAACGCCTGGCACCGCAGGGCTGGACTGGCTGGGCAGGCTGGACTGGTTGGGCAGGCTGGACTGGCTGGGAAGTTCGGAGGGCGAAGCTGGTGCTGCGGACGGCGGACGGCCCGTGAGCGCCGGCAGCAACAGGGCCAGGGCGATGGCGAGGACTACCAGGGCGGCGGCGAGCGCTATGGCGGGCATCCGCCGTCGTGCTTCACTTGGCGGCAACACCATCACCCGCCTAGGACAGTATCTTTTCCCCCGGCCGCGTCACGTTCAGGAACCCTTGGGCGCGTGTGCCGCGCCTTCGGGCGTGTGGACCACCAGGACAGGGCAGTGGGCATGGGCCACGATGGCGGAACTGACCGAGCCCAGGAGCAGCCCGCCGAACCCGCCGTGTCCGCGGCGCCCCACCACGATCATGTCGGCCTCGCGGCTGGCGTCGATCAGCGCTTCCCGGGGATGGCCCCGGACAAGGGTTGAGGTGACGTTGGCCGGCATGTCGGCACCGAAAACCTGTTCCATTGCCTCGTCAAGAATCCTCCTGGCGCCCTCCTCGAAGCCCTCAATGCCCATCATGACGTAGCCGGAATATACCTGCGGGTACTCCCAGCAGGCGATGCCCTGGACCTTGGCGCCGAGGGGGGTGGCAAGCCGTTGGGCCTGGCGGAGTGCCTCCAGGGACGCCTCCGACCCATCGACGCCTACCACAATCCTGGCTATTGGTGCCCCGGCAATGTTCATGTCTTGCCCCCTCGTCGGACCCCCGCTGTCACGCCCATCATGACCTCAGCGGTGCGGCGGGGCTAGGGCCGAAGGTCATGGCGCACCGGTGGGCCGTACTCCGGCCGGCAGCGTCCCTTCTCCCGGCCACTCAGGTTCGGTGGCGCCCTGGTCCAGCCGGAATGGCGGATATTCGTCCCGCATCAACGCGGTGTATGCCAGGACCCGGTAAACCCAGCGATCGACACCGAGGATGAGGTCAAACAGCGGCCGCTGGTAACGGCCGGTGAACAGCAGGATCACTGCCGCGATCAGGACCAGCAGCCCCAGCAGGGACGGGCCAGCGCCCTGTCCATAAGTTGTCCCAATGAAGTTGTCGTCTGCGCGCCACCGCCACGCCGTGTTGGTCAACGCGGCCACCACGAGCAGGTGCGGGATCGACAGGAGCCACCATTTCACCAGGACCAGCCCGCGGGACAGCCGTTCGGGGTAGTCCACCTCGAAGTCAGCGGGGTAATTGGTGCGCTTGAGCGTGAACGGCGGGTAGAGGTCCGTGCCGACGGCGGCGTAGGCGTAAAAGGCGACCCGCCAGTTCCACCGCATAACGCCCACATTGAAGTCAAACAGCGCCCGGGGGTACCGGCCGGTGAACAGGATGGCGAAGCCGGCCACGATGGTGGTGATGACGAACGCAAACCAGAGGAAGAAGAGAAGGACGAAATGCGGTATGGCCAGGAACCACTTAACCAGCCACATCCACCGCGACAGTCCTGGATCTATGTCACCGAAAAGCCGTGCGGGGTAGCCGCGGCGGTCTTCGGGTGCCGTGGTGAGCGGCTGCGGAGGCGGTGCAGGCACCTGGCCGCCCGGCACTTGGCCTGCCCCGGCCATCCCAGCCCCGGCCATCCCTGCTCCGGCCATCCCCGGCCCGGCGGATGCCGGCCCCCCGGATGCCGGCCCGGTGTGCCGCCCCAATCCCATGGCGCCAAAGATAATGAGGGGAATACCGATCACCAGGGCGATGAGCCCGCCCACCAGCAGGCCCGTGGCTGCCGGCCGGATCAAGTCGGAGCGGAAGCCGGCCTGCGCCTGGACATCGACGCCGGAGGAGGCATCGGCATTCATCACCACCACTTCCCATGTGCCGGGGGTGATGTTCCAGGTGAGCTCCTGCTCTCCCGCGCCTGAAACGGAGGTGGTCCAAAAACGCTGGCCCGCCGGCGGCGCTGCAGGACTTCCGCCCGGTACGTCGCGGTATTCGGCGCGGAAGGGCCGCTGGCGGATGTTCAGCAGCTCTGAGCGGTGGACGCCTGACAGATACTGTTCGACGTCGGCCTGCGGGCCGATGCCGATGAACACCGGTTTGTCGGGGCTCACGGAATTTACCCGCAGGCGCAAGGTGCCGACGTCGAAGGGAAGCCTGCCGGGAACATCCTCGCCAATGGCATCAGCCCGCGGAGAGGTGAGGGCAAAGGAATTGACGGAAAAACGGGATGTGCCGGAGGTCAGGAAGCCGTCCCCCTGGATTGATCCCACCGCCGACGCTACGGCTCCGCCCGCCAGCGCAGCCAGGCCCGGAAGGGTGATCAGGATCCCGAGGACCAGCATGATGATGGCGGCGGGCTTCTTCATGGCGGGGAACCTATCGCTGTAGCGGGATACGGGGAATGGAAGAAGGGACCGGCAGGCCATCCCGGCCTAAATGGTGCAGTGTGCGGCGTCAGTCCGCGTCGTCTTGAACCGGTCCTCCTGCTTACCAAGACTGGCCCCGCCGCCACCGGCGCTCTAGGGCCAAAAGTCACGCAAGCGCTGTTCAGGGGACCTGCAGCGGCGCGAAAATGTGTTGACGGTTCACAGGCAATACAGTTCCTCAGTATGCTTACTATTGTCCGCCGAGATTAAAGAGAAAGGCATCATCATGACTGAGCAGAACCTCCCTGACGATGAGCTGGAAGTTGTGCAGGACGACGACGTACTTCTCGACGAAACTCCCGGCGCGGCGTCATCCCTGGAGCTCGACCCCGTCATGGGGGAACCGGACAGCTACCCGGGGGCTGCCGAGAACAATCCGGACCGCTGGCAGGAGGACCCGCTGCTGCAGGACGAGGCAGTCTCAGGCGAAGAGCAGGACTTCCTGAGCGACCAGACCCTGCGGGACGAAAGCGCGCAGGCGCGGTACCGCGCCGGCGATGAACAGGTGCCGCCGGACACCCCCACCCTGGGCGAAGCAGCAGCCGACGTCGACTTTGGCGAAGCCCCCACCGGCCTGGAAGCAGACGCCAGTGACGACGAGGAGAACTTCGGCGGCTCACCTCTCAGCGAGTTTGAGCCTGACGACCTGGACCGCTAGCAGGCCCGGCGGCCGGACCCGCCGGGCCCTGATGACAGGGGAGGAGTTTCATGCAATCCAAGGAACTGCTGCTGGAGGCCTTTGGTCGCCTCCCCGGCCTGGTTGCGCAGGTACTGGACGGGCTGGATGAGGGGCAGTTGCAGCGCCGTCCCGGCGGTCGCGGCAATTCCATCGCCTGGCTGGTGTGGCACATGGGCCGGGCGGAGGACGCCCAGGTTGCCCCCGCTGCCGGATTGGAACAGATCTGGACGGTGGAGGGATTCGTCTCCCGTTTTGGGCTCCCGCTGGCGGACAGTGATACCGGCTACGGCCACTCAAGCAAGCAGGTGGACGCCGTCCGCGCGTCCCCGGAACTCCTGCGGCAGTACTACGAAGCCGTCCACCGGCAGACGGCGAGAGTCCTGGAAGGTCTCGGGGATCCCGACCTGGACCGGGTGGTCGACAGGCGCTGGGATCCGCCCGTCACCCTCGGCGTGCGGCTGGTCAGCATCCTGGGGGACTGCCTCCAGCATGTGGGCCAGGCCGCTTACGCCAAGGGGCTACCGACAGCGCCGGCAGGCACCAACGGTGCGTGAACTCGTGGTGCTGGGCACCGCGTCCCAGGTTCCCACCCGGACCCGGAACCACAACGGCTACTTCCTCCGCTGGGATGGCGAAGGGCTCCTTTTCGATCCCGGCGAGGGCACGCAGCGCCAAATGATCCATGCCGGAGTCGCAGCCAGCCGCATCACCAGGATCTGCCTCACGCATCTGCACGGGGACCACTGCTTTGGCCTGCCCGGAGTCCTCTCGCGGATGGTCCTTGACGGGGTGGAGCACCCGGTCCACCTGCATTATCCAGCATCCGGTGACCAGGTGGTCCGGGCTCTGCTAAGTGTCAGCCCGCCCGGCATTGACCTCAGGCTCCACCCACATGCCGGCTCCGGATCCGTAGCCGAAGGACTGGAGATCCGGCCGCTGAAGCACCGCGTCGAGACGTACGGCTACCTGCTCACGGAGCCCGACAGCCGGACCTTCCTGCCGGAGCGGCTGCGGGCAGCGGGCATCGAAGGGCCTGACATCGGCCGGCTGCAGCGCGAAGGGGCCCTCGGGGCAGCCAGGCTCGAGGAGATGAGCATTTCCCAGCCGGGCCAGCGGTTTGCCTTCATCATGGACACCGCACCGTGCCCCGGTGCCGAAGAGCTCGCAGACGGGACTGACCTGCTGGTCACCGAGTCAACGTTCAGTGACGACGACGCCGGGCTGGCGCGGCAATACCTGCACCTGACCGCGGGGCAGGCCGGTGAGCTGGCGGCGTCCGGGAGATCCCGGATGCTGGTGCTCACCCACTTCTCCGCCAGGTACGGCGACGACGTTTCCCACCTCGCGGAGCAGGCGCAGGCCCGGGCTCCGGAAACCACGGTCATCGCCGCTAAGGACCTGCAGCGCGTTGCCGTTCCACGTCGGCGGCAACCGGAGCGGGAAGTATCAGGCGAAACTACGGCGATAGGGTTGAACCATGACGGCAGCAGCTGAATCGACAGTCACCTTTGACGGGCGCTTCGCCCGGGAACTGGCGGAACTTGCCGTTCCCTGGCAGGCCGAGGAAGCACCTTGCCCCGAGCTCCTGGTCCTGAACGACAAGCTGGCGCAAGGCCTGGGCCTCGATCCGCAGTACCTCCGCAGTCCCGAAGGGGTGCGGCTCCTGGTCGGCAACCACGTCCCCGCTGCGGCCACGCCGGTGGCACAGGCATATGCAGGCCATCAGTTCGGCGGCTACTCGCCCCTGCTTGGTGACGGGCGCGCCCTGCTGCTGGGTGAGGTCACGGACCAAAGCGGCCGGCTCCTGGACATCCATCTCAAAGGCTCGGGGCGCACGCCTTTCGCCCGCGCCGGGGACGGCCGTGCCGTCGTCGGCCCCATGCTCCGTGAGTACGTGGTCAGTGAGGCCATGCACGCCCTGCACATTCCCACCACCCGTTCGCTCGCCGTCGTGGCAACTGGACGGCAGGTCCGGCGCGATACCATGCTGCCCGGTGCCGTCCTGGCGCGGGTGGCAAGCAGCCACCTGCGCGTCGGCAGCTTTCAATACGCCCGGGCTACCGAAAACCTGGACCTCCTGAAGCGGCTGGCGGACCATGCCATCAGCAGGCACTACCCGCAGGCTGCCGACGCCCCCAACCCCTACCTGGCGTTGTTCGGATGCGTCGTCTCGGCCCAGGCGGAGCTGGTGGCCCGGTGGATGCTGGTGGGATTTGTGCACGGGGTCATGAATACGGACAACATGACGATTTCAGGGGAAACCATCGACTACGGCCCGTGCGCGTTCATGGACGCGTTCAATCCCGCCGCCGTCTACAGTTCCATCGACGTCAGTGGACGCTACGCCTACGCCAACCAGCCGGTACTTGCCGAATGGAATCTTGCCCGGCTCGCCGAGGCGATGCTGCCGCTCATCGACGAGGACCAGGAGAAGGCGGTTGCCCCCGCAGTGGAGGTGCTCGGCGGCTACCGCGGACAGTACAGCAAGGCGTGGTCCAGCGGCATGAAACGCAAGCTGGGCCTGGCAGGCGACGGGGACAGCGACGACGCCTCAGCCGTGGTGGACGACGTCATCGCCATCCTGAAGGACGGCCCGGTGGATTACACCCTGTTCTTCCGGAACCTTGGCAAGGCCGCGCGGGGCGACCTCCGGCCCGTGCGGGGCATGGTCCTTGACCTGGCCGCATTCGACGCCTGGGCAGAGCGCTGGCAGGCCCTGAAACCCGACGCGGAACTGATGGACAGCGTGAACCCTGTCTATATCCCCCGGAACCACCTGGTGGAGGAGGCGCTGTCCGCTGCCACCGAAGGAAACCTGGCACCCCTGCAGCAGCTGCTCGAGGCCGTCGGCAGGCCCTTTGCCGAGCGGCCGGGGCTGGAACGCTACGCGGAAGGTGCCCCTGACGATTTCGGCAACTACATGACCTTCTGCGGGACCTGACGGTCCGCAAGGGCCGATGGGAAAACGACAGGAGGGCGGCGGCCGGGGGAGTA
The DNA here is from genome assembly GCF_031844305.1 of Pseudarthrobacter sp. BRE9. Classification (NCBI taxonomy): domain Bacteria; kingdom Bacillati; phylum Actinomycetota; class Actinomycetes; order Micrococcales; family Micrococcaceae; genus Pseudarthrobacter; species Pseudarthrobacter sp. BRE9. Next base: position 507,949 of record NZ_JAUZUY010000002.1, on the reverse strand, counting down.
CCCGGCTGCCGCCCTCCTGGTTGAAACCAGCTTCGGTATTTCGAAGCGCCGCGAAGACTAGGCTACGCGGACTGCCGAGTAGCCGCCGAGCCAGCTGATGGAGTGGACTTCGGTGCTGTAGCCGTTGACGCCGCCGCTCACAACCTGGCCGTCGCCGGCGTAAACGCCCACGTGGCCGGAGGTGATGATCAGGTCGCCGGGGGCGGGAGCGCCGACAACGCTTCCGTACTGGAAGAACTGGGTGGGGGCCAGATCGCCGACGGACTTGCCGACGGAGCGCAGGGCCTTCTCCACCATTGCGGTGCAGTCCTGGTTCACGCCGACCTGGCTGTAGGCGGAGGCCAGGATCGCAGCGCCGGTTCCCGTGCCGGTGGAGGCCACCGGGGTGGCGGAGGCGTAGGACATGTTCATGCCGGTGTTTGCCGGTGCGGTTGCGGCTGCCGGCTGGACCGGAGCTGCTGCGGCGGGGGCCGGAGCCGGTGCTGCGGTGTAGCCCGCGCCGGGGATCTGGATCTGGTCACCGGGGTAGATGACCGAAGAGAGTCCCAGTCCGTTGGCGGACAGGACGTCGTTGAGGCTGACGCCGTAGGCGGCCGCGATGGCCCCAATGGTGTCGCCGGAAACCACGGTGTGGACGGTTCCTGCTGCCGCGGCGGGGGCTGCTGCCGGGGCTGCAGGTGCCGAGTATGCCTGGACGCTGGTGTTCTCAGTGGTGTCCGGACCGGTGACACCTGCATGGGCCGGGGCTCCGACGCCGAATGCAATGCCGGACGCTGCAGCAACTGCGAGCGCCGGACGGCCCAGCGAGCGGGCCTGGGTCTTGGCGGTTACGGCGAGGCCCTCGAGCACAATGGAGCGGGCCGGAGTCGCGCGGTGACGGGCAGTAGTGGAAATTTTTGACACGGTTGATCGCCTCTCCCATGCCTGCGGGGTGAGCTGTCGGGTTCGGGTTGGAGATACCCGGCCGTTAGCGGACTCCGCGGGCGGAGCGCTAACGACTTAACCCCAAGGCCACAAGTGGCCGTGGAAACTTGGTTCCCCCGTCCCTGCCAACAGGAAAGCGATTGAATCCCATGATCAGCGGCAGGGCTCGGCATGCTGACGGGAATGTCCCGTCTGAGAGGGACACCAGAAGACCATAACCCGCGCTAACCCTGATTGTCACATTTGGATAACATACGAGGTTTCCCTCTCAATTCCGCAAACGTCTTGATGTACACCGGATTGCGGGAGCGACCTCGGCTGATGCCGATTCCTGGGAGTCTGGGTCAAAAACGGTAACAATCCGGCGACGGAGGCTTGCAATTGCCTTCCAATCACCACGTTGGATCCCGGGATTATACCCCTGTTCGTGACCAACCCAGGCATGCCCGCACATGCCCGTGTCCCTGAGCCGGTACGGGGTAACGCGCTAGGCTTTCCCCATGCCAGATTTCGAACGGTTCCGTACGCTGCTCGAAGAGGAGCGGGCGCGGCGGGGGGCGCTGCTGCCGGCGCTGCGGGCGGACATCGACGCCGCGAATTCGGCCCGCCAGGACTCCAACGTGGACGACGAACACGATCCGGAGGGCGCCACGATCGCCTTCGAACTCTCGCAGGCATCGGCGCTCCTGAAACAAAGCTCGGCCGGACTGGACCAGATTGAAGCGGCCCTGGCACGGCTGGCCGCGGGAACCTATGGAATCTGCGCCATCTGCGGGCAACCCATTGCTGAAGGCAGGCTGGAAGCGCGGCCATGGACCCCGTTTTGCATCCAACACGCTTCTTCGGGGCGCGGACGGTGACGGGCACGACGGACGTGGTGTCGGCTGCGGCGGATTTCGTTGACCGGACACTGCAGAATGAGGGTGCCTGGTACCGGGCGGACGACGTCGGAAGCCGGCTGGGCGGCGTGCTGGCCTCCTATGGGTCCTCTGTCGGGGCCGTCCGCGGAACCGTCCGCGACGCCCTGCGCAAGTTCAAGGACCTCGACCACGACGGAACCGTGATGCTGGCCTCCGCCCTCTGGGGACAGCCAAGGCCCGGCTCCCGCCCGGTTTTCGAGCGGCGGCTTGCCGCCGTGGTGCTGCTGCAGTCAAAGGTGCGGCTGCTGAACCATTCGGACCTGACCCGCCTGGAAGGCTTCCTCCGGTCAGCCCAGGCAGCGGACCTCACGGAGCCTCTGCTCTCCGATGTCCTGGTGCCGCTGCTGGCAGGTCTGGGGGAGCGCGAACGGCAGCGGGCCGGCGTTGTGCTGGAACGGTGGCGGGAGGACGGGGACCCGCAGCTGCGGGCAGCCGCCGCTGCCCTGGCGAAAGAATTGACCCCGTAAATTGATCCCTGAACGGGCCAAACAAGGAGATCCACATGAATGAGCCGTTTGACCTTGAGCGTTTTGTTGCCGCCCAAAACACTGGCGGGACTTATGAGCAGGCGTTGGGGGAACTGCGGGTCGGCAGGAAGTCCGGGCACTGGATGTGGTTCATCTTCCCGCAGGTTGCCGGGCTGGGGCAGAGTGCCATGTCGCGCAAATACGCCATCTCCTCACTGGCTGAAGCCCGGGCCTACCTGGACCACGAGGTACTGGGCCCGCGGCTGCTGGAGTGCGCCCTGGTCCTGGCGAACCACGCCGACCAGTCGGCCGAGGACATTTTCGGCGGCATCGATGCCAGGAAACTCCGCTCCTCGATGACACTGTTTCTCCGGGCGGCGCCCGGAGAAACAGTGTTCAAGACCGTCCTGGCCCAGTTCTTCAACGGTGAACCGGACCCTGCCACCGATGAGCTTCTGGCGGACCGGGACGCGGCCGGCTGACCGGCGGCCGGAGCTGCCGGACACCCATGCTGCCGCGTTGGGACAGCGGCGGCGGCTGCTAGGGCGTGGGGCTGCCGCCGTTGACGTTCAATGTTTCGCCTACCACATAGCTGGATTCCGGGGACGCCAGGAAGACGTAGGCGGGGGCCAGCTCGGCGGGCTGGCCGGCGCGGCCCAGCGGCGTGGACTGGCCGAACTCGGGCAGCTGCTCCTTGGGCTGGCCGCTGCTGACCTGCAGGGGAGTCCAGATGGGGCCGGGAGCCACTGCATTCACCCGGATGCCCTTGGGTGCCAGCTGCTGGGCCAGGCCTTTGGTGAAGTTGTTGATGCTTGCCTTTGTCGTGGCGTAGTCCACCAGGGTGGGGGACGGGTTGTACGCCTGGATGGATGTGGTGTTGATGATGGTTGAGCCGGCGGGCATATGCGGCACGGCGGCCTTTGTCACCCAGAACATGGCGTAGACGTTGGTCTTCAGGGTGTGGTCGAACTGCTCGTCGGTAATGTCCTGCAGGTCCTCCTGGGCCACCTGTTTCCCTGCGTTGTTGACCAGGATGTCCACTCCGCCCAGCACGGCCAGCGCCGTGTCCACGAGGTCCCGGCACGCCGCGGAGTCCTTGAGGTCACCCGGCACCTTGACGGCCTTGCGGCCGGCCGCTTCGATGATCCCCGCGATGCGCGAGGCGTCCTCCTCTTCCTGCGGCAGATAGGACAGCACGACGTCGGCGCCTTCCCTCGCGAAGGCGATCGCCGTCGCGGCCCCGATGCCGGAGTCCGCGCCGGTCACGATGGCCCGGCGGCCTTCCAGGCGGCCGGTGCCCCGGTAGGTTTCTTCGCCCAGGTCGGCCTTGGGCTCCAGTTCAGCATCAAGCCCCGGCTCGGGCTGGTGCTGCTTCGGCGGGGAGATCTTTTCGTAGGCGGTCACGGGATTGCGGAAGGTGTACTGGTCAGTCATGGTGGTCCTCCTCTTCGTACGGACACGGGCTGGTTCGTCGCCCCGGATGCTGAAGCAGCCTGCGGTTGCACCGGCGCGGGAGCCAAAAGCTAAGCATGCTTACGGTTCCTAGCCTAGGCAAAGACTCCGTGTCCTGCCAAGGGTCCTGGCGCGTCAGGCGCGGTGGACTTCCACCAGCCGGACCTGCGCCAACTGCCCGGCATCGACCGTGGCTTCCATGAAGGTGCACGCAGGCTGGCGGCGGCGGTCCGTGGGCGACCCGGGGTTCAGCAGCCGCAGCCCGTTCGGGGACACGGTGTCCCACGGAATATGGCTGTGGCCGAACACCAGGACATCGGCGTCGGGGTAGAGCGCCTCGCACCGCAGTTCGCGGCCCTTGGCTGGTCCGGTCTCATGGACCATCGCAAACCGAACACCGCCGAGCGTGGCGGTGACAGTTTCGGGCAGGCGCCGGCGCAGTTCCGGACCATCATTGTTGCCGTGAACGCCCAGCAGCCGCTTGCTGCGGCGTTCAAATTCGTCCAGCAGTGCCGCCTCCACCCAGTCGCCTGCGTGGAACACCACATCGGCATTTTCGACGGCGTCCCAGACCTGCCCTGGCAGGTCCCGGGCGCGTTTGGGCACGTGGGTGTCGGCAATCAGGACCAGGTTCAACGCCATACCGGAATCCTGCCATGGTGCCCTGTTCGCCTGCGGCCATGAGTCGTAATCTGGGGGCTGGGAGGTGATTGCCATGGAGGCAGCCCAAGGCGACCGCATCGTGGTGCACGGAAGGACCGTCGGGTCCTCGGACCGGCACGGGGTGATTCTGGAAGTACGTGGCGACGGCGGCAGCCCACCGTACGTTGTCCGCTTCGACGACGGGCACGAAACGGTCATGTACCCCGGCGGCGATTTCGCCGTCGACCACGGAAACAAGACCTGACGGCCCGGCGGGACTTTGCCGGTCCTCCGGCCTGCCCGCGCTTCACCTGCCCGCGCTTCACCTGTCAGACTGGAGCAATGGATTTCATTCCGTCCGCCAGTACGTCCTCCACTCCGCCGCCGCGCACCGGTCCCCGGGACCCGGGCGACGCCTGGGTGGAAGGGGAACACGGCCGGTACTGGGGAAGGTTCGGCGCGGCCGGCGTCCTGGCCTACGACCCCGCCAAGGGGGTGCTGCTGCAGCACCGCGCCGTGTGGAGCCACAACGGCGGAACCTGGGGCCTTCCCGGCGGGGCGCTGCATGAGGGCGAGGAGCCGGTGGACGGTGCCCTCCGCGAAGCCTACGAGGAGGCTGCCGTCCCGCCCGGGAGCGTGGAAGTGCTGTTCACCTCCGTGCTGGACCACGGCTACTGGTCCTACACCACCGTAGTCGTGCGGGTGCGGGAATCCTTCGAGCCCGTCATCAGCGACCCTGAAAGCATCGCGCTGCTCTGGATTCCGGTGGCCGAGGTGGACTCCCTGGAACTGCACCCCGGATTCGGCGCGTCCTGGCCGGACCTGCTGGCGCGGCTGGATATCGACGAATCCTGGTAGACCGGCAGCCTTGTTCGAGGAAGCGGCCGCTTTGCTGGCCAGTGCGCTCGAACCCCCGTTCGTGTCGGGGGGACGAAATTAGGTACACACTACGGGTGCTTCCGGCTTGTGCAGGCCGTATGCTCCAAGCTACGGCGAAGTTGAGGCTGCTGAATTGCTGGGCAGGTGACCGCAAAACGACACCGTAATAGCTCTGACGTGTCGCATTTTTTTGGGGCCATGCCCCTGTGGCTGAACATAATCCGTGCAACGAAGCAAGGTTGGTGAGCCAGTTGTCTATTCCCCTCCTGTCACCGGGTGCCACTACAAGACCAGGCGTCCTGGTACACGGGCAGCGTGAGGACCAAGATGCCGCGCTCCGCCGCCGGTAGTCCCTTTGCCCGGCTCCGGGGCAGCCGGCCTCAGGATGGCCGGGATGTTCCGGCCGCGCCGCAAGCAGGCGGGACCATCGTCGGCGTGGTCGATGCCCCCAGCCGCCGCAACAAGGGACGCGTGAGGCCCCGCGAGGTGGGGTTTGCATTGGCAGGCGCCGTATCGCTGGTGCTCGCCGCAGGGGCGGCCTCCACCGTGGCCGTCCCGGTCAACAGCGATCTCGGCCTCGTCGCCGTACTGCCCTACCCGTACTGGATAGGGCTCGTGCTTCTTAATATCACCTTCGTCGTGGCGCTCCGGGGGGACGCCGGGGGCCGGACGAGCCGCGCAGTCATGCTGTGGCTCCTCGCGGTGCTCGTGGTGGAGCTGTTTGGGACCGCAGCGTTTGTCACCGACATACCCCGGGGCGAAGTAGCGTTCCGGCACCTGGGAATCGCCGATGCAATGTCGAGCACACAGGTGGTAGATCCGGACATTGACGCGTACTTCAACTGGCCGGGCTTTTTTGCCCTCCTGGCCACGGTAATCAAGGCAACCGGCCTCGAACCGGTGAGCATAGCACTGTGGGCTCCGGTGCTTAACGTAGGGTTGTGGCTCGCCGCTCTCGGGGTGCTGACGCGATCCTTTACGGCTGATCCGCGGCGGCGCTGGCTTGTGCTCTGGCTTTTCTGCCTCGGTAACTGGCAGGACCAGGACTATCTGTCTCCCCAGGCCTTCGCGTTCTTCCTGTACCTCGTTGTGATCGCCCTGCTCGTCGGCCCGTTGGCTGCGCACCCCGGTACCTTCCGCGGCTTCCGGCGCGCCGATCTCGTGGCTTGGTGGCGGGGACGGTCGCCCTTGGAGCAGCGGCCACGGCTTCGGGTGAGCGCGTTCGTGGTTGCCCTCCTGCTTGTCACAGTCATCTGCGCAAGCCATCAACTGACGCCGTTCATGATGCTCATTGCCATGACTGTTCTCAGCCTGAGCGGGCGTGTCTGGGCCAGCCGGCTGCCCCTGATCACCGCGGTGGTGCTTGCGCTCTGGCTTGTTTACCCGGCAAGTGCATATCTCATTGGACACCCGCCCCTCGAGGACGCAGGATTCCAGGGTGCGCTTGCGGCCAATGTCGTTGACCGCGTGACTGGGACCCCTGGCCACTCGCTGGTGGTGAAGGTCCGAATGATCCTGACCCTCGTGCTGTGGGCCCTGGCCGCGGCAGGGGCGGTGCGCGACTGGCGCAGGAAGCGCCTCGACATCCGTGTGATCCTCCTTGCAGTCAGCCCGCTGTTGCTCTTCCCAATGCAGTCTTACGGCGGAGAAATGCTCATCCGCGTCTCATTGTTCGCGCTGCCCTTCGTTGCCCTGCAGGCGTCCTCGCTCCTGCTGACAAAGGACAGCAGCACGCGCCTTCCGTTCCTGGCCGTGGTGGGCCTCGTGCCCACGTTCCTGCTGCTGTCCCTGCTGATCGAAACCAGCAAGTTCGGGAACACAAAATTCGACATATTCACCGACAGTGAAACGGCCGCCGTCGCCGAAGTCGAGCGTCTGGCACCCCACGGGGCGGCAATCATTTCCGCTGCCCACCCCACACCGTGGCGAAGCGACGCCTACCTGGAACACCGCTACCGGACCATGGACGAGTTGTGCCGACGGGACTTGTCGGCAGCGACCTGCGGGCCGGTCTTCTACAACTACGGCCGGCACAACCCCGCCGGTGCCTTCGTGCTGCTCATGCGATCAACAGAGGCAAGTCTTGAGCTCCAAGGCCAGAGCACCGAACGCAACTCCACGGAACTGGAAGACTGGCTAAAGGCCCAAGCGGGCGTCGAGCTGGTATTCAGCAACACCGACGCCCGCATCTACCGGCTGCCTTCGGGCTAGTAGCCTTCGCCGTACTCAGCGGTCACCAGGATGGGGAGGTGGTCCGAGTTTCCGCGCGGCAGCGTTTCCACGCTTGCGATGTCCAGGCCCAGGGACGTGGCAAAGTCGAAATGGCCCTTGAACACCTTGTACCGGGTGTACGTGCGCCTGTTGCTCAGCGAGAGGGCGTACCCCGAGTTCTTCATGTGCATATCCAGGTTCTTGGTGAAGAACGGGTAGTTGAAGTCGCCCACCATCAGCGTCATCAGGCCCTTGCCCATGCTCAGCAGTTCGGCGTGCGCTGCATGGATCTGCTTCCTGCGCAGCGAGTTCGATGCGGTCAGCGGGGCAGCGTGGAACGATCCGATCACCAGTTCATGCTGGGTTTCGTTGTCCATGACCCGGGTTCCGATGAGCCGCTCATGGGCCGGGGCCAGGACCCGGTCGTGCATCGATTTCTTCAAGGCAAAGGATTGCGTATCCAGTGCCGTGAACCGGCTGGTGCGGTAATAGATGGCCAGCCCCAGCCGGTTGCCCTTGGTGACATCGGCCAAATGCAGGGGCCCAAGGGTCTCCGGAAGGTCGCTGGAATCCACTTCCTGGAGGCACAGCGCATCGATGTCATGGTTCCGTGCCAGGGCGAGAAGCTCGCCGCTGGCCTTGTGCTTGCGGAGGTTGTAGCTGATAACGCGCATGGAACCTCTTTTGAGGGTTGCTGACAGGACCAGTTCCTGAGTCTAGTCCGATTGCCCCCCGCGCCCTCCAACATTTCGTTGCCGGCCGCAGCGCGTCCTCCGCGGGCAGGGGGATAGAGTTAGTGCCAATTCACTGAATTTCCGTAAGGGGCCAGCCTTGACCGCAGACCTGCCCGAGCTCGCACGGGGCAACTACTACTACCAGGAACTCGGCGGCGGCCGGTTCCGGTCCACCATCCACGCCCAGGGCGCCTGGAACGCCCACGAACAGCACATGGCTCCCGCCTCGGGGCTCATGGCAGATGTCCTGGAACGGCACCAGCCGCGGGAGGACATGCGGATGGCCCGGCTCAGCTTCGAAATCCTTGGACTGATCCCTGGCGGTGAGTTCCGCATCGACACCACCACGCTCCGGCCCGGCAGGACCATCGAGCTGGTGCAGGCCGAGCTGGTGGCCGGGGACCGGACCGCGATCCGTGCCACCGGGTGGCGCATGCAGACCAGTGACACCACGGAGGTGGCCGCCGTCGAGGACGCGGCGATACCCGGCCCTGACGAATGCAAGCCGTATGACGGCTCCGCCGTCTGGCCCGGCGGCTACATCCGGTCCCTGGAAATGAGGGTTGCCGAAGGGCACCGGCCCGGGGCAGGAAAAGTGTGGCTCCGCACCGACCACCCCCTGACCGACCGGGCGGACAGCGGGGACTTCGCGCGGCTCATGGGGCTCGTGGACACCGCCAACGGCATCGCCGCCCGCGTGCCGCCAGGCAAGGAAAGCTACGCGTTCCCCAACCTGGACCTGCAGATCCACATGTACCGAAGGCCGGAGGGGGAGTGGCTGGGACTGGACAACGCGGTGTCGTTCGGCCGCGACGGGATCGGCCTCACGTCCACGGTGCTGCACGACCGGCAGGGCCCGTTCGGCCGGGCTGAGCAGATCCTGACCCTGCGCAGGTCCTGACACTGCAGATCCTGAAGCTGCGCAGATCCTGAAGCTGCGCAGATCCTGACTTGGCCGCTGGTCCGGCCCGGGCAGTCAGAGCCTGGTCCCGTACCTGGTCAGGACCACACCGGCGGGAAACGTCCGGGTCTCCACCAGGCTCAGGTTCACCCAGTGGTCCAGGGCCGTGAAGAACGGCGTCCCGCCGCCCACCAGGACCGGATGGGTAACGATCAAGTACTCGTCGATCAGCCCGGCCCGCATGGCCGCCGCTGCGAGTGTGGCACCGCCGATGTCCATGGGGCCGCCGTCGTCGGCCTTGAGCCGGGTGATCTCGGTGACCGCGTCGCCGGTGACCAGGCGGGTGTTCCAGTCGACTGTGCGGATCGTTGAGGAGAACACCACTTTGGGCATGTCCCGCCAGCGGCGGGCGTACTCGATCTGGGCGGGTGTGGCGCCGGGCTGCTGGTCGGCCGTCGGCCAGTGGGGGCTCATCGTCTCCCACAGTTTCCGGCCGTACAGCGCCAGGTCCGTCGCCCCCACCCGGTCGGACCACCATTGGAACAGCTCGTCGCTCGGTACGCTCCAGCCGAGGTCGTCGCCGGGAGCGGCGATGTAGCCGTCCAGGCTCACGTTCATGCCGAAGGCCAGGGTACGCATGGCGTCAGTCTCCCGTGAGCCGGCATTCGTTGTACAGACCAGCACGGTCTTCTTCCTTCTGCAGTCACTTCTGGAAATGGCAGCCCCCGGCCTGTCCCGTCGCCGCCGCCTATGGTGCGTGGCCTATATCGCTGAGTATCGTTGTATATCGTTCGCGATCGACAAAGGAGTTCATCATGCGTGCTTCACACCCTGCGGGGGGATTCGGCGGGAACAACCTGGACGGCATGTGGCAGGCCGTCGACGAGCTGCGCTCGCGGTTCGAAAAGCGGACTGGAACCCGTGCCGGGAAAGGCGAGGTGCGGGCAGCGGTGCTGGCCCTCCTTGCGGAACGGCCGATGCATGGCTACCAGATCATCCGGGAGATCGAGGAGCGCAGCGGCGGCAGCTGGAAGCCGAGCGCGGGTTCCGTCTATCCGACGCTGCAGCTGTTGGCCGATGAAGGATCCATCAGCGCCGAGGAATCCAACGGGCGGAAAATCCATTCTTTGACTGAAGCGGGCCGCCAGGAGGTGGCGGCCCAGCAGGGGCCCGCGCCATGGGATCCCGCAGCCACCGTGGGTGGCGGCGGAATTGTTTCGCTGCCCAAGGCCGGGATCGAACTGGCCCAGGCTGCTGCGCAGGTAGGCCGGACCGGTTCACCGGAACAGGTGAAGCAGGCAGTGGCGGTCCTGGACGAGGCCCGCCGCCGGCTCTATGCCATCCTCGCCCAGGACTGAACGGGGTGTCATCCATCGTCCACGCCAGGGCTGACCCATCGTCCGCGGTTCGGGAGCACCGCGGACGCTACCGGCGGATTCTGCGTTTCGCCGCTGCGAATCTTGCCGCCACGTGGTGGTTCGAGCTGTTCCTGCCGCGGGTAGGTCTTGGTGGGGTCGCTGCCCGGACGCGTTCCCGGCGGATGCAGCGCTTTGCCCGGCGGTTCCATGACCTGGCCGTGGAACTCGGCGGCCTGATGATCAAGGTGGGCCAGTTCCTGTCCTCCCGGCTCGACGTCCTCCCTCCCGAGATCACCAAAGAGCTCGAAGGGCTGCAGGATGAAGTGCCGCCGGTAGCCTTCCCGGGAATCGCCGCCCTGGCGGCACAGGAACTGGGTGCGCCCCTGCGCCGGGTGTTCGCCTCGGTGGACGAGTCTCCCATTGCGGCCGCCTCACTGGGCCAGGCCCACCGCGCACGCCTGGACCGCCTGGACGCCGGGGACACGGGCCTGGACGCCGTGGTCCTGAAGGTGCAGCGTCCGGGCATCGGTGCCATTGTCGACGTCGACCTGGCCGCGTTGCGGAAGGTGGCCGGCTGGCTCAGCCACGTCCGGCTCGTCTCCCGGCGCGCCGACATGCCCGCCCTGCTGGAGGAATTCGCGCAAATCAGCCTGCAGGAGATTGACTACCTGCACGAGGCAGTCAACGCCGAGCGCTTCGCGGCCGATTTTGCCGGTGATGACCGGGTGGCGGTACCGGAAGTTGTCTGGGAGCGGACAACCCGGCGCGTGCTGACGCTCGAGGATGTCACAGCCATCAAGATCACCGATGCCCGCGCGCTCCAGGCCGCCGGCATCGATCCCGCCGCGGTTGCCCCGGTGTTTGCATCCGTCATGTTCGACCAGCTGTTCACCAACGGCTTCTTCCATGCCGACCCGCACCCGGGGAACATTTTCGTCACCCCCATCCGTGCGGGCGCAGGGGAACTTCCCTGGAAACTGACGTTCATCGACTTCGGCATGATGGGCGAGGTGACTGCCTCCACGCGCAGCGGCCTGCGGAAGCTCCTGATTGCAGCAGCCGCCCGCGACGGCGAGGGACTGGTGGTGGCGATCAACGACGTGGGCGTCCTGATGCCCTCAGCGGACAGCGTAAGCCTGGAGCGCGCCATGACCCAGCTTTTTGCCCGCTTCGGCGGCATGGGCTTTGCCGAGCTCCGCGAAGTTGACCCGCGGGAGTTTCGCGATTTCGCAGTGGAATTCGGTGATGTGGTCCGCTCCCTGCCGTTTCAGCTGCCGGAGAATTTCCTGCTGATCATCCGCGCCATGTCCCTGACGTCCGGGGTGTGCAGCGCACTGGATGAACGCTTCAACCTCTGGGACTCGGTGGAACCCTATGCGGCGCAGTTGCTGCGCAACGAGCGCGGCAATGTGGTGCAGGACGTGGCGCGGCAGGCGGTGGACGCCGCCGGTATTGCCCTCCGCCTGCCCGGCAGGCTGGACGCCCTGGCCGGCCGGCTTGAGGAGGGATCGCTGCAGGTGACCGTTCCGCGGCTGGAACGGCAGGCAGCACGGCTGGAACGGGCAGGTAGGCGCGCAGGTTCCGCCGTGGTATTCGGCGCCCTGCTGGTGGCCGGCGCCATCGTCCGCACCGACGACCTCGTGTTCGGCAACGTGCTGATGGCCGCGTCATCCCTTCCCCTCCTGCACGCCCTGTGGGCGGGGCGCCGGGGGCGTTAAGGCCGCTGCCGCCGTCGGGCGTAACCTAAGGATGGCCCGTACGCCCCCAACCCAGGAGCTTCGCAACAATGCACCACACCGGTACTGGACTCCGCACGCTCACCGTGGTGCGGCAGGACGTGTCCCTTGGGGCGGGCCGCGACCTCGAATTCGGCCTGGAGCTGCTGGCCAGGGCCAGGGGCGGCGGCATCGGCCCCACACTGCGGCTCTACCGCCCCGCTCCCACCGTTGCGTTCGGGCAGCGGGACACCCGCCTGCCCGGCTTTGACGCGGCCGCCCAGGCCTGCCGGGACAACGGTTTTGAACCTTTGGTCCGGCGGGCAGGGGGACGTGCGGCCGCATACCATCAGGGCACCCTGGTGGTGGACCATATCGAACCGGACGCGGACGCCGTCGCCGGCTCAAAAAGCCGGTTCGGCTACTTTGGTGAGCTCTTTGCGCAGGCCCTGCGCAGCGTCGGGGTGCAGGCGGCGGTGGGAGAAATCCCGGGGGAGTACTGTCCCGGTGAATTCAGCGTGCATGGAACGGATCCGGCGGACAAGTCCCGGCGGGTGAAACTCGTGGGTACCGCCCAGCGGGTGGTCTCGGGCGGCTGGCTCTTCAGCTCCGTCATTGTGGTGGAGCATTCCGACCCGATCCGCAGGGTCCTCACCGACAGCTATGCTGCGCTCGGCCTGGACTGGGATCCTGCCACCGCCGGCGCCGCCAATGACCTCGTGCCCGGCCTGGACGTGGCAGCCGTGGAGCAGGCCCTCCTGGAAACGTATGCGGGCCATGCCGCCCTGGAAACTGCTTCCTTCAGCAGCCTGGGGGCATGACCCGCGGTCGAGTTGCGGCGATGCCGCATCCAGTGGCCTGGTCAGGCAGCCAGGCGGCTCTTGACCTCGGCGGCCGACGGGTTGGTTGCTGCGGAACCGTCCGGGAAGAGCACCGTGGGAACCGTGCGGTTGCCGCCGTTCAGCTGCTCAACGAGTTCGGCAGTGCCGTCCACCTCTTCAATGTTGATTTCGGTGTACCCGATGCCCTGCGCATCCAGCTGCTTCTTCAGCCGGTTGCAGTAGCCGCACCAGGTGGTGGAGAACATGGTGATGGTGCCGGATTCGGGAGTGAAGTCCACAGGGATCTCCTATACGTCGCTTGAAAGGTTTCCTTACCATCAACCGTAGCGTGGCTGCCGGTATTCCCCGGTGTCAAAGGCCATGACCGGCGCCGGATGACAGTATGTGGCGGGCGGTGGCAAGCTGGTGCCATGTGTGGACGCTACGTAATGGCACGTGCCGTGGGGGACCTCCTGGCTGAATTCGATGCCGAGCTGGAGAACGAGGTGGACATCCCGCCGTCGTGGAATGTGGCACCGACTGATGCCGTCCCCATCGTGCTGGAGCGCCTGGTTGATGACACCGCCGCGCCCCGGCAGGTGCGCCAGCTGCACGTGGCACGCTGGGGCCTGGTCCCGTCCTGGGCCAAGGACCCCGGAATCGGCTCCCGCATGATCAACGCCCGGAGCGAATCGGTCCTCGAGAAGCCGGCGTTCCGGAAGGCCGTCCAGTCCCGGCGCTGCGCCGTCCCGGCCGACGGCTACTACGAGTGGAAGCAGGGTCCGGGAAAGTCGAAGCAGCCGTACTATGTGCACCCGGGCCAGGACCGCGGGCTGGTCTTCGCAGGCCTCTACGAGTGGTGGAAGGACCCTTCCGTTCCCGAAGGGGATCCGGGCCGCTGGCTGCTCTCAACGTCCATCCTCACGGCAGACACGCCTCCGCCGGGCTCCGAGTCCACCATCTTCGGAAAGCTGACGGAGCTGCACGACCGCGTCCCCCTGCCCATGGACAGGGACACCATGGAAGCATGGCTGGACCCGGAGGCGGATGACGCCGCCGGGCTCGTGGACCTGGTGCGGTCCGGCGTCAAGAATGCCGCCGCCGACTGGCAGGTGGATTCCGTGGGCAAGGAAGTGGGCAATGTCCGCAACAACGGCCCCGAGCTGATCCGCCCGGTGGAAGCCCTGTTCTAGCAGCCCCCGCCAATGGTGCGGCTGTGTCAGACGGTGACCCTGCCGGCGTCGTCCACTCCCCAGGTGGGGTTGTACGCCACTTCCCAGCGGAACCCGTCGGGGTCGGCGAAATAACCCGTGTAGCCGCCCCATGGCTTGGTGACCGGTTCGGCAATGATGGCCGCGCCTGCCGCCGCGGCCTCCGCCATGACCCTGTCCACCTCCGCAGGGCTTCCGACGTTGTGGCTCAGGGTGATGGAGGGGATGGCCGCCGGCGGGCTGGTGCCTGCTTCGGCCTGCATCTGGCGCACGTCCCAGAGAGAAAGCACCAGGCCGTGGTTCACCTGGATGAACAGCACTTCCCCGGCAACCTCCCGATGGACGGGCCAGCCGAGGCCGTCAGCGTAGAAGGCGCGTGATTCCGGAACATTGCGGACTCCGAGGGAGATAAAGTCGACTCTGGGCTCCATGCTTCGATACTGTCAGATGATGGCGACAATTCAAGGAAACGATAGGGACGCCCGTGCCGACAAGGAACAGCTGGCTGCCGTTCGGGTTGCCGTTGACGAGGTGGATGAACAGATCGTCACCCTCATCGCCCGCCGGGAACGGCTGATCAGGATCGCAGGGACGCTCAAGGGTGATGACGCCGAGGTGCGTGCCCCTGGCCGCGTGGAGCGGATCATTGAGCACGTCCGTTCCGCCGCGGAAAAGAAGGACATCGATCCGGACATCGTGGAATCGACCTACCGTGCGATGATCTCCGCGTTCATTGAACTTGAACTGCGGATCCACAACAAAAACAGCTGACGTTTTACAGTTGGAGGAGGAGCCCTAGAGGGTTTCCTCCACCGGCACCCCGTGCTGGAACTCCCGTCCGTCCGCCTCGCTGAAGGCTGACAGGACATGCCCCTGCCCCAGACCGTTCAAGGCAGTGAGGGGAAAGCTTCCGGTAATGCTGTTTTCCGAGTGCGACACTCTGGACAGGTCGTAGTCTTCCTCGATTCCCTGGTCCCGGTTGAACGAGTAGCAGGCGATTGCCTCCCCGTTCATGAACTCAATACACAGCCGCCGTTGCAGTGAATAGTCCGGCGAGGCTCCCATCAGGCCCACCACGAAAGCGCCGGAATCCGGGATAGCGCCGTCGATGTCGAACCGTGCAACGAGGGTGGAGTCCTGGGTCTTGATGCTTGCCTGCTTCAGGAGTGCGTCATCGGTACTCATGCCATCATCCTGCTACCTGCCGCACGCTCCGTCCACCCCCGCCTATGTTTTGCCGACCGCCCGGCGTAGACTGGATTTATTCGAATACATATTCGAATCCCTGTCAGGAAGTACCGTCCGGGAGGCGCGCATGGGCATGTTCAGCGAGTCCGTTGACGTTGTGTGTTCCGCTGCAGGGCAACCGGTATCCCTGACCTGGGCTGGAAAGTCGTACACCGTCTGCGCTGAACCCGTCCGCTGGTATGAACGCCGGCAATGGTGGGCGGAAGACACCAGGGCGCCACTGGGAAGCGGGCCAGGTGTAGTGGACCACGAAATCTGGCGGGTCCAGGTACTGCCTGCCCGCGTGGCGTCCCACCCCGTAGGGCATGGAGAAGCTGCCGGTGAGGAGCCGCTCACCCTTGACCTGACCCGCCATATCCGCAGCGGCCGGTGGCGGCTGCTGCGGATCCATGACGCCCTTCGCCCTAAAACAGCATGACTACAGAACAGCCTGAACCCCGAACAGCATGAGCTTCACCCACCTCCACGTTTCAACGGCATTCAGCGCCCACTACGGCGTTTCCTGGCCTGAAGAGCTGGCAATGGCGGCCGCAGCCGACGGCGCAACAGCCTTGGCCTGCACCGACCGCGACGGCCTGTACGGGACCATCAAGCACCTCAAGGCATGCATGGCGGCGGGCATCGACCCCATCGTTGGGGTAGACCTTGCAGTATTTGACGACGACGGCGATCACCGCACGCAGGTAGCCGGCAGGGTGGTGGTGCTGGCCCGCGGCAACAACCATGGTGCCGGGTACCGTGCGCTGTGCCGGCTGGTGTCCGATGCCCACGCCAGGACCTCAGGCAAAGCCGGGGGAGCCGTGCCGGCCGCCGTTACCCGCGCCGAACTCGCCTCCCGCACCCTTGACCCGCAAACCCTTAAACCAGTGCTGACCGTCCTGATCGGACCGGATTCGGACGTCGGACGTGCCATGGGCGGACGGCGTTACCTGCGGCCCCGCACCCTCTTCAAACAGTGGCTGGACGCCATGCCCGCAGGAACGGTAGTGGCGGAAATCGTCTCCCAGCTCAGCGCTCCTGGGACTCCGTTCAGCACCGCACATGCAGTCCGCATGCTCAGGCTCGCAGAGGAACACCATGTACCCGCAATCCTCACCAACGCCGTCAGGTACTGCGCAGCCGACGGCGCACCAACCGCCGATGTCCTGGATTCTGCCCGGACCCTGAAGTCCCTTCCGGAACTGGCAGGCGAGCCGCTCCTGCAGCCCACCGGGCAGGGATGGCTGAAAACCCCGGAACAGATGCTGGGGCTGGGAAAGGAAATCATTTCCGCTGCCGGTTATGGGGCAGCAGACCTCAAGCAGCTGATGGCGCAAACAGAGGCGCTCGCCGATCTGTGCCGGATCGACCCCGCCACCGATATGGGGTGGAAGCAGCCCGTGGTTCCTGAGGCCTCAGTCATTGGCATCAGCCAGGACCCCCAGGCCGAATTGATCCAGCGCTGCCATGCAGGGATCGGCAGGCGGTTCCCAGGAATCACCGGCAGGCCTGAACAGGAGATGCTGTCCCGGCTTGAGCATGAGCTGAACATCATCCACAACCTCGGTTTCTCCTCCTACTTCCTGACGGTTGCTGAAGTTTCCCGGATGATCCAGGACATGGGAGTCAGGGCGGCCGCCAGGGGATCCGGTGCCTCAAGCCTGGTCAACTACCTGATCGAGGTCAGCCATGTGAATCCCCTCGAGCATGACCTGATTTTCGAACGTTTCCTCTCCAACGACCGCGCCACCCTGCCGGACATCGACATCGATGTTGAGAGCGCCGAACGCCACAACGTGTACCGCAGGATTTTTGACCGTTTTGGCTCTGAACGGGTCACCCTGATGAGCATGCAAAACGGGTACCGGGCGCGTGGGGCGGTCCGCGACGCCGGGCTGGCTCTGGGCATGGACGACGGCGAGGTAGGGGAGATCGCCAAACAGTTGTGGCGCTTTTCCGCCCGGAAGTTCCGTGAAGCCCTGCAGGAAAAACCAGAACTCCGGGAGTTCGCCGGCCGGGTGGAGCAGCGCGACACTGACGGGAACCAGCAGCTTGACCTGCTGGTGGACCTGACCGAACGCCTGGACCGGCTGCCCCGCCACATCTCCATGCACCCGTGCGGAGTGATCCTGGGCGATGCCACCCTGCTGGACCGCACCCCGGTCCAGCCCAGCGGCCTCGGGCTGCCCATGAGCCAGTTCGATAAGCACGACATGGACCCCATGGGCATGCTCAAACTCGACGTCCTGGGTGTGCGCATGCAAAGCGCCATGGCCTTCGCAGTCCGGGAGATCATCCGCATCCACACCAGCAAAAAGGAAGTGGTGGCAGCAGGCGGACACCCGGCAGGACCTGATGGAACAGGGCCTGACTACATTGCCGGGGACGGCCGGATCGACCTCAACGCCGTCCCCCTCGACGACGAAGCCACCTACGAACTGATCAGAAGCACGCACACCCTTGGCTGCTTCCAGATTGAATCCCCGGGGCAGCGGGAACTGATTGGAAAGATGGCACCCCGGGAGTTCAACGACCTCATCATCGACATTTCACTGTTCCGTCCCGGACCCATGAAATCCGACATGGTGCGGCCCTTCCTGGAACACCGGCACGGGTTCGCTCCTGAGGTCTATCCCCACCCGGACCTCAAACCCGTGCTGCAGGAAACCCATGGGGTCACGGTGTTCCACGAACAGATCCTGAAGACCCTCGACATCATGACCGGCTGCGGGCTGGCCAAGGCCGACGAGTTCCGCAGGGCATTGAGCAACGAGACTGGTGAAGCGCAGGTTGAAGAGTACTTCCGGCGGAACGCCAGGGCCAGGGGATACACCCCGGAGGTGGTGGACAAGGTGTGGGGAACCTTGAAGTCCTTTGCCAGTTTCGGCTTCTGTAAAGCCCACGGGGCAGCCTTCGCCGTCCCTACTTACCAGTCCGCATGGCTCAAAACACACCACCCTGAAGCCTTCCTTGCCGGCTTGTGGGAACACGATCCCGGGATGTATCCCAAACGGCTGCTGGTGGCAGAAGCCCGCCGACTGGGCATACCCATCCTTCCCCTGGACATCAACCGGAGCAAAGCCGAATACCAGGTGGAGCGGATCGAAGCCGGCAGGAACGCCGGCAGTCTGGGGATCCGGCTCAGCCTGAACGGGATCTACGGGCTATCCGCTGCAGAGTTGAAGCGGATCGTGGCCGGCCAGCCGTATGACTCCCTGGCAGACCTGCGTGCGCGCTCGCGCCTCAGCAAGCCAAGCATCAGGCGGCTCGCACAGCTGGGAGCCTTTGATGCCCTGCACCGGGAAGCCGGGGGAGCAGCAAACCGGGCGGACCTGGTGCACCACCTGCAGCAGCTCCAGTCAGCCAGTGGTGCACGCAAGGGCGTGGAAGTGCTGGAAGGGCAACTGTCACTTCCCCTGGGCGATATTGAACTGCGCAATATCAAACCCGGGCTTCCCGCCCCCACGCTGGTGGAAACCGTCCGGGCAGAACTCGACCTCATGGCCGTTGATGTCAGCACCCACCTGATGGACAGCCACCGGCCCCTGCTGGAAAGGCTGGGTGTCACCACCGCGGATAAACTCCTCAGCCTGCGCAACGGGACTGAAGTGCTGGTGGCAGGAGTGCGGGTGGCCACCCAGACTCCGCCAATGCGCGGCGGCAGGAGGGTGGTGTTCATCAGCATCGACGACGGCACCGGCTGCGTGGATTCGGTCTTCTTCCACGAAGCGCAGGAAAGCGCGGGGCCGCTGCTGTTCGGTACCCGCCTGTTGTTGATCCGCGGCACCACCCGACGGACCGGCCCCCGGGGGATCAGCCTGAGTGCGAGCATGGCATGGGACTTGAGCCGGACAGAGACTTTGCCCTTCCCGGAAGCAACAACGGCTGCTGCCCAGGACGGCCCGCATCCCCTGGACGGCATCAGCAGGACGCTGGCCATCACCGGATTTAACGGGTGACGGTGCTGTGTGCCGCGTTGGTCGGCCCATACCGGAACCGATAGCATTGACGGTGGCTGGCTGTGGTCCCCGTATGCCACAAGCTATGAAGCCTTAACTTTGAATAGGAGACACCCGTGTCAGATGCCCAGCAGATCACCCTTCTCGTCGATGGCGAAGAGACCAAGGTGACTACCGGGACAACCGGTGCGGAACTCTTCTTTGAGCGCCGTGACGTTGTTGTAGCCCGCGTCAACGGCGAACTGAAGGACCTTGACCAGGAACTTCCCGAAGGCGCCGAGGTGGAAGGCGTCACCATCGATTCACCCGACGGCCTGAACGTCCTGCGCCACTCAACAGCCCATGTGATGGCCCAGGCCGTGCAGCAGCTGCGTCCCGACGCCAAGCTCGGCATCGGCCCCTACATCACCGACGGCTTCTACTTTGACTTCGACGTTGCCGAGCCCTTCACCCCCGAGGACCTCAAGACCCTCGAGAAGATGATGCTCAAGATCGTCAACCAGAACCAGAAGTTCGTCCGCCGCGTGGTCAGCGAGGACGAGGCCCGCGAAGCCATGAAGAACGAGCCCTACAAGCTGGAACTGCTGGGTAAGAAGAACGACGCCGCCGAGGCCGGCGAAGGCGTCAACGTGGAGGTCGGCGCCGGCGACATCACCATCTACGACAACGTGGAGCGCAAAGAGGGGACCACCGTCTGGTGTGACCTCTGCCGCGGCCCGCACCTGCCCAATACCAAGATGATCTCCAACGCCTTCGCATTGACCCGTTCGTCGTCGGCCTATTGGCTGGGAAACCAGAAGAACCAGCAGCTGCAGCGCATCTACGGCACCGCCTGGCCCACCAAGGAAGCACTGAAGGCATACCAGGAGCGGATTGCCGAGGCCGAGCGCCGCGACCACCGCAAGCTCGGCTCAGAGCTTGACTTGTTCTCCTTCCCGGACGAGCTGGGTTCCGGCCTGCCGGTCTTCCACCCCAAGGGCGGAATCATCCGCAAGGAGATGGAGGACTACTCGCGCCAGCGCCACGTCGAGGCCGGCTACGAGTTCGTGTACACGCCGCACATCACCAAGGGCCACCTGTACGAGGTGTCCGGGCACCTGGACTGGTACAAGGACGGCATGTTCCCCGCGATGCGGGTGGATGAGGAATTCAACGCCGATGGCAGCATCCGCAAGCCGGCGCAGGACTACTACCTGAAGCCGATGAACTGCCCCATGCACAACCTCATCTTCCGCTCCCGCGGCCGGTCCTACCGTGAACTGCCGCTGCGGTTGTTCGAGTTCGGTTCGGTCTACCGCTACGAGAAGTCCGGTGTGGTGCACGGCCTCACCCGTGTCCGCGGCATGACACAGGACGACGCCCACATCTACTGCACCCGCGAGCAGATGAAGGACGAGCTCACCAAGACCCTGAACTTTGTCCTGGACCTGCTCAAGGACTACGGGCTGAACGACTTCTACCTGGAGCTGTCCACCAAGGACCCGGAGAAGTACGTTGGCGACGACGCCACCTGGGAGGAAGCCACCAGGACCCTTTCCGAGGTGGCGCAGGAGTCCGGGCTGGAGTTGGTGCCGGATCCCGGGGGAGCCGCGTTCTACGGTCCCAAGATTTCGGTGCAGGCGAAGGATGCGCTGGGCCGCACCTGGCAGATGTCCACCATCCAGCTGGACTTCAACCTGCCTGAACGCTTCGAGCTGGAATTCCAGGCCGCCGACGGCAGCCGCCAGCGTCCGGTGATGATCCACCGTGCACTCTTCGGCTCGGTGGAGCGGTTCATGGGCGTCCTCACTGAGCACTACGCCGGAGCGTTCCCCGCGTGGCTGGCCCCGGTCCAGGTGGTGGGCATTCCCGTGGCGGAGGCGTTCAACGAGTACATGTTCGACGTCGTCGATCAGCTTAAGGCGGAGGGTATCCGTGCCGAGGTGGACACTTCCTCGGACCGGTTCCCCAAGAAAATCCGCACCGCCAGCAAGGACAAGATCCCGTTTGTGCTGATCGCCGGGGGCGACGACGCGGAGGCCGGCGCCGTTTCGTTCCGTTTCCGCGACGGCAGCCAGGACAATGGCGTGCCCGTTTCGGAAGCAGTCAAGCGGATCACCGACGCCGTCCGCAACCGGACCAGCTAGCCGAACGGAACAGCACAGTGCAGGAGAACACAGGCGCAGGATATCCGGGTGATGCCGGCGTTACCGACGACTTTGCCCTCGCCGGTGTCCCGGACGCCTTCCAGCGCCTGTGGACTCCGCACCGCATGGCGTACATCAAGGGCGGGCAGCACCAGTTCAAGAATGAGAACGACTGCCCGTTCTGCGTGGGCCCGGGCCGCACCGACGAGGAAGCACTCATCGTCCACCGCGGAAAGACCTGCTACGTGGTGCTGAACCTTTTCCCCTACAACCCCGGCCACCTTCTGGTCTGCCCGTACCGGCACATCCCGGACTACACGGACCTTACGATCGAGGAAACAGCCGAGTTTGCCGACCTGACCCAGACGGCCATGCGGGTCCTGCGCAAGGTATCCAATCCCGGCGGCTTCAACCTGGGCATGAACCAGGGGGTTGTGGGAGGCGCCGGGATCTCGGCACACCTGCACCAGCACATCGTTCCGCGGTGGGGCGGCGACGGCAACTTCTTCCCCATCATCGCCCAGACCAAGGCCATCACCCAGACCCTTGATGAGGTGCGGCGGCAGGTGGCCGAAGCCTGGCCCGGGGAGTCGGATGCTGAATAGGCACGCCCGCGGATTCTTCACCGCGCTGTTTACCCCGCTGGCCCGCTGGCTCCTGAAGATTGGTGTCTCCCCGGACGCGGTAACCATCCTCGGTACCGCAGGGGTTGCGGCCGGGGCCCTGGTCTTCTACCCGCTGGGCCAGCTCTTTTGGGGCACCCTTTTCATCACGGCGTTCATCTTTTCCGACGTCCTGGACGGCATCATGGCCCGGATGCAGGGTGTGAAGAGCCGCTGGGGGAATTTCCTCGACTCCACACTGGACAGGGTTGCCGACGGTGCCCTGTTCACCGGCGTGTCCGTCTGGTTCTTCACCGGTGGCAACAACACAGCAATCGCCGTATCAGCCCTGCTCTGCCTTGTCCTGGGCATGGTGGTCTCCTATGCCCGGGCCAAAGCGGAGTCACTGGGCTTCACGGCCAACGTCGGGATCGCGGAGCGGGCCGAACGCCTGGTATCCGTCCTGGTAATCACCGGTTTGACCGGCCTTGGGCTCCCGCCGGTGGTGCTCCTGGTCACACTGGGCCTTTTGGCGGCGGCCAGCCTCATCACCGTGGTCCAGCGCGTCATGTCGGTGCGCCGGCAGGCATTGGCGGAACCTACGCCGGCTGATTAGACATGATTAAGCCGGCCGGGCGGCAGGGGACTAGTATAAAGACTGCCCGGTCAATGGACCCGGCAATCCGTGCGTGCACGTCCGGCAGCTGCCGCCGCATGCCCGGCGAAGATCATCTAGCTACCCATAGGGGTTTTTGTGTCTACACCTGATGTAAGCAACGAGGCCGGTTCGTCCGCGAACAGCGTCACGGGCAGCAGCCGCGTGAAGCGTGGCATGGCCGAGATGCTCAAGGGCGGCGTCATCATGGACGTCGTCAACGTCGAGCAGGCCCGCATCGCCGAAGACGCCGGTGCCGTGGCAGTCATGGCGCTGGAACGTGTTCCGGCCGATATCCGCGCCCAAGGCGGCGTGTCCCGGATGTCCGATCCGGACATGATCGACCAGATCATTGACGCCGTCTCCATCCCAGTCATGGCCAAGGCCCGCATCGGCCACTTCGTCGAGGCCCAGGTCCTGCAGTCCCTCGGTGTCGACTACATCGATGAGTCCGAGGTGCTGACCCCGGCCGACTACGTCAACCACATAGACAAGTGGAACTTCAAGGTTCCCTTCGTCTGCGGCGCCACCAACCTCGGCGAGGCCCTGCGCCGTATCAACGAGGGCGCTGCAATGATCCGGTCCAAGGGCGAGGCCGGCACCGGCGACGTCTCCAACGCCACCGGACACATGCGCCAGATCCGCTCCGAGATCGCCAAGCTCGCTGCCCTGCCCGAGGACGAGCTCTACGTCGCGGCCAAGGAACTGCAGGCCCCCTACGAACTGGTCAAGGAAGTCGCCGCCGCCGGCAAGCTTCCCGTCGTCCTGTTCACCGCCGGCGGCATCGCCACTCCCGCTGACGCGGCCATGATGATGCAGCTCGGCGCCGACGGCGTCTTCGTCGGCTCCGGCATCTTCAAGTCCGGCAACCCCGCCCAGCGCGCCGCCGCCGTCGTCAAGGCCACCACTTTCTTCGACGACCCCGACGTCATCGCCAAGGCCTCCCGCGGGTTGGGCGAAGCGATGGTAGGCATCAACGTCGACGAGATCCCCCAGCCACACCGCCTCGCCGAGCGCGGCTGGTAACTCTCTTTTCTGGCCTTGGCGGGGCTGGGGGCGCCGGACCGCGCCATCCTCTGCGCGCTATTCCCCGCGCGTTGTTGGCAGCTGAGTAGCTGCTTCCGGCGCGGGGGCCCTTTTACGCGCGCTGCCGGATGACACGGTCCCTCGCCAGGGTGCGTTGGCTAAAGAAGTACGACGCCGGTTCCTCACCTTTTCTTGGTGGGGACCGGCGTCGTCCTTTTATATCGATTGCTCCGTACTTGTCGTTTTCGGGGCTGAAAACGACAAGTACGGAGCGCTCGATGGGGTTAGTCCAGGCCGCGGCGCTTTAGCAGGGGCTCCAGCCTGGCTTCGCGGCCCCGCAGGATCCGGAAGGATTCCAGGGGGTCGCGGCTGTTGCCGCGGGAGAGCAGCTCCTGCCGGAAGCGTTCGCCGTTGGCACGGGTCAGGCCCCCGTTCTCCTTGAACCAGTCCACGGTCTCGGCGTCCAGTACCTCGCTCCAGATATAGGAGTAGTAGCCCGCCGCATACCCGGCCCCGGCGAAAATGTGCTGGAAGAACCCGGTCCGGTACCGAGGCGGAATCAAGGGATGGGCAATTCCGGCGGACGCCAGGGCCTTGGCCTCAAACTCCAACGCGACGTCGGGAACCCCGCCCGGCTCCAGTACATGCCAGGCCAGGTCAAGAAGGGCAGCTCCCAGGTACTCGGTGGTGGCAAAACCCTCACCCCACAGCCGGGATTCCTCCAGCCGGTTCACGATGTCCTGGGGAAGGGGCTCCCCGGTGATGTGGTGTCGTGCATAGTTGGAGAGCACCTCCGGCCACATGATCCACATTTCGTTCACCTGGGACGGGTACTCCACGAAGTCCCGCGGCACCGCCGTCCCGGAAAAGCGTGGATACGTGACGTTCGAGAAGAGGCCGTGCAGCGCGTGGCCGAACTCGTGGAAGAGGGTGCGCAGTTCGTCCAGGCTGAGGAGGGTCGGTTCGCCCGCGGGCGGCTTGGAGATGTTGAGCGTGTTGACCACCACGGGCTGGGTGCACAGCAGGGCCGACTGCTCCACGAGCGAGTTCATCCAGGCGCCGCCCCGTTTTGATTCACGAGCGTAATAGTCGCCCAGGAACAGCCCCAACGCGGAACCGTCCTCGTTGCGGACTTCCCAGATACGCACGTCCGGATGGTAGGCGTGAAGGTCCGTCCGCTCATGGAAGGTGATCCCGTACAGCGACGTGGCTGCAAAGAACACACCGCCGGTGATGGCTTGGTTTAGTTCAAAGTACGGCCGGAGCGCCTGTTCGTCGACGTCGTATTTGTCGCGCCGCACCTTGGCCGAGTAGTAGGCCCAGTCCCACGGTGCGAGCGGGTGGCCGGCTACATCGGCCAGCGCTGCCGCCTCGGCGTCGGCGTTGCGGACGGCGGCCGGCGCCATCCGGTTCAGCATGGTCCGGACTGCTTCAAAGTCCGGCGCCGTCTGGCGGTCCGCCACAAGTTCGGCATAATTGGCGAAGTCCAGCAGCCGGGCCTTCTCCGCCCGCAGCCGGGCCATCTCCCTGGCCAGGTCCAGGACATCCAGGCTGCCGCCGCCACTGCCCCTGGCCACTGATGCTTCGAACAGACGACGCCGGACGTCCCGGTTCTCGAGCGCGGCCAGGGCGGGCTGGTTGGCGGGTTGGATCAGGGTGAGCAGGTATTTGCCGTCATGTCCGGCGGCGCGGGCTGCTTCGGCAGCGCTGGCGACGTCGTCGGCGGGCAGGCCCGCCAGGTCGCCGGCGTCGTCCAGCAGCAATGCGGCGGACTTCATCCCTTCCTTGACCCGCTGGCCGAACTCGGTGCCCAGGCGTGCCAGTTCGGCGTTGATGGCGCGCAGCCGTTCCTGCCCCGGTGCGTCCAGCTGGATGCCCGACTGGCGGAACTCCTTGAGGTATTCCTCTACCAGGCGGGCGGACTCGGGATCGCACGGTTCCGTATCGATGGCGGTGAAGCGCTCGAACAGTGCCCGGTTGAGGAAGACCTCGTCCTGGTGGGCTGAAAAACGCGGGGAGAGTTCCGTTTCGAGCTCCCGGATCTGCTCTGTTGCGTCGGCTGAAACCAGGGTGAAGAACGCCGCGGCTGCCCGGTTCAGAAGCTGCCCGGAGCGTTCCATGGCCAGGGCCGTGTTGTCGAATGAGGCTGGTTCGGTGTTGCCGGTGATCGCCCTGATCTCGTCCAGGTGCGCAGACAATCCTGCGTCTATGGCTTCGCGGTACTGCTCCACGGTGAGGGCTTCGAAAGGTGGAAGCCCGTAGGGCAGGGGACTAACGGCAAGGAGCGGGTTCGTCATGGGCTAAACCTTTCACAGCGGGACATGCTTCTCAATTGAGCAGTGGTCCAGCGGTGTGTTTAGCCGGCGGGCGAACTCAGGCGTCTTTCAGCTCAGCGGGGCCGGCGGGCAGCGTGCTCCCGGGCAAGGACGGCGTAGGTGTCGTCCGGGCTGCCGGGGGAGAAACTGCCGAACTTTCGCTCTGCTGCGGTGCGGATGAGGAAGTCGGCGATGGCGGGATTCTTGGGCAGAAGTGAGCCGTGCAGGTAGCTGGCAACGATGTTGCGGTACCGGGCTCCTTCATGGCCATCATTGCTGTTGTTGCCAGTGCCCTTGGGCACGGTGCCGAGGGGCCGCACACCGCTGCCCAAGGTGGTTTGGCCGCTGTGGTTTTCGTAGCCGAGGACTTCGCCGAACTCGGTGGTTGAGACTTTGACATTGCCGATCAGGCGTTCGTCGGTGCCGTGGGTTTCCACATCCAGGACGCCGATGCCCGGAATGACGGCGCCGGTGCGGGTCTTGAAGTACCGGCCGAAGAGCTGGTAGAGGCCGCAGATGACCAGCATCGGCGCGCCGTCCTCAGCCAGCTCCTTAAGCTGGCCGGCCCGTGACTGCAGGTCGTCCTGGATCACCAGCTGCCCGCTGTCCTGGCCGCCGCCACCGACAATGATGTCGACGCCCCCGGGGAAGGGATCGCCCACGTTGTACTCAAGAAGTTCAGGCGTGTACCCGTGCCAATCGATCCGGCGCTTCAGGACCAGGGCATTGCCCCAGTCGCCGTAAATGTTCATGTCGCGCGGGTACAGCTGGACCACGCGGATGGTTCCCTTGGACTGGCCGCCGGCGGCCACTGCTTCTGAGGGATTCACGAGACAACCTCCACGGTGGTGATTTTGGCCAGCTCGCGGCGGATGGCCAGCATGGCGGTGTAGGTGCAGAAGATCCGTTTGGGCCTGTCACGGCCTTCGCGGATGAAGGCTGCCAGGGCGGCCTGGATGTCGGTCTGCACCGCTCCGACATGGACGTCGTCGTATTGGAGCCGCAGCGCCATGTCGTAGGCGCGGGATCCGGTCAGCACGTCCACACCGCCCTCGCGCAGGGAATCGAATTCCACGTCCCAGAGCCAGGACATGTCCCGTCCGTCCGCGTAGTTGTCGTTGATGGCGATCATGGTGGCGTACCCCGCGGCGGGAAAGGATTTCAGTCCCAGCCGGAAACCGCTGGGGTTCTTCACCAGCACCAGGTCCAGCGGCTGGCCGTCGACGGTGAGGCTTTCGCCGCGGCCGAAGGCCGGCGCCACCCGGGACAGGGCCTCCAGCAAGGTGGCATGGTCTGCGGTGGCGGCGCCTTCGCCGCAGATGCTGCGGGCCAGTGTCAGCGCGGCCGCCGCGTTGAAGATGTTGTAGACACCGCGCAGCTTCATCGCGGTGGTGACCGTCCCGCCGTCGTACTCAAACTCGGCGCTGTCCGCGCCCACTTTACGGAGCACGACGTCGGCTGCCGGCTTTTCCGGCAGGCCCGCCGGCGCGGGGCTGCCTGGAGCGGCGCGCATGTCGTCGTCATTGGGAAAGGTGGCCAGGAGGGAGTCGTCAAGGCCGAAATACTTGACCTCCTGTCCGGTGAGGGTGTCCGCGATCCTGGCAACCCGGGGGTCCTCGCGGTTCAGGACAACCGTTCCGGTGGTCTTGGAAGCGATGTGCTGCAGGAGCTGCGCCGTTTTGTCGATTTCACCAAAGCGGTCCAACTGGTCGCGCAGCACGTTGAGGAGCAGGCAGTAGCGGGGCGGGACACTGTTCACGAAATGGACGGCATGGGCTTCGTCCAGTTCCAGTACGGCGATGTCAGCGTCCAGCCGGCCGCGCCAGTCCACCTCGCCAAGAAGGGCCGCTGCCACGCCGCGGGTGAAGTTGCTGCCGGTCCGGTTGGTGAAGACCTTCAGGCCCTGGCTTTCCAGCAGTTCAACCACCATTTTGGTGGTGGTGGTTTTACCGTTGGTGCCGCTGACCACTGCCACGCCATGAGGCAGTGTGGTGAGCGTCCGCCGCATGAAGCCGGGGTCGATTTTCTCGACCACCAGTCCAGGAAGGGCGGACCCGCCGCCCCGCAGCCGGGACACCCTGCGGACCAGCTTGCCGAGCGGAACACTGAAGAAGACCATGTTTTGAATATATCCCAGCAGCGGCATGCAACCTTTGCCTGCCGCCTTCCCACGGCAGCAGCAATGGGGCGTGGGCCCGTATGCTGGAGGGATGATAAACCCCCTTTCTGCTGCTCCTGTGGGCGTGGGCTCGGACTTGAGGATTGGTGTCCTGGCCCTCCAGGGAGACTTCCGGGAGCACCTGCGCGCCGCCGAAGCCACGGGCGCCCAGGGCGTGGCTGTCCGCCGCCCCGAGGAGCTGGACGGCCTGGACGGCCTCATCATTCCCGGTGGCGAGTCCACCACGATTGATAAGCTGGCCCGGGCCTTCGACCTTGCCGATCCGCTCCGGAAGTACATCGCCGAGGGCCTTCCCGTCTATGGCTCCTGTGCAGGGATGATCCTGCTTGCCTCTGATATCGCCGATCCCGCAACCGATCTTTCGGGCGCCCCCCAGCAGACCTTCGGCGGCCTGGATATCACCGTCCGCCGCAATGCCTTCGGCCGGCAGCGCGAGTCCTTTGAAACCGACCTGGACTTCAAGGGGCTGGATTTCAGCGCCACCGAATCGGGTGTTGAACCGGTGCACGCCGTGTTCATCCGCGGGCCCTGGGTGGAACGCGTGGGTGCGGACGTGGAGGTCCTGGCCCAGGTGGAACCGGCAGACCCTGACCAGGCGTCCCACGCGGCATCGCTGCCCGGGACGGCTAGAATTGTGGCAGTGCGTTCCGGCCAGCTGCTGGCCACCTCCTTCCATCCGGAAGTGACCGGCGAGAAACGCGTACACGAACTTTTTATCCGCATGATCAGAGGAGAAGCGTAAAGCATGTCAGGCCACTCCAAATGGGCAACGACCAAGCACAAAAAGGCGATCATTGACAGCCGCCGCGCAAAGTCGTTCGCCAAGCTGATCAAGAACATCGAAGTTGCCGCCCGCATGGGCGGCCCCGACCTCGCGGGCAACCCCGGCCTGGAACTCGCCGTGACCAAGGCCAAGAAGACCTCGGTTCCCAACGACAACATCGACCGCGCCATCAAGCGCGGCGCCGGCCTCACCGGTGAAGTGGTGGACTACACCGAGATCATGTACGAAGCCCGCGGTCCCCAGGGCTCGGCGCTGCTGATCGAGTGCCTCACCGACAACAAGAACCGGGCAGCCTCCGAGGTCCGCTTGGCCATTTCCCGCAACGGCGGCACCATCGCCGATCCCGGTTCCGTGAGCTACCTCTTCGCCCGCAAGGGTGTTGTAACGCTGCCGAAGAACGGCCTCAGCGAGGACGACGTCCTGATGGCGGTGCTGGACGCCGGCGCCGAGGAAGTCAAGGACAATGGCGAGACCTTCGAGATCCACTCCGAACCCGGTGACCTGCAGGCCATCCGCGACGCCCTCAAGGAAGCCGGCATCGAGTACGACACCGACGAGGTGGAGTTCGTCCCCTCGATGCAGGTGGAGCTCGACGTCGACGGCGCCCGCAAGTTCCTCAAGCTTGCCGACGCCCTCGAGGACCTCGACGACGTCCAGAACGTTTACAGCAATGCCGACCTCAGCGACGAAGTCCAGGCTGCCCTGGAATCAGAGTGACGTCCCGCGGTGCCTGCTGAACCCCCGCGCCCGTGACGCTGCGTGTACTCGGCGTTGACCCGGGACTGACCCGTTGCGGCATCGGCGTGGTGGACGTTGAACGGAACAGGCGGGCAACCATGGTGGCGGTGGGGGTGGTGGGCACCTCACCCGAGGAGACGCTGGACCAGCGCCTCCTCGTGATCGCGCTGGCCATCGACGAATGGCTGGACCGCTACGAACCCCAGGTGCTCGCCGTCGAACGCGTCTTTTCCCAGCTCAACGTCAGCACGGTGATGGGCGTGGCCCAGGCGTCCGGCGTAGTGATCGCCGCCGCCGCGCGCCGCGGAATCCCGGTCGCGCTGCATACGCCGTCGGAAGTCAAAGCCGCGGTGACCGGAAGCGGGTCCTCCAACAAGGACGCCGTGACCAAGCTGGTCACCAAGATCCTCCGTCTTGACGCACCGCCGCGTCCGGCCGACGCGGCCGACGCCCTGGCGCTGGCCATCACGCACGCGTGGCGGGCGGGAAGCGGCGCCTCCGTGGCCACCACGGGTCCGGGCAGTTCTTCCCTGACACCTGCCCAGCGGGCATGGGCTGAGGCGGAAGCCAAGGCGCGCCGCGCGCGCTGATTGTCCCTGCTGCTTGCTAGGGTATTCGTAAATATGTTCGGATAGCCGGGTTCTCACTGCGAGGCCGGCGGTATAACGGGAGCCCGGCCTTGATCAGTTTCCTCCGCGGAACCGTAGCGCATGTAGGCCTGTCCACGGCCGTGATAGACCTCAACGGTGCCGGGATGAGCGTCAACGCCACACCCCAGACCCTCAGCCGGCTGCATGTGGGCGAACAGGGCCAGCTGTTCACGTCCCTGATTGTCCGGGAAGACTCGCTGACACTCTTTGGCTTCGCCTCCGATGACGAACGCGAGGTGTTTGACGTCCTGCTGAGTGTCAGCGGCGTGGGTCCCCGGCTTGCCCTTGCGGTCCTGGCAGTCCACGATCCCGAAGCCGTCAGGGTCGCCGCGCATACAGGGGACAGCAAGACCTTCACCAAGGTTCCGGGAATCGGCCCCAAGGTGGCCGGCCGGATCGTGCTCGAGCTGGCCGGAAAGCTTGTCCCGCAGGGAACGGCAGCTGCCCCTGGCGCCGCCACCCCTGCAGAAGCTGCGTGGAAGCCCCAGGTGGTGGCCGCCATGACCAGCTTGGGCTGGTCCGAGAAGGACGCCTCGTCCAGCATCGACAAGGCCCTGGCCGAGGACCCTGAAGTGTCCTTCCGCGGCAACGTGGCGGAAATCCTCCGGACCACCCTCCGCTGGCTGGGCCAGGACGGCGCACGCGCCGGCAACCGCGTAGGCAGCCGTGGCTGAACCGTCCCTGGTTACGGCGGGGGAGGAGCCGGAAGAGCGCGCCATTGAGGCGGCCCTCAGGCCCAAGAACCTGGACGACTTCGTGGGCCAGCACCGGGTGCGCAAGCAGCTGTCGCTGGTTCTCCAGGCTTCCCGCATGCGCGGACGGACCGCAGACCATGTGCTGTTCTCCGGCCCGCCCGGCCTGGGCAAGACCACCCTGGCGATGATCGTTGCCGCTGAGATGAATGCGCCGCTGCGCCTCAGCAGCGGACCCGCCATCCAGCACGCGGGCGACCTCGCGGCAATCCTGTCCTCGCTCTCCGAAGGCGAGGTCCTGTTCCTCGACGAGATCCACCGCATGTCCCGGCCGGCCGAGGAAATGCTCTACATGGCCATGGAGGACTTCCGCGTTGACATCGTGGTAGGCAAAGGCGCCGGTGCCACCGCTATCCCGCTGGAGCTGCCGCCGTTCACGCTCGTGGGCGCCACCACCCGCGCCGGGCTGCTGCCGGGACCGCTGCGCGACCGGTTCGGCTTCACCGGCCACCTCGAGTTCTACTCCGTCCCGGAGCTGGAACTGGTCCTCCGCCGCTCTGCGGGGCTGCTGGACCTGAAGGTCAACTCGGCCGGATTCGCTGAGATCGCCGGCCGTTCCCGCGGCACTCCCCGTATTGCCAACCGGCTCCTGCGGCGGGTCCGGGACTGGGCGCTGGTGCACGGCGTCGAACAAATTGATGCCAGGACCGCGTCCGCTGCCCTGGACATGTACGAAGTGGACAAAAAGGGACTGGACCGGCTGGACCGTGCGGTCCTCGATGCCCTCATCACCAAGTTCGGCGGCGGCCCCGTCGGTCTGTCCACCCTGGCCATCGCCGTCGGGGAAGAAACCGAAACGGTTGAGACTGTTGCCGAGCCCTTCCTGGTCCGCGAGGGCCTGCTGGGCCGCACGCCCCGCGGCAGGATCGCCATGGCACCGGCGTGGACGCACCTGGGCTACGCCATCCCGTCCGGCGTCTTCGCGCAGGAGCAGCTGGACCTTTTCGAGCCCGAAGAGGGCGCTTCCACCGCGGGGGACTGGGCCCCGGAGAACCAATAGCAGGCTCCCTTCAGCTTTTCCCTTTAGACTGGTATGACGCCCGGCACGTTCGGGTCTTTGTTTCGCGGGTGGCCCTGACGCCCCCGTCGCTTGGGGAAGGGAAATGTCAGGCGTCCTGCCTGCACCAGAAACCCACCCCGGCCGAAGCGAAGCCGACGTCGCTGGAGAACCCAGCTACACCACGCTAAAGAACGGAATTCCCCCCTTGGATCCAATGTCAATTCTCCTGTTCGTCATGCTCGGCGTATTCATCTTCATGATGTTCCGCCGGAACAAGAAGACGCAGCAGCAGCAGGCAGAGCTCCAGTCGAAGTTTGCCCCGGGCGTGGAAGTCATGACCAGCTTTGGACTTTTCGGCCGGATCGTGGACATCGACGAGGCCGAAAACAAGGTCACCCTTGAACTTTCCCCCGGCAACCTGGCCACTGTGCACCGCCAGGCCGTCACCAAGGTCGTCGAACCTGCCGCAGATCCCGCCGCAGATCCCGCCGGGCAGCCGTCCGATGCTGCCTCCCCGGTGGTCCCCGACGATGCGTCATCCCTCACCACCACGGAAGCCGGGAGCACCGCAGTTGGCACCGAGACTCCCGAGGAAACCCTGAAGCGCCTCAACGATGAGGGCAAAAAGGACAGCTAGGCCCGCTGGCCCCTTCCTCCCTCTACCGCTGCGGATCACCGCCGGCGCAGGCAACAGCCCGCTCCGGCGGTTTCTCCGCGAATAAGAGAAAGATCGACAATGGCACGAACTGGCCGCAAGAAACCAGGGCTCCGCGTCCTGGTCTGGCTTGGTGTAATCCTGGCAGCGCTGACCGCCGTCCTGGCCGGCGGCACCATCGCCGGACAGGCCAGCTGGGCACCCAAACTGGCGCTGGACCTCGAGGGCGGCACCCAGATGATCCTGGCCCCGAAGGTGGAGGGCGGTTCGGACATCAACGAACAGCAGCTCAACCAGGCCGTGGCGATCATCCGCCAGCGCGTTGACGGCTCCGGCGTCTCCGAAGCCGAAATCAGCACCCAGTCAGGTCGGAACGTGGTGGTCAGCCTTCCCGGCACACCCTCTGCCGAAACCCGCAACCTGATCCAGGCCTCGGCGGACATGAACTTCCGCCCTGTCCTGCTCAATGGTGACGGCGCAGCAGTTCCTCCCGAGTCCCGGGCCCCGGAGGACCAGCTGCCCAAGCCGACCGCTGAGCCGGCGAACAGCAGTGACACCAACTGGATCACGCCGGAGATCTACAAGCAGTTCGAGGCACTGGACTGCAACAGCGCCGCAGCCGAGAAATCCGAGCGGTCGGATCCCGCCAAGCCCCTGGTGACCTGCGAGCCGGCCACGGACAAGTCCCCGGCCATCAAGTACATCCTTGGTCCCGTGGAGGTCAAGGGCAGCAACATCGTCACCTCGTCCTTCCAGCTGCAGCAGGGCGCACAGGGAGCCGTCACCAATGAGTGGGCCGTCAACATCCAGTTCGACGCCGAAGGCACGGCCAAGTTCAAAGAGGTCACCGAACGGCTGAACCAGTTCTACGTGGCCGCCGGCGGCCAGTCGGGCACCGACCCCAAGTCCCAGTTCGCCATTGTGCTCGACGACCAGGTCATCTCCGCCCCGCGTTCGCTGGCCGTCATCACCGACGGACGTCCGCAGATCACCGGCGGTTTCACCGAGAAGACCGCAAAGGCACTGTCGGACCAGCTGAAGTTCGGCGCCCTTCCCATCAGCTTCGATATCCAGAGCGAGCAGCAGATTTCCGCCACGCTTGGTGGCGAACAGCTGCGCATGGGCCTGCTGGCCGGCCTGATCGGTCTCCTGCTCGTGGTGGTCTATTCGCTGTTCCAGTACCGGGCGCTGGGCTTCGTTACCATCGCATCGCTGGTGGTGGCTGGAGCCTTGACGTACCTGGCCATCGCGATCCTCGGCTGGACGGAGAATTACCGGCTGTCCCTGGCCGGCGTGGCCGGCATCATCGTGGCCATCGGCCAGACCGCCGACTCCTTCATCGTCTACTTCGAGCGCATCAGGGACGAACTGCGGGAAGGCCGCGGCCTGGTATCCGCCGTCGAAAACGGCTGGAAGCGTGCCAAGCGCACCGTCCTTGCCTCCAAAGCGGTCAACCTCCTGGCCGCACTGGTCCTGTACTTCGTGGCAGTGGGCAACGTCCGCGGCTTCGCCTTCACCCTGGGCCTGACAGCCATCGCCGACCTGATCGTGGTGTTCATGTTCACCCACCCCACACTCCAGCTCCTGGCCCGCACCCGGTTCTTTGGTGAAGGCCACAAGTTCTCCGGACTTGACCCTGAACGGCTGGGCGCCGTGCCGCTGTACCGCGGTGCCGGCCGCATCCGCACCCCTGAAGACCGGCCCGTCGCGGTCCGCAGCAAGAACTCAGGGGCCGCGGCCGAGGCCGAACGCCGCATGACCATCGCCGAACGGCGCCTGGCAGAGAAGCAGGAACAGCTGGCCGGCTCGTCCAAGACCTCCGCGAAGGAGAACAAGTAATGTCAGGCTTCGCCACTTTCGGCAACGAGCTCTATACCGGAAAGCGCTCCTACGACTTCGTCGGTGCCAAGAAGATCTGGTTCATCATCGCCGCGGTGGGGGTGGCCCTGTCCATCATCATCCCGGCGGCGAAGGGCGGCTTCAACCTCGGCATTGAGTTCCGTGGCGGCTCTGAATTCACGGTCTCCAACGTCAGGACCACCGATGCCACCATCGGCGAGAAGGCCGTGACCGATGTAGTGTCCGGCAGTGTTCCGCGCGTGGCCAATGTGGCCGGCAACACCATGCGGATCCAGACCGACAAGCTGACCGATGACGAGACCCTCCGGATCAAGCAGGGCCTGACCAGCGCCTACGGGGTTACCGACAACGAGGTGACCTCCACGTTCGTCGGTCCCACCTGGGGCGCAGACGTGACCAAGCAGGCGCTGATCGGCCTGGTGGTGTTCGTCCTGCTCGCGGCCCTGCTGATGGCCCTGTACTTCCGCACCTGGAAGATGTCCCTCTCGGCGCTTGCCGGCATGGCCGTGACCATGTTCATCACTGCCGGGGTGTACGCCCTGAGTGATTTCGAGGTCACCCCGTCGGCCATCATCGGGTTCCTCACCGTCCTGAGCTACTCGCTGTACGACACCGTGGTGGTCTTCGACAAGATCCGCGAAAACACGAGCGGAATCGATGCGTCCACGCGCCGGACCTTCGGCGAGGAAGTCAACCTCGCCGTCAACCAGACGCTGGTGCGTTCCATCAACACCATGATGGTGGCCATCCTTCCCGTGGGGGCCATTCTGTTCATTGGTGCCGGCCTCCTGGGGGCAGGAACCCTGCGCGACCTGTCCCTGGCCCTGTTCGTAGGAATCCTCATCGGCACGGCGGCAACCATCTTCGTGGCCGCGCCAATGTACGCCTGGCTCCGCCAAAGTGAACCGGACCTCGTGAAGCAGGCACGGCGTGTTGAGCAGCGCCGCGCCGGAGCAGCGGAACGGGCCGTCCCGGCATCGCCGGCGCAGGCCTGAGCAGCAACCACATCCGGTCCTGATTCACCCTAAAGGCCGGGCGGAGCACACTTTGCGCCGCCCGGCCTTTTCCTGTGCAGCCCCGGTTATAAAAGTCGCTGCCCGGAGGAATAGACTGAGGTAATTAAGACGGTGGTGAGGGGTACTTCATTGGAAGAACGTTCGGCGTCAGCGCCAACGGCACAGGAGGAAAAAAATCCTGCCGGCATGCAAGCCGGTGCGGCATCCTCTGCGCGCCAGGGCTCTTTGGTTCCTGTCGATAATTCAGGATCACGCGCCACGTTTCCCGGCCGCCGCGAGCGCACCCGCTCCCGGCTTGCACGCCTGACCGGGCGCGGAACCGCCACATACTCACCCATCCTTGAGCCGCTGCTGCGGACCGTCCGCGCCAACAATCCCAAAGAGGACTTCGACCTCATCCAGCGTGCGTTCGACGTCGCTGAGCGCTGCCACCGCGGGCAAAAGCGCAAGAGCGGGGATCCGTACATCACGCACCCGGTGGCAGTGGCCACCATCCTCGCGGAACTGGGCCTCAGCGGCACCACGCTGGCTGCCGCCCTGCTGCACGACACAGTCGAGGACACCTCCTACACTCTCGCTGACCTGAAGCGGGACTTCGGGCCGGAAGTGGCCATGCTGGTGGACGGCGTCACCAAACTGGACAAGGTCAGCTTCGGCGAGGCCGCACAGTCCGAGACGGTCCGCAAAATGGTCGTGGCCATGGCCAAGGACATCCGCGTGCTGATGATCAAGCTGGCGGACCGGCTGCACAACGCCCGCACCTGGCGCTTCGTGTCGGCCGAATCGTCTGCCCGCAAGGCCCGGGAAACCCTGGAGATCTTCGCGCCGCTGGCCCACCGCCTGGGCATGAACACCATCAAGTGGGAACTTGAGGACCTCTCCTTCGCTGCGCTTTACCCCAAGGTGTACGAAGAGATCGTCCGGATGGTGGGGGACAGGACGCCGGAGCGGGAAAAGAGCCTGGGTGTCATTCGGGACCAGATCACCGAAGACCTGCGCGCCGCCCGGATCAAGGCCACCATCACCGGCCGGCCCAAGCACTACTACTCCATCTACCAAAAGATGATCGTCCGCGACAAGGACTTCGACGACATCAACGACCTCATGGGCGTCCGCGTCCTGGTGGACTCCGTCCGGGACTGCTACGCCGCCCTGGGCACCATGCACTCGCGCTGGAACCCCCTGCCCGGCAGGTTCAAGGACTACATCGCGATGCCGAAGTTCAACATGTACCAGTCGCTGCACACCACCGTGATTGGCCCTGGCGGCAAGCCGGTGGAAATCCAGATCCGGACACATGAAATGCACCGCCGGGCCGAGTACGGCGTTGCGGCGCACTGGAAGTACAAGGACCAGCCCAACCGGACCGCCGTGGGTCCCGGCAGCCCACGCGACGGGGACATGGGATGGCTGCGGTCCCTGGTGGACTGGCAGCAGGAAACGTCCGACCCCGGGGAGTTCCTGGACTCGCTGCGCTTTGAAATCAACGCCCGTGAAGTGTTCGTGTTTACGCCCAAGGGCGAAGTCATGGCGCTGCCGGCGGGATCGACGCCGGTGGACTTTGCGTACGCCGTGCACACCGAGGTGGGCCACCGCACCATCGGCGCCAGGGTCAACGGCAAGCTGGTCCCGCTCAACAGCGAGTTGAACCACGGTGACTGGGTGGAGATCTTCACCTCCAAAGCCGAGGGGGCCGGGCCCAGCCAGGATTGGCAGCACTTCGTCAAGAGCGCCAGGGCGCGCAACAAGATCCGCCAGTGGTTCAGCAAGGAACGGCGCGAAGAGGCGATTGACCGCGGCAAGGAGCTGCTGACCCGCGCCATGCGGAAACAGAACCTTCCGCTGCAGCGGCTGATGACGCATGAGGCCTTGGCAGCGGTGGCCGAGGAATTCAAGTACGCGGACATCTCCGGGCTCTATGCCGGTGTGGGCGACGGGCACACTTCCGCCCAGTCCGTCATGGAGAAGCTCATTGAAAGCCTGGGCGGCAACGAGAGTGCCGATGATGACGTCGAAGAGGTCAGCATCCCCACCCAGGTCACCAAGGCGCGCTTCTCCGACTCCGGCGTTGTGGTCCGCGGCGTTGGCGATGTCTGGGTGAAGCTGGCGCGCTGCTGCACGCCCGTTCCCCCGGACCCGATCCTCGGCTTCGTGACCCGCGGGTCCGGCGTGTCCGTGCACCGCACCGACTGCACCAACATCTCGGACCTGAAGGACCAGCCGGACCGGATCGTGGACGTGGACTGGGCCCCCACCCAGTCGAGCGTCTTCCTGGTGGAAATCCAGGTTGAAGCCCTGGACCGGAAATCCCTGCTCTCGGATGTCACGCGGGTACTGTCGGACAACCACGTCAACATCCTCGCTGCCAGTGTGCACACGTCGACGGACCGGGTGGCCATCTCAAAGTTCGCTTTCGAGATGGGCGACCCCAAGTACCTCAGCCACGTCCTGAGCGCGGTCCGGCGGATCGACGGGGTTTTCGACGTGTACCGGACCACCGGGAACAAGCGCCGGAGCTAGCAGGGCAAGCTTTTCCAGAGCAGCCCGCTTGTGCGGGACCCGTGGGGTCGCCTCGATCGCGCGCACCAGGAGGCGCAGCCCGACGTCCTGCTGCGGCCGGGCCAGTAAGCCCGCCAGGGCGGGGACGGCGCGTTCGGCGTCCACGTGCAGGGCGATATCGAGGGCGGTCCGCAACGGGCTGGACACCATCAGTCCGCCCAGGCTGATCACGTCGAACGGTCCGAGCTTCACTTCGTGCAGGGTGCAGCCGCGGGTATTGCGGAGGCCGGACACCCTCCGCTTTGCGTCCACCAGCAGCGCCAACCTGTCCGGTTCCCCGGCGCAGCCGTAGATCCATGCTGCCGTCAGGCGCCCCGCGACAACACGCTGCCGTATGGCCGGCGGGACGACTCCGGCTGCCGCCCTGGCCCGCAGCTGGGGTGATGCCGGTACCCCTGGGAGGGTGTAGCCATGCTGATGGAAGCGGGCCAACAGCCCGTCGGCTGCCAGGGACTGCAGTTCAGGACCGGCGAAAGGCACGCCGGGTGCGTACAGGTCGGGAAAGCGCGGCGGCGACGCCGGCTCCGCACCGTTTGCCTGGCAGCCCGCCCGGACAGCGGCAGCGGAGGCTTCCCTGCCCTGACCGGCGGCGGAGGAAGCTGGAGGTGTGGCCATACCCCCATCCTGCCCGGATGCCGTTAACGCGCACAGGCCCGGTTCGGGTTATGTGGATAACCGGGACCGGGCCTGTGCCCATCAGTTCAGGACAGGAACGTCAGGCAAGCTCGCTGGCGGAACGCTGGATCTGGTCGAGCCAGGCCTGGCGTGCGTCGAGGGCTTCCTGGGCAGCCTTGATCTTGCGCTGGTCGCCGCTCTTTTCAGCCTTGGCAAGGTCCTCCTGGAGCCCGGCAATAGCGGATTCCAGCTGCGAGAGCGCGCTGTTGGTGCGTGCCTTGCGCTCGGGGTTGGACCGCTGCCACTGCTCTTCCTCCGCATGGCGCACGGCGTCTTCAACCTTTCGCAGCCCCGCCTCGACCCGGCCCATGTCAGCGCGGGGAACCTTGCCGGCTTCCTCCCAGCGGTCACGGATGGACTGGAGCGCCTTCTTGGCAGCGGCGAGGTCCTTCACAGGCAGGATGGTGTTGGCCTCGGCCAGCAGCGCCTCCTTCACCGTGAGGTTTGCGGCGTATTCCTGGTCAATCTCCTCGTTGGCGGCCTGCCGTGACGTGAAGAAGACGTCCTGCGCGGCGCGGAACCTCGCCCAGAGCGCGTCGTCGTCCTTGCGGCTTGCCCGCGGCGAGGCCTTCCACTGGTCCATCAGCCGGCGGTATTCACCGGCAGCGTAGCCCCAGTCGGTTGACGTGGAGAGCGCCTCGGCCTCAGCAATCAGTTTTTCCTTGGCGGCCTTTGCGGCGGAGTTGTTGCTGTCCAGCTGGGAGAAGTAGGCGCGGCGGTGCCGGTCGAAGACGGTGCGCGCGGCGCGGAAGCGCTTCCACAGGGCGTCTTCATTGCTGCGGCCCAGGCGGACTCCGCTCTTCTGGGCCGTCTTCCAGTTCTCGAAAAGCTCGTTCATCCGGGCGCTGGACGTCTTCCACTGTGTCTGCGCGGGGTCCTGGCCGGAGATCTCTTCTGCTTCAGTGACGATGGCTTCACGGGCTGCCAGCTCGGAAGCGCGCACCGCGTCGTGCTCGGCCTTTTCTGCCTTTTCCAGTTCGGCGATCTGGTTTGACAGCTTGTCCAGGCGGGCCTCTGCTGCACGGAGGTCGCCCACCATGTTGCGCTCGGCAAGCTGTTCACGCAGGTGCGTTACGGTCTTCTGCATGTCGGTGCTGGGGGCCTTGGAGCTGACCCGCTGCTCCAGCAGGACGATCTGGGCCACCACGTCGTCGTACTTCCGCGCGAAGTAGAGCAGCGCTTCGTCGTCGCTGACACCCGGGTACTGGCCCACGGGGTGTTCTTCGCCATCGATGGTCAGGTAGACGTGGCCGTCCCCCTCCACCCGGCCCCATTTCGAGGCTTCGGCAACAGACGTCCCGGGCGCGGCAGGAACGGAGGCTGCGGCGGGAGCGGCGGCAGCAGGCTTGGGACGCGACGCGAATGCTGCAGGAGACGGAGCAGAGGGCCGCGGCCCGGGAGCCGGGGCAGGTGCCTCGGCAGGCGCGGACGCTTCAGTGGCGGTTCCGCCGTCCTGGTTCCGGGCACTCTGGCCTTCGGCACCCTGGTCTGCGGCAGCCTGCCCGGCACCCTCGTCGGACGCGCTGCCTTCAGGGCTTACGGGGGACTGCCCCTCATTGGCATCAGGACCGCCAACCTCGGCCGGAGCCGCTGTTTCGGTCACGTCTGTTGCTGTTTCGTCGGATTTCTGACTGTCTGTCACCGCTAAAAGTCTTTCGCTTGGAGGGAAATACTCACGTACTGCACCGTTGCCTGTCCGGCCCGGCTTCCTACTTCAGAGAGAATGAGTCTATCGTGACTGGTTGTTTTGGCGCGCCGTCCGTGTCGCCGGCGCCTGGCGTGATGCCTGCGGCGGCGATGTTGGACACGATATCCAGCCCGGACGTCACCATCCCCACTACGGTATAGCCGCCGGCTGCGTCTGCCGGAATGACGGTGTCCTTGTACACAATGAAGAACTGCGTTCCATTCCCGTAGGCATTGTTCCCCGTGCGGGCCACGGCGATGGTGCCGGCAGGGTAGGTGTTGTCGGCGGGGGTGTTCTCCAGCGGACCCCAGGTGTAGTCCGGGTCGCCCTGCCCGTCTCCGTTCGGGGAGCCGCATTGCAGCACGCCGAACTGGTCGGCGGTGGTGAGCCGGTGGCATGACTTGCCGTTGAAGTAGCCTTCGTCGCTGAGGGACTTGAAAACGGCGGCCGCCTGCGGAGCCTTGGTCCCGTCCACTTCCACGCCGAGCGGGCTGCCGTTCAGCAGCAGTTCTCCGGTGAAGGTCTTGCCCGCTGCCGTGTCGGCGGACGGGATGTTTGGTCCGTTGGTTGCCGGCGCCGGGGGTGTTGCGGAGGCGCTTGCGGAGGCTGATGGTTCCGTCGGGCCCGCCTGCGCGGCGGCATATTCGTCCTCGGTGGGGTTCCCGGCAAATGCAGTGAGTTGAAGGACGACGGCGAGCAGCACCGCGGCGGTTCCGGCGCCGGCAGCCACGAGGTTGTCGCGCTTCCGCCGCTTCTCCTGGGCGCGCCGGAGCTCACGCTTGGCTTCCATCTGCTGGATGCGCCGTTTTGTTTCGCGTGCACTGCGTGAACTGGCCGCCAAAGGTCCTCCTCGTCGTCGGGCTGCTGGTGCCCGGCGGGTGGCCGCAGGGCGCAGGTGTTAACGGGCCAGGCTTTGCTGATCCCCCGCATTAGAGAAGCACACGGATGACGCATAAACTGGCTGCCGCACATAGTTTATGCATGGCTCGCTGTGCTGCCGCCGTAAGCCGCCGATAAGGGCGGGGCCGGCAGGTCCGGCGCACCTTCCATTCCTAAGGAGAACCTTCCCCATGGCACGCACCGCCTCCCTGTCCGGATTCCCCGAGTGGCTTCCCGAGGAGCGGCTGGTGGAGCTGCATGTGCTCGATACCCTGCGCCGTGTCTTTGAACTGCATGGGTTTGGCTCAATCGAAACCCGCGCCGTGGAAACGGTCGGGCAGCTGCTGCGCAAGGGTGAGATCGACAAGGAAGTGTACGGACTCAGCCGGCTCCAGGAAGACGAGAGCGACAATCCCGTCAAGGGCAGCAAAGCCGATCCCCATGCGCTTGCCCTGCATTTTGACCTGACGGTGCCCTTCGCCCGCTATGTAGTGGAAAACGCCGGCTACCTGGCCTTTCCC
The DNA here is from genome assembly GCF_031844305.1 of Pseudarthrobacter sp. BRE9. NCBI lineage: Bacteria > Bacillati > Actinomycetota > Actinomycetes > Micrococcales > Micrococcaceae > Pseudarthrobacter > Pseudarthrobacter sp. BRE9. Next base: position 465,849 of record NZ_JAUZUY010000002.1, on the reverse strand, counting down.
TTCCGCCGCTACCAGATCCAGAAGGTGTGGCGGGGCGAGCGGCCCCAGGAAGGCCGGGCACGGGAGTTCACCCAGGCGGACATCGACGTGGTGGGCGACGGCGAGCTGCCGTTCCGCTACGACGTCGAGATCGCGTTGGTGATCGCCGAAGCACTTACTGCCCTTCCCATCCCCGATTTCCGTCTCCGGATCAACAACCGCAAACTCGCCGAAGGCTTCTACCGGGGCATCGGACTCGATGACACCGCAGGCGTGCTGCGCAGTATCGACAAGCTTGAAAAGATCGGTCCCGCAAAGGTGGCCGAGCTGCTCAAGGCCGAGCTTGGCGCAACCGAAGACCAGGCTGCCAAAGCCCTGCAGCTTGCAGCGATCCGCACCGAAGATACGTCTTTTGTGGCCCAGGTCCGTGCCTTGGGCGTCACCAATGAACTCCTTGACGAAGGCCTGGACGAACTGGAGCAGGTCATCGACGCGGCGGTGCAGCGGGCTCCGGGCAAGGTGCTGGCAGACCTGAGCATCGCCCGCGGCCTGGACTACTACACCGGCACCGTGGTGGAAACCGTGCTGGTGGGCCACGAACAGCTGGGATCCATCTGTTCCGGCGGCCGGTATGACGCCCTGGCGTCAAAGGGCAACCGTAAGTTCCCGGGTGTTGGACTCTCCATCGGCGTCACCCGCCTGGTGTCCCGGATCCTGAGCCAGGACCTCGCCAAAGCATCCCGCTCTGTTCCCACCGCCGTGCTGGTGGCCCTGAACCATGACGACAGCTGGGGTAATGCCCAGGACGTTGCAGCACTGCTGCGCAGCCGGGGCATTCCCACCGAAGTGGCGGCCAAGGCCGAGAAGTTCGGCAAGCAGATCAAGTTCGCCGACCGCAGGGGAATCCCGTTCGTGTGGTTCACGGACGGGGACGGCACCCACCAGGTCAAGGACATCCGCACCGGCGAGCAGGTGCTGGCGGCCCCGGAAACCTGGATGCCGCCGCTGGAGGACCTCGCAGTGCAGGTCGAGACGACAGCCGCCGCGGCTTCGGTCTAGCCGGACCTTACTGCCGGGGCTGGTGCTGCCGGAACCGCAGCACCAGCCAGCGCCCCGCCACGCCCGCGGCAAGGACCGCCGACATGGTCAGCACCGACGCAGGAGGCAAGGTGAAGGCAAGTACCACGCACCCCAGGAAACCCGCCGCGTTGAGCCAGCGGGGAGCGTAACCGGGATGGGCGGCAAGGGTAAAGGCGGACGCGTTGGCTATGGCGTAGTAGACCAGCACGCCGAAGCTTGAAAAGCCCACCACGGTCATCACATTGGTGGTCAGCAGCAACAGGATGACGACGGCGGCCACGGCGAGTTCGGCCACGAACGGTACGGTGTGCGCACCGCCCACCCTCGCCAGCGGTCCCGGAAGATCACGCTCCCTCGCCATGGCAAGCGTTGTCCTTCCCACGCCCGTGATCAGGGCGAGGAGGGCGCCCAGGCATGCGGCGGCGGCCCCTGCCTGCACCAGCGGTGCTGCCGCCGCCAGCCTGCTGGCCAGCACCGCGTCGAGCAGGGGAGTGGTGGTGGACCCAAGCCGCTCTCCGAGGTGGGCCTGCAGGAGCAGGGCCAGCAGCAGGTAGATGGCGAAGGCGGCCGCCAGGGCCGCGAGGATGGCCCGGGGGATGGCCCGTGCCGGGTCCCTGACTTCTTCACCCAGCGTGGCGATCCTGGCATAACCGGCAAACGCGAAGAACATCAGCCCGGCAGCGGGGAGGACACCCTCCGCGCCCCCGGAGTACACGCCTGCCGGCTCCGCCGCCGGATGCGGACCGAGCACGGCAGCGGCACCAACGAACACCAGCGTCGCCAGCACTATGCACAGCAGGATCCGGGTCAGCAAAGCCGTCCGCGTGATGCCCAGCAGGTTAACGCCGGTGAGGGCCACGACGGCAGCCACGGCCACCGGCACCGCATAGTCCCGCGCCACATAGCTGCCGAACGTCAACGCCATGGCTGCGCAGGACGCCGACTTCCCTGTCACGAAACCCCAGCCGGCCAGGAAGCCCGGCCATTCGCCGAGCTGCTTCCGGCCGTACACGTACGTCCCGCCGCTGGTGGGGTACCTGGCGGCGAGGGCTGCGGAGGCCACGGCGTTGCAGTACGCCACAGCCCCGGCAACCGCGACCGACAGGACCAGCAGATTCCCGGCCAGGGCCGCAGCCGGGGCGAACACCACAAACACCCCGGCCCCGAGCATGGAACCAAGGCCGATGGCGGTGGCATCGAAGGTTCCCAGCCTGCGTTGCAGCTGCTGCGGTTCGCTCATGCGGCGGCAGCCCCTTTCCAGCGGGTAAACTCGGACGGGATCGTTCCCGCAACGATCATATTGACTTCCCACTGTTTTCCCGCAGAAAGGCGTGCTGTGCTGCGCACACATGACCTCGGATCCCTTCGTTCCGAGCACATTGGACAAACCGTAACCCTGGCCGGCTGGGTGGGCCGCCGCCGTGATCACGGTGGTGTGGCATTCGTGGACCTGCGCGACGCTTCAGGCGTGGCCCAGGTGGTGGTCCGTGAGGAAGAAGTGTTCCACGGACTGCGCAATGAGTACGTCCTGCAGATCAAGGGCACCGTGTCCAAGCGTCCGGAAGGCAACGAGAACCCCGCGCTGGCCACGGGCGAAATCGAGGTCATCGCCGAGGATGTCACCGTCCTCAACACCTCGGACCCGCTGCCCTTCCAGATCGACGAGCACGTGGAAGTCGGCGAGGAAGCCCGCCTCAAGCACCGCTACCTGGACCTGCGCCGCCCCGGCCCCAGCCGCAACCTGCGCCTCCGTTCCGAAGCGAACAGGGTGGCGCGCGAGCTGCTTCACGATGAGGGATTCGTCGAGATCGAGACGCCCACCCTGACACGTTCGACGCCGGAGGGCGCCCGTGACTTCCTGGTTCCGGCACGCCTGGCGCCGGGTTCCTGGTATGCGCTGCCGCAGTCCCCGCAGCTGTTCAAGCAGCTGCTCCAGGTGGGCGGCTTCGAAAAGTACTACCAGATTGCCCGCTGCTACCGGGACGAGGACTTCCGCGCGGACCGGCAGCCGGAATTCACCCAGCTGGACATCGAGGCCAGCTTCGTGGACCAGGACGACATCATCCGGATCGGCGAAAACATCGTCAAAGCGGTGTGGCGGCTCATCGGCGTCGACATCCCCACACCCATCCAGCGGATCACGTACGCCGACGCGATGGCGCGCTACGGCTCGGACAAGCCCGACCTGCGCTTCGGCCAGGAACTGACCGAGCTCACCGATTTCTTCAAGGACACCAACTTCGGGGTCTTCAAGGCGCCCTACGTTGGGGCCGTCGTCATGCCGGGCGGCGCCTCGCAGGCACGCCGTGCCCTTGATGCCTGGCAGGAATGGGCCAAGCAGCGCGGAGCGAAGGGCCTGGCCTACGTTCTCTACAAGGAAGACGGCGAGCTCGCCGGACCGGTCGCGAAGAACCTCACCGACATCGAGCGCGCCGGCCTGGCTGACGCCGTTGGCGCAAAGCCCGGCGACTGCATCTTCTTCGCCGCCGGTGAGAAGACGCCGTCGCGTGCCCTGCTGGGTGCTGCGCGCGTCGAGATCGGCCACCGCACCGGCCTGATCGATCCCACCGACTGGGCTTTCTGCTGGGTTGTGGATGCGCCGATGTTCGAGCCCGCCGCAGCCGCTGTTGCCTCAGGTGACGTCGCCGTCGGCGGAGGGCAGTGGACGGCCGTCCACCACGCCTTCACCTCGCCCAAGCCGGAGTTCCTTGACACCTTTGACAAGGATCCCGAGTCGGCGCTCTCCTACGCCTACGACATCGTGTGCAACGGCAACGAAATCGGCGGCGGTTCCATCCGTATCCACCAGCGCGACGTGCAGGAGCGCGTCTTCGAGCTGATGGGCCTGGACAAGGAAGACGCGCAGACCAAGTTCGGTTTCCTGCTGGAAGGCTTCAAGTACGGCGCCCCGCCGCACGGCGGCATTGCCTTCGGCTGGGACCGCGTGGTGTCGTTGCTGGCGGGCGTCGAGTCCATCCGCGACGTCATCGCCTTCCCGAAGTCCGGCGGCGGCCACGATCCCCTCACGGATGCCCCGGCCCCCATCACGCCGCAGCAGCGCAAGGAGGCAGGCGTGGACTTCAAGCCCGAGGCCAAAAAGCCGGAAGAAAAGAAGCCCGAAGAGAAGCAATAGCATCAGCGGATGCTGCCGTTAGGCAGCGGCCAATGGAGGTTCCCCGCATCGCCGGGGAACCTCCCGCATTTAACGAAGGAGCCGTCCGTTGTCCGCCTTGGGAACCACCGAACCGGCACCCCTGGACCTCGAAGCCGCCATGGACGCCGCCTGGCCGGCGCTGGAACGGTACGACGCCGGCGGTTGGGTCCTGCGCGCGGCCGGCGGAGTGACCCAGCGGGCCAACTCCATCTGGCCCCGCATCCTGGACGCCGGGCAGTCCGGTGACCAACTCCCGGTGCTGCTCGCGGATGCCAGGTCCTGGTACCGCCGGCGCCGGCTGCCTGTCATCTTTCAGCTGTTCACCAGCCCGGCAACGGCCGCCCTCCACGACCTGCTCGACACGGAACGCTTCACCCGGCAGTCCGAGACCCTGGTCATGACACGCAGCGCCGCAGCAGTCCCGCTCCCTGCCGCCGCCCCGGTAACCGCGGCAATCGACCTGTCTTTGATCGAATTGTCACCGTTGCCATCCCCGGACTGGCTGCGGGTCTGGTGGGACGTGGACGGCCGCGGAGGGGAGGACGCCCTGGCCACTGCACGGGCAATCCTCGAAGGGTGCCCGTCGGTGTATGCACTGGCGAGGGACGCTGACGGCAGGCCCGCCGCCGTCGGCCGACTGGCCCTTCCCGCCGGCAGCGCGCGTGGCGGGCTCTACTGCATGGCCACCCGGCCGGACGTGCGCCGCAGTGGTTACGGAACAGCCATTGTGCGGTCCCTGCTGCAGGCCGGTGCGGAGCGGGGCGTGATGGACTTCTGGCTCCTGGTCACCGCCGCCAACCATGAAGCGCAGGGGTTGTACGCAAAAGCCGGATTCCGTGAAGCCGGCCGCTACCTGTACCGGCAGGAACGTCCCCGCCGGGCGCTGACCGGCTGCTGATCAGGCCTGAGCGGTGCGCTGGACGGATGCGTCCGTCACCGTGACCCGGATCGAACACGCGTCCGCCGCGGCTTTCTTCAGGACGGCGGCCCGGGGCTCGGCGACGTCGAGCCAGGCAAGGCGTGGCAGGCGCGAATAGTCGCGCAGGGCCACTTCCTGGAGGACAAGGTCGGCCAAGGCCCGGTCGCCTCCCGGCACGAGGTACTCGAAGGCTTCCCTGCCGAACACGTCTGCAGCCTGCCCTGCCACGGCTGCCACCAACGCCTCCGCCTGGTTGGAACGGCGGCGGGCAAACCGCTGCTGGGACTGGCCGCCGGCAGCGGTGCGCGACTGGACGTACCTGGTGCCTGCCTTGGAGGCCAGCAGCGTTCCTTCGCTTACTATCCCGATACCGTAACCGCCCCGCCGCACCAGCAGCAGGCCCAGCCGGCGTGGCTGGGATGCAAGGGCGGCCAGCCGCGCCAGAGGCCCGCTGCCGCGTCCAGGGCGGCCGTCGGCCGGCCACGGCGCCTGCAGGAGTGCAACGGTACCGTCAGCCGCCACAAGGCGGAGCCCGTCGTCGTCATCCTGCAGCCGGTAGCCGCCGTGCGACGCGCCGAAGCGTTCTGCCCAGCCAGTCAGCCGGGCACCGGACACGAACGCGCTCCGGACGGAGGGGTTGCCGCCGGCTGGGACTGGGGCAGGCATGGAATGTCCTTCGTGTCAGGGAACGGCGGGAAGGCGGAGGCGAAATGCAGCGGTGGACTGGAAGTAGCCTATCTATGTGGATGATCTCTTCGGGCAGGGGCCCGGCAATGACGACGACGCCGATGAGGCGGCACCTGCCGCCGGCCGGGCTGCATCGGGAGCGGGCAACGCCTCCCCCCGGGGCCCGCTCGCCGTCCGGATGCGTCCGCGCACCCTCGACGAAGTAGTTGGCCAGCAGCATCTCCTCGGCCAGGGGTCCCCCTTGCGCCAGCTGGCTGCCGGGGCCGGAGCGGACACCACCGGGCCGGCGGGTCCCACCTCCCTCATCCTCTGGGGGCCGCCCGGCACGGGCAAGACCACCCTGGCGCACGTCATCGCCCGCGGCCCTGGCAGGAAGTTCGTGGAACTCTCCGCCATCACCGCCGGCGTCAAGGACGTGCGGCGTGTCATGGACGACGCACTCACGGCCCGGGACCTGTACAAGACCACCACCGTGCTGTTCCTGGACGAGATCCACCGTTTCAACAAAGCCCAGCAGGACGCACTGCTGCCCGGCGTCGAGAACCGCTGGGTGGTGCTCGTGGCGGCAACCACGGAGAACCCGTCCTTCTCGGTCGTCTCGCCGCTGCTGTCCCGCTCCCTGCTCCTGACGCTCAGGCCGCTCACCGACGCGGACATCGAAGGCCTCCTGGTACGGGCCGTGGAGGACCCGCGGGGGCTGGGCGGCAAGATCCGACTCAGCGACGAAGCACTCGAACACCTGGTCCGGCTGTCCGGCGGGGACGCACGCCGTGCCCTCACTGCCCTGGAGGCCGCCGCCGGCGTCGCTTTTGGTGACGCGGACGACGTCGACCGTTCCGTGGGAGAGGACGGTGCAGCTGCCGGGCCGGTCACCGTCGAACTCCGCCACACCGAGCGCGCCCTGGACGTGGCCGCGGTGCGCTACGACCGCGCCGGTGACCAGCACTATGACGTCATCAGTGCCTTCATCAAGTCCATCCGCGGCTCTGACGTGGACGCTGCGCTGCACTATCTGGCCAGGATGCTCGAAGCGGGGGAGGACCCGCGCTTCGTGGCCCGCCGGATCGTCATCTCGGCGGCAGAAGACGTTGGAATGGCGGACCCCACCGCACTGCAGACAGCCGTGGCCGCGGCGCAGGCAGTGCAGCTGATCGGGATGCCGGAAGGGCGCATCATCCTCGCTGAGGCTGTGGTCCACCTGGCCACGGCGCCGAAATCGAATGCCGCCTACATGGGCATCAACAAAGCCGTCGCGGACGTGCGCGCAGGACTCGGCGTCGGGATTCCCGCGCATTTACGGGATGCGCACTACCCGGGGTCCAAGCAGCTGGGGCACGGCGTGGGCTACAAGTACGCCCATGATGCCCCGCATGCAGTGGCCACCCAGCAGTACCCGCCGGACGACCTCGTGGGCCGGGATTATTACCAGCCCACCGGCAACGGCGCGGAACGTGACATCGCCCAGCGCCTCGAGCGGCTGCGGAAGATTGTGCGGGGCAAGTAGCCGCCGTGGTAGGCTGGATGTTCGTCTGGCAAGGCACGGACGCAAAATCTCCCCAATTTACGTTGAGAAGGTTCTGCCCTGCGCCCAGTAGCAAAAGGCAGCGGTTGGCCGATGCTCTCCATCGTGGAGGCCAGTAACACTGACACACCGCAGATATTGGAAGGACACTAGTGGCTAACAACACTCGTGCTCGCCGTCAGGCCCGCCTCTCGCGGTCCCTCGGCATCGCTCTGACCCCCAAGGCCGCCAAGTACATGGAGCGCCGCCCGTACGGCCCCGGTGAGCATGGCCGTGCCCGCAAGAAGCAGGACTCCGACTACGCCGTACGTCTGCGCGAAAAGCAGCGCCTGCGCGCCCAGTACGGCATCCGCGAAGCACAGATGACCCGTGCCTTCGAAGAAGCCCGCCGCACCAAGGGCCTGACCGGTGAAAACCTCATCGAGCTGCTCGAAATGCGTCTCGACGCCCTGGTCCTGCGTGCCGGCTTCGCCCGCACCATCGCCCAGGCCCGCCAGCTGGTTGTGCACCGCCACATCATGGTTGACGGCGTCCGCGTTGACCGCCCGTCGTTCCGCGTCGGCGAGGGCCAGCTGGTCCACGTCCACAGCCGCAGCGAGACCATGGTTCCGCTTCAGGTTGCCGCAGCCGGTGCACACCGCGACGTCCTGCCTGCCGTCCCGGGCTACCTGGACGTCAAGCTGGAAGCCCTGCAGGCACGCCTGGTGCGCCGCCCCAAGCGCTCGGAAATCCCGGTGACCTGCGAAGAGCAGCTCGTCGTCGAATTCTACGCACGCTAAATCCCAGCAGCGTATCCAAAGAAGCCCGTGGCAAGCGCCGCGGGCTTCTTTGTATGTAAGGTACTTGGGGGAACATCTGCGCAACGGGCCTTCCGTGCATGCGGCGGATGTGGCTCAACCACAGAATTTCGAGGAGATGAACGTCTATGTCTGGTGGCGATATTGCCGGCCTGATCGCTGCCGGGGTGTTCGCGCTCCTGGTGCTGCTGCTCGCGGTCCCCATCCTGAAGCTGGGTAAAGTCTTCGACGAGGTGCGCACCGCCATCAGGTCCATCAGCGACGGCGCCACGCCCCTGATGGACGAGGTTACGGCCACCGTTTCCACCACCAACCAGCAGCTGAAGAAGGTGGACGGAATTTCCTCCAACGTCTCTGACGCGTCCGCCAACATATCCGCCCTGTCGTCGCTGGTGGCCGCCACCGTGGGTTCGCCGCTGATCAAGGTCGCGGCGTTCAGCTACGGCGTGCGCAGCGCCTTCGCCAATCGCCGGAAGCCCGCTGCCGGCCGCCGCAGCCGCTAGATCCGAAGAGAACCAATATGAAAAGAATTGTCTGGATGGGAATCGGCGTAGCCATTGGGGTCATTGCCTTCCGCAAAGTGAGCCAGGCCCAGTCCGCGCTTGGGCCGGAGGGCCTCAACCGTACGGTGGGACGGCTTGCCGACGGGGTGTACGACTTCGCCGACGCCGTCCGCGCAGGGATGCGGGAACGCGAGACCGACCTGCGGACGGCCCTGGGTGTCGAGTCCGCGGAATTGGTTCGCCGCTGAGCCCCGCAGGGCATCACACCTGCATCAGCCAACAACCGGCAGGAACCCGCTTCGGGATCCGTGCCACCTGAACGAAATTTCCGTGCCGCCCGGCGGCACGGACCAAGAAGGGTAAGAAAACAGCTCATGAAGTCGCAGGAGATCACAAAGCGCTGGGTGGACTTTTTTGTCAGCAAGGGCCACACCGCGGTTCCCTCCGCATCGCTGGTCTCCAGCGACCCCTCCCTGCTGTTCACGGTGGCCGGCATGGTCCCGTTCATTCCGTACCTCACTGCCCGCGAGGAAGCGCCCTACTCCCGCGCCACCAGCGTGCAGAAGTGCATCCGCACCGGGGACATCGAGGAAGTGGGCAAGACTGCCCGCCACGGCACCTTCTTCCAGATGTGCGGCAACTTCTCGTTCGGCGACTACTTCAAGGAAGACGCCATCAAGTACGCCTGGGAGCTCCTCACCAGGAGCGTTGACGACGGCGGCTACGGCCTTGCGCCCGAGCGTCTGTGGGTGACGGTCTACGAAGAGGACGACGAGGCCGAGGAACTGTGGCTGAAGAACACCGGCGTCCCGGCTGAACGCATCCAGCGGATGGGCAAATCGGACAACTACTGGCACACCGGCCAGCCCGGCCCGGCCGGCCCCTGCTCCGAGATCTACTACGACCGCGGCCCCGCGTACGGGGTTGAGGGTGGTCCCCTCGCCGACGAGACCCGCTACATCGAGATCTGGAACCTGGTGTTCATGCAGTACCAGATCGAAAATGTGCGCTCCAAGGTGGACTTCGACGTAGTGGGTGAACTGCCGAAGAAGAACATCGACACGGGCCTCGGCATGGAACGCCTCGCCATGATCCTGCAGGGCGTGGAGAACATGTACGAGACCGACCAGGTCCGGCCCGTCATCGACAAGGCCGCGGAACTGTCCGGCAGGGAATACACCTCCGCCGAAAGCCCGGACGACCCCCACCACACGGACGACGTCCGCATGCGCGTGGTGGCCGACCACATCCGCTCTGCACTGATGCTCATCTCCGATGGCGTAACCCCCTCCAACGAGGGCCGCGGCTACGTCCTGCGCCGCCTCATCCGCCGTGCCGTCCGGTCCATGCGCCTGCTCGGTGTGGAACAGGCCTGCCTGCCGGAGCTGCTGCCCGCCTCGCGGGATGCCATGAAGGGCGTCTACCCGGTGGTGGAGACCGACTTCGCCCGGATCAGCCGGATCGCCTATGCCGAGGAAAAGGCCTTCCTGCGCACCATCGCCTCGGGCACCGCACGCCTCGAGGACGCCGTGAGGGAATCCAAGGCCGCCAACAAACCGCTGTCCGGTGAAGACGCCTTCACCCTGCACGACACGTACGGCTTCCCCATCGACCTCACCCTTGAGATGGCCGAGGAAGCCGGGCTCAAAGTGGATGAGGCGGCCTTCCGCAGCCTCATGCAGGAACAGCGCCAGCGCGCCCAGGCCGACGCCAAGGGCAAGAAGGGCGGCCACGCAGACGTCACCGTCTTCCAGGACATCCTGGCCCAGGGCGAGACGGTCTTCACCGGCTACACCGAGCTCGAAGGCGAGTCGCGCGTGCGCGGCCTGCTCAGCGCCGGCCGCCAGGTGCAGCAGGCAGCCACCGGCGACGAGATCGAACTCGTGCTGGCCGAAACCCCGTTCTACGCCGAAGCCGGCGGCCAGGCCGCCGATACCGGCCTGATCACGGGCGACGGATTCGTCGTCGAGGTCCTCGACGTCCAGCGCCCCGTGAAGGGCCTGAGCGTCCACAAGGCGATTGTCCGCGAAGGCGAAATCGGTGCTGACTCGCTGGTGCGCGCCGCCGTCGACCGTGAACGCCGGCACGCCGCGGAGCAAGCCCACACGGGCACGCACATCGTGCACGCAGCCCTGCACCAGATCCTCGGGCCGGAGGCCACCCAGCGCGGCTCCTTCAACAAGGCCGGCTACCTGCGCTTCGACTTCGCCTGGGGCGAAGGCCTGAGCACCGCCACCCGGTCCGAAATCGAGGAAGTCTCCAACCTGGCCATCCGCAACAACTATGCGGTGGAAACCAAGATCATGGGGCTGGCAGAAGCCAAGGCCTTGGGTGCCATGGCCCTCTTCGGCGAGAACTATGGCAGCGAGGTGCGCGTGGTGGAGATCGACGGCGCGTGGTCACGCGAGCTGTGCGGCGGCACCCACGTTGCCAACACCTCGCTGATCGGCAGCCTCTCCCTCCTGGGCGAACAGTCCGTCGGCTCGGGCAACCGCCGCGTGGAGGCGTTTGTTGGCATGGAGGCCTTCCGCCACCTTGCGGCAGAGCGTGCCCTGGTCACCGAGTTGACGGACCTTTTGAAGGTCCCGTCCGGCCAGCTCGCGGACAGGATTTCCGCCACCCTGGCCAAATTGAAAGCCACCGAGAAGGAACTGGACCGGCTGCGCAAGGAACAACTGGCCGCTTCCGCCGCGCAGCTGGTCAACAAGGCTCAGGACGCTGGGGGCGTTAAGGTGCTGGCCCACGACGCCGGCACCGTCAGCGGAGCCGACGACCTCCGCGGCCTGGCCCTGGACCTGCGCAGCCGGCTCGGTTCGGCTGCTGCCGCCGTGGCCGTGGCAGGCGTCGCCAACGACCGTCCGTTGATCCTGGTGGCCACCAATGAGGCAGCCAGGGAAGCCGGCGTCAAGGCCGGTGCCCTGGTCCGGGTCGCTGCGGGCGTGCTCGGCGGCGGCGGTGGCGGCAAGGACGACGTCGCCCAGGGCGGCGGAACCGACTCCGGAAAGGTCGGCGCTGCCCTGGCAGCCGTCCTCGACGCCATTTCAAGGCGCTAATTCCGCCATGACCAATCCTGTTGCTGCCGGCGGCTACCCCCATGGCGTCAAACTGGGGGTGGACGTCGGCACCGTCCGGGTAGGGGTGGCCATCTGCGACCGCGACTCCATCCTGGCCACGCCCTATAAAACCCTTGACCGGAACGCCAAGAAGAACTCGGACGTGGGCGTCATCGCCAAACTGGCGCAGGAACTCGGAGCGGTACAGGTCATCGTCGGTCTGCCCAGGACCATGAAGGGCGAGGAACATGCCTCGGCCAGGATGGCCACGGACTACGCCTTGCTCCTCGCGGCCGAGTTTTCCCGGCGCGGGCTTGAGGTCCCGGTTAACCTCGTGGACGAGCGCCTCAGCAGTGTCACGGCCCACCGGAACCTGCATGAAGCTGGCATGAGCAGCAGGGACCACCGTAAAGTAGTTGATCAGGTCGCGGCGGCGGGTATTCTTCAGCACGCCATCGACATGCAGAAAGCCAGGGGAGCGGATGTCGGCTCACGCGTGACAGCGCCATCCCCGTCCGTGGAGCTGGGGGCCGGTGGGGTGGACGAATCCGTCCGCGCCATCCCCGCAGACACGGCCCGATCTTCAGATAATGGAAGGCAACAGTGAGCCCTGCCAACATTGACGACACCTCCGGCCCGCTGGACAGCGGGGCCGCGAGGCCGTTGACCCGCAAGGAACTGCGGGCACGGGAGAAGAGCCTCAATACCGGCGGCCAGGACGCCGTGCCCGAGCAGGCCTATGAAACCGGCGACGTCCCGCCGCCTCCCGCTGCTCCGCCGGCCGCCCCGTCTCCCGAAGCCGGGCCGACGTTTGCTCCGTTGCCCGGTGCCGTTGATGTTCCGGCGGCGCCCGTTGAGCCACCGTCCATACAGGATGAACAGCCCATCCAGGACGAACAGCCCATCCAGGATGGACAGCCCATCGGGGATGACCGGAATGCGGACCCTTCCCACGGCAACGGTGCCGCCGTGGAGACCCCAGCACCTCTTGAACACCACGACGCCGTCCTCCACCACGACGCCGTCGAGCACCATAACGCCGTCCTGCACCATGACAATGTCGTCCATCACGACGGCGTTGGCCACCACGCGCCCGAGGTCCAGTACGCCGGCGTGCACCATGACGCGGACCTGCACCACGGGGCCGGCGCGCACGACTACCAGGAAGTGCACCACGACCATGTCCACCACGCCGCCGGATTCCATGACGACTCCCACCTGGACGCCCCGCACCCCGATGAGCACCACCAGGAGGCGGACCACGGACTGCTTCCAGGCTCATCGGCAGCCCAGGTAGTGCCGCGCCCCTCGAAGAAGGTCCGGCGCCGCCGCAGGCTTCTGGCCCTGTTCCTGACGCTCGCCGTCTTCGTGACGGCCGTGGCGGTGGGAGCCCAGTTCCTCAAGCCCCTCCTGGGCAACGGCAAGCCTTCGGACTTCCCGGGCCCGGGATCGGGTGAGGTGCAAATAACGGTGGAAAGCGGCGAGGGAACCCGCTCGGTAGCCATGGAACTGGAAAACCAGCGCGTTGTTGCCAACGCCGACACCTTCATGCAGGCGTTCCATGCGTCCGGCGGGACACTGTCGCCGGGCGACTACACCTTCAAAACCGAGATGAAGAACGCGGACGCGGTCAACATCCTGGCGGGCAAGGACAAGACGAAAGTCATCTACTTCGCGCTCAGCGCAGGCCTGAGGATCAGTGAATCCCTGCAGGCGATCTCGGAGGGCTCGGGAGTGTCCGTGCAGCAGCTGCAGGCCCTCAGCAACCAGCCGGCGCAGTTCGGCCTGCCCGCCAACGCCAAGAACCTCGAAGGCTACCTTGCACCGGGTGAGTACCGGTTCCCCCTGGGAACCCCCGCCAAGGACATCCTGCAGGCGCTGGTGAAGTCCACCACGGATGAACTCGTTTCGCAGGGCATCACGGACCCGGCCAAGCAGTACCAGGCCGTCATCGTGGCCAGTATCGTCCAGGCCGAGGGCGGCCAGGCCGACTACGGGGACGTGGCGGGCGCCATCTACAACCGGCTCAAGCCCAATGACCAGACCGGTGGCTTCCTGCAGGTGGACTCCGCCGTCACATATGGCCTTGGCACCCGCAGCTTCAACTTCACCGACGAGCAGCGCCAGGACAAATCCAACCCCTACAACACCTACGCCAATCCGGGACTGCCGCCGGGACCCATTGGTTCCCCCGGCAAGACCGCCATCGATGCCGCCGCACGGCCCAAGGCCAATGATTACCTGTACTGGGTGACCATCAACCTGGACACCAAGGAAACCAAGTTCGCCAAGACCCTGGCTGAACACAATGCCTACGTGGAGCAGTACAACGCCTGGTGCCAGGCCAACGCGGGCCGCTGCACATGAGTCTGCGGGCTGCCGTCCTGGGCCACCCGATCAGCCACTCGAAATCCCCGGCACTGCACCTGTCGGCATACGGGCAGTTGGGCGCAGGGATCAGCTATACGGCCATCGACGTCACCGAGGAGTTGCTGCCGTCCTTCATGCGCCAGATCCGGCACCAGCCGGGCTGGCGCGGGCTGTCCGTCACGATGCCCTTGAAGACCGCGATGCTTGATCAGGTGGACGAGGTACGGGGCGTGGCGCAGACCCTCGGAGTGGTCAACACCGTAACCTTCGAGGAATCAGCCGGCGAAACCAAGGTGGTCGGGTCTAATACGGACGTCACCGGGATCGTCAACGCGCTTTGCCATGCCGGCACCCCGGCGGCACCTTCGGCCGTCATCCTGGGCGGCGGCGGGACCGCTGCGTCGGCAATCGCTGCCCTGAAGGAACTGGGGACCGGTACGGTGCAGCTGTTCGTCCGTGATGCGTCGCGGACAGCAGACGTCCGCGCGGCCGCGGACAGCCTGGGGGTGGCGCTGGAGGTCCATCCCCTGGGTGGGGCCGCGCGCCCCACGTCGGAAGCCGACGTCGTGATTTCCACCCTGCCGCCCCGCGCGGCAGACGGACTCGCAGCGGAAGTTGCCGCCCTGAAGACAACGACGGCGGGCGTGCTGCTGGATGTTGCCTACGATCCCTGGCCCAGCCTTATTGCCTCGGTATGGCGGGCCGGCGGCGGCCGTGTAGTGCCGGGCCTGGAGATGTTGCTGTACCAGGCAGTGGAACAGGTGCGGCTCTTCACCCGGCGCGGGGAAGACGTTAATGCAGCTGTCATAGATGTGATGTGTGACGCAGTCGGCCTTGCCCGGCGGGCGTTCTGACCGCCCTACGTGGCAGGATGGAAATTATGCGTTGGTTGACTGCCGGTGAATCCCATGGTCCGGCTCTGATGGGAATTATTGAGGGCGTCCCCGCCGGTGTGGAAATCACCAGCGGGCACATCGCAGACTCCCTGGCCCGCCGCCGCCTCGGCTACGGCCGCGGTGCGCGGATGAAATTCGAGCAGGACGTGGTCACGATCCTCGGCGGCGTCCGGCACGGCATCAGCCAGGGCGGCCCCGTTGCCATTCAGGTAGGAAACACCGAATGGCCCAAATGGGAGCAGATCATGTCCGCCGATCCGGTGGCCCCCGAGCTCCTCGCCGACCAGGCCCGCAACGCGCCCCTCACGCGCCCGCGCCCGGGACACGCAGACTTCACGGGCATGCAAAAGTACGGCTTCGACGAAGCACGCCCCGTGCTGGAGCGCGCCAGCGCCCGGGAAACTGCCACCCGCGTGGCGCTGGGCACCGTAGCCGCGCAGTTCCTCAAGCAGCTCGGTGTTGAACTCGTGAGCCACACCGTGTCCATCGCCAGTGTGAGGGTCCCGGAAGGCCGTCCGCTGCCCGTACCGGGCGACGTCATTGCCCTGGATGCCGACCCCCTGCGCTGCTTCGACCGGGAAACCTCAGACGCCATGGTGGCCGAGGTGGACGCCGCGCACAAGGAAGGCGAAACGCTGGGAGGCGTGGTGGAAGTCCTTGCTTACGGCCTCCCGCCCGGACTTGGCAGCTACGTGCACTGGGACCGCCGGCTGGACGCCAGGCTCGCGGCTGCCCTCATGGGTATCCAGGCCATCAAGGGGGTGGAGGTCGGCGACGGCTTCCTCACCGCCGCCCGCCGCGGTTCTGCCGCCCACGACGAAATCGTGCGCGACGATGAGGGCCGGATTGTCCGCGCCAGCAACCGTGCCGGCGGCATCGAAGGCGGCATGAGCATCGGGGATGTCCTCCGTGTCCGTGCAGCCATGAAGCCCATCGCCACCGTACCGCGTGCCCTGCGGACCATCGATGTCAGCACCGGCGAACCGGCCAAGGCCCACCACCAGCGTTCGGACGTTTGTGCCGTCCCGGCGGCCGGCGTGGTGGCCGAGGCCATGGTGGCCCTGGTCCTCGCTGAGGCCGTCATCGAAAAGTTCGGCGGTGACTCAGTGGCGGAGACCACGCGCAACATCAAGGGTTACCTGGACAACATCCCGGCATCCCTGGACTCGATCGGCCAGTAGTGCTCCACCGCAGCAATACCGGACCTGTCGGCGACCGGCCGATTGTGCTCATCGGCCCCATGGCGGTGGGCAAATCGGCCATCGGGCAGCAACTGGCGCAGCAGTTGGGTGCCCGGTTCGTTGACACCGATGCCGTCATCGTTGCCGGGCATGGGTCCATCGCCGATATCTTCGCCGGCCGCGGCGAACGCGCCTTCCGGGAAATTGAGGCGCGGACCGTTGCCCACGCCGTCGAGGAAGCCGAAGGAACCGCCACCGTTATCTCACTGGGCGGGGGAGCGGTGCTGGACTCGGGGACTCAGCAGCTGATCAGCCGCTGCACCGTGGTGTACCTGGAGTGCGACGCCGATACCGTTGCGGACAGGATTGCCTGGAACTCCGGCCGGCCGCTCCTTGCCGGCGATGCCATGGGCCGCTGGACAGCAATGTTCGCCACCCGCAGGCCGGTCTACGAGAGGCTGGCCGACATTACCCTGGACGTCCGCCACGGCTCGATCTCCGAGCTCGGCGGCCGTCTGGAAGCAGCACTGCGGGACCACGCAGCTGCCAAACAGGAAGTTGAAAAGTGAACACGCAATCTACCGTCATCAACGTCACCGGCGAAGGTGCGGGCAACAACTACGGCGTCGTCGTCGGGCGCGGCCTGCTTGGTGACCTTCCCGCGCTGCTCGGGGAGCGCGTCCGCAGGGTCCTGGTGATCCACCCCCGCGCACTGCGCCTGACCGGTGACACCGTCCGCGACGAACTCGCAGCCGCCGGCTTCACCTCCCTCACCGCGGAAATCCCGGACGCCGAAGAAGGCAAGCACATCCAGGTGGCGGCATTTTGCTGGCAGGTCCTGGGACAGAACGACTTCACCCGCTCGGACGCCATCGTCGCCGTCGGCGGCGGGGCAGTGACCGATCTGGCAGGCTTCGTCGCCGCCACGTGGCTGCGGGGGGTCAATGTCATCCACATGCCCACCAGCCTGCTGGCAATGGTGGACGCGTCCGTGGGCGGCAAGACCGGCATCAACACGGCCGAGGGAAAGAACCTTGTGGGCTCCTTCCATCCGCCCGCCGCCGTCCTGGCAGACCTGGATACCCTGGACACGCTGCCGAAGAATGAGATCATTTCCGGCCTGGCGGAGGTGATCAAGTGTGGCTTCATTGCCGATCCCGCCATCCTGGACCTGGTGGAGAAGGACCCCGCCGCCGTGGTGGATCCGCGCTCCGACGAGCTGAGGGAACTCATTGAGCGGGCCATTGCCGTTAAGGCAAAAGTGGTGTCCGAGGACCTCAAAGAGTCCGGGCTGCGGGAAATCCTGAACTACGGGCACACCCTGGGGCACGCCATCGAGCTGGTGGAGCGGTACTCCTGGCGGCACGGCGCCGCGGTGTCCGTGGGCATGATGTTCGCAGCGGAACTTGCCCGCAGCGTCGGGCGGCTCAGCGATGCCGACGCCGACCGGCACCGGAGCATCCTGGAAGGGCTTGGGCTTCCGGTCAGCTATCGGCGGGACCGCTGGCAGGGGCTGCTGGACGGCATGCGCCGCGACAAGAAATCCCGCGGCGACCTGCTGCGCTTCGTGGTGCTTGACGGCATTGCCAAACCCGGGATCCTCGATGTCCCTGACACTTCGCTGCTGTTCGCGGCCTACCAGGAGATTGCGTCCTGATGCAGGGCGACATAAGCGGCACCTCCGATTGGCCGGAGGCCGGATTCCCGGGAATCCGGATCAACCCTGATTCGCTGCTGCCGCAGATCGTCAATGAGGACGCAGTACGCGAAGCACTGGCCGCCTCCACTGACCCGGCTGACCATATCTTCGTGCTCATCGTTGAGGGCCACGCGTCCGAGGCTGCCGAACTGCTGGCTGAGGCACGCTTCAAAGACCCGGAGTCCTTCCTGCTGCGCGTGCTCGAGGCCGAAGTGCTGAGCGTCAGCCACCGCATGGGCCGTGCCATTGGACTGTTCCGCCAGCTGCTGGCCGAATCGCAGGGCACGCCGCGGGAGGCGCTGGCCCTGCAATACCTGGGGCGGACGCAATACGCAGCCGGCGAGATCTCCGCCGCCGTCGAATCCTTCTCCAAGGCACTTGACCTGCGGGTGGCGCAGTCGGCGGATGCCGCGCAGATTTACTCTTCCACGGTGGCGCTGCAGCGGGCCAGGGATGTCCTGGACCTGGCCTGCTGAGCCGGCAGCGGCCGCGGAAAGGCCTGCCTCGATTTACCGGTAGAATGGTTGTGGAATTTTTGCACCCACGCGATTTTTGACAAACACGTGCAGGCGGGCCGTTGCGGCGTGCCCGCCCGGCATACAGCATCTGACCACGCGGCCAGACAAAGAAACCAGAGGAAACCAGTGGCAACCACTAACGACATTAAGAACGGAACGGTCCTGAAACTTGAGGGCCAGCTCTGGAACGTCATCGAATTCCAGCACGTCAAGCCCGGCAAGGGCGGCGCCTTTGTGCGGACCAAGATGCGCAACGTGATGTCCGGCAAGGTTGTTGACAAGACCTTCAACGCCGGGCTCAAGATCGAGACGGCCACCGTGGACCGCCGCGACTACCAGTACCTGTACCAGGACGGCGCGGACTTCGTCTTCATGGACACCTCCGACTACGACCAGATCACCGTCTCGGGTGCGACGGTTGGCGACGCCACCAACTTCATGCTTGAGAACCAGATGGTCAACATCGCCATCCACGACGGCAACCCCCTCTACATCGAACTGCCGCCGAGCGTCGTCCTCGAAATCACCTACACCGAGCCGGGCCTGCAGGGCGACCGCTCCTCCGCAGGCACCAAGCCCGCCACCCTGGAAACCGGCTACGAGATCCAGGTTCCGCTGTTCATCGAGAACAACACCAAGGTCAAGGTGGACACCCGCGACGGCAGCTACCTGGGCCGGGTCACTGAGTAGTGAGCGCCCGCGGTAAAGCCCGCAACAGGGCACTGGATGTTCTTTTCGAGGCGGAGCAGCGCTCTGTTTCGGCGTTCGACGTGCTTCGCGCACGCCGGGAAAAGACCGACCAGGTGGTCAACCCCTACACCTTGGAAATCGTCGAAGGCGTGCTGTCCCAGCAGGCAGCCATCGACGAGTTCCTGGAGACGTACTCGCAGGGCTGGAGCCTGGAGCGGATGCCGTCAGTAGACCGCATCATCCTGCGCATCGGCACCTGGGAGCTTCTTTACAACGACGACGTCCCCGACGGCGTGGCGGTCAGCGAGGCCGTCGCGCTGGCCAAGACGCTGTCAACGGATGAGTCTCCGCAGTTCATTAACGGCCTGCTGGGTCGGCTGCAGCAGCTGAAGCCTTCGCTGCTCGCGTAGCCTTTCCACCACGCAAAAGGGCCCCGCCATTCGGCGGGGCCCTTTTGCGTGGTCACGGGTGCAGTTCAACCGGCACGCCGCATTCGGCACAGCTCACCGGGCAACGGCCGCCCGCAGGGACACGATCCTTTGGAGCTGCTGCCTTTCCTCTGCCTGGTGCAGCGCAACGTCCCGTCCGCTGAGGATCCGCTGGCGGGTGTTGGCCAGCTGGGTGGCCGCCTTCACGAACTGCTTCATCTGTCGCTTCCTGCCCGAACCCGCAGCCCATGCCAGGACCATGCGCCTGCCGCCGCGGGTGGCCAGCAACTGGACTTCGGCCGGCGTGAACCATCCTGCGGCGGAGTACTCCATCAGCCGCTGGCGGGTCAGGCGGTTCTCGGCCACCCGCAGGAAGATGATGCCGCCCACTGCGAGCACGAAGATCGGCACCTGGACCATGATGTAGTCCAGCAGGAAGCCCTGGCCCATGCTGTTCCACCTGTTGTGCAGGAACATGGCCGGCAGCAGCCCCACGAAGAAGGCCGCAACCGAAGCGCCCGTGTGCCAGCGCCTGGCAGCGAAGCCCATGATGAGGCCCGTGGTCCCGGTGAAAATCGCGTGGGCGAACGGGGACATGACGCCGCGCAGGAAGAAGACCTGCGCGAAGTCGCTCGCCGGGGATGCCGATTCCGCGATGGCCCTGCCGAAATAGAGGATGTTTTCGGTGAAGGCGAACCCGCCGGCGATGGTAAAGGCGAACACCACGCCGTCCACCGGCCCGTCGAATTGCCGGCGCGCCGCGAGGAGGAGGATGAGCAGGCCAAGCGACTTGGCGAATTCCTCAACGATGGGCGCCTGCACGGTGGCCATGTAGGTCTGCAGGTCGGGTTGGTCGGTGAACTGGAAGGCGATCACGAAGAACGGCTGGATGAGCAGGGTCACGGCAACGGACACCGCAGCACCCCACGTAAAGGCGAAAAACAGCAGCCGCTTAGGTTCCGGTTCCCACCTGTCGATGATGTGGACCGCGGCCAGGACCACCGACAACGGGATCAGCGACGCCAGGAAACCGACCAGGAAACCGCCGGCCCCGGTGTTGGACAGCAGGAACGGCACCACCAGGAAAAGGCTCATGAAAGCCAGCACGCCGCCGGCAACCGTCAGCCCCGCCAGCCCGCTGCGGGTCCGCGACGCCTGCAGCACCGCGCCCTGCGCGTTCGGCGGCACCAACACCGCAAGTGGCTGCCCCTGGTGTCCCGGTGCCGCCCGGTAGTGTTCGGGCTGCACCTGTCCCATCCAGCTTGGATTGGCCTGCTGCGGCAGGGGACCGGTGGCACGGCGGTAGGGGTCGTCGGGGAGCCCGGAGGAAGGCTGCTGCGGATACATCGGCATACCCGAAAGCCTAAGCGGGGGCCACCGCACCACAAAGGATCCCCCGTCCGGGCGGTTCGGTGTGACCAGCACCGCGTTGTCCGGGGACGGTCCGGGCATGGACCGTGTGGTAATTTTGAACAGCAAATATTCCTTTTTTAATTCCGTCCTGTGAGGCGGGGAAAGGGGAGACGAGCGTTGACTTCTGTCACCAGCGCACCGGTTCCAGCCAGGGTTGTCCTCAGCCAGGCGGACATTGACCGGGCCCTCACTCGTATCGCCCACGAGATCCTTGAAGCCAACAAGGGATCCCGCGACCTGGTCCTGTTGGGAATTCCGCGCCGCGGCTACCCGCTGGCCGTCCGGCTGGCGGAAAAAATCGCCGCCGCGGACGCCACCGTTGATGCCGCCGCAATCGTCGGCCAGCTCGACGTCACCATGTTCCGCGACGACCTCTCCCACCAGGGGACAAGGCCGCCCTACCCCACCAGGCTCCCAAGGACGGGCATCGACAACAAAGTAGTGGTGCTGATCGATGACGTCCTGTACTCCGGCCGCACCATCCGGGCCGCCCTGGACGCGCTGGTCGATCTCGGCCGCCCCCGCATCGTCCGGCTCGCAGTCCTGATCGACAGGGGCCACCGGGAACTTCCCATCCGGGCGGACCACGTGGGCAAGAACCTTCCCACTTCTTCCGCCGAAAAGGTCCGGGTCCGGCTTGAGGAAACAGACACGTCCGACGCCGGAACGCCGGTCAACGAAGTCGTGATCGAGGGCGGCGCATGAAACACCTCCTGTCCACCGAGGACCTCAGCCTTTCGAACGCCATCCGCATCCTGGACACCGCCGAGGAGATGGCAGCCGTGGGGGAGCGGGAAGTCAAGAAGCTCCCGGCACTGCGCGGACGCACCGTCGTCAACCTCTTCTTCGAGGACTCCACCCGCACCCGCATCTCCTTCGAAGCCGCCGCCAAGCGGCTCTCGGCGGACGTCATCAACTTCGCCGCCAAGGGCTCCTCCGTCTCCAAGGGCGAGTCCCTCAAGGACACCGCCCAGACCCTGTCCGCCATGGGGGCCGACGCCGTCGTCATCCGGCACTGGGCCTCCGGCGCTCCACACCGTCTGGCCGCAACCGACTGGATCGACGCCGCCGTCATCAACGCCGGCGACGGCACCCACGAACACCCCACCCAGGCCCTGCTCGACGCCTTCACCATGCGCCGCCACTGGGCCCGCCTCTCCGGCACTGGTTCCGAGGGGACGGACCTCAAAGGCATGCGGGTAGCCATCGCCGGCGACGTCCTGCACTCCCGGGTGGCGCGGTCCAACGTGTGGCTGCTCCGGACCCTCGGAGCGGAAGTCACGTTGGTGGCGCCGCCCACCCTACTGCCGGTCGGCGTCGACAAATGGCCCTGCAGCGTCAGCTACGACCTGGACCAAACCCTGGCAAACGGAGTCGACGCCATGATGATGCTCCGCGTCCAGGGCGAACGCATGAACGCCTCGTTCTTCCCCAGCACCCGGGAATACTCTCGCCGGTGGGGCTTTGACGACAACCGCCTCCGTGCCCTGGACGACCTGGGGATGACGGACACCATCATCATGCACCCGGGGCCCATGAACAGGGGCCTGGAAATCAGCGCTGCCGCCGCGGACTCGCCCCGTTCCACCGTCCTGGCGCAGGTCCGCAACGGTGTATCCGTGCGGATGGCCGCCCTGTACCTGCTGCTCTCCGGGGATACCCGCGAACCAGCCGCCCACCGCGCACCGGCCTATGCCGCCGCCCCGTCCACCAAGGAGAGCAACTGATGGCAGGCAACACCGGAACCTACCTCATCCAAGGCGCCGCCATCCTGGGCGGTGACCCCGCGGACCTCCTGGTCCGCGACGGTATCATCGCTGAGATCGGCACCGGCCTTGACGCTGACGGGGCCACCGTCATCGGCGCCGCCGGCCTGGTGGCCCTGCCCGGCATGGTGGACGTGCACACGCACCTCCGCGAACCCGGCCGCGAAGACGCCGAGACCGTGGAGACCGGAACGCGGGCAGCGGCGCTGGGCGGCTACACAGCCGTGCACGCCATGGCCAACAGCACCCCCGTTGCGGACACCGCAGGCGTGGTGGAGCAGGTCTACACGCTGGGCCGGGCGGCCGGCTGGGTGGACGTCCGCCCCGTCGGTGCCGTCACTGTCGGCCTGGCAGGGGAGCAGCTGGCCGAGCTGGGCGCCATGGCCGATTCCCGCGCCCGGGTCCGGATGTTCTCCGACGACGGCATTTGCGTCCACGACCCGGTGCTGATGCGCCGTGCGCTGGAATACGTCAAGGCGTTCGACGGCGTGGTGGCCCAGCACGCGCAGGAACCGCGCCTCACCGCCGGTGCCCAGATGAACGAAGGCGACGTCTCCGCGGTCCTGGGCCTCACCGGCTGGCCCGCGGTCGCCGAGGAAAGCATCATTGCCCGCGACGTCCTGCTGGCCCAGCATGTTGGCTCCCGCCTCCACGTGTGCCACGTGTCCACCGCCGGTTCGGTGGAAATCATCCGCTGGGCCAAGGAACGGGGCATCGACGTCACGGCCGAGGTCACCCCGCACCACCTGCTGCTGACCGACGACCTCGTGCGCAGCTACGACCCCGTGTTCAAGGTCAACCCGCCGCTGCGCACCGATGCCGACGTCCAGGCATTGCGCGCCGGGCTGGCAGACGGGACGATCGACGTTGTGGGTACCGACCACGCACCGCACCCCAGCGAACACAAGGAATGCGAATGGGCGCAGGCCGCGATGGGCATGACCGGGCTTGAAACCGCCCTGTCCGTGGTCCAGCACGCCATGATCGAAACCGGCCTGATGACTTGGGCCGACTTCGCCAGGGTAACGTCAACGGCGGCCGCGAAGATTGGCCGGCTGGCCGACCAGGGCCGGCCCCTCGAAGCCGGAGAACCGGCCAACATCATCCTGGTGGATCCGGCGGCGCGCTGGACGGTGGACCCGTTCAAGATGGCCACCATGGGCCGTAACTCACCGTTCAAGGGCAGGGAACTCCCCGGCAAGGTGGTGGCCACCTTCTTCAAGGGCCACCCCACCGTCCTTGACGGCGCTTTGAACACCCCGCACCCGGACGCCGCCGCAACCCCGGCAGGCGCTGCCTGATGGACAAGATCCTTCCCGGACTTGCCATGCTGGCGGTGGTCGCCGTCGTGTTCGTCCTCCTCGCCGTGGGCTGGCGCAACCGCCTGAAGCGCCAGTCCGACGTCGGACACCTGCCCCAGGTGCCCGCCGCGCCCGGTGAGCCCACCGCCGCTGCCGAAGGGCAGTACGTTGCAACCACCACGGCCGGCGACTGGCTGGACCGGATCGCCGTGCACGGGCTGGGCATCCGCACCAACGCCACCCTCGCGGTGTACCCGCACGGCGTACTCTACGAGCGGTCAGGCGCGCCCGCCGTGTACATCCCCGCAGCCTCCCTCACCGGTGTCCGGCAGGACAGCGGCATGGCGGGGAAGTTCGTGGAAAAGGACGGCCTGCTGGTGCTCGCATGGAACCTCGGCGCGCACGAGCTGGACACCGGCTTCAGGACCCGCCGCGCCGCGGACAAGGACACGCTTTACCAGGCCCTTCAGGATTTGATTTCGTCAGCCCCAGCGGCTGGTGCCACCAGTGGAAAGTAAGACAGTGAAAGCGAATACATTGACAGCAACCACCTCCGCTCCTGTTTCGGCCCCAGCTGCGCTGGTCCTCGAAGACGGGCGCATTTTCCGCGGCACCAGCTACGGCGCCACCGGCACCGCCCTGGGCGAGGCCGTTTTCGCCACCGGGATGACCGGCTACCAGGAAACCATCACCGACCCCTCCTACGCCCGGCAGCTGGTGGTCCAGACGGCCCCGCACATCGGCAACACCGGCGTGAACAATGACGACGCCGAGTCCCGGCGCATCTGGGTTGCCGGCTACATCGTCCGCGACGCCGCCCGCCGGCCCTCCAACTGGCGCTCCGAGCGGTCACTGGACGAAGAGCTCATCGCCCAGGGCATCGTGGGCATCCAGGGCGTTGACACCCGCGCCATCACCCGGCACCTGCGCGAGCACAAGACCATGCGCGCCGGCATCTTCTCCGGCGACGCAGCACAGGCCACGGACAAGGAACTGCTCGACGCCGTCCTGGCCAGCGCCCCCATGGAGGGTTCGCGCCTGGCCGAGGAAGTCAGCGTGGACGAAGCCTACGTCGTGGAGCCGAAGGACCACGGCTGGGACGGCGAACCCCGCTTCTCCATCGCGGCGATCGACCTTGGCATCAAAGCCATGACCCCGGTCCGGTTCGCCGAGCGCGGCGTCCGCGTCCACGTGCTTCCCGCCACCGCCACCCTCGAGGACGTCAAGGCCGTCAACCCGGACGGGTTCTTCATGTCCAACGGCCCGGGCGATCCCGCCACGGCCGACGCCCAGGTCAAGCTGCTGCGCTCGGTCCTGGACGAAAAGCTGCCGTACTTCGGCATCTGCTTCGGCAACCAGATCCTGGGCCGCGCATTGGGCTTTGGCACGTACAAGCTCCGCTACGGACACCGCGGCATCAACCAGCCCGTCATGGACCGCCGCACCGGCAAGGTGGAGATCACCTCCCAGAACCACGGTTTTGCCGTGGACGCACCGCTCGACGGCGCCACCCAGGCTCCGGAGGCACGCTACGGCCGGGTGGAAGTGAGCCACATCAGCCTGAACGACGACGTCGTGGAAGGCCTCGCCTGCCTGGACATCCCGGCGTTCTCCGTGCAGTACCACCCGGAAGCCGCGGCAGGCCCGCACGACGCGGCCTACCTGTTCGACCGCTTCATCGAGCTCATGGAGGGCACGCGGGACGGCAGGAACGCCAACCTGTCCAAGGACCCCGTCGACGCCGCCCACCCCGCCGGCGCTGACCACAAAAACGACAACAAGACTGAGGACAAGAAGTAATGCCGAAACGTACAGATCTCAAGAGCGTCCTCGTCATTGGTTCCGGCCCGATCGTCATCGGCCAGGCCGCCGAGTTCGACTACTCCGGTACGCAGGCACTGCGCGTCCTCAAGGAGGAAGGCCTGCGCGTCATCCTCGTGAACTCCAACCCGGCCACCATCATGACCGACCCCGAGTTCGCCGACGCCACCTACGTCGAGCCCATCACCCCCGAGGTGGTGGAGAAGATCATCGCCAAGGAACGCCCGGACGCCGTCCTGCCCACCCTGGGCGGCCAGACCGCGCTGAACACCGCCATCGCCCTGGACAAGAACGGCGTACTGGAGAAGTACAACGTCGAGCTGATCGGTGCCAACATCGCCGCGATCGAGCTTGGCGAGGACCGTGAAAAGTTCAAGGGTGTCGTGGAACGCTGCGGCGCCGAGTCCGCGCGCAGCCACATCATCCACACCATGGATGAGGCCCTCACGGCAGCCGTGGACTTGGGCTACCCCATGGTGGTCCGCCCGTCCTTCACCATGGGCGGCCTCGGCTCCGGCCTGGCCTACAACGAGCAGGACCTGCGCCGCATTGTCGGACAGGGCCTGCAGTACAGCCCCACCAGCGAGGTCCTGCTCGAAGAGAGCATCCTGGGCTGGAAGGAATACGAGCTCGAAATGATGCGGGACAAGAACGACAACGTGGTTGTCGTCTGCTCCATCGAGAACTTCGATCCCGTGGGCGTGCACACCGGCGACTCCATCACCGTGGCCCCGGCGCTGACCCTCACCGACCGCGAATACCAGAAGCTGCGCGACGTCGCCATCGCCGTCATCCGCGAGGTGGGCGTGGACACCGGCGGCTGCAACATCCAGTTCGCCATCGATCCCAAGACCGGCCGCGTCGTGGTCATCGAGATGAATCCGCGCGTCTCCCGCTCCTCGGCGCTGGCATCCAAGGCCACCGGCTTCGCCATCGCCAAGATCGCCACCAAGCTTTCCCTGGGCTACACCCTGGATGAGATCCCCAACGACATCACCCAGAAGACCCCCGCGTCCTTCGAACCCACCCTCGACTACGTGGTGGTCAAGGTCCCGCGGTTCGCCTTCGAGAAGTTCCCGGCAGCGGACAACACCCTCACCACCACCATGAAGTCGGTGGGCGAGGCCATGGCCATGGGCCGCAACTTCACCGAGGCCCTGCAGAAGGCGCTGCGCTCCCTCGAGCAGAAGGGCTCGCAGCTGGACTTCAGCTCCGTCCCCGAGTGGGAAGTCGCCGAGCTCATCGAAAAGGCCAAGCGCCCCACCACCGAGCGCCTGCACCAGGTCCAGCGCGCCCTCCTGGGCGGTGCCAGCGTGGAGGACCTCTTCGAGGCCACCAAGATCGATCCGTGGTTCCTGGACCAGCTCCAGCTCCTCAACGAGATCTCCCGCGAAATCCGCCAGGCCGGCGCGCTCACGGCCGATATGCTGAAGCGGGCCAAGCGGCACGGCTTCTCGGACGAGCAGATCGGCGCCCTGACGCACAACCCCGAGGCCGTGGTCCGGGGTGTGCGCCAGGCCCTGGGCATCCGCCCCGTCTACAAGACCGTCGACACCTGCGCCGCCGAGTTCGCCGCGTACACCCCGTACCACTACTCGGCCTACGACGAGGAGGACGAGGTTGCGCTGCACTCCAAGCCGTCCATCCTGATCCTCGGCTCCGGCCCCAACCGGATCGGCCAGGGCATCGAGTTCGACTACTCCTGCGTCCACGCCTCGATGGCGCTGCGCAAGGCGGGCTACGAGACAGTCATGGTCAACTGCAACCCGGAAACCGTCTCCACTGACTACGACGTCTCCACCCGCCTGTACTTCGAGCCGCTCACGCTCGAGGACGTCCTGGAGGTCATCGCGGCCGAGGAACGCACCGGCGGCGTCATGGGCGTGTTCGTCCAGCTCGGCGGCCAGACTCCGCTGAAGCTGGCCCAGCAGCTGGCCGACGCCGGCGTGCCGATCCTGGGCACCTCACCGGAGGCCATCGACCTCGCCGAACACCGCGGCGCCTTCTCCCGGGTGCTGGACAAGGCCGGCCTGGTGGCGCCCAAGAACGGCACCGCCGTCTCCTTCGAGGACGCCAAGAAGATCGCGGACGAGATCGGCTACCCCGTCCTGGTCCGCCCGTCCTACGTGCTGGGCGGCCGCGGCATGGAAATCGTCTACGACGAGCCCAACCTCTCCCGCTACATCGCCAACGCCACCGAAATCACCCCGGACCACCCGGTACTGATCGACCGGTTCCTGGAGGACGCCGTCGAAATCGACGTGGACGCCCTCTTTGACGGCACCGACATGTACCTGGGCGGCATCATGGAACACATCGAGGAAGCCGGCATCCACTCCGGCGACTCCGCGTGCGTCCTGCCGCCGATCACCCTGGGGAGCAACGTCGTCGAACGCGTCCGCACCGCCACCCGCGCCATCGCTGAAGGCGTGGGCGTCCGGGGCCTGATCAACATCCAGTTCGCGCTGGCCTCCGACGTCCTGTACGTCCTGGAAGCCAACCCCCGCGCCTCCCGGACCGTGCCGTTCGTGTCAAAGGCCACCGGCGTCCAGATGGCCAAGGCCGCCGCCCTGATCGGCACCGGCGTGACCATCGGACAGCTCCGCAGCGCCTACAAGATGCTGCCGGAAACCGGGGACGGCTCCACGCTGCCGCTGGACGCCCCCGTCGCCGTCAAGGAAGCTGTCCTGCCGTTCAGCCGGTTCCGGACCCTGGAGGGCAAGGTGGTGGACTCCCTGCTCGGGCCCGAGATGCGGTCCACCGGTGAGGTCATGGGCATCGACAAGCACTTCGATACCGCCTTCGCCAAGAGCCAGGCGGCCGCCAACAATGCCCTGCCCACCGAAGGCAAGGTGTTCGTCTCGGTGGCCAACCGCGACAAGCGCTCGGTGATCATGGGCGTCAAGCGGCTCTCCGACCTCGGTTTCGAGATCGTCTCCACCGGCGGCACCGCCGATGTCCTGCGCCGCAACGGCATCCAGGCCACCCCGGTCCGCAAGGTCGCCGAGGGCAGCAGCGCCGAGGGCGAAGGCACCATCGCTGACCTCATCGTTGCCGGCGAGATCGACATGGTCTTCAACACCCCCTCCGGCGGCGAAGCGCGCAGCGACGGCTACGAACTGCGCGCCGCGGCGACGTCCATCGGCATTCCGTGCATCACCACGGTGGCCGAGTTCAACGCCGCAGTCCAGGCCATCGAGGCCCTCCGCACCTACGAATGGTCCGTCACCAGCCTGCAGGAGCACGCCGCCGCGCTGGCGGAATCACAGAAGGCTGCCCTGCAGCATGCCTGAGCAGGTGTCCGGCAACAGCCCGGCATCCGCCGCCGGCCGGGAGTCCTTCGGCTCCCGACTCGGCGCGGCCATGGCCGCCCGCGGCCCGCTCTGCGTGGGCATCGACCCGCACCCCGCACTGCTGCGGAGTTGGGGACTGGACGACGACGCCGCAGGGCTGAGGCGTTTTTCCCTGACGGTCCTGGAGGCGGTGGCTTCGCTCGCTGCCGCGGTCAAGCCGCAGGTGGCGCTCTACGAACGCCACGGCTCGGCCGGCATGGCGGTGCTGGAGGAAGTCCTGGCCACGGCCCGTGACGAGTCAGCGCTCAGCATCGCTGACGCGAAGCGCGGCGATATCGGTTCCACCATGGCTGCCTACGCCGACGCCTGGCTCCGGGACGGGTCCCCGCTGGCGGCGGACAGCGTCACGCTGAGCCCTTACCTCGGCTTCGAGTCGCTGCGCCCCGCGCTGGACCTTGCGGCCGAAACCGGGCGCGGTGTCTTCGTGCTGGCGTTGACCTCCAACCCTGAGGGCGCTTCTGTCCAGCATGTTGGCGGAAAGGATTCCGTGGCCCGCAGGATCACGGCAGCGGCAGCAGCCGAAAACTCCCGGTACGGGGGCAGC
This sequence comes from Pseudarthrobacter sp. BRE9, assembly GCF_031844305.1. Classification (NCBI taxonomy): domain Bacteria; kingdom Bacillati; phylum Actinomycetota; class Actinomycetes; order Micrococcales; family Micrococcaceae; genus Pseudarthrobacter; species Pseudarthrobacter sp. BRE9. The sequence goes on along the minus strand of NZ_JAUZUY010000002.1, from coordinate 436,175 downwards.
CTGGGGTCCGTCGGCCTGGTGGTGGGCGCCACCGTCGGGTCCGCGCTGATGGACCTGGACCTGGATCTCGCTGCCGTCCGCGGCCCCATCCTGGCACCGGGCCTGGGGGCGCAGGGGGCAACACCGGCTGACCTTCGGGCCACATTCGGCGACGCATACCCGCTGGTCCTGGGAACTTCCAGCCGTGACATCCTTTCGGCAGGACCGCAGATCCGTGGACTGCGGGAGGCCGCCCTGCGCACGTTGGACGGGCTGCGGGGACAGTAGCCTGCAATTGCCCTGATGCATTGATTCGGGCTGCACCAAAGGGTAGTTTCAGGACAGGTCCAAGGGCGGCCGCCCTTGGATGAAATCCGCCGAATCCGGGGGTGTCCGTGATGGTCCTGCGACCTTTATCCGCAACTGAACGGGCCGACGCCCTGGGCAAGGCAGCAGCGGCCAGGGCCACCCGCGCCGCCGCCAAGGAAAGCCTCCGGAACGGCGACAGGTCGGCGGCGGACATCATCAGCTCCGCGCTGGAGGACGATGCGTTGGCCCGCATGAAGGTCTCGGAACTGCTCGAAGCCCTTCCCGGCATCGGGAAGGTGCGGGCCGCCGCCATCATGCAGCAGCTGGGCATCGCGGCGTCCCGGAGGGTCCGCGGCCTGGGCGTCCACCAGCGCCGGGCGCTGGTAGATTTTATAGACGAGCACTGAGGCAGGCCGCGCCTGTCCTTCCCCCAACTGCGGCAAAAGGAATACGTGAGCAAGAAACCTGGACTGACAGTCCTCGCAGGTCCGACGGCTGTTGGCAAAGGCACCGTGTCCACCTACATCCGTGACAACTACCCCGAAGTCTGGCTTTCCGTTTCGGCCACCACCCGGGCGCCCCGGCCCGGAGAGGTGGATGGCGTCCACTACTTCTTCAAGTCCAAGGAGGAGTTCGAACAGCTCATCGCTGACGGTGAGCTGCTGGAGTGGGCCGTCGTCCATGGACAGAACACCTACGGCACCCTGAAGAGCACCGTGAACCGGGCCATCGCGGAGGGCCGCTCCGTGCTGCTGGAGATCGACCTGCAGGGTGCACGCCAGGTCAAGGCAGCCGTTCCGGATGCCCAGTTCGTCTTCCTGGCCCCGCCCACCTGGGACGAGATGGTCCGCCGGCTGGTCGGCCGTGGCACCGAAACAGCCGAAGAACAGCAGCGACGCCTGGAAACCGCTAAACTGGAACTTGCTGCTGAACCGGAGTTCGACCACACCGTCATCAACGATGACGTCCGCCGGGCAGCGGACGAGCTTGTTTCACTCATGGGGCTGACACCGCATCCACACCTGCCGGAACCGTCAGCCCGCTAGGAATTTGGAGAATTCGTGTCCACGAACCTTGAAGGCATCATCAACCCGCCGATCGACGATCTGCTGAAGGTAGCTGATTCCAAGTACGGCCTGGTGATCTTCGGTGCCAAGCGCGCTCGTCAGATCAACGCTTACTACGCCCAGCTGCACGAGGGCCTGTTCGAATACGTCGGCCCACTGGTTGACACCAAGCTGAACGAAAAGTCGCTGTCGATCGCACTGCGCGAGATTAACGAAGGCAAGCTGGTTTCCACGCCGATCGAAGCTGCAGAGTAATCCTGCCGCTGAACTGACTTGCTGTTGACGGAGGTCACGTGCGCATAGTCCTCGGAGTCGGGGGAGGGATCGCCGCCTACAAGGTGGCATCGCTCCTCCGGCTTTTTACTGAAGCCGGTCATGACGTCACCGTGATTCCCACGGAGGCGTCCACCCGCTTCATCGGCACCGCCACTTGGGAGGCGCTGTCCGGAAACCCGGTGAGCAACAGTGTTTTTGATGACGTGCACCTGGTCAACCACGTGCGCCTCGGCCATGAGGCCGACCTCGTCGTGGTGGCACCGGCCACGGCGGACCTCCTGGCGAAGGCTGCCACGGGCCAGGCCGGGGACCTGCTTACCAACACACTGCTGATGGCCCACGGCCCGGTGTTGTTCGCCCCCGCAATGCACACGGAAATGTGGCAGCACGCCGCTACCCGGGCCAACGTTGAAACACTCCGCAGCCGGGGTGCCGCCGTCCTTGAACCCGCCTCGGGCAGGTTGACGGGTGCGGACTCGGGCCCTGGCAGGCTTCCGGAACCCCAGGTGATCTTCGACGCAGCCATAGCCCTGGTCGAGGGACAGGGCGACTACCAGCTGCCCCTTGCCGGCCGCACCGTGACCATCAGCGCCGGCGGCACCCGCGAACCCCTGGACCCCGTGCGCTTCCTTGGCAACCGGTCCTCCGGCAAACAGGGCGTGGCACTTGCGGTGGCAGCACGGAACGCGGGAGCGTCCGTGCGGTTGCTGGCGGCCCACATGGACGTTCCGCCGCCGGCCGGGGTGGAGGTGGTGCGCGTGGAGACTGCCCTGCAACTCCGGGAAGCCGCACTGGACGCCGCTGCCGTGTCCGACGTCGTCATCATGTCCGCAGCGGTGGCCGATTTCCGCCCGGCAGAAGTCTCGGACACCAAGATCAAGAAGCGGGACGACACTGCTGACCCCGTCATCACCCTGGTCCGCAACCCGGACATCCTGCAGGAACTCGTGGAGCAGCGCAACGCAGATGCTGCCGGAGCGGGGCAGCTCATCGTCGGCTTCGCCGCCGAAACCGGGGACAGCCAGGGCGACGTCCTGGCATACGCGGAAGCAAAACTGCAGCGGAAAGGCTGCGACCTGCTGGTGGTGAACCATGTAGGGACGGACAAGGTCTTCGGGCAGGACTCCAACTCGGTGGTCATCCTCTCGCGCTCCGGCTCCGAACCACAGGAAGCATCGGGAACCAAGACAGAGGTTTCGGAAGCCATCATCCGCCGCATCAGCTTTGAACTGAACCACGTTTCACCCCGCGCCTGACGTGTTCCTGCCCACGTCCGCTTAGCACGAGGACATCTCCTGCGGGGCGTAAGATTCCCAACCAGTAAGGTAGTTGAGTGACTTTACCGCTGCACCTTCCCCAGACCCACGGGGCCCCGTCCTCCGCGCTCCGGCTTTTCACGTCCGAGTCGGTCACTGAAGGCCACCCGGACAAGATCTGCGACCAGATCAGTGACGCCATCCTGGACGCGCTGCTGGCCGCAGACCCCGAGTCCCGCGTGGCCGTGGAGACCATGGCCACCACGGGCCTGGTGCACGTGGCAGGCGAAGTCACCACCGACGCCTACGTCGAAATCCCGCAGATTGTCCGCGAGACCATCCTGGGCATCGGCTACGACTCCTCAGCCAACGGTTTCGACGGCGCCCGCTGTGGCGTATCTGTTTCCATCGGCCAGCAGTCCAACGACATCGCCGGCGGCGTGTTCAACTCCCTTGAGGCACGCGAAGGCCGCCAGGAGGACGACTATGACCTCCAGGGTGCCGGCGACCAGGGCCTGATGTTCGGCTACGCCAGCGATGAAACCCCTTCCTACATGCCGACGCCCATCTGGCTGGCCCACCGGCTCTCCGAACGGCTCACCGAGGTCCGGAAGACGGGTCAACTGGCTTACCTCCGCCCCGACGGCAAGACCCAGGTGACAGTGGGCTACGACAAGGACGTGCCCGTGTCCGTGGAAACGGTGGTGATTTCCAGCCAGCACGCCGAAGGGGCAAGCCTGGAGCAACTGCGCGCCGACCTCGCCGCCATCGTCATTGAACCCGTCCTCGCCGGCGCCAACCTGGACATTTCACGGGCGGCCAATATCCTCAATCCTGCCGGTGAGTTCGTCATCGGCGGCCCGGTGGGCGACGCCGGCCTCACCGGCCGCAAGATCATCGTGGACACCTACGGCGGCATGGCCCGCCACGGCGGTGGTGCCTTCTCCGGAAAGGACCCGTCCAAGGTGGACCGCTCGGCCGCATACGCCATGCGCTGGGTTGCCAAGAACGTGGTGGCGGCAGGACTGGCCAAGCGCGCCGAGATCCAGATCGCCTACGCCATCGGACAGGCCCGGCCGGTGGGAACCTACGTTGAGACGTTCGGCACCGAGACGGTGGATCCTGCGCGGATCAGCGCAGCGATCGCGGAAATCTTCGACCTCCGCCCGCGCGCCATCATCGATGCCCTGGACCTGAAGCGTCCCATCTACGCCAAGACCGCAGCCCACGGGCACTTCGGCCGGGATGAGCCCGACTTCACCTGGGAACGCCTGGACCGGGTGGACGAACTTAAGGCATTCTTCAACGCCTAGTCACCTCCCGCCCAGCCCGAAGCCAAATGACCAGGCGGGAAGTCCAATGTCAGTGCCCGGTGCTTGGCTGTTCCTGTCCAACCCGGTAGCTGAACGGAGGTAACCACCATGGTTGCTGACAGTTCCGTCCAGCCGTCCCTCCTGCAGGGTTTTCCCCCGCGCCCGGTGCAAAGCGGCGTCGCTGTGGCGGAAGAGCTTCCGGTGGCAAGGGTGCTCATTGAGTCCGGGCTGCCCCATCTGGACCGCCCTTTTGACTATGCCGTCCCGGTTGCGCTTGATCAGGCAGCGCAGCCGGGAGTCCGGGTCAAGGTCAAATTCAACGGCCAGGACCTCAGCGGATTCGTCCTTGACCGCGTGGCGCAGTCCGACGCCGGACATGCCTTGGTGCCCCTGGCAAAGGTCGTGTCCCCCGTCCCGGTCCTCACGCCCGCCGTCAAGGACCTTGCCACCGCCGTCGCTGCCCGCTACGCCGGTACAGTCAGCGATGTCCTGCGCCTCGCCGTTCCACCCCGCGTCGCCAGGCTGGAAAAGGAGTATCCCGGTCCGGTGGACACCCCGGACGCGGAAGGCGGGCAGAATCCGCCCGGCACACCCGGCTCTTCAGCCTGGGCCGCCTACGGAACCGGGGGAGCGTTCCTCCGGCACCTGGCCGCCGGAGGATCTCCGCGCGCTGCCGTCAACCCGCTGCAGGGGTACGGCCCGGCCGGCTGGCCGGAACTGCTGGCCCAGGCCGCCGCGGCCGCTTATGCCTCCGGCAGGGGCGCGCTGCTGGTGGTGCCCGACTACCGGGACCTGGACCGGCTGGAGCAGGCACTCAAGGAGCAGGTGCCGGAGACTGCCGTGGCCAGGCTCACCGCCGACGACGGCCCCACACCCCGGTACCGGAACTTCCTGCGCCTGCTCGCGGGCACTGCCTCAATCGCCATCGGTACGCGCTCGGCCGCCTTCGCCCCGGTGCAGGACCTGGGGCTTGTCGCGTGCTGGGACGACGGCGACGACCTCCACATTGAGCAGCGCGCACCATACGCCCATGCCCGGGAGGTCCTGCTCCTTCGGGCAGAACAGGAGGGTACAGCCTGCCTCCTTGCCGGGCACGCGCGCAGCACCGAGGTCCAGCGCCTGGTCGAAGCCGGTTGGGCCGTCCAGGTTGAAACCGGGCGCGCCACCGTCCGCAGGACTGTTCCCCGCGTCGTCAGCACCGCCGACAGCTTCGAGCAGGAGCGGGACCCCCTGGCCGCCATCGCGCGCCTGCCGCATGCCGCGTGGCAGGCCGCCAAGGAAGGCCTCGAGCGCGGTCCCGTCCTGGTCCAGGTGGCCAGGGCAGGGTACGCGCCGTCACTGGTCTGTGAAACATGCCGGGAACCGGCCCGCTGCGGAAACTGCCAGGGGCCCCTGGCACTGGCCGGCGTATCCGCGCTGCCCCAGTGCCGCTGGTGTTCCACCCCGGCCCCCGACTGGAAGTGCTCCCACTGCTGCGGCCGGCGGCTCCGGAAGGGGGCCACCGGAGTCCTGCGCACTGCCGAGGAGCTTGGCCGGGCATTTCCCGGCACCACGGTCATCACGTCGTCGGGGGACCAGGTGAAAGCCGCGGTGGGCACGTCCAAGGCGCTTGTGGTGGCCACGGTGGGGGCCGAGCCGGTAGCGGAGGCCGGGTATGCCGCCGCCCTGCTGCTGGACGGCGATTCGATGCTGCGCCGGGAGACCCTCCGCGCGGGAGAAGACACCGTGCGCCGCTGGTTCAACGCCGCTGCCCTCGTCCGCCCCGGCCCGGACGGTGGGCTGGTGGTGGTCACTGCCACGGACACCGCTGCCACCGGTGCTCTGCTGCGATGGGATCCGGCCGGCTATGCGCAGCGTGAGCTGTCACTGCGGATGGAACTGCAGCTTCCCCCGGCTGTACGCATCGCCTCTGTAACCGGGCCGCGCGCCGCCGTCGAACACTATACCGGTGCCGTGGAAGCGGACCTTGCCCGCGTGGGAATAGCAGTCCGCACCGCGGGCCCGGCGCCACTCCTGCTCACCGCACCGCCGTCCGGCAGGCGCGCTGCCGAGGACGTGCGGACGCTCCTGTTCTTCCCGTACGGCCAGGCCACCGCCGTCGTCCGGATCCTGCGGGTAACCCGTGCAGCCGTGGCCGCCAAGCGGGCCACGGAACCGGTGCAATTGCGCCTGGACGGCGTAGACGTCCTCTAGCGTGTTGGCGTCCTTCAGGCGGACCTCTGTCCGGGACGTCTTTTTAGCGGCGCCTTTTGGCCGCTACCTCGTGCGCCGCGTCCACCAGTTGGCGTGCCGATTCATCCCAGCTGAACTCCGATGCCCGGGCCAGGGAGCGGCGCGACATGTCCTGCCAGTGCACGGCGTCCTGCAGCTGTGAGACCGCGCCGGCGAACTGCCCGGGTGACTCCGGATCCACGTAGATGGCGGCGTCCGCGCCCACTTCGCGGAAGATGGGAATGTCGCTCGCGATCACCGGGGTACCAACGGCCATGGCCTCCACCAGGGGAAGGCCGTACCCCTCGGCCCGGGACAGGCTTACGAGTGCCGTTGCCCGCCGAAGCAGGCCGTCATACTCCGCGTCCGTCACGCCGTTGTGGAACACCACCGCGGCGCCTGGGGGGACGATGCTTTCCAGTTCCGCGCGGCGCTGCGGTGTGATCCGGCTCAGCAGATGCAGCGTGTACCCGGGCAGGCCTGACATGCCGGCCACCATGGTTTCCACGTTCTTGTAGGGCATGAACGACCCCATGTAGATGATTGTCTTGTCCGCGCCGTCTTCCGGGTGGCGGGGTTCCTGGGCCGGTTGGGGGGCGTTGGCGACGATGCGCACGGGCCTGCGCGTCAGCCGGTACTTGGCCATCAGTGCCTCAGTGGTCCGGCTGATCGTGGCCACGGTATCGGCCCGGTTGAGAAGGAGCCGCTGCGGCCAGAACGCCTTGTGGTACAGGCGCCAGAGCAGCCGGACGGGGGCCGGCAGGAACCCGGGGGGAGCGGGGTGCTCATAGTAGATGAGGTCGTGCAGGGTGAGGATCAGCCCGTACTTCCGGCCCCAGGTGCCCATGGTTTGCATGGGGCACACCACCACGTCCGCCCCGATGGCGTTGACCTTCCGGGCAACGAAGAGCTCCAGCGGTGAGAGCGGGCTGCTGATAAGCGTGTACGGCACGTCCGGCAGGAGGGCAAGCTGCCGGACGTCGGAGACCAGCATGGAGACATCGGCGATCTTTGCCGTGGCAGCGATCAGGCTGGCTCCGTAGCGGCTGATGCCGTCGTGATGGTCGGTACGGGTGAAACGTGCATCAATGACGATCTTCACGCGGGATGGTCCTTCAGGAAGCTGCGGATGTAGCGGGCGGCCGGTTCGGGCGTTTCGTAATGAATGAGGTGTCCGACGCCGGGAATCACCTTCAGTTCCCCGTCCGGAAGCAGTGACAGGAGGCGGTGCTGGCTGGGGAGGGTGGCGATTTCATCCTTTTCGCCCGCGATCAGCAGCACGGGAAGCTCCAGTTGTCCGGCCACCTCTGCGACGTGGTTGCTGACGGAGGCGGTGAATGACTCCAGCAGGCTGTCCCGGTCTGCGAAGGAACTGAAGTAGGCGTAGTGCTGGCCGTGGATGAAGGCCCTCAGCTCCCGGTCCCTGGTCTTGGCCATGGCCTCGCTCATGACCCGGACAATCACCGGGTTGCGCAGCAGTGCCAGTCCCGGCCGCCGCGGGAGGCGTGCCGCCAGCCGGTAGTACAGCACCGCCAGCCGCGTCATCACCCCTTTGGGTCCTTCCAGCGCTGGAGCGGCGATGGGGTTGATGAGGATCAGGGGCCGGACGGCCTCCGGGTTGTTTGCCGCGAAGTGTGCGGCCACGATGGATCCGAATGAGTGGCCCAGCAGCACGGTATCCGGCCCCAGTCCCTGGGAAACCATGAAGTCAGTGATGAACTGCCCGTAGCGCGCCACGGAATGCGGGCCCCGGGCAAAGGCGTCCGATCCGCCGAAGCCAGGCAGGTCCGGCATGATGATGCGCATGTCCGGCAGTTGGTCCGCTACGCGCAGGAGCCCGTGGTGGTCGCCGCGGAACCCGTGGACCACCAGGATGGTGCGGGTCTCCGGCGTTTCCTGCAGCGGCGCGTAGGTCCAGAAGGCCACCCTGCCGCCGTCGATGGTCACGGTGGATGTGGAGGTGCGGGCGGAAAGCCCGGCGCTCAGGTAGGCGGGCGCAGGGGAAGTCCCCGGGTTTACGGTGTCCATGCGCGGGCCTAGTTGACGTTGTCCGGATGGGACCCGGTCCGGTGCCCGCGCTCCAGCGCGTTGATGGCCGCCAGGTCGCGTTCGGAGAGTTCGAAGGTGAACACGTTGAGGTTCTCCCGGATCCGGGCTTCGGAGCTGGCTTTGGGAATGGCAATGTTCCCCAGTTGCATGTGCCAGCGAAGGATCACCTGTGCAGGGGTTCGGCGGTGCTCGGCGGCGCAGGCCTGGATGACGGGATCGGCCAGCACCTGGCCCCGGCCCAGCGGGCTCCACGCTTCCGTGCGGATTCCCAGTTCCGCGTGCCTGCGGCGCAGTTCCTCCTGCTGGAGCCAGGGGTGCAGTTCGACCTGGTTGACCGCGGGGACCACTTCGGCGGTTTGGAGCAGGCGGTCTAGGTGCGACGGCTGGAAATTGCTGACGCCAATGGCACGGACCCGTCCTTCGCGGTACAGCGTTTCCAAGGCCCGGTAGGTTTCCTGGAACAGTCCCCGGCGGGGGCAGGGCCAATGGATGAGGTACATGTCCACATAGTCCAGGCCCAGGTTGACCATGGAATCATCGAAGGCCCGCAACGTCGCGTCGTAGCCGTGGTGGTCGTTCCAGACCTTCGTGGTGACGAAGATGTCTTCCCGGGCGAGGGACGGGGACGACTCCCCGGAGCCGCCGCTGCCCGTTCCGTCGCCAAGCTGGGAACTGATGCCGCGGGCCACGCCGGTTTCGTTCCCGTACATGGCGGCGGTATCGAAGTGGCGGTATCCGGCGGCGAGCGCGGTGGCCACGAGTCCTTCCGCGTCTGCTGCCGGCACCTTGTACAGCCCAAAGCCGAGCTGGTCTATCAGCACGCCGTTGTTCAGGCTGAGCCGGGGTGAGGTTCTCATGGCAACGACTCTACCGACTTCAGCTGGTCAGTCCCTCGTAATCGACCAGGCGGCGTGCGGTGGCTTCGTCCAGGATCAGGTCGGTGGCGAGCCTGGCAGCCAGGGCTCCGCGCAGGCCGTTGATCTTGGATACCCCGGACACCACGCAGATCCTGCGGCGCACCTGGCGCAGCTGGGCCAGTGCGGGACCGGTGGACCTCTCGTTCAGGACGATTCCGTCGGAGGACCCGTCGGCCCTGAAGAACACGGTGGCAACGTCGCCCACCACGTCCGAGTTGGCCAGGGCGTTCAGGTCGGACTCATCGAGGTACCCGCCCGCGTAGACATGGCTGGGATAGTCGGCGTGAACGGAACCGACACCGAAGATGGCGATGCTCATCTTGGCCTGCAGCTCCAGGACCCGCTGCACGCTGCGTTCATTCCACATGGCCGTCTTGGTGGCGGCATGGTCGAAGAAAGCCGGGACGGGGAACTGCTCCACCCGGGCCCCGTACGCGCTGCCGAACCTGCGCATGATGTCGCTTGCATAAGTGATGCCGGTGGTGTGCATGTTTCCTGCACCGTTGAGCTGGACGATGACGCTGTCGTGGGTAATTTTCCGCGTGAGGTGCCGGCTGACTGCGCTGAGTGTTGATCCCCAGGCGACGCCGATGATCGCGTTGGAGTCCACCAGGGGTCCGATGGTGCGCGCCGCCTGCATGGCCACGCGGTCGAGGGTCTCGGCTTCGTTGAGCGTGCCAAGGATGGGAACCACGTGGACGTCCAGGTTGTACCGGCGCCGGATCATTCCCTCCAGTTCGGGACCGGTGTCCAAGGGGTTGCGGATCTGGATCTGCACTACGCCCGATTCCCTGGCCGAGGACAAAAGACGGGAAACCGTGGACCGGGACGTGCGCAGTTCACGTGCGATCGCGTCCATCGTGAGGTCCTGCAGGTAATACATTTGTGCAGCTCGGAGGGCATCTGTGTCGCGTGAAAGTGCCATCTCAGTTCCGTTCTGCACGTTTGTGCATAGTCCTTGACTCCATTTTCCATTTCTCCAAAGAATAGAGCAGAACGGCGGCGCCATCCAGCGCGACCGCACCATACAAAGCCCCAAGGGAGTCGTTTTGGGACCCAAGGATTCAACTGTTCAACCCACTGTTCCAGCGCCCCGGCCCGGGGTTGAACGCGGGGCAGTGCACAGCCTGCGGCGGCGTCCGCATGCGAAGGTGCTCGTGGTAGGCGGTGGCATCAACGGAGTGGGAACATTCCGTGACCTGGCACTGCAGGGCGTCGATGTGGCCCTGGTGGAGCGCGGCGACTACTGCCAGGGAGCAAGCGGAGCGTCCTCGCACATGATTCATGGCGGCATCAGGTACCTCGAAAACGGCGAATTCCGCCTGGTCCGCGAATCCGTGGTGGAACGCAACCGCCTGCTCCGGATTGCCCCGCACTACGTCAAGCCGCTGCAGACGACCATCCCGATCTTCAGCACGTTTTCCGGCATGCTCTCAGCACCGCTTCGCTTCCTGACCCACAAGCAGCAGGGAAAGCCCAAGGAGCGCGGCGCATTCCTCATCAAGGCGGGCCTCAGCCTGTACGATTCGTTCTCCAGGGACGGCGGGACGGTGCCGCGGCACCAGTTCCGGACCCACAAGGCAGCCCTCGGGGAACTGCCGGACCTGCGGCCCGATGTCAAATACACTGCCACCTACTTCGACGCCTCCGTCCACAACCCGGAGCGGCTGACCCTGGACGTCCTGCAGGATGGCGAAAAGGCCGGCCGGCCGCGCGGCCCGCAGGGCATCACTCTCCAAACCGGCAGCGCGCAGGGTGATACGGCCCGAGCCAGCAACTACCTTTCGCTGCAGTCCATGTCTCCTGACCCCAATCCGGGGACCGGCCGGGGAAGCACTGTCCGCCTTCGCGACGAACTCACCGGCGAGGAATTCGACTTCACTGCGGACATCATCGTCAACACCACCGGGGCGTGGGTGGACCTCACCAACGGGGCAATGGGTGCGGCGTCGTCCTTCATGGGAGGCACCAAGGGGTCCCACATCGTGCTGGACCACCCGGGTCTCCTCGCCGCCTGCCGGGGCCGGGAAATCTTCTTCGAGCACACCGACGGGCGCATCGTCCTCATCTACCCCATGGGCGACCGCGTTCTGGTGGGCACCACGGACGTTGACGCGGACATGTCCGAGGACGCCGTCTGCACGGACGAAGAGATCCAGTACTTCTTCGATCTGATTGGCCATGTCTTCCCCTCAATCGACGCCACGCGTGAAGACATCGTGTATACGTTCTCCGGTGTCCGCCCCCTGCCCAGGCATGACGCCACCCAGCCCGGCTTCGTCTCCCGCGATTACCGCATCGAACGCCGCACGTCCGGACGCGACGGAAGCGGCGCCGTCGTGCTGAGCCTGGTGGGCGGCAAATGGACCACCTTCCGGGCCCTCGCGGAGCACCTGACCAACGAGGTACTCGGTGAACTCGGCGTGCAGCGCAAGGTATCGACGGCGCAGCTCCCCATCGGCGGAGGCGCCGGCTTCCCAGCCGACGAAGCAGGCGTGCAGAAGTGGATCAAGGCGCACATGGCTGCCGGGCGGGACGCAGACCGCACCGCCGGGCTGCTGACCCGATACGGCACCCGGGCCGAAGAGGTGATCGCCTACCTCGACGCGGAACCCGACCACGCGCTGCGGTCCACCCGCGAGCTCAGTGTCCGCGAACTGGAGTTCATGGCGGCCAATGAGCAGGTGGGGCACTTGGTGGATGTCCTCATCCGGCGTACCTCCCTTGCTTTCCGGGGGCTGGTCACCGGTGAACTTCTCAATGAAGTGGCGGAAGTTCTGTCGGTCCCGCTCAAGTGGGACGCGGCGGCGCGTGGCGCCGAGATCAAGCACGCGCAGGATGTGCTGCAGCGTTTCCACCGCGTGGAAACGCACAGCCTGGTCGCCTAAGACCAGGTCGCCGGCCGGGGCGTTACAGCGTCCCGGCCACACGGTCCTTCACATGCGGAGGACCGACAACTAAACAAAGAAATGGAGTCAAAGATGTCTCTAGGAATAGTCTTCCTCTCCGAAGTCTTTGGCACGGGCATGCTGACCCTGCTGGGTTGCGGCGTCGTTGCCAATGTGGCTTTGCGGGGGACAAAAGGCAACAGCGGCGGTTTCCTGATGGTCACCTGGGGTTGGGGTATTGCCGTCTTCTGTGGTGTCTTCGTCGCCGCCAAGTCGGCCGCGCACCTGAACCCTGCCGTCACGCTCGGCCTGCTGCTCAATGGCAAGGCCGAGTACGCGCCGGGCGTCACCATAGACTTCGCCTCCACCCTCACCTACTTCGGAGGCGAGATGGTGGGTGCATTCCTTGGCGCGGTGGTCTGCTGGCTGGCCTACAAGCAGCACTTCGATGACGAGCCGGAGCCTGCAGGCAAGCTCGGGACCTTTTCCACCGGCCCTGCCATCCGGTCCACTCCGTGGAACCTGATCACCGAGATCATCGGTACTTTTGTCCTGGTCTTCGTCATCCTCACTCTCGGCGGCACACCCTCCGGCCTCGGTCCGCTCGCCGTCGCCCTGCTCGTGGTGGGCATCGGTGTTTCCCTCGGCGGCCCCACCGGCTACGCCATCAATCCCGCCCGCGACCTGGGACCACGCATCGCCCACGCGGTGCTTCCCATCAAGGGCAAGGGTTCCAGCGATTGGGCCTACTCCTGGATCCCGGTGGTCGGCCCGCTCGTAGGCGGCGCGCTCGGCGGCCTGGCGGCCCGCATAGTTCCCATCATCGTCACCGCCGCTTCCTGACCCGTACTCACCACAGCCAGTAACAAGACAAGGACGTCACCATGAATCAGTACGTAATCGCCATCGACCAGGGCACCACCAGCACCCGCGCCATCATCTTCGACCACAGCGGCGCCATTGTCTCCTCCGGACAGATGGAACACGAGCAGATTTTCCCGCAGGCAGGGTGGGTGGAACACGACGCCACGGAGATCTGGAACAACACCCGTGAGGTCATCGGCTCGGCCCTTTCGAAGGCGAACCTGACGCGGCACGATATTGCCGCCGTCGGCATCACCAACCAGCGTGAAACCGCTGTGGTGTGGGACAAGACCACGGGCAAGCCGGTGTACAACGCCATCGTGTGGCAGGACACCCGCACCCAGGACATCGTGGACGACCTGGCGAGGGACGGCGGCGCGGAACGCTTCAAGCAGAAGGTGGGCCTGCCGTTGGCCACCTACTTCTCCGGTACCAAGATCAAGTGGATCCTGGACAACGTTGACGGCGCCCGCGAAAAGGCGGAGGCCGGGGACCTGGTCTTTGGCAACACCGACGCCTGGGTCCTGTGGAACCTGACGGGCGGCGTGGACGGCGGCGTCCACGTCACCGATGTCACCAATGCCTCCAGGACCCTGTTCATGGACCTCGACACGCTGCAGTGGGACGACGAAATCCTCGGGATTTTCGGCGTACCGCGCAGCATGATGCCGGAGATTAAGTCCTCCTCCGAGGTCTACGGCGAAGTCCACGGCTCGCAGCTGCTCCGGGAAACCCCCGTTGCGGGCATCCTGGGCGACCAGCAGGCCGCGACCTTCGGCCAAGCCGCCTTTGAGGCCGGCGAAGCCAAGAACACCTACGGCACGGGCTGCTTCCTCATCTTCAACACGGGCGAGGAAATCGTCCACTCGAAGAACGGGCTCCTCACCACCGTGGGCTACAAGCTGGGCGACGCCAAGCCGCACTACGCCCTGGAAGGATCCATCGCCGTCACCGGCTCCCTGATCCAGTGGCTGCGGGACAACCTGGGCATGATCAGCAGCGCTCCGGAGGTGGAAACCCTGGCCGCGTCCGTCAAGGACAACGGCGGGGTCTACATCGTCCCGGCGTTCTCCGGCCTGTTCGCCCCGTACTGGCGCTCCGACGCCCGCGGGGCCATCGTGGGCCTTACGCGGTTCGTCAACAGGAACCACATCGCCCGGGCCGCGCTGGAAGCCACCGCCTTCCAGACCCGCGAGGTACTGGATGCGGTCAACGCGGACTCCGGCGTGCCGCTCACCGAACTGAAGGTCGACGGCGGCATGGTCGCCAATGACGCGTTGATGCAGTTCCAGGCGGACATCCTCGGCGTGCCGGTCATCCGTCCGAAGGTCATCGAGACGACCGCGCTGGGCGCCGCCTACGCGGCGGGCCTGGCTGTCGGCTTCTGGAAGGATCTGGGCGAGTGCTCGGCCAACTGGTCCGAGGACAAGCGCTGGGAACCGCAGATGGACAAGGCCGAACAGGACCGCCAGATGCGGCTCTGGAAGAAGGCCGTGACCAAATCCATGGACTGGGTCGACGAGGACGTTCGTTAGCCTCCGCCCGTCCGGGGCCGCTTTGCCGATCGGCAGGGCGGCCCCTGCCGTCTCAAGCCACCCCGGGTGTGGGCCGTGGCGGCAGATCCTCGGCGGCCGGGCCCTGGATGACCTTGCCGTCCACCTCGAACCGGGAACCATGGCAGGGGCAGTCCCACGTTCGGTCGCCCCGGTTGAAGCCGACAGTGCAGCCCAGATGGGTGCAGATGGCGGACACGGCATGGACGCCTCCCGCTTGATCGCGGTAGTACGCCGTGTTGGTCCCGGCGGTTTCAATCACCGTGCCGTCACCGGGAGCCAGGCCTGCCAGCTGCCGTGCAACCTCTCTGGGGCGGCTCTCCCCGCCGCCGGCAGAACCCGCTTCCGTCGTCTCCGCGGCCCTCTCTGTCCTGCCCCCGGTCTGTGACGGGGAGCGGTTGCTGTCAAACAGCGGCGCCCAGCGGTTGGGTATTCCATTGAGCAGGTCTGTGAGCATCAGGGCGGCGGCGGTGCCGTTCGTCAGTCCCCATTTGCGCAGGCCCGTGATGACGAAGGCATGATGGCTGTCCGGATTCAGCGGCCCGACATAGGGCAGCCCGTCCCGGGGCATGGCGTCCTGCGTGGACCAGCGGTACGCAACAGGTCCCGCCCCGAAACGGCTCCGGGCGTACCCGGCCAGCCTGGCATGGCGCGACGCCGGGTCCACCCGTTCGGCCGCGGGATGGCCCTCGCCCCCGGCCAAAAGGTACGTCATCCCGTTGAGCTGCACCGTGAGCAACGACCGCATGGGCTCGTCGGCACTGATAAAGGTGGCGTCCAGGGGAGGGGTTTCCACCGTTGCGGCAACGATGTAGGAGCGGTGCGGAGGGCACAATGCTTCGAACCTGCCATGGTCTCCGAAGGGAACATTCGTGGCCGCGATCGCGTCAGCAGCCAGCACTGTGCCATTCCCGGCAACCACTTTCACCCCGGTTCCTTCCTGCAGTTCCTCCGCACGGGTCCCTTCGAAGACGAAGCTGCCGTCTCCGTGCACGCGGGCGGCCAGCCCCTGGAGGTACTGCACGGAGTGCATCTGGGCCTGCCCGTCAAACCGGACGGCGCCCGCCACAGGGAACGGAAGGGGCACCTCGGTTGTGAACGCAGCCGGAAGACCGAGCCTTGCGGCCAGTTCGGCTTCCGCGCGCACCTGCGGCAGGAGGGCCTCAGTGCCGGCGAAGGTGTAATTGGCAACCCTGCGGTAACCGCAAGGGATGTTTTCCGCCGCCACCACGTGGGCAATGTGTTCCACGGCGGCCTGGTTGGCGAGCCCATAGATCCCGGCAGCGCTGCTTCCATGGGTCCGGTTGAGATCCGTGTACACCAGGCGGTGCAGGGACGTTACCTTGCCGGTGGTATGTCCAGTGACGCCGGTTCCGATCCGGCCCGCCTCAAGGACGGCCACCGAGCGGCCCGAACGCTTCAGGGCCAGCGCTGCCGTCAGCCCGGCGATGCCGCCGCCGATCACTGCCACGTCCACTTCGACCGTGCCGCGCAGCCCGGGAAAGTCGGTGGCGCCGGCGGTCGCCAGCCACAGTGAAAGGGGTACCCCTTCCGCGAAGTCGGCGGTGCTTGCATCCGGCATCGTGTGCCGCCTCCCTCCGTTGTGGGATGATCATGCGCGCTTACCCCGGGTAATGCAACGAGCCGGCTCCCGGCTGCGGCGGGCAGCGTGCCGGTGCGCTAAAGTAGAACCATGCGTGCGATCCTTCTGCTTAGTTAGCCGCCGGCTCCGGATATCGGACAGCTGAGCGGCAGCCCCTCCCTTCGCGAGGGGCTTTTGTGTGTCCGGGGCATGGCGCCGGGCCGGCAGCAGGAGGATCAGGCCGTTATGGCAGCACAGATGCCGTAACAGAACAGAAGAGGGCAGCAGTGGGCGTTCAGCCGGAGACAGAGACCGGAACAGCAACAACAGTATCGGCGGAGCCTGAAGAGGGCACCTACAGTTTCACCGCCATGGAGGCCAAATGGCCCCAGGTATGGGAAGACCTCAATGTCTTCACCCCGGTGGATGACGGGTCCCGGGAGCGCCGTTACGTGCTTGACATGTTCCCGTACCCGTCCGGCGACCTGCACATGGGCCACGCCGAAGCGTTCGCCATGGGTGACGTGGTGGCCCGCTATCTGCGCCAGAAGGGGTACGACGTCCTGCATCCCATCGGCTGGGACTCCTTCGGCCTGCCCGCGGAAAACGCCGCCATCAAGCGCAACGCCCATCCCAGCGAGTGGACCTACGCCAACATCGACACCCAGGCAGCGTCCTTCAAGCGGTACGCCATTTCCGCCGACTGGTCGCGCCGCCTGCACACCTCCGACCCCGGGTACTACCGCTGGACCCAGTGGCTGTTCAAGCGCTTCTATGAGCGCGGCCTGGCTTACCGGAAGAACTCCCCGGTCAACTGGTGCCCCAAGGACCAGACCGTGCTGGCCAACGAGCAGGTTGTCAACGGTGCCTGCGAGCGCTGCGGCACCACCGTGACCAAAAAGTCGCTCAACCAGTGGTACTTCAAGATCACCGACTACGCCGACCGCCTCCTGGACGACATGGATGAACTGCGCGGGCACTGGCCTGAGCGCGTCCTGGCCATGCAGAAGAACTGGATCGGCCGGTCCGAGGGTGCGCACGTGAACTTCGTGATCGAAGCCGACGGCGGCAAGCCCGCCAAGGATGTCACGGTCTTCACCACCCGCCCCGACACCCTGTACGGCGCAACCTTCTTCGTGGTGGCCGCGGACGCACCGCTCGCCGTCGAACTTGTCACGGACGAGCACGCAGCCGCGCTGGACGAATACCGCGAACGGGTCAAGGCGCTCTCGGAAATCGAGCGCCAGTCCACCGAGCGCGAGAAGACCGGGGTGTTCACCGGCCGCTACGCCATCAACCCGCTCAATGGGGAGAAGCTGCCCGTTTGGGCTGCCGACTACGTCCTGGCCGACTACGGAACGGGCGCCATCATGGCCGTGCCCGCGCACGACCAGCGGGACCTCGACTTCGCCCGCGCCTTCGACCTGCCGGTCCGCGCTGTCCTGGACACCGGCGAAGAGGATCCGGCCGTCTCCGGCACGGCCACCGCAGGGGAGGGCACGCTGATCAATTCCGGAGAGCTCAACGGCCTGCCCAAGGCCGAGGCCATCCCGACGGCCATCGCCATGCTGGAGCGGCAGGGCACCGGCGAGAAGTTCGTGAACTTCCGGCTCCGCGACTGGCTGCTGAGCCGGCAGCGGTTCTGGGGCACCCCCATCCCCATCATCCACTGCCCGTCCTGCGGGGAAGTCCCGGTCCCGGATGAGCAGCTGCCGGTAACCCTGCCCTCGGACCTCCGCGGCGAGGACCTGGCGCCCAAGGGCACCTCGCCCCTTGCTGCTGCTGAAGCGTGGGTGAACGTGGAATGCCCGTCCTGCCACGGCCCCGCCAAGCGTGACACCGACACCATGGACACCTTCGTGGACTCATCGTGGTACTTCCTGCGGTTCGTCTCGCCGCAGTACACCGGAGGGCCTTTCGATCCCGAAAAGATCAACGACTGGATGCCCGTGGGCCAGTACGTGGGCGGCGTGGAGCACGCCATCCTGCACCTGCTCTACGCCCGGTTCTTCACAAAGGTGATCCACGATCTCGGCATGATCGACGCTGACGAGCCGTTCAGCGCCCTGCTGAATCAGGGCCAGGTCCTCAACGGCGGCAAGGCCATGAGCAAGTCCCTGGGCAACGGCGTTGACCTCGGTGAGCAGCTGGACAAGTACGGCGTGGATGCCGTCCGCCTGACCATGATCTTCGCCTCCCCGCCCGAGGATGACGTCGACTGGGCAGACGTTTCGCCCTCCGGCTCCGCGAAGTTCCTGGCGCGCGCCTGGCGCCTGGCCCAGGACGTAACCAGCGGGCCCGGTGCGGACGCAACCGCCGGCGACCGTGCGCTGCGTTCGGTAACGCACCGCACCATCGCCGACGCCGCCGAGCTGCTGGACGCCAACAAGTTCAACGTGGTGGTGGCCAAGCTGATGGAACTGGTCAACGCCACCCGCAAAGCGATTGACTCCGGCGCAGGCGCGGCGGACCCGGCGGTCCGTGAGGCTGCCGAGGCCGTCGCCGTGATCCTCAGCCTGTTCGCGCCGTACACCGCCGAGGACATGTGGAACCTGCTGGGCCACCCGGCGTCGGTAGCCAACGCAGGCTGGCCCGCGCACGATCCCGCGCTCCTCGTCCAGGACACGGTCACCGCCGTGGTCCAGGTGCAGGGCAAGGTCCGCGACCGGCTGGAGGTATCCCCGGACGTCTCCGAGGATCAGCTCCGCGAGCTGGCCCTGGCCTCGGACAACGTCCAGCGTGCCCTCGACGGCCGCGGCATCAGGACAGTCATTGTCCGTGCCCCTAAGCTGGTCAACATCGTTCCGGCATAACCGCTGCACCCGCAGCACCTACCGGCCGCCGGAGATTTTCCGGCGGCCGGTGCCGGCTGAGCCGGACACCGTCTCCAGGAGGCCCCTTGCCCGACAGTAATGCCGCCGCCTGGCCATGGGTCCGTGCCCGGCTGTCCGGCCTTCGTCCCGCGGCCCGGCCGGGGACCAGGCATGCCGGCGGGAGCGCTGGGGTGCGCACCGCCGTCGTCACCGATTCCGCCGCTGCCTTGCCGGCGGACTACGCAACCAAGCTTCCGCGGGACGGAATCCTGACCGTGACACCCATGCCCGTCATGGTGGGCCCGGAAATCTATGGCGAGGGTGAAGACGACATCCTGGAGACCATCGCCGTGGCGCTGGCCGCCGGAACGCAGGTTAAAACATCCCGGCCATCACCAGGGCAGTTTGAGCAGGCCTACCGCGCCGCCGAACTCCGGGGATTCGAGGCGGTCGTTTCCGTCCATATTTCGGGGGAACTTTCCGGCACCGCGGACGCCGCCCGGCTTGCTGCGGCCAGGGTAGGGATCCCGGTGGAAGTGGTGGACACCCGAACCGTCGGCATGGCGCAGGGAATGGCAGTGCAGGCCGCAGTGGAGGCAGCCGCAGCGGGTGCCGACTGCGCCGGGGTGGCAGCTGCGGCAGCGGCCCAGGCAGCGCGGACCAGGGTGTTCTTCTACGTCCCCAGCCTGGAACAGCTGCGGCGCGGGGGACGGATCGGTGCCGCCGCGTCGCTCCTGGGCACCATGCTTGCCATCAAACCCATCCTGGCGGTCGACGGCGGCAGGATCGTCCCGCTGGAGAAGGTGCGGTCAGGTGCCAGGGCGGTGGCGCGCCTCGAGGAAATCGTGGTGGCCCAAGCGGCAGCGCGTCCGGGCGGGTCCGTGCGCCTGGCTGTCCATCACTTTGGGAACCCGGAAGAGGCCGAGAGCCTGGCTGCCAGGCTGGAGGCGGCGCTTCCCGACTGTCCTCCGGCCCAGATCAGTTCCCTTCCGGCGGTCCTGGCTGCCCATGCGGGGCTGGGGGTGCTTGCGGTCATCGTGGGCAGGACGGCTGATGGACCGGTAGCCGGGGCGTACCTTTCCACATAGCGCCGTTGGCTGCTCCCGGGTAACGGTCCGTGTTCCTAGGGTGGAGCTATGTCACGCCGGGATGCTGGAGCAGCAGGTCAGCAGGCGCGCCATGTGAGGGCCAGGCTCAAGGCGACACTGGGGGAGGCCCCGGCCGGGCTCCTGGCGGAAGGCCCGGGCATTGATGGTTTTGAGTACGGGGGTTCCGGCGGCGCGGGTGAAACGGGCGGCCCGGGCGGTGCTGAAGGCGGCAGTGGCTCCGGCGTCGGTTCCGGTGGGGCGCCTTCGCTTCGGTGGCGGGTGGGACTCCGCGTCGCCGTGCTGCTGGCTGCCCTGGCCGTGGCCGCCGGGGCCTGGTTCTGGTGGCAGGCCGGGGCGGCAGCGCCCCAGGTCCTCCCGTTGGCAGGGGTCAGTTCAGGCGGCCCACCCGGGGCTGGCGTGGACGGTGCCGCGGCTCCTGGCAGTACGCCGACTTCGTTGGAACCCGGCAGTTGGCAGGGCGGGGCCGCCTCGGCGGGGCCAGTGGTGGTGCATGTTGCCGGGGCCGTCGCCAAACCCGGCGTTATCCGGCTCCAGCAGGGCAGCCGGGTTGACGACGCCATCGCTGCTGCGGGCGGTGCCACACCCGACGCCGACGTGAACCGGCTGAACCTTGCACTCGTCGTGGAGGACGGGCAGAAGATCCATGTACCCCTACAGGGTGAGCCCCTGTCCTCCGCGCCGGACGCCACAGGATCGGACGGTACAGACGCCTCTGGCAGTGGATCTCTTGGCGGCGGCCAGCCGGGGGCACTGCCAGGCTCCCCTGGGGGAAAGGTCAACCTGAATACGGCGGACGCTGCCGCGCTGGACACCCTGCCAAAGGTGGGGCCGGTGCTGGCGCAGCGGATCGTGGACTGGCGAAAGGAACACGGCCCCTTCAAAAGCGTCGAAGAGCTGGATGCGGTGGACGGTGTCGGGCCGAAAATGCTTGAGGCCCTGCTGCCGCTGGTGACGGTTTAGGGCGGGCCGTGGCAGCGAACCCCGGGAGGAGAGGCAGGAAGTCAGGGCAGGGGAGGGGCGTCACGGATTCCAGCAGCGGAAATCTGCGGCCCAGTCCCTGGAACCGGTTCGTCGAGTCCGCTGTGCGGAGTGCAGTAGCGGATCCACAGGCCGTTCGGCCCCCGGGTGCAAGGGAGCTTTCCGAAACACCTTCCCCGTCACCATCGCCCGCACGCCCACGGACGCCGCGTCTGCCGGCCAGGCACCGCCGGCCGCTGCAGGGGCGCCCCGCCCTCAACGGGTACTGGGCGCGCGGCGTGGACCAGGTCCGCAAGCGGATGGCCCATGGCGGCAAGGCCCGGGAAGATGCTGATTCCAGTCCGGCGGGACCGCGGCGCCGCATGGACCTCCGCCTTGCCCTTCCGGCGGCGTTGGTCTGGGCCGCATCCGTGGCCGGGCTCTGGCTGCCGCCTGCGGGGCTGGCCGCCCTGTGCTTCACGCTGGCGGCACTCGGTGGCCTCCTTCTGGCCCGGGCGGCCACGCGCGGCCGGGCACAAAAGCCGCATCCCGCCGTCGGCCGTCAAGACCGGCAGGGGCCCCGGAAGGCAAGGGGGCGGAGCTTCCCCGCCGCACTGGGCGTCGCCCTGATGCTGGCCGCTGCCGCCGCAGCCCACTCCGCAACATCCTCCAGCCAACGGTTCGATGGACCGCTCGCCGAGGCGATCGCCGCCGGCAAATCAGCGGTTGCCGTCGTCGAGGTGGCAGGAAACCCGCGGGCCATGGCAGGTCCGGGCGGGTCGGGCCGCTGGTCGGTGCCGGTGTGGACGCAGGAAGCGACCACCGGCGGTGTCCTGGTGCGGACGCGGGCCCGGCTCACCGTCATGGGCGGGCAGGGCTGGGGCGGGGTGGTGCCGGGGCAGAGCCTGCGTGCATCGGGGAAGCTGCGGCCTGCCGAACCCGGGGAGCAGGACGCTGGAACCCTGGCCGCCTCCACGGCTCCCCTCAAGGCCACGGGCGGGTCGTTGCTGGAGGGATCAGCCAGGGAACTTCGGGGACGTTTCGTTGCTGCCTCGGCTTTCCTGGCACCCGATGCCCGGGGGCTCCTTCCGGGGATGGTCACCGGTGACACCAGTGCCTTGGACGAGGGGCTGGACAATGCAATGAAGGCCGTGGGAATGACCCATCTGACAGCGGTCAGCGGGGCAAACTGCAGTCTCGTGCTGGGCGCTTTGCTGCTGCTGTGCCGGCGGTTCCGGCTTCCCAGGGTTCCTGCTGCCGCCGCCGCCCTTTCCGGCCTGGCCCTCTTTGTGGTCCTGGTGGGGCCGGATGCCAGCGTCCTGCGCGCAGCCCTCATGGGCGCCATAGGGGTAGCCTCCCTGGCGGGCGGGCGCTCAGGGCGCGGCCTGAGCTTCCTTTGCCTGGCTGTCATCGGGCTCCTTCTGGCCGACCCGGCCCTTGGCACGAGCTTCGGCTTCCTGCTGTCCGTCCTTGCCACGCTGGGAATCGTTCTCCTGGGACGGCCGATCATCGGCTGGATTCCCGTGGCGGTGCCCCGATGGATCGCCGCCGCGGCCGCGGTTCCGCTGTCCGCACAGTTGTTGTGCGGGCCCGTCATCGTCCTCCTGCAACCCCAGTTTGCAACCTATTCACTGCTGGCCAACGTCCTTGCATCGCCCCTGGTGGCTCCCGTGACACTGCTGGGAACAGCCGCGGTGCCGCTGGTGGTCCTGCTGCCGTGGGCTGCCACGGCACTGATAGCCGTGGCGGGAACGTTTTGCGCCGCCGTCGCCGCCACGGCCAGGTTCGCGGCCCAGCTGCCTGGCTCCGCCCTTCCCTGGCCGGAGGGAGTGCCCGGGCTGCTGTCGATGGTGCTGTTGTCAGCCGTGACCCTTGCCGCCGTCTGGGCAGCGGCCCGGCCGCGTCGGTTCATCCGCAGAGTCCGGCAAGCGCACGCCGTCACGGCGGTGTTGATCGGGCTCATGGAGCTGCGGGTGCAACATTTCCGTTGTACCCGCAGCTTGGACCCCGGGCGCAGACGTGGCAGGCTGGGATACTGCAATAAAACCTCCGGAAGGGACCGTCGATGGCCGCTGCCCAGAACCGAGCAACCCGCTCCCCGGCGTCGAACACAGCCTCCTGGCGGGACGTAACCCCGGCTGCGATCGTGCTGGTGGGCGGGCCGGAAGAGTACCTGGCTATCAGGGCCATGGACAGGATCCGGTCCCAGGTCAGGGCGGCCGCGCCTGACGTCGAACTGAGCCGCATCAACGCCGCAGGGTATGAAGCCGGTACCCTGACCATGCAGGTGAGCCCCTCACTGTTCGGCGAGAGCAAGCTCATTGAAGTGGAAGCCGTGGAAGGGATGAACGACGTCTTCCTTGCCGACGCCCTCGCGTACCTGCAGCACCCGGAACAGGACGCCGTCGTCGTGCTCCGGCATGCCGGCGGGGCGCGCGGCAAGAAGCTCCTCGACGCCGTCAAGAAAGCCGCCTGGCCAGTAGTGGACTGCCAGCCGTTGAAGAAGGATGCGGACAAGATCTCGTTCGTCGTGGCGGAGTTCAAAGCGGCCGGACGCAGGATCAACCAGGACGCCGTCCAGGCGCTGGTGAACGCCGTAGGCGCAGACCTCTCGGAACTCGCCGCGGCCTGCTCACAACTGGTCGCGGACGCGGGGAGCACGGTCACCACTGAGACAGTGGACAAGTACTATGGCGGACGGATCGAGGCCACCGCATTCAAGGTTGCCGATGCCGCAATGGCAGGAAACGCGCCGGTGGCGCTGTCGACGCTGCGCCACGCCCTCGCCACCGGCGCCGACCCGGTGCCCCTGGTGGCAGCCCTTGCAGCCAAGCTGAGGACCGTCGCGCGGGTTGCCGGCGCGTCGGGATCGTCTGCGCAGATCGCGGCGGAACTCGGGATGCAGCCATGGCTCGTGGAGCAGGCGCAGCGGGACGTCCGGCGCTGGACCCCCGAAGGCCTGGTGCGCTCCATCCAGGCCACCGCGGAGGCTGACGCGCAGGTCAAGGGCCTGTCCCGGGACCCGGTCTACGCCGTCGAGCACGCCGTGACCGTGATTGCCATGTCAGTGCAAGGCAGGTAGCTGCTCAACGCCCCCGTTCATGCCCGTTGTTGGGGGGCCAGGTTAAAAAGCGTGTGGCCGGTACCTTCCGGTACCGGCCACACCATCAGTTCGTGGGAACTGGAAACCTTAGAGTGCGTTGACCTTCTTGGAGATCGCCGACTTGCGGTTCGCTGCGTTGTTCTTGTGCAGAACACCCTTGCTGACAGCCTTGTCCAGCTTACGGCTGGCAGTAACGAGCGCAGTAGTAGCAGCTTCCTTGTCAGCGGACTCAACGGCGGTGTTGACGGCGCGGATGGCCGTCTTCAGCTCAGACTTGACTGCGTTGTTGCGCAGGCGTGCCTTCTCGTTGGTCAGGATGCGCTTCTTCTGGGACTTGATATTCGCCACGTGTGAACTCTCTTTGTAATGCGGAAATGGTCTAGAGGGCTTTCAGGCTGGCCTTGACTGAGCGGCGTGGGGATACCTATGGCGGCCAGCCATCAGTGACCGCCGACCTGCACGGACACACAGCAATAAAGAATAGCAGGTCAGCGGCGGCACTGGCCATTCCGTGGGGTCAGGTCCAGCCGTGTCGGTGGCGCAGCCCGGATGCCACTTTCTCAAACCGCGCCTTGTCCAGCACCGCGCCCTCCCTCCGGATGCTGTCCGGGCGGATCTGCAGGATACGGTCCAGGCGCACTTCGCTGGCCCTGCCCTGTTTGTCCCAGTCCCCGGCACCAAGGTCAACGTACTCCGTGGACGTGGAACCGGCAGGAACCCTGTCCCTGCTGGTCAGCATCAGCCCCAGGAGGAAGGGTCCGTTGTGCCCCACCAGCAATACCGGCCGGTCCTTTCCCTTGCCGTAGTCCTCTTCATAGGGAACCCAGGTCCACACCACTTCGCCCGGATCCGGGTCGCCGTCCGGCTGGGGAGCATAGCGAACGGCGGCGCGGCCGTGGTAATCACCGGGATACGAGGGCGCATTTCCGGGAGCACCGCCGCCGGATGCGGTCCGCTTGCCGCGCGGACCTTGCCCCCGGCCAGGTACCGGCGGGGTCGTGTGCCGTTTCTGCAGCAGGCGCAGGCCGCGGCGGACGGCGTTTCCCAGGGAACGGAGATCGATGGCCATCGCGTAAGCCTATCGGCGGGGCGCCCCGCCGGAGTGCCGTATAGGGCCCGGTCAGGATGCGGTGCGGAGGTCCCGGACGTGGGACACTGGATGTTCAAGATGTGCGGCTGGACCGCTGGCGCCTTTCGTGTGCCTGCCGGGAGCTGCAGAAATGCCAACAGTAAGGACCCTGCGTGTCTCCCATGGCCCGCACCGCACCGGTGCCCGCCGCGACAGATCCGGCCATCATTCGGAACTTTTGCATCATCGCGCATATTGACCACGGCAAGTCCACCCTGGCTGACCGGATGCTGCAGTCCACCGGGGTGGTGCAGGCGCGCGACATGAAGGCCCAGTACCTGGACCGGATGGACATCGAGCGCGAACGCGGCATCACCATCAAGTCCCAGGCCGTCCGCATGCCGTGGGAGGTGGACGGCGTCAGCTATGCGCTGAACATGATCGACACCCCCGGCCACGTGGACTTCACGTACGAGGTGTCCAGGTCACTGGCAGCCTGCGAGGGCGCAATCCTGCTCGTGGACGCGGCCCAGGGCATTGAGGCCCAGACGCTGGCGAACCTGTATCTGGCAATGGAAAACAACCTCACCATCATCCCGGTGCTGAACAAGATCGACCTGCCTGCCGCACAGCCCGAAAAGTACGCGGCCGAACTTGCCAGCCTCATCGGCGGCGATCCGGAGGATGTCCTGCGCGTCTCCGGTAAGACCGGCGTCGGCGTGGAAGCCCTCCTGGACAAGATTGTCCGCGACCTGCCCGCGCCGGTGGGTGATCCCGATGCGCCGGCCCGTGCCATGATCTTCGACTCGGTCTACGACACCTACCGCGGCGTGGTGACCTACGTTCGCGTGATGGACGGCATGCTGCACCCGCGCGAACGCATCCAGATGATGTCCACCAGGGCCTCGCATGAGCTTCTGGAAATCGGTGTCAGCTCCCCGGAACCCACGCTCTCCAAGGGGCTTGGGGTCGGCGAAGTGGGTTACCTCATTACCGGTGTGAAGGACGTGCGCCAGTCCAAGGTGGGCGACACTGTCACCAACCTGGCCAAACCTGCCGCCCAGTCGCTTCCGGGCTACGCCGACGCCAAACCCATGGTGTTCTCCGGCCTTTATCCGCTCGATGGGGCCGACTACCCTGTTCTCCGCGACGCCCTCGAAAAGCTCATGCTCAATGACGCCGCGCTCGTCTACGAACCCGAGACTTCGGCTGCCCTGGGCTTCGGCTTCCGGGTGGGCTTCCTGGGACTCCTGCACCTTGAGATCACCCGCGAACGCCTGGAGCGCGAATACAACCTTGACCTCATTTCCACCGCACCGAACGTGGAGTACGAGGTAACCCTGGAGGACAAGAAGGTTGTCCGGGTGACCAACCCCAGCGAGTACCCCACCGGCAAGATCGCCGAGGTCCGCGAACCCATGGTGTCCGCCACCATCCTGGCTCCCAACGAATTCGTCGGCGCCATCATGGAACTGTGCCAGGCACGCCGCGGCGTGCTGGGCGGCATGGACTACCTCTCGGAGGACCGGGTGGAAATCCGCTACCGCCTGCCGCTTGCGGAGATCGTGTTCGACTTCTTCGACATCCTGAAGTCGAAGACCCGGGGCTACGGCTCCCTGGACTGGAAGGCTGACGGTGAGCAGGTCGCTGACCTGGTGAAGGTCGACATCATGCTCCAGGGTGAACAGGTGGATGCCTTCAGCGCCATCACGCACAGGGACAAGGCGTACGCCTACGGCGTGATGATGACGGGCAAGCTCCGCGAACTCATCCCGCGGCAGCAGTTCGAGGTGCCCATCCAGGCAGCCATCGGTTCCAGGATCATCGCCCGCGAAAGCATCCGGGCCATCCGCAAGGATGTGTTGGCGAAATGCTACGGCGGTGACATCTCGCGTAAGCGCAAGCTGCTGGAGAAGCAAAAAGAAGGCAAGAAGCGCATGAAGATGGTGGGTACGGTGGAGGTGCCGCAGGAAGCGTTCATCGCCGCCCTCACCACCGACGAATCGAAGGACAAGGCCAAGAAGAAGTGACCACCGCCCAGCGGGGGACCCGCTGATGCCCAGCGTACTTCCCCTCGGCGACCCGGCGCCGTCGGACGGTCTGCTGCCTCCCCAGGCAGCGGACGGTGCGGCGGCCCGGGCATTCGGCCTGTACGTCCACATTCCGTTCTGTGCGGTGCGCTGCGGCTACTGCGACTTCAACACCTACACTGCCACGGAACTGGGCGGTGGAGCGTCCCAGGACGCGTACGCGCAGACCGCGGTGTCCGAAGTGGCGCTGGCGGCTACCGTGCTGGCTCGTTCCGGGCTGCCGGACCGGAAG
This sequence comes from Pseudarthrobacter sp. BRE9, assembly GCF_031844305.1. NCBI lineage: Bacteria > Bacillati > Actinomycetota > Actinomycetes > Micrococcales > Micrococcaceae > Pseudarthrobacter > Pseudarthrobacter sp. BRE9. Next base: position 408,538 of record NZ_JAUZUY010000002.1, on the reverse strand, counting down.
CTCGGCACCGTATTTTTCGGCGGCGGCACGCCCACGCTGCTGCCCGCGGATGATCTCGCCATGATCCTTCGGGCTGCCGTCGACCAGTGGGGCATTGAGGATGGTGCTGAGGTCACCACCGAGGCCAACCCGGATTCCGTCACGCCCGAATCCCTTGCCGTCCTCAAGGAGGCCGGCTTCACCAGGGTCTCCTTCGGTATGCAGTCAGCGGTTCCGCACGTCCTCAAGGTCCTGGACCGCACCCATACCCCGAGCCGGGTGCCGCAGGTGGTGCAGTGGGCGCGCGAGGCAGGACTCGCTGTCAGCCTGGACCTGATCTACGGGACGCCGGGGGAGTCGCTGGCCGACTGGCGCCACTCCCTGGAGACCGCGCTCTCCTACGAGCCGGACCACATCAGTGCCTACGCCCTGATCGTCGAGGACGGCACCAAGCTGGCCGCGCAGATGCGCCGAGGCGAAGTTCCGGGGATCGACGACGACGACCACGCGGACAAGTACGAGCTCGCCGACCAGCTGATCACCGAAGCCGGACTCGGCTGGTACGAGGTCAGCAACTGGGCCCGGACCCCGGAACAGGCCTGCCGCCACAACCTCGCCTACTGGCGGGGTGACGACTGGTGGGGCATCGGCCCCGGCGCGCACTCCCACATGGGCGGCGTCCGCTGGTGGAACGTCAAGCACCCGTCCGCCTACGCGAACCGGCTGTCCCAGGGGCTTTCGCCCGCCGCCGGCAGGGAAACCCTTGACGCGGAAACCAGGAACCTGGAGCGGGTCATGCTGGAAGCGCGGCTGCAGACGGGCCTGGATGTCTCAACGCTCAGCGCCGGGGGACGGCACGAGGTGGCCGGTCTGATCGCCGCCGGCCTGGTGGATCCTGCTGCCGCGTTCGGCGGACGCCTGGTCCTTACCCTCAAGGGCAGGCTCCTGGCGGATGCAGTGGTCCGCCGCATCCTGCCGGACTGATTACTTAATCCAGCGCAGGTTGTACTGGTAGCGGTGCGGCTGGCCGCGGTTGACGTGGATCCCCGCTGCCACGGAGAAGCACGTGAGCGCCACCCAGATCAGTGTGGCAATAACCGCGAAAATGTTGCCCACGTAGGGGATGAACACCAGGATGTTGGCCAGCACCGCGGCAATGGTGGGCGGCAGGCTGAAATTCAGCGCTTCCTTGGATTCCTGTGCCGTGAACGGCCCGCGGTCACGGAAGATCAAATAGATCAGCAGCGAGGGGATGCAGCCCAGGATCCCGCCAAAGTGCGCGAGCGTTGCCCACTGCCGGTCTTCGCTGGCCGTCAGCGGCAGGGCGTTGGCGGGGACGCCATGGTACTCGGAACGGCCCTGGCCGTCCCTGTGATCACGTGCGTTTTCTGCCACAGTCTGTTCCTTCGAAGGTGCAAGTGGTGCTGAGTACGAATTCCGGCGCATGCAGTGCCTGGAAAAATGGTGCAGTGCCTCAAAGATAAGGAACCGCACTACCAAGAATACTGGGTCCGGGCCGCATCCCCGCCCTTCAGGGCACGGTCAGGAAATCGATGACCTCCTCAACCCTGCCCAGCAGCGACGGCTCGAGGTCCGCGTACGTTCGGACCGCGCCCAGCAGTTTCTGCCACCCCAGGCCGATGTCTTCCTTGGTTGCGTGGGGCCAGCCGAAAGCCTTCAGGATCCCGGTCTTCCAGTCCTGCCCCCGGGGTACGGCAGGCCATTTGTCGATGCCAAGGACAGCGGGCCGGATCGCCTGCCAGACGTCCACGTAGGGGTGTCCAACGATCAGGACGTTGCCGGCGGCACCCGGGGAGGCCATGACGGCGTCTGCGATGCGGGACTCCTTGGAATCCGGAACCAGATGGTCCACCAGGACGCCGAGCCGCCGGCCGGGCCCGGGCCTGAAGTCCGTGACGGCCGCTGCGAGGTCGTCAATGCCGTGCAGGGGCTCGACGACGATGCCTTCCACCCGGAGGTCGTCTCCCCAGACTTTTTCCACCAGTTCGGCGTCGTGCTTTCCTTCCACCCAGATCCGGCTGGCTTTGGCCACCTGGGCGCGCTGTCCGGCCACCCGTACCGAGCCAGAGGCCGTCCTGCCCGCTGCCGGACCGGCAGTGGCTTGCCGTGGCGCCGGGGGCATCAGCCGGATGGGCTGGCCCTCGAGGAGGAAGCCGAATCCAAGACGGAAGGAACGGGACTTCCCCCTGCGGTCCTCCAGCGCCACCACATGCATTCCGCCGGATTTCTCCACGCGTGTGACGGCCCCCACCCAGCCGGACTGCACTTCCTCAAGCACCATGCCGCGCTCGACAGGGATTTCAGGCAGTTCCGTCCGCGCGGGAGCCGATATGCCGCGTGGGCCCCAGTTCTGGTAGTCCATGGATTCGATCCGCCTAGCGCTAGCTCCTCAGCCCCGGAATTCCGCCCGGGGCGGTACCAATGCTAACAACGGGCCGAGGCATAATAGACTGTTAGCACTTAGGCATGTCGAGTGCTAACCCTGGGTTGCATCGGGAGGGGCATGCGCCCCGAACCATGGATGGAGGTGGAGAGTGAGCGAGCCACGCAAGCTGGAAGTATTGCGGGCCATCGTGGAGGACTACGTCCACTCCCGCGAGCCGGTTGGGTCCAAGGCGTTGGTGGAGCGGCATCATCTTGGCGTCTCCAGCGCCACCATCCGCAACGACATGGCCGCCCTGGAGGACGAGGGTCTGATCACCGCGCCGCATACCAGCGCCGGCCGGATTCCCACCGACAAGGGCTACCGGCTCTTTGTCGACCAGATCTCGGCTGTCAAGCCGCTCTCGGCCGCCGAGCGCCGCGCCATCCAGTCCCTGCTCGAAGGCGCGGACGACCTCGACGACGTGCTGGAACGCACCGTCCGGCTGCTGTCGCAACTGACCAACCAGGTTGCCGTGGTCCAATATCCGCATTTGAGCAGGGCACTTGTCCGCCACATCGAATTCGTCCTGCTTGCCCCCCGCAAGGTCCTCGTGGTCCTGATCGCCAACAGCGGCAAGGTGGAGCAGCGGGTGATCGATGTCGGGCAGGACCTTGGCGACGACGCGCTGGCTGAACTTCGCACCCGGTTCCTTGGCGCACTGGGCGGAACACCGCTGAGCCAACTGGCCAGGGCGCTGCCCGCCGTCGTCGCTTCAACCCCCCACCCGCAGCGGCAGGCCGCACACGCGCTGGCGCTCGGGCTGGAGGGCCTTGCGCAAAACAGCCGTGAAGACCGGATGGTGATGGCAGGGACTGCCAACCTGGCCAGATCCAACGTGGACTTCCCGCTCAGCATCGGCCCGGTGCTCGAGGCGCTCGAGGAGCAGGTGGTGATGCTGAGGCTGTTGAGCGAAATGGCCCAGGACCACCGTGGCGTCGCTGTCAGCATCGGACGGGAGAACCCCTACGACGGCCTTGCCGAGGCCTCCGTAGTGGCCACCGGTTACGGTCCGGACAGCGCCGCGAAAGTAGGGATCCTCGGGCCCACCCGGATGGACTATCCCACCACCATGGCCGCCGTCAGGGCAGTGGCGCGCTACCTTTCCAGGATTTTGGGGCCCTGACTCTTCACCGCCGGAGCCTGTTCCGGCAGGGAAGCAAGAGCCGGGCCGCCCCACTGAACGCAGTACAACAAGGAAGAGATACGAACTTTGAGCAGCCACTATGACGTCCTTGGAGTCTCACCCGAAGCTACGGGCGAAGAAATCAAAAAGGCCTACCGGAAGCTGGCCCGCACCCTTCACCCTGACGTAAACCCCGGTCCGGAGGCGTCAGAACGGTTCAAGGCAGTAACCCACGCCTACGAGGTGCTTTCCGACCCCCAGAAGCGCCGGATCTACGACACCACGGGCAATGAGAACGGCACGGACAACGGCTTCGGCGGAGCGGGCTACGCCGGGCAGGGGTTCGCATTCCAGGACATCTTCGACACCTTCTTCGGCGCAGGCGGCACATCCGGCCCGGCCTCGCGTGTCCGGCGGGGACAGGATGCACTCATCAGCGTGCGGATCGACCTCCGGGACGCGGTATTCGGCGTGAACAAGAAACTCGAAGTGGACACCGCCGTGGTCTGCCCCACCTGTGACGGATCCTGCTGCCGGCCCGGCACCCATCCCGAACGCTGCGACATCTGCGGCGGCAGCGGCCAGGTCCAGCGGGCCGTCCGCTCCATCCTCGGCCAGGTCATGACGGCGGCCCCCTGCGGCACCTGCGAAGGTTTCGGCACGGTCATCAAGGACCCCTGCAACGAGTGCAGCGGCCAGGGCCGTATCCGCAGCCGCCGGTCACTGACCATCAAGGTTCCCGCCGGCGTCGCCACCGGAACCCGGATCCAGCTCTCCGGACAGGGCGAAGCGGGTCCCGCGGGCGGTCCGGCCGGTGACCTGTACGTGGAAATCCGCGTCAACAATGACGCCACCTACGTGCGCGAAGGCGATGACCTGCACGCCACCCTGCACATTCCCATGACGGCCGCTGCCCTGGGTACGGACGTCAGCCTGGAAACCTTCGACGGCACCCAGGAGATCGACGTCAAGCCCGGAACCCAGTCGGGGGAAATCATCACCCTGCGCGGCCTGGGCGTCACGCACCTTCGGGGATACGGCCGCGGCGACCTGAAGGTCCATCTTCAGGTGGACACTCCCGCCAAGCTCGACCCCGCGCAGGAGGACCTGCTGCGCCAACTCGCCAAGCTCCGTGGTGAACAGATCACCGAAGGCAAGCTCGCTGCCAGCGGCGGCATGTTCGCCAAGCTCCGGGACCGGCTCGGTAACCTGTAGCGGTGAGCAACCCCGTCTTCTTCACTCCCGCCGGTTCGCTGGATGGCATGGCTGCCGGTGAAGTCATTGTCCTCGGAGGCGCGGAGGCGCGGCACGCCGTTACTGTCAAGCGGCTGTCTCCCGGCGAGGCGGTGGACATTGTCGACGGCGCCGGCACCCGGATGACCGGAAAGGTGGTAGCCGCTGCCGCCTCGGAACTCGAGGTGGAGTGCGGGAGCCTGAGTTTCGAAGACAGGCCGGCCGTCCGGCTGGTGCTGGTACAGGCCCTGGCCAAGGGGGACCGCGACGAGCTGGCCATTGAGACGGCCACCGAGCTGGGTGTCGACGCCGTCATACCCTGGCAGTCCGAACGGTCCATTGTGCGCTGGAAGGGTGACCGGGCGGCCCGGGCGCACGCCAAATGGGAGTCGTCCGTTGCGGCAGCCGCCAAACAGGCGCGCCGCGCCTGGATTCCCGAGGTGCGGGCCGCCGTCGAAACGGCGGGGCTTTCCGCTGCCGTGGAGGCTGCCGACCTGGCCGTCATCCTCCACGAGGACGCGGTGCGCCCGCTGCGCACGGTCCTTGAGCGGTGGCAGGCTGCTGCGGGCGCCGGGCCCCGTGAAATCCTGCTGATCGTCGGACCGGAGGGCGGCATCAGTCCTCGCGAAGTTACGAAACTCTGCGGCCAGGGCGCCGTGACCGCCCTCCTGGGGCACCACGTCCTGCGGTCCTCCACGGCCGGGCCGGCCGCCGTCGTGCTTGCCAGCGACGTCCTTGGCCGCTGGGCCGCTACCTGACCTTAAAGGACCTTGTGTCCTCGTTCCGGTCAGGTTCTCCGCCGGAACCGGCCTGGGCCATCCGCAGCACGTAGTCGCCCGGCGGAAGGTTGAGAGCCAGCGTAAAGACGCCGGCCTGCCCCTGTTCGGCGGCCGCTGTGGTTTCACCTGCCAGGAAAGGTGCTTTGCTGCCGTTGTCCGGGGCCTGCAGGATCTGCCAGCGGATCTTCGCCCCCGGGGATGTGCTGCGGCCCGTGATCTTCACGCTGCCGCCGGGCATCTCGACGCCCTCCTGGGGATCGATGATCCAGACCGGCGCCACCAGTCCGGCAGCACGGGTCATCAGCGCGCCCAACTGGACTGAGCCAAAGGCGACGTAGTCAGTGTGCCCGTCCACGAGGATCCGGACCCGGACCTGCTGGCCGGTGTCGATCAAACCCGAACTTGCGGCGGCAGCCGTTGCCGTATAGATCAGCTGCTGGATGGCGCGGGCAGCCATGTCTGCGTCCAGATTGCTGTTGAAGGCATCGGCCGAGACGTCCACCGTGATGACGTCCTTGCCGGAGATCGAGGTGGCAAGTTTGTCCGGGTTCTGCCAGGGCGTAAAGAAGTCAGGGTCCAGCGGTTTCTCCGACATCATGGCGCGCAGGGCGCGGGTGACCGGGTTCTCCTGCTCCGGGACGTCGCGGAATTCCCGGTAAAGGAACACATTCCCGCCGCTGCGGCCGATCCAGTAAACCGGCGCCTTGCTCGAGGACTGCGTGGTTTCCAGCGGGGCGCTGGTGGAGAGCGTGTCCGGCATGGTGCCGCCCGTGGCCGGAACCGAGGCAATCGTGCCGGTGGGCGAGGGACCGCCCTCGGCCGTGCAACCGGCCAGGCCCGGAACCAGAACCAGGAGTCCTGCCAGGACGGCGGGGCCCAGGCGGCCCATAGGTCGTCCTGCCCTTTCGGGCACAGAGGTTTCCGGCACTGTCCTGCCCTTGTCCTTTCCTGGCGTGGCGGGCCGATCCCCCTGGCGGCCTGATGCTCCAGCAGATGCTGGATTTCCAGCATTGCACAGCGGCGCGGCCTCCCAGCCGCTCTTTGCCTCCTCCGGCGCAACTGCAACGGGAACGATATGAGGCCGATATGAAGTTGATACCTAAGGCCGCCCCGGGCACCCTCCGGAAGGCTCCTTGCCACTGTTCCGTGGCGGCCCGGTATCCGGCCCGGCCCCGCGCTGGCGTAAGATAAAGGGATCGCTGGGGCAAGGAGCACCGTCCAAGGGGCGCCGGCATCAGCCAATGCAAACAAGTGATGTCGATCTTCGAGGGGACCACGGGCCTGCGGGCCAGCACCATGACTGAATCAGCGAATGGTAAGCGCCGGCTCAACACAGGCGAAGGAAGTCCGGGGGAATTCCCGCACACCCTGCCCGGCACCCGGACCGAAGTAGTCCTCTTCGAGAACTCCGACCAGATGGTTCAATCACTCGGCAGCCATGATGAGGCGCTGCGGTTCATCGAAGACCAGTTCCCGGACGTCAACTTCCATGCCCGCGGCAATGAACTGTCCATCAGCGGCCCCTCCGGTGACGTTCCCCGGATCATGCGGCTCCTCCAGGAGGTCCGCGGCCTCGTGGCCCGCGGCACCGTCATCACGCCTGCGGTGCTGCAGCAGCTGGTGTCCCTCCTGCGCACCCAGTCACTGCAGAATCCCGTGGATGTGCTCACCCACGACATCCTCTCCAGCCGCGGCCGGACCATCCGGCCCAAAACTCTGAACCAGAAGAACTACGTTGACGCCATTGACGCCAACACGGTGATCTTCGGCATCGGTCCCGCCGGCACCGGCAAGACCTACCTCGCCATGGCGAAGGCGGTCCAGGCGCTGCAGCAAAAAGAGGTCAGCCGGATCATCCTCACCCGCCCCGCGGTTGAGGCGGGGGAGCGGCTTGGTTTCCTCCCCGGTACGCTCAGCGACAAGATCGATCCCTATCTCCGGCCGCTCTATGACGCGCTGCACGACATGATGGACCCCGAATCCATTCCGCGTCTCATGGCGGCCGGCACCATCGAAGTGGCGCCCCTTGCCTACATGCGCGGCCGGACCCTTAACGACGCGTTCATCATCCTGGACGAGGCGCAGAACACCACGCCGGAACAGATGAAGATGTTCCTCACCCGGCTCGGTTTCGGGTCCAAGATGGTGGTCACCGGTGACATCACCCAGGTGGACCTGCCCTTCGGGACGCGTTCCGGACTGCGGATCGTGGAGGAAATCCTGCAGGGTATCGACGACGTGAACTTCTCCGTCCTGGACGCCGCCGACGTCGTGCGGCACCGGCTGGTGGGGGACATCGTCAACGCCTACAGCATCTGGGATGAAGTTCAGCGGAACCGGGTCAAGCATTCAGCAAGCCGCGAAAAACGGGGGGAACACACGTGAGCATCGAGGTGAACAACGAGTCCGGCATCGAGGTTGACGAGTCCGGGCTCGTCGCCCTGTCGCGGTACATCTTTGAGCAGCTCTATATCCACCCGCAGGCAGAACTGTCCATCCTCCTGGTGGATGAGCCGGCCATGGAGAAGCTGCACATCGAACTGATGGACGAACCGGGTGCCACGGACGTGCTCTCGGTTCCCATGGACGAATTGACTCCCGGGACGCCTGACCGGCCCACGCCCCAGGGCATGCTGGGCGACATCGCCATCTGCCCCCAGGTGGCAAAGGTCCAGGCCCGGAACGCCGGCCACTCGCTCCAGGACGAGATGCTGTTGCTGACGACGCACGGCATCCTGCACCTGCTGGGCTACGACCATGCCGAGCCGGAGGAGAAGGCGGAGATGTTCGGGCTCCAGCGGGAACTCCTGTCCGGCTTCACCGGCAAAGAAGCACCTGCCGAGACGACCCAGTGACGCAACTGCTCCTGGTCGCGGTGGCATTGGTTTTCCTGGCCGTCGCGGCCCTGCTGACAGCGGCCGAAGCCGCCTTCAGTTTCCTTCCCAGGCACGACGCCGAAGAAGCGCTGCACAAGAGCCGCGGCACGGCCATGCGGCGCATCCTTGCCGAGCCCGTGGCCCACACCCGGGCGCTGCGGTTCTGGCGGGTATGGTTCGAGATGGCCTCCGCGGTGGCCGTCGCCGTCCTGATCGCCAGCCTGCTGGACAACGTGTGGCTCGCCGGACTGGTGGCCACCGGCATCATGGCCCTCCTGGGGTTCGTGATCGTGGGCGTATCACCCCGCCAGCTTGGCAGGCTGCATTCCACTGCCGTGGTCCGCTTCACCGCCCCGATGGTCCGGTTCCTCACGAGCGTGCTCGGACCGATTCCGGGCTGGCTTGTGGCGTTGGGGACTTCGGCGGCCCCCGGAGCGCCGGGCGGTGACGATGCGTTCTTCAGTGAACAGGAGTTCCGCGAACTCGTGGACCGGGCCAGCGAGTCGGACATGATCGAGGACACCGAGGCGGAGATGATCCAGTCGGTCTTCGATTTCGGTGACACCCTGGTGCGGGCCGTCATGGTTCCCAGGACAGATATCGTCAGCATTGACGCCGGCTCCAGCCTGCACGAGGCGATGTCCCTTTTCCTGCGGTCGGGGTACTCCCGGATCCCTGTCATTAACGAAGACACGGACCACATCCTTGGCATCGTCTACCTCAAGGACGTTGCCGCGGTGATCCACCAGCTGGGCGCGGACCAGGAGCCGCCGCTGGTGGAGTCACTGGCCCGCGAGGTGCGCTACGTGCCGGAGTCCAAACCCGTCAGCGACCTCCTGCGCGAACTGCAGAAGGAATCCACGCACGTTGCCATCGTGATCGACGAATACGGCGGTACCGCCGGGCTGGTAACCCTTGAGGACCTGATCGAGGAGATCGTCGGGGAGATCGTCGACGAATACGACACTGAGAGCGCGGAAGCCGTCGCCCTCGGGGACGGGTCCTACCGGGTCAGTGCCCGCATGGGCATTGACGACCTCGGCGAGCTCTTCGACCTGGAAATCCACGACGACGAGGTGGACACCGTGGGCGGCCTCCTGGCCAAGGCACTTGGCCGCGTCCCCATCGTCGGCAGCAGCGTGGAAGTGCAGGGCGTATCGCTGCGGGCGGACCGGCTTGAAGGCCGGCGGAACCGGGTCAGCCACATCATTGCGGCGCCGGTACCAAGAGTAGAGACTGACTTTGAAGGCCTCCTGGAAGAGGCCGAAGCAACCCAGCAGGGAGTTCCACGTGAGCAAGAAAAGTAAGGCTGCGGCCATGGACGACTTCGGCGGCTTCCGCGCCGGGTTTTCGGTCCTCGTCGGCAGGCCCAACGCGGGCAAGTCCACCCTGACCAACGCGCTGGTGGGCAAGAAGGTGGCCATCACGTCCGCCAAGCCGCAGACGACGCGGCACACCATCCGGGGCATCGTGCACCGCGAGGACGCCCAGCTGATCCTGGTGGACACTCCGGGCCTGCACCGTCCCCGCACCCTGCTCGGCAAGCGCCTGAACGACCTCGTCGCGGACACCCTCGCCGAGGTGGACGCCATCGGATTCTGCCTGCCGGCGAACGAGAAGATCGGTCCAGGCGACAAGTTCATCGCCGCCCAGCTTGCCGCCGTCGGCCGCAAGCCGGTGATCGCCATCGTCACCAAGGCTGACCTGGTGGACCGCCAGGCTTTGACCGAGCAGCTGCTTGCAGTGGCGGCACTTGGCCGTGAAGTGCTCGGCGAGGACGGCTGGAAGGACATCGTTCCCGTGTCCGCCACTGACGGCTTCCAGGTGGGAACAGTCGCCGACGTACTGATCAGCCATATGCCGCCGTCGCCTCCCCTGTACCCGGACGGCGAACTCACGGACGAGCCCGAGGCGGTCATGGTGGCGGAACTCATCCGTGAAGCAGCCCTTGAGGGTGTGCGGGACGAGCTTCCCCACTCCCTGGCCGTGGTGGTGGAGGAGATCGTTCCCCGCGAGGACCGGCCGGACGGCAGCCCCCTGCTGGACGTGCGCGTCAACCTCTATGTGGAGCGGCCGTCCCAGAAGGCCATCATCATCGGCAAGGGCGGCAGCCGCCTGCGTGAAGTCGGCACCAACGCCCGCAAAGGCATCGAAGCCCTCCTGGGCACGCGCATCTACCTGGACCTCCACGTCAAGGTGGCCAAGGACTGGCAGCGCGACCCGAAACAGCTGGTCAAACTGGGCTTCTGATCCACGAAAAGAAACGTTCGCAGGAGCCCGGCAGGCAAGAATTCCCGACTGGACCACTAAAATGGACCGGATTTCGTATTTAGAGGAAGGTTCACCACGTGGGTCCAGGCCGCGACAAACGCGACAATGAGGCTGACCTGTCAGCCGGACCGGGACCGGTATCCCGCCACGCGAACGGAGGCGCCGTGGGCGCCGCCCGGCACCTCGGCCCGCTGCGCGGGATGCCGCTGTGGCTCAAAGCTGTCACAGGTGTGGTGGCGCTGGTCCTCGTGGCCGGGATCGCCTTCGCCGGGTTCTGGTTCTTCCGGCTCCAGGCCAACATCTCCAAGGCACCACTGAATGCCGGCGGCGAAAGCACCGAGTCCGCCGGAAATGATGCCACGGGCCGCCTGCAGATCCTGATTCTGGGCTCGGACACACGCGACGGGAAAAACTCGGGATACGGCACTGCCGACGATTCCACCGGCTACGGCAAGTCGGATGTGATGATGCTGATGGATATCTCCGATGACAACAAGCGCGTCAACGTCATCAGCTTTCCGCGCGACCTGCTGGTGGACATTCCTGATTGCAAGGACAGAAAGACGGGCAAGGACTACCCCGCCCGCACCGGTGTCATGATCAACGAGGCCATGAGCGAGGCCGGCATCGGGTGCGCCGTGGACACCGTCAACAAGCTCACCGGCATGCAGGTGGACCACTTCATGATGGCTGACTTCAACGCCGTCAAAGAACTTTCCAATGCTGTGGGCGGAGTGGAAGTCTGCATCAGCGATGCTGTTTACGATCCTGATTCCCAGTTGCGGCTGCCCGCCGGAACGTCGGCGGTGCAGGGTGAGATGGCGCTTGCCTTCCTTCGCACCCGCCATGCATTTGCCGACGGCGGCGATTTGGGCCGCATTAAGGCCCAACAGGGCTTCCTCTCGTCGCTGACCCGCAAGATCAAGGGCGAGGGAACGCTGTCCGACCCGGCGAAGATGTTGAAGATCGCCGACGTCGTGACGCAGAACCTGACCGTGGATGACGGTTTGGCCTCCGTTCCCGCCCTGCTGACCATCGGCAACCGGCTCAAGGACATCGACATCGGCAAGGTCGCGTTTGTGGCGGTGCCCACCACGCCTGCGCCCATAGATCCCAACCGGCTGGTCATCGCCGAGCCTGCGGGCGCACAGCTTTTCTCGGCGATGCGGAAGAACGTGGACCTGACCGACCCCACCGCGCCCACTACGCCGTCACCCTCCGAGACGGCAACGCCATCTGCCGCCCCCACTGAAACTGCCCCGCCGGTGCCGCCCTACAACAAGGCCATCCAGCCGGTGACCGTCGCCAACGGAAGCGGGGTGAACGGCCGTGCCCAGGAAATCGTCCAGGCGCTGGTGTCCGGCGGCTTCACCCAGACAGGCCAGTTCGTGGCGCAGCCCGTGGCCAAGACAGCGGTGTATTACGGCAATGGCTTCGAGGATGTGGCGGCCGATGTCGCAGCGCTGCTGGGAATTCCTGCCACCCTGATGATCCCGGCTCCCGGGGTGTCGGGAGTGCAGGTCTATGTCGGCAGCGACTTCACCACCGGCACGGCCTACGAGGCGGGAGGCGCTCCCGCCGCCGCTTTGCCACAGGACATCGTCAACCAGACCGCCGGGGACAAGGTCTGCCAGCAGGCCAATCCCGAACTGATCGTGCGGCGCTAGCGGCTTTTCGTGCCGCCGTAACCGCAGGCAACAAAAAATGGGCCCCAACGGGGGCCCATTTTTTGTTACCCGGCTACCAGATGCTGACCCTCTCTGCGGGAGGCATCCACATGCCGTCTTCTTCCGTAACGTCGAACGCTTCGTGGAACGGGTCCAGGTTCCTGGCGATGGCGTTGGTCCGGAATTCGTTGGGCGAGTGGGGATCGGTGGCAAGGCGCCGGATGGCCTCTTCCTGCCGGATGACCTGCCGCCAGCCTGCTGCCCAGGAAGCGAAGAAGCGCTGCTCACCGGTCAGCCCGTCCAGGACCTCCGGTTCCCTGCCGTCCAGGCTGATCTGGTAGGCCTTGTAGGCGATGGTCAGGCCCGCCAGGTCCCCAATGTTTTCGCCCAGCGTCAGGCGGCCGTTGACGTGGTGTCCGGGCGCGGCCGTGGGGGAGAGCGAGTCGAACTGGGCCACGAGCCGCGCCGTCAGGGCCTCGAAGGCTTGGCGGTCCTGGTCCGTCCACCAGTTGCGGAGGGCTCCGCCGCCGTCGAACTGTGAGCCCTGGTCATCAAAGCCGTGCCCAATCTCGTGGCCGATCACCGCACCGATGCCGCCGTAGTTGACGGCGTCGTCGGCTTCGGCGGTAAAGAACGGCGGCTGCAGGATGGCTGCCGGGAACACGATTTCGTTCATCATCGGGTGGTAGTACGCGTTGACGGTCTGCGGCGTCATGAGCCACTTGTTCCGGTCCACGGGCTTGCCCACCTCGTCCAGGTGCCTGTCGACGTCGGCATTGTGTGCCCGTTCAACGTTCCCCAGGAGGTCCTCGGGGTCGATCTCCACGGCTGAGTAGTCGATCCACTCGTCCGGGTAGCCGATCTTGGCCCGGAAAGCCTCCAGCTTCCGAAGGGCCTCCGCCTTGGTGTCCCCGCCCATCCAGCCCACGTCGTTGATGCTGCGGCGGTAGGCCTCAATAAGGTTGTCCACCAGGCTCTGCATCCGTGCCTTATGGGATTCGGGGAAATGGCGTGCCACGTAGATCTGGCCGACGGCTTCACCGAGGGCGGCTTCGACGACGCCCACACCGCGCTTCCATCGGTCCTTGTTGCGGGGCGTGCCGCTGATGGTGGTGCCGTAGAAAGCGAAATTGGCGTCCACGAACGCTGAAGACAGGTAAGGTGCGGCGGCGCTGATGACGCGCAGGGCCAGCCACTCCTGCCAGGTTGCCACCGGAACTTCGTCGAGGAGCCCGGCAGCACCCGTAAAGAAGTCAGGGGTGCTCACCACGATCTCCGCACGCTTGTCCGCGTCGATTCCCGCAGCTTCGAACCACGTGGCCAGGTGGGGGAACAGCGCGCCGGCTTCATCCGCCGTCTTCAGGTTGTAGGTCTTCTGCGGATCGCGCAGGGTCACATTGTCCCAGTGGTGGGACGCGAGCTTAGTCTCCAGTTCCACGACCCGCCCGGCCGCACCACGGGGATCGGCTACCCCGGCCAGCTCGAACATCTTTTCCACGTGCGCCGCATAGGCCGACACGATGGGGGCGAACTTCTCTTCCCGGTAGTAGGACTCGTCGGGAAGGCCCAGGCCACCCTGGCCGGTGTACAACAGGACCCGGTCGGGGTTGCCCGCATCCGGGGCCGGGTAGATGTAGAAGAGCCCGCCTACGTCCGCGCGGAACAGCCGGCCCGCCAGGGCAATGAGTTCCGCTGCCGAGCCGGTGGCAAACACTTCGGCGAGCCGCCCGCGGATTGGCTCCATGCCCTTGCCTTCAACGGCCGCTTCGTCCATGAAGCTGTTGTAGAGGCCGCCGATCTTCCGTTCGATCCCGCTCGCGCCTGCACCTTTGGCCGCCGCTTCCTCGATGATGTCCCGGACAGCGATCTCGGACCCGTCGCGAAGAGAGGTGAAGGTTCCCTCCAGGGGCCGGTCGTCGGGAATCTCCGTGGCTTTCAACCAGGCGCCGTTTACGTGCTGGTAAAGGTCATCCTGCGGCCGGACTGTGTGATCAATGGTGGACAGATCGATCCCCGAAATGGGCACTGCAACTCCTTTTGCCGGGACGCCTGGAGCCGGTGGATTACCGGAGGCGTCTGCATGCTGGACTTTACGGACGGTAGTGCCCTTTCATCTTACGCACCCGTGTTACGCTCAAAGAGTGCGTGCAGAGCTCCTTCTCCTTAGCTGCCGCGGCGAGGCCACAGACGCTATCTAGCGCACGGCCCACCCTCGCTGCGGAGTTTGTGTTGCCCGGCCACCCTTTCACTGAAGATCGATAGAAAAGGCCACGAACATCATGCGAAACGCACAAAAGCCCTCAGGAATGCCTGCCCACCGTTACACGCCGTTCCAGGACCAGATCAAAGTCGAACTGCCGGACCGCACGTGGCCGGACAAGGTCATCACCAAGGCCCCGCGGTGGTGCGCAGTTGATCTGCGCGACGGCAACCAGGCCCTGATCGACCCCATGAGCCCGGCCCGCAAGATGAAGATGTTCGACCTGCTGGTGCGCATGGGATACAAGGAAATTGAGGTCGGTTTCCCGTCCGCTTCCCAGACGGACTTTGACTTTGTCCGCCAGCTGATCGAGGGCAACCATATCCCGGACGATGTCACCATCCAGGTCCTGACGCAGGCACGGGAACACTTGATCGAACGGACCTACGAGTCCCTGGTGGGTGCCAAGCAGGCCATCGTCCACCTGTACAATTCCACGTCCGTGCTGCAGCGGCGCGTGGTCTTCAACCAGGACGAAGACGGCATCCTGGACATTGCACTGCAGGGCGCCCGGCTGTGCAGGAAGTACGAGGAAACACTCGCCGACACGCATGTGACCTACGAGTACTCGCCGGAGTCCTTCACGGGCACCGAGCTCGAGTATGCCGTCCGGGTCTGCAACGCCGTCGCCGATGTCTTCGAGGCTTCCGCCGACCGCCAGGTGATCATCAACCTCCCCGCTACGGTGGAAATGGCCACGCCGAACGTCTACGCCGATTCCATTGAGTGGATGAGCCGGCACCTGCACCCGCGCGAGGGCATCATCCTGTCCCTGCACCCGCACAATGACCGTGGAACGGGTGTCGCCGCCGCCGAGCTGGGCTACATGGCCGGCGCAGACCGCATCGAGGGCTGCCTCTTTGGCAACGGCGAACGCACCGGAAACGTGGACCTGGTGACCCTGGGCCTGAACCTGTTCGTCCAGGGCATCGACCCCATGATCGACTTCTCCAACATCGACGACGTCCGACGCACCGTGGAGTACTGCAACCAGCTGCCGGTCCCGGAGCGTTCGCCGTACGGCGGCGACCTGGTGTTTACCGCCTTCTCCGGTTCCCACCAGGACGCCATCAAGAAGGGCTTCGAAGCGCTGGAGCGGGATGCCGCCGCGGCCGGCAAGTCGGTGGACGACTTCACCTGGCAGGTGCCCTACCTCCCCGTGGACCCCAAGGACCTGGGCCGCAGCTACGAGGCCGTGATCCGGGTGAACTCGCAGTCCGGCAAGGGCGGAGTGGCCTACCTGTTGAAGAACGAGCACAGCCTGGACCTGCCGCGCCGGGCACAGATCGAATTCTCGGGCGTCATCCAGCGCCGCACCGACACCGTGGGCGGGGAAGTCAGCGGCGCGCAGCTCTGGCAGATCTTCCAGGACGAGTACCTGCCGTCCGGCCAGTCCGACGGGCAGTGGGGACGCTACTCTCTGGGGGCCGTGAAGACGGAAACAGATGCCGACGGCGGCATGACCCTTCACGCGTCGCTCACCGTCGACGGCGCCCAGGTCAGCCGGACGGGCACCGGCAACGGTCCCATCGCGGCCCTGCTGAACATCCTGCATGAAGACGGCGTGGATGTCCGCGTGCTGGACTACAGCGAGCATGCGCTGTCCGAAGGCGGCAACGCCCTGGCTGCGGCCTACGTTGAATGTGCCGTGGGGGAGCGGGTGCTGTGGGGCGTGGGCATCGACGCCAACACCAGCATGTCGTCCCTCAAGGCCGTGATTTCAGCGGTCAACCGCGCCATCCGCGACGCCCAGGCCTGATACCTGCCGGTGGTGCCGCCTTTCCAACCGGCGGCACCACCATGGCCCGGCAGCATGGTGCCGCGCGGGATGGGAAGATAGAGCGTGGTCCAACAGTCTTTTGCTTCCCGGGCGTACCGGGACGACGCCGTGGTGCTCCGTACCCACAAACTGGGCGAAGCGGACAGGATTATTACCCTCCTGACGAAACACCACGGGCAGGTCCGCGCCGTCGCCAAGGGCGTGCGCCGCACCAGCAGCCGCTTCGGTGCCCGGCTTGAGCCCTTCATGGTGGCAGACCTCCAGTTGGTCTCCGGCCGGACGCTGGACATCGTCACGCAGGCCGTCGCGAAGGGTGCCTACGGGGGCAGCATCGCCGCGGACTACGGCAGGTACACCGTTGCCGCCGCCATGACCGAGACGGCGGAGAAACTCACGGACGTCGACGGCGAGGCCGGCACCGCGCAGTACAACCTGCTGGTGGGCGCCCTCGCTGCACTGAGCCGCGACGAACATGCCGCGGGCCTCATCCTGGACTCGTACCTTCTGCGTGCACTTGCCACCGGCGGGTGGGCGCCCAGCTTCACTGACTGCTCCCGCTGTGGGATGCCGGGCCCGCATACAGCGTTCTCCGCGCCCCTTGGCGGCATGGTCTGTGCACAGTGCCGCCCGCCCGGGTCCCCCGCCCCCGCCCCCGAGACCGTTACGCTGCTGGCAGCGCTGCTGACCGGGGACTGGACGACGGCGGACGCTTCCATGCCGCAGCACCGCAAGGAAGCAGCCGGCTTGGTGGCCGCGTACCTGCAATGGCATCTGGAACGAGTACTGAAATCCCTCAAACATGTGGAGCGTAGCTGACAGTGGCCCTGGGAAAAAAGAACATTGCACCGCGCAGGCGCACGCATCCCGTGCTGGCGCCGTACCCGCATCCGTCCGGCGCGGTGGCACCGTCCATCCCGGCTGAATTCATTCCCCGGCACGTGGCCATCGTGATGGACGGCAACGGCCGGTGGGCCAACCAGCGCGGCCTGCCGCGGATCGAGGGGCACAAAGCGGGGGAGCCGGCGCTGCTCGATGTAATGGCAGGGGCCATTGAGCTGGGGATCGAATACGTGAGCGTGTATGCCTTCTCCACAGAGAACTGGCGCAGGTCGCCTGAGGAAGTCCGCTTCCTGATGGGATTTAACAAGGATGTGCTGCGAAGGCAGCGGAACCAGCTGGACGATTGGGGAGTGCGGGTGCGCTGGGCCGGGCGGCGGCCGCGGCTCTGGGGCTCGGTTATCCGGGAACTGGAGGAGGCCGAGGAGTTCACGGCGGCCAACACCACCTGTAATTTGACCATGTGTGTTAATTACGGCGGCCGGGCCGAGATCACGGACGCGGTCTCCGCAATTGCCGCCGAGGTGGCCGCCGGCAAACTGAAGCCCGGCGCCATTACCGAGCGGACCATCCAGAAGTACCTCGACGAGCCCGACCTGCCTGACGTGGACCTTTTCCTCCGCAGCTCCGGGGAGCAGCGCCTGTCCAACTTCCTGCTGTGGCAGTCGGCCTACGCCGAGTTCGTCTTCATGGACACGCTGTGGCCGGACGTGGACCGGCGGACCCTCTGGGCCGCCGTGGAGGAATATGCCAGGCGGGACCGCCGGTACGGTGGCGCCGTGGATGCCGCCGCTGCTCCGGCCGCTACTACCGCAGCCGCCCAGGCCGAGTAGCCTCATCCATACGCGCGCAGCCAGCGGCCCAACCGCCGGTAGGCGTCGGCCCGGATTGGTTCGGGTGAGAGGAAGACGTCGTGAAGGGCGCCGTCGATTCGCTCCACGGTCACGGTGCGGCCCAGGGTGAGTGCCCGGGCGCTGATGGTATCGACGTCCAGGACGGCATCGGTGCGGCGCATTTCCTCGGACCAGAGAAGCCCGTTGGCGCTGCCCTTGGAGAGCAGGACCAGAACTGGCGACTCAATCCCGAGGCCGCGGGCCACCTTCGCCTGCCCGGCGAACACTGCCCTCAGCCAGCCGGCGCGCACGGGAAAGGCCATGCGAGGGCGGTAGCGCTCATCAAGGGGCCACTCGCCGTCGGCCGCACTGCTGATGGTCCGCCAGTAGTGGCCGCGTTCCGGCAGCCGGAGGACTGCCTGGGGCCGGAAACGGGCCACGGGGCGAACCATGCCGGACGCTGCCCGCCGCACCAGCGGACTGCCGTGCATTTCCAGCCAAGGACTGTTGAGGATCAGCAGTGAAACAGCCTCCGGATGGCGGGTGGTCCACAGGGCCGCCACCAACCCGCCCGTGGAATGACCCATCAGGGCCGGCGGTCCCTGTGCGCCTGCAGCCTGGATGATTCGGAATGCCTCTTCGATTTCGGCATCGTAGGCGGCGAGGTCGGCCACATATCCGCCGGGTGATTCCGGGCGCAGGCTTCGTCCATGGTTGTGCATGTCCAAGGCGTAGAAATCGTAGCCGGCCGAAGCCCAGAACCGGGCCAGGTCAACGTTGAAAAAGTAGTCGCTCCAGCCGTGCAGGAAGAGGACGGCCCGGCGGGTGCCGCCGGCAGCATGCCTGTCCGGAGATGGCCGGAGCCGTACCAGGGTTGCCGTCCGTTCAACCCCGTCAGGTCCTGCGGCCGCGAAGGGGTGCGACTCGAAGTCGCCGCCCAGGATGTCCTGCTGCCACTGCATGCCCTCATGCTAAACCGGCACGGCGGGCCGCGCCTGTCGGATCAGCGGCTTCTCCGTTTTGGTATGGCGCCCAGGAAGACGGGAAACTGGAGGCATGCGCGTTTATCCCACTTTCTTCAGGCTGGCCTTTTCATGGATGGACGCCGAGCGCGCCCACAAGATCGGATTCAAAGGGATCAGGCTCGCGCATGCTTCCGGCGCCGGCAGAGTCCTGCGGAAACTGACGGCTCCGGCGCCGTCGCTTCAGACCACCGCCTTTGGCATCACCTTCCCGTCGCCGTTCGGGCTGGCCGCGGGCTTCGACAAGGAAGGGCACGGCATCGAGGCCCTCACCGAGCTTGGCTTCGGGCACATCGAAGTTGGCACCATCACCGGCCAGGCCCAGCCCGGCAACGAAAAGCCGCGTCTGTTCCGCCTGGTCCAGGACCGGGCCGTGATCAACCGGATGGGATTCAATAACGACGGCGCATCCGCCGTTGCGCCCCGGCTGAAGGCAGCCCGCGCCGCACTTCAGCGCCGGTACCCGGCAGTCAGGCCGGTCATCGGCGTCAATATCGGCAAAACCAAGGTGGTGGAGCTGGCCGACGCCGTTGACGACTACCTGGTGAGCGCCCGCAGCCTGGCACCTGCCGCCGACTATTTGGTGGTGAACGTCAGTTCACCCAACACGCCAGGCCTCCGGCTGCTGCAGGACGTTGAGACGCTCCGCCCGCTCCTGACCGCCGTGGCACAGGAAGCCGACCGGGCCGCGGGCCGGCACGTGCCCCTGCTGGTCAAGATTGCCCCGGACCTCAGCGATGAGGATATCGACGACGTGGCACGCCTTGCCCTGGACCTGAAACTTGACGGCATCATCGCCACCAACACCACCATTGCCCGTTCAGGATTGTCCTCGCCGGCGGAAGAGGTGGCGAAATGCGGAGCCGGTGGCCTCTCCGGCGCTCCGCTGAAGCAGCGCTCACTCGAGGTGCTGAAACGGCTCAAGAGCGCCACCGGCGACGCCTTGGCCCTGGTGGCGGTTGGTGGTGTGGACTCGGCCCAGGACGTCCAGGAAAGGCTCGACGCCGGTGCAACCCTGGTGCAGGGCTATACCGGGTTCCTGTATGAGGGACCCTTCTGGGCGGCGCAGATCAACAGGCAGTTGGCAAAGAACCGCCGTTCCTGAAAACCCTGTTAAGCACGGAAGCCCCGGCGGTACACCGCCGGGGCTTCTGTACTTAATCTCGAGGCCGGGTCAGGCAGGGTACTGTCCGCGCTGGACCTGGGGCTTGGGCAGCCGGAGTTTCCGGAACTGCAGGGAGCGCATGGAGCCATACCAGACAGTTCCGCGTTCCACCTCCCCGAACTTTTCCGC
Organism: Pseudarthrobacter sp. BRE9; assembly: GCF_031844305.1. NCBI lineage: Bacteria > Bacillati > Actinomycetota > Actinomycetes > Micrococcales > Micrococcaceae > Pseudarthrobacter > Pseudarthrobacter sp. BRE9. The sequence continues at coordinate 388,138 of NZ_JAUZUY010000002.1, read as the reverse complement.
CAGGCGCTTGCGGAGCTTGCGGGAGAGAATAAAGACGTCCACGAAGACTGCCAGGAACATGACCCAGAAAGCTCCCAGCACGTAGATCATCATGTCGCTGGAGGCCGGAACCACCAGGGACACCAGCACGAAGACCAGGGCGCCGAACATCAGGTACTCGCCAAGGTTGAAACGCGCATCCACAAAATCCCGGGCAAACCGTTTCTGCGGACCCTTGTCGCGCAGCGGCAGGAACCTCTCGTCACCCGTGTCCAGGGCCCGCCGCATCTTCAGGCGCTGGTCCTGGACGGCCTGGCGTTCGGCAGCCTTGGACGCCTTGCGGTCCTCAGGCACCAGCGGGCGCTTGCGGGCAGCTTCCTGGGCCTTCCGGGTGGGGGTAGGCGCGCCCTTGCCCGCTGCGCTGTTCTGCCGCGCCGCCGCTTCCGCTGCCTGCTGGTCTATTGTTTCCTGCGCCGAGGGCGCTTCTTTTCTACGTCCGAACACCTGAACAGAATACCTTGCAGCGGCCCGCACGATGCCTGCGCCCGCCTCCGCGCCGGCCGGCAGCGGAATGTGACGGGGGTAATGTTTTGGCCATGACTTCATCACCGGCGGCCACCCCGCACAGCACCACCAGTACATCAGGTCCAGGGCCTGAGGGAACCGGCAGTACGGAAGATCTTCGTTCGGCCGTAGACCGTTCCTTCGACCGGACCCTGGCACGGCTCAAGGAGCTCGTTGCCATCCCGGGCATCGCCTGGCCCAGTTTCGACCGCACGCCTCTGGAGCGCAGCGCGGAGGCCGTCGCGGAACTCCTCCGCGGGACGGGCATCGACGAAGTTCAGGTGCTGTCCGTCAACAAGGCTGACGGCACGCCCGGCGGCCCGACCGTCGTCGCCCGCCGTCCAGCCGCTGAAGGACAACCAACCGTCCTCCTGTACGCGCACCATGACGTCCAGCCGGTCGGCGACGAGTCGCTGTGGGAAACAAAGCCATTCACCGCCGTCGAGAAGGACGGCCGCCTCTATGGGCGCGGCGCCGCGGACGACAAAGCCGGCATCATGACCCACGTTGCTGCCTACGCAGCTGTTTCAGAAGTCCTCGCCGGCTCCCTGGGGCTGGGAGTCACCTTCTTCATCGAAGGGGAGGAAGAAGCGGGGTCGCCCACGTTCCGGACATTCCTCGAGGCGAACCGGGAGTTGCTGCGGGCAGACGTCATTGTGGTGGCCGACTCCAGCAACTGGAAGGTCGGAATACCTGCCCTGACCACCAGCCTGCGCGGGCTGGTGGACGGCACGATTGAGGTGCAGGTCCTTGACCATGCAGTGCACTCCGGGATGTACGGGGGCCCGGTTCTGGACGCGCCCACCCTGCTGTCCCGCCTGATTGCCACCCTTCACGACGCCGACGGAAACGTGGCCATCAAGGGCCTGGTGGCCAGCGACACGACTGCGGTCGACATGCCGGAGGCGGACTACCGCGCCGATGCCTCCGTGCTCGACGGCGTCCGGCTGGCCGGAACGGGAAGCATCGCCTCGCGGCTGTGGACCAAGCCGGCATTGTCGATCATCGGCTTCGACGCACCCGCCGTGGACGTGGCCTCCAATACCCTCCTTCCCCGCGCGCGGGCGAAGTTCAGTCTGCGGTTGGCGCCGGGGCAGGTTCCCGCGGAGGCCATGGAGGCGGTTCGGCGGCATGTGGAGGCCAATGCCCCCTTCGGCGCGAAGGTCATCTTCACCCCCGGGGAGGCAGGCAACCCGTTCCGGACGGACACTTCCTCCGCCGCGGCAAGGGTGGCGATGTGGGCCCTGGGCGAAGCCTGGGGAGTTCCTGCCGTGGAAACCGGAATCGGCGGCTCCATCCCGTTCATTGCCGACCTGACGGACCTGTATCCCGGGGCGCAGATCCTGGTGACGGGCGTGGAGGACCCCGATTCGCGGGCGCACAGCGCCAACGAGTCCCTGCACATCGGGGACTTCCGCAACGCCATCCTGGCCGAAGCCCTCATGCTCACCCGGCTGAACAGCGAGGGCCTTTCGGCCGCCGGGTAGGGGGCCCTGCTTCTTAAAGCCCGTCCCAGCCGTCCGTCAGGGAACAACCGGCGTGCTTTGGCGGTTACGCCAGGAGTTAGAGCTACAGGACTGCCGCGCGTAGCATGTAGCTATAGCCCATACCGTATTTGTAGGGGCAGGCGCCGTTACGGCGACGCCGCCAGACCGTCCTAAGAAGGTAGGCCAATGAGCACCGCAACCAACGAAAACAGCACCGCCGCCACCAGCGTGGCCAGCGACGAACTGCCCGTTCACGAGGTCAACCTGACCGATGTCGCTGCAGGCAAGGTCCGCAGCCTCCTGGAACAGGAAGGCCGCACCGACCTTCGCCTGCGCGTTGCCGTGCAGCCCGGCGGCTGCTCGGGGCTGATTTACCAGCTCTACTTCGACGAACGGCTCCTTGATGGTGACGCCGTCCGCGATTACGACGGCGTTGAGGTAGTGGTGGACAAGATGAGCGTGCCGTACCTCAGCGGCGCCAGCATCGACTTCGAGGACACCATCTCGAAGCAGGGCTTCACCATCGACAATCCGAACGCCGGCGGCTCCTGCGCCTGCGGCGATTCATTCCACTAAGCCGGTTATTTCGCCTGATGTCCGCGCCGGGCTTCCTGCCGTCCAAAACGGCACGGGGGCTCGGCGCCGACATGTGGGCGAAACGCCCGGCGGAGCGGTAAGCTCTACACCGAGTAGTAAAACTTTTTTGTGCCCGGAGCGCCGATGGCTGCCCGGACAACAGCAACAAGTAGGAAGGGCCGTCTGTGAGTTCGCAGAACCGAACCGGCAGCCGACGCAAAACGATCACCACGATCTCAAGCTTGGCTATTGCCGGCGCGTTGGTTTTGACCGGATGTTCGCCAGAGGTAGAGAAAGGGTGGATGCCCACTGAACGTGGCACCACCAGCAACACCGACCGCATCATGGACCTCTGGGTCAACTCATGGATTGCTGCGCTTGTGGTGGGCACCATTACGTGGGGCCTGATCATCTGGTGCCTGGTCGCTTACCGGCGCCGCAAGGGAACGGTTGGCTTCCCCCGCCAGACCAGCTTCAACCTCCCGCTGGAAGTCTTCTACCTCACCATCCCGATCTTCATGGTCCTGGTGTTCTTCTACTTCACTGACCGCGACCAGCAGGCGATCGATGACCGTTCGCAGCCGGCCGACGTCGTCGTGGACGTCCGCGGCAAGCAGTGGGCCTGGGACTTTAACTACAAGTCCGGTGACGTGATCCAGGAAGACCTGCACGAGGCCGGCGTCCAGGCCCACCTCACCGGCAACACCATCGACAAGGAACAGCTCCCCACCCTGTACCTGCCGGTGAACAAGTCTGTCGACCTCGAACTCAACGCCCGCGATGTAATCCACTCCTTCTGGGTTCCCGCCTTCCTGCAGAAGCGCGACATGATTCCCGGCAAGACCAACTACATCCGGTTCACCCCCACCAAAGAGGGCACCTACGACGGCAAGTGCGCCGAACTCTGCGGCGAGTACCACTCCGAAATGCTGTTCCGCGTCAAGGTGGTGTCGGAATCCGAATTCCAGGCCCACATGGACCAGCTCAAGGCCGAAGGCAACACCGGCCTACTCGGCGTGGAGTACGACCGCAACCCGAACCTGAACGAAAATAAGTAAGGGGAGCGACGTGGCTACGTACACCCAATCCGCACCCGCGGGAGTCCTGACGGCTCCCGTGGTACCAAAATCCAAGGGGCGCATCGTCGTCAACTGGATCACCTCCACTGACCACAAGACCATCGGGTACATGTACCTGATCGCGTCCTTCGTGTTCTTCTGCCTGGGCGGTGTCATGGCGCTGCTGATCCGCGCCGAGCTGTTCGAGCCCGGCATGCAGATCCTGCAGACCAAGGAACAGTACAACCAGCTGTTCACCATGCACGGCACCGTTATGCTGCTGATGTTTGCCACCCCTCTGTTCGCCGGGTTCGCCAACGTCATCATGCCGCTGCAGATCGGCGCACCTGACGTGGCGTTCCCGCGCCTGAACGCGCTGGCCTTCTGGTTCTTCCTGTTCGGCTCCACCATCGCGGTGTCCGGCTTCATCACCCCGCAGGGTGCTGCGTCGTTCGGCTGGTTCGCCTACGCGCCGCTGTCCAACACCACCTTCACCCCCGGCATCGGCGGTGACCTGTGGGTCTTCGGCCTGGCGCTGTCCGGTTTCGGCACCATCCTCGGTGCGGTCAACTTCATCACCACCATCATCTGCATGCGCGCCCCGGGCATGACCATGTGGCGGATGCCCATCTTCACCTGGAACACCCTGATCACCGCGATCCTGGTGCTCATGGCGTTCCCGCCGCTGGCCGCAGCGCTGTTCGCGCTGGGCGCGGACCGGAAGTTCGGTGCCCACATCTTCGATCCGGAGAATGGCGGCGCCGTCCTCTGGCAGCACCTGTTCTGGTTCTTCGGCCACCCGGAGGTGTACATCATTGCGCTGCCGTTCTTCGGCATCGTGTCGGAGATCTTCCCGGTCTTCAGCCGGAAGCCGATCTTCGGCTACAAGGGCCTGGTGTACGCCACCATCGCCATCGCGGCCCTGTCGGTGACGGTGTGGGCCCACCACATGTACGTCACGGGCGCCGTCCTGCTGCCGTTCTTCTCGTTCATGACCATGCTCATCGCAGTGCCCACCGGTGTGAAGTTCTTCAACTGGATCGGCACCATGTGGCGCGGATCGCTGACCTTCGAGACGCCCATGCTCTGGAGTATCGGCTTCCTGATCACCTTCCTCTTCGGTGGCCTGACCGGCATCATCCTGGCCTCCCCGCCGCTGGACTTCCACGTTTCGGACTCCTACTTCGTGGTGGCGCACTTCCACTACGTGGTGTTCGGCACCGTGGTGTTCGCCATGTTCGCCGGCTTCTACTTCTGGTGGCCCAAGTGGACCGGCAAGATGCTCAACGAACGCCTGGGCAAGATCCACTTCTGGATGCTCTTCCTGGGCTTCCACGGCACCTTCCTGATCCAGCACTGGCTCGGCGTCGAGGGCATGCCCCGCCGTTACGCCGACTACCTGGTGGAGGATAACTTCACCTGGATGAACCAGTTCTCCACCGTGGCGTCGTTCGTGCTCGGTGCGTCCCTGATCCCGTTCTTCTGGAACGTCTACATCACCTGGCGCAATGCTGAAAAGGTCCAGGTCGATGATCCGTGGGGCTTTGGTGCTTCGCTGGAGTGGGCCACGTCGTGCCCGCCGCCGCGCCACAACTTCACGTCCCTGCCCCGGATCCGTTCGGAGCGTCCCGCCCTGGACCTGCACCACCCTGAACTTCGCCAGGTCCACACCGTTGAGTCGCCGGCTCCCGCAGGGATTCTCGGCAACGCCGACCAGAAGGACACCGCACAGTGAAAATTGAATCCTGGATCTTTGGCTCTGGAGTCTTCTTCTTCGTCCCCGTCGCTCTGGTCTACGGTTTCCTGACCAACTGGGGTGAGTGGGTCGGCATCCTGGGCATCCTGCTCGTGGGTGGCCTCGCCGGCATGATCGGGGCCTACCTCGGCTTCACCGGCAAGCGTGTCGGCCTTCGCCCCGAGGACCGCAGCGACGCTGAAATCCACGAAGGCGCCGGCGAGCAGGGACACTTCAGCCCCTGGAGCTGGTGGCCCCTGGTCCTGGGCATCGCCTGCGCCACCGGCTTCCTGGGCCTGGCAGTAGGCATCTGGATTACGTTCATCGCAGGCGGCATCGCCGTTGTGGCCCTCGTTGGCTGGGTGTACGAGTACAGCCGCGGCGACCACGCACACTAAGCAAGAAAACGAATAACGACGTCGGGCCCCACCAAACTGGTGGGGCCCGACGTCGTTATTTGCTTTGCAGGGACCTCTACGCGGCCCCCTGCGACTCTAAAAGCTCCCGAAGCTGCCGGAGGGCGTTCTCGGCTTTTTCGCGCCCCAGGGCGTCTTCCAGCTCGTTTTCTCTGATTGACAGTTCCACTTCACAACCGTGCGGGAAGTCAGCGGTCATCACCTGAAGCAGGGAACGCGCATCCACCAGGCCGGCACCGGCCTTGCTGATGCTGACCGGCAGCCCCGTATCCGTAACAGCCCGAACGAACACCGCGGCAGAACGTGCATGCAGGCCCACGGGCGCTGCCACCACGGCCTTCATCGTTGGCAAAGCGACTCCTTCTTCGAACGACGGCCCCCTCCGTCGATTGGCAAATTTCCAGACCAAATATAGCTTCCTGTCCGGCTGCCGCGCGAAAGACGGTGGCGGTCCGGGAACTGGTCTAGACCGTCCTAAAATTGAGGGGACACCCAACGGCAGGAGAACGAACATGGCAGCCGGCGCCGCCTCAATCACGGGGGAAATCGACCGCACCAGCGGAACGGCCATTTACGTGCAGCTTCGCGAGATCCTTCGTGCGTACATCGCGCAGTCGTGCCCCCCAGGTTCGGCGCTGCCATCGGAACGGGACCTGGCCGAGCGGTTTGGGTTGGCCCGGATGACAGTGCGGCAGGCCATCGATGCCTTGGTGGGGGAGGAGGTCATCGAGCGGGTAGTTGGCCTGGGGACATTCGTCCGCCGGCCGAAACTCGACCTGCAGGTCAAGCTCACGTCCTACAGCGAAGAAATGCAGCGGCGTGGCATGGTGCCCGCCGCCAAGGTCCTCAGTTTCGAACAGATTGGCGCCAGCGCCTTCCTGGCCCGCGAGCTGCAGCTTGATGAAGGCACCCCGCTGGTCCGCTTCCGCCGGCTGCTCCTTGCAGACGGGGAGCCCATGAGCGTGGACGAGAACTTCATCCCCGCGCATCGGGTCCCCGGCCTGCTCGACGGCGAGCCGCCCACGTCGCTGTACAACGTCCTCAGCGAGCAGTACGGGCTGGTCATGGAATGGGGTGAGGACATGATCGAGGCGACGGCCGCATCCCCCTCCACGGCGCGCCTGCTCAACGTGGAGGTCGGGGCCCCATTACTGAAGATCCAGCGGCATGCCTTTGTCGCCAGGGCAATGGTTGACTACTCGGTGTCCTACTACCGCGCGGACCGGTACAAGCTGTGGGTGCCACTGCAGCGGCCCGGAGCCAGGCGGGCCCGCAACCACTAGCCGATCCGCCCTTGGCCAAACCCCTGCGCCGGCCGGCAGCCCCGCAGGCCCCTTTGGTGGGCCGGGGCAGGCAACAGCCCAGAAAACGGGAAAGGCCCGATCCATATGGATCGGGCCTTTCCCGTTTGGACGAGATGCCTAGTGCGTCAGGCTCTTGCTTCCTTCTGCCGCTTCAACAGCTTCGTGGCCGTGGCCGTGTGCTGCCTCAAGTTCAGCAGGCGTGGCCGGCGCGACGCGGTCCTCGAAGAACCAGCGGGAGAGGAGTGCGCGGCGCTTTTCCTTACGGGTGACGACGCCGTGCTCGTTGGGTACGGCCGGAAGGACCTGAGGTGACTCAAAACCAACCAGCTTGTAGCGCTTGTACTCATCCAGCGGTGCGTGGACCTCAATGAATTCACCGTGGGGGAGCCGGACAATGCGGCCCGTCTCGCGGCCGTGGAGTGCAATCTCACGGTCCTTGCGCTGCAGCGCAAGGGCGACGCGCTTGGTCACCACGAAGGCGATAACCGGTCCGATGAAGAACAGTGCGCGCAGCCAGTACGTGACGTCATTCAGCGAAACACCGAAGTGTGTCGCGATGAGGTCGGAACCGGCAGCGGCCCACATGACGCAGTACCAGACGAACCCTGCCATGCCGATGGCGGTACGGGTGGGGGCGTTCCTTGGACGGTCCAGGACGTGGTGTTCACGGTCGTCCTTGGTCACCCAGCGCTCAATCCACGGGTACATGAACATGATGGTGAACAGGATTCCGGCCGGTACCAGGGCCGGCAGCAGGACGTTGAACGTAAAGACGTGTCCGAAGAAGATCTGCTCCACGTGCCAGTTGCCGAGCGTGCCGGGCATAAGGCGAAGCGCGCCGTCAACAAAGCCGATGTACCAGTCAGGCTGGGTACCGGCAGACACGGGGGAGGGGTCGTACGGACCGTAGTTCCAGATCGGGTTGATGGTGAAGAACGCTGCCATCAATGCGATCACGCCGAAGACGATGAAGAAGAATCCACCGGCCTTTGCTGCGTAGACGGGTCCCAGGGGATAACCGACGACGTTGTTGTCGTTGCGTCCCGGGCCGGGGTACTGCGTGTGCTTGTGGACGACGACCATGAACAGGTGCAGGACGATCATCAGCAGGATCAATGCCGGCACCAGCAGGATGTGCAGCATGTACAGGCGGCTGATGATGGCGGTGCCGGGGAATTCCCCACCGAACAGGAAGAACGAGATGTAGGTTCCGACGACCGGGATCGACTTGATGACACCGTCGATGATGCGCAGGCCGTTGCCGGACAGAAGATCGTCGGGGAGTGAGTAGCCGGTGAAGCCTGCAGCCATCGCCAGGATCAGCAGGACGCTGCCCACGACCCAGTTCATTTCACGGGGACGCCGGAACGCACCGGTGAAGAAGACCCTCAGCATGTGGACCGCGATTGATGCCACGAACAGCAGCGCTGCCCAGTGGTGCACCTGGCGCATGAAGAGTCCGCCGCGGATGTCAAAGGAGATGTTCAGCGAGGAGCTGTACGCCACGGACATCTCCACGCCCTTCAGGGGGACGTAACCGCCGTCGTAGTGGGTCTCCGCCATCGAAGGATCGAAGAAGAACGTCAGGAAGGTGCCTGACAGCAGCAGGATGACGAACGAGTACAGCGCCACTTCACCGAACATAAACGACCAGTGGTCCGGGAAGACCTTGCGGCCGAACTCGCGGAGGATCCCTGACCCGCCGACACGTGAGTCGACGAAGTCGGTGATCCGGCCTGTCTTGGTTTTGGCGACGAAAGCCGGCTCAGCTGTTGATGCTGCGCTCATGCGAATCACGCTCCCAGTAACTTGGTCCTACGGGTTCATGGAAGTCGCTGGTAGCGACGAGGTAGCCCTCGTCATCAACTGCAATGGGCAGCTGGGGGAGAGGACGGCTGGCGGGGCCGAAGATCACCTTGCACTCTTGGGTGAGGTCGAAGGTGGACTGGTGGCACGGGCACAGCAGGTGGTGCGTCTGCTGCTCATACAGGGCAACGGGGCAGCCAACGTGGGTGCAGATCTTCGAGTAGGCAACGATGCCGTTGTAGCCCCACTCTTCGCGGCCCTTGGACGGGTTCAGCGATGCGGGATCCAGGCGCATGAGCAGCACAACGGACTTTGCCTTCTCGTTGAGCTTGCCTTCCTCGAGTTCGTTCAGGCCTTCCGGGATGACGTGGAATGCTGAACCAATGGTGACGTCCGAGGCCTTGATGGGGGTTCCGTCAGGGTCGCGGGTCAGGCGCTTGCGCTTTCCGTCCTGGGGCGCCCACATCGTGTGTGCGAGCTTGTCGTCCGGACGGGGTCCAAGGTCACCAAAAATGGCGACGGCGGGAAGCGGGGCAAGCGCCACAGCACCGAGCAGGGTGTTGCGGATCAGGGGGCGGCGCTTGATGCCGGTCTCTTCCACGATGTCATCGACGATGCGGACAGCCGCCTGGCGGTCCTCTTCGTAGCGGATTGCGTGGCGCTCCTCGGAGACTTCGTGATCGGGCATGAGGGCCTTGGCCCAGTGCACGATGCCGGTACCGATACCCAGCATGGCGAAGGCAGTGCCCACGCCGAGCAGGGCGTTCTGGAGCCGGATGGTGGCGATGCTGGAGTCGTCACCCAGATCAATGGCGAAGTACGCCACCAGGAAGATCAGGGTTCCAACAACAGAGATGCCAAATAGTAAGGCGACCTGCCGTTCTGCCCGCTTTGCGGCCTTCGGGTCCGTGTCAGCCAGGCGCAAACGATGCGGGGGAATTCCAGGATCCTGGAACTTCTCCACCTCATTCTGACCAGCCGTAGCTACGGTGCCCGAGTGGTTCGGACTGCCGTCACTATGGTTGCCCATAATTCGCCTCATCCTTCTCTCGTCCCGGCGTTTGCCGGGTTAGTTTCTAATTTCAAGCTGCTGACTGGGCAGCAGAAGTTGTGTCGTCCCGCAGGAAGTCAGGACGTTCTGGAGGTCAGCCAGATGGTGAAGGCGATGATGACGCCAAGACCGGCAACCCACACGAACAGGCCTTCAGCAACGGGGCCGAGCGATCCCAGGTCGGCGCCACCCGGGGAACCGGTGGTCTCGATCTGCTTCAGGAAGGTGATGACGTCCTTCTTGCCCTCGGGGGAGATGTTGGCGTCATTGAACACCGGCATGTTCTGCGGGCCCGTGACCATGGCTTCGTAGATGTGCTTGCCGGAGACGTCGGCCAGGGCAGGTGCGAACTTGCCACGGGTCAGCGCACCACCAGCAGCGGCAGCGTTGTGGCACATGGCGCAGTTGGTACGGAACAGCTCGCCACCGGCCGCGGCGTCGCCGCCACCGCTTGTCAGGTCCTCCGCAGGGATCGCCGGGCCGGCTCCCAGGGAAGCGACGTAGGCTGCAAGCTGGTGGGTCTGTTCCTCGTTAAACTGGACCGGCTTCTTGAGGGCCTGGGGGCCGTTCATCTGCATCGGCATGCGGCCGGTGCCCACCTGGAAGTCGACCGCAGCGGCACCGACACCAACCAGCGAGGGGCCATCCTTGGAACCACTGGCACCCATGCCGTGGCAGGTGGCGCAGTTGGCGGCGAAGAGCTTGCCGCCCTCTTCCGCGTCATTCGCACTGAAGGTGGTGGTGGAAGCTTTGGCCTCGTTGACGGTGGTTGCCACGGCGTACAGCCCACCAGTGATGAGGAGCCCCATCAGAAGCAGCGCTATTGCTGCAAGTGGGTGACGCCGCTTTTGTGAGAGTGCCTTCACGTGGTGGTTCCTTTATTCGATCCTGCGCCGGCTCCGGGAGCCGCTACCTGAAATTCTGCCTCTTGTAGAAAAAGAATCAAAGCTGGCTACTTGAGTACGTAGATGACCAGGAAGAGGCCGATCCACACGACGTCGACGAAGTGCCAGTAGTAAGAGGTGACGATCGCGGACGTTGCTTCAAAGTGTCCGAACTTCTTCGCCGCAAAGGACCGGCCCATGATGAGCAGGAAGGCGATCAGGCCGCCGATGACGTGGAGGCCGTGGAAGCCGGTGGTCATGTAGAAGGCAGAGCCGTAAGCGTTGGAGGAGAGCGAGACGTGCTCGGAGACCAGCATCGCGTATTCGGTGGTCTGGCCGGCAACGAAGAACGCACCCATGAGGAAGGTCAGGGTGAACCATTCGTTCATGCCCCAACGGGCGAACTGAAGGGCACCTCCAGTACGCCGGGGCTGCAGCCGCTCTGCAGCAAAGACGCCCATCTGGCAAGTAAAGGAACTGGCCACAAGGACGATCGTGTTGACGAGCGCAAAGGGGAAGTTGAGCTTGGCTGTCTCTTCCGCCCACATCTCACCACTCGTGGAGCGGAGCGTGAAGTACATGGCGAAAAGACCGGCGAAGAACATCAACTCGCTGGACAGCCACACAACGGTTCCGACGGAAACCATGTTGGGGCGGTTCAGCGTGGGGTGCGCCGGGGTACTGGGGGCATGGGTCGCAGATGTCACATAGACATTATGTCTGTAAAAGTCCGTGCTGCCCAACGCAAACCGCCTTTTCGGAGGACTTTTTCTACAAAGACGCGAAATCGCCGGGAAAAGTTCCCACCGCCGTTCACATTGGTCAGTGCCTGCCATCGCTCGATAGCATCAGCACGTGACTTCACAGGCATCTGCAGCGTCCGGCAACACCTGGCCCCGGCTGATTTCGGCACTGATTAAGGGCAATGACCTTTCGGCGGAGAATACGTCCTGGGCCATGGACACCATCATGTCCGGCGAAGCCACGCCGGCCCAGATCGCCGGATTCCTGGTGGCCCTCAGCGCCAAGGGCGAAACCGTGGATGAGCTCTCCGGCCTGGTTGAGGCGATGCTTGCCCATGCCAACCCGGTGGAAATTTCCGGGGAAAAGCTGGACATTGTCGGCACCGGGGGTGACCAACTTAACACCGTCAACATCTCCACCATGGCCGCGCTTGTCGCTGCCGGCGCCGGCGCAAAGGTGGTTAAGCACGGCAACCGGGCCGCGTCGTCGTCGTCCGGATCCGCGGACGTGCTTGAAGCGCTCGGCGTCCGTCTTGACCTGTCGATAGCGCAGGTGGCCCGGAACGCTGAACAGGCAGGGATCACCTTCTGTTTTGCGCAGGTGTTCCACCCGTCATTCCGCCATACCGCCGTTCCCCGCCGCGAACTGGCAATACCCACGGCATTCAATTTCCTGGGACCCCTCACCAACCCCGCCAATGTGCAGGCGTCGGCCGTGGGCGTCGCCAACGAGCGGATGGCGCCCCTCGTTGCAGGCGTGCTTGCCCGGCGGGGGAGCAGGGGGCTGGTGTTCCGGGGCAATGACGGCCTGGACGAACTGACCACCACCGGACCTTCCACAGTGTGGGAGATCCGCAACGGCGTGGTCACTGAGCTGCTTTTCTCCCCGCAGGACCTTGGCATCAGCCTGGCCACGGTCGAACAGCTTCGCGGCGGTGACGCAGCAGCAAACGCGGGAGTTGTCCGTGACGTGCTGGCCGGTAAAGAAGGCCCGGCGAGGGATGCGGTCCTGGTCAATGCCGCGGCAGGCCTCGTCGCGTTCGACCAGCAGGCGGAGGGGCCGTTCCTGGCAAGGATGCAGACGGCTTACGCGCGGGCGGCCGAATCGATCGACTCAGGCGCAGCCGCAGCCGTCCTGGACCGTTGGGTCTCACTGTCCCGCGCCTGACAGCAGGCGCTGCTTTTACTGTTCGAACCCCAGGGAGAAGGCAGCATCCAGGTCGTGCTGTGAATACGCGCGGAATGCGATGTGGGTGGTTGTATGTACCACCGCGGGGACTTTGGAGAGCCGGTCGGCGATGACATCCGCCAGGTCCTCGTGCCGGTGTACCCGCGCTACCGCAATCAGGTCCCATTCTCCGGTGACGGAGTAGACCTCACTGATGCCTTCGATGGCTGAGATTTCCTCCGCGGTCTCGGGAATGCGGGCGGCGTCAGTCTTGATCAGAACAAATGCGGTAACCACGTTTGTACCCCTTCAATCAGTTCCGCCGCTGCAAGGCACGGCAGGGTTTCCTCTCCTGCCAGCCTATTACACGGGGAACCTTTTCCCGGCAGCCACCCTGGTGCCGGCAGGCCGGCGCTCAGCGGCTGCGCAGCCGCAGTGCGCCGGCGAGCAGGAGGCGGTAACCCACGAGGAAGACGGCGAGGGCCAGTGTCGCTACGATGACGAAGGGAAGGACAACCGTCTGGCCGGTCAGTGCCCGCAGGAGCATGCCGACAACCAGGCTGCCAAGCCAGACTGGAACTCCCGCCCGGAGGATAGATAGGGGGCTGCGCCAGGCCCGGGAAGCGACCCATCCGGCAGCTGCCCCTGCAAGGAAGGGCCAGGCAGTCAGGAGCACACCCAGGACGGGCTCTTCGCGGTGGTGCGCATCGCGGCCTATGGCGGCAAAGGCAAGGATTAGTACGATATCGGCCACTGCCGCTGCAAGTACCGTTCTTCCGGAAGCCGTTGCTGCCGCCTTCGTTTTCAAGGAACCCATGGTTTCGAGCTTAGCCGCACACTGTAAGGTCTCAGCAGGAGCAGGGGCCGGTCCGGCCGTATGGGAGGCACAGTGAATAAAGCCCTGTGGATTTGCAGCCTCGTTGGTGCTGCCCTTCGGATCAGTCTGGGGCTGGCACTGTTCCATACGCCGTTCTGGGGCTTTGCGTTCGGACTCGGTATCGGTGCCTTGGTCGGGGCGTCCATCCAGCGGCGTCACTAGAGGAGCGGGCCGGGGAGCGGGAAGCCGAAGAACCAGGGGCAGTCTGATCACTGCAACTTGACATAATGTAGATTATCGGCGCTTTGGGCAGGGCCCCGGATGGGGGTTCCAACAGGCGACCTGACGGCCATGACGCTGCCGCGCAAAAGTGCTGGTCAGGCCCGCAGGCCCATTGTCTTTAGTCCGGCGCGCGTCAAGAATGAATCAATGACGGTCTACGTGCGTTCACTTGAAACTGCAGTTCCGGGGACAAAGCTGATCCAGTCCGAAGCCCGCGATGTATTTGCGGCGCAGCCGGGCCTGTCCCGTTTGGGTTCACGGCTGGTCAATACCTGTTTTGATGGTGCAGCCATCGAGACGCGGTTCACCGCCGTCCAGGAACTCACCAACACGTCCCGCTCGGAAAACCCGCAGTTCTACGACCCGGAAACCGGCCTGCTGCTGAACCCCAGCACCAAAGTCCGCAACGACATCTTCGCCCGCGAGGCCACCAAACTGTTCGTTGAGGCGGCCCGCGCTGCCCTGGAGGCAGCCCCGGAACTGGATTTACTTGACATAACTCATCTCGTGACCGTTTCCTGCACGGGTTTCTTCAATCCGGGACCCGACTACAAGGTGGTCCGTGAACTTGGCCTGAGGCCCGCCGTCCAGCGCTACCACCTGGGTTTCATGGGCTGTTACGCCGCCTTTCCTGCGCTCCGCGCAGCGAAACTGTTTTGTGAAGCGGATCCGAACGCCGTCGTCCTGGTGGTCTGCGCCGAACTGTGCTCCCTCCATGTACGCACGTCCAACGACCCGGACACCATTATGGGATCGGCGCTGTTCGCCGATGGTGCCGCTGCCGCCGTCGTGACTGCCCGCCAAGGCACCGAAGAAACCGCACTGTTGAAGCTGGACCACTTCGAAACCGTCCTGACGCCTGTCGGCGAGGATTCGATGGCGTGGAACATCGGCGACAACGGCTTCGAGATGGTTCTGGGCAACTATGTTCCCCACATCATCGATGACCACATTGTCGGCGCGCTGGAGCCCCTTCTCGCCACGGAACCGGAACTGGCCGCACTCCCCTACACGGCAATCCCGCACTGGGCCATCCACCCGGGCGGCCGGAGCATCCTTGACAAGGTGCAGTCCCGGCTCGGCCTCAGCGACGCCCAACTGGTCCCGGCACGGGACGTCCTGCGTAATTACGGCAACATGAGCAGCGCCACTGTGCTTTTCGTCCTCAAGCACATCCTTGAACAAGACCTCGAGGAAGGATCCGCCGGGGACGAGCGCATCTGTTCCATGGCCTTTGGCCCCGGCCTGACCGTGGAAACAGGTCTGTTCACCAAGCTCCGGCAGGCAACCGGCGGCGCCGGGCGTGGCGGCCAGGAGGACAATGCGGCAGAGGGTGACCTGATGGTGTTCCCAAGCCGGACGGCCGCCGAAGCGCCCGTGGCCTAACGGGGCTCCACGGAATGGGGATCCTGCTGCGCCAACGCGCCATGGACGTCGAGCAGATGGACCGGCCGGACTGTGATGCCCGGCTCCTGGACAACACCTACCGGCAGTTTGCTGTCATCAACCGGGTGCTGTCCGGCTGGCGGAAGCTGTATGCCAAGGAGCTTCGACCCATGATCACGCCCGCCGGGCACCCGCTGACGGTGCTGGACGTCGGATCGGGCGGCGGGGACCTGGCCGTGATGCTGGCCCGCTGGGCGGCACGGGACGGTAAAGCACTGCGCATTACGGGCATCGATCCTGATCCCCGCGCGGCCCGTTTCGCCGGTCAGCGGCCCGCCATGGCCGGCGTCGAATTCCGTGCGGCGCACAGTGCAGACCTGGTCAGCGAAGGTGCCCGGTTCGACGTCGTCATCTCCAACCACGTGCTGCACCATCTGGCGCCGGAAGAACTCCGGCAACTGCTGGCGGACTCGGAAATCCTGGCGGCCGGGAAGGCACTGCACAACGACCTGGTCCGCAGCCCTGCCGCGTTTGCCCTCTTCAGCGTGGCCGCCCTGCCGTTCCGGCAGTCCTTCATCCGGGAAGACGGCCTCACCTCCATCCGGCGCAGCTACAGGCCGGCCGAGTTGGCGGCCGCCGCTCCCCCGGGCTGGTCCGTGGCGCGTTCGTCGGCCTTCCACCAGGTCCTTACCTACCGGCGGGGCTGACATGGACGCCGATGTCCTGATCGCCGGCGGCGGTCCCGTGGGCCTGTACCTGGCTGCCGCGCTGCTGCAGGAAGGCGTAGCGGTAAAGGTCCTGGAGCGGCGGCAGTCACGGAACCGGCATACCCGCGCCATCGGGATCCATCCTCCGGCTCTGGAGGCACTCGCCGGGATCCAGGTTGCGGCCAGCATGGTCCGGGAGGGCATCCGCATCAGGAGCGGGATGGCGGTCAGCGGCGGGAAAACGGTGGGAACCATGACGTTCGACGCCGTTTCGGAGGACTATCCCTTTGTCCTGGCGCTGCCACAGTTCAGGACGGAGGAACTCCTTGAGGACCGAGTCCGCGCCTTGGACGCCGGAGCGCTGGTCAGGGGTGCCAACGTCACCGGAGTAAGGGACGACGGCGGCAAGGTCACCATCGCGGTCCAGTCCAGCGCGGGTGCCGCGGTCCGAAGCGGCAGCCACAACCGCAGCGCCACTGCCGCCTTGCTGGTTGCGGCAGACGGCGCCCGGTCCCGGCTCCGTGGCGCGCTGGGCGTCCCGGTGGACCGGAAGTCGTATCCGGACCACTACCTCATGGGGGATTTCGACGACGGCAGCGGCTACGGGGACAAGGCGGTCCTGTTCCTCGAACCGGAAGGAATCGTCGAGTCCTTTCCGCTGCCCGGGCGGGTGCGGCGCTGGGTGGTGCGGCTGGAACGTCCCGCCGCGCCGGAGGCAGGACCGCTGGAGCTGGCGGAACTGGTGCAGCGCCGGACCGGGTTCCTGCCTGATGCGGCCACGAACTCCATGCTGAGCGCGTTCAGTGTACGGGCGACGACGGCCAGGCGGATGGTGACCGGACGGACCGTGCTGCTGGGAGATGCCGCCCACGAGATCAGCCCCATCGGCGGTCAGGGCATGAACCTCGGTTGGCTGGATGCAAGCGAGCTGGTCCCAGTGATCTGTGCTGCACTGGCGGGTGAACCCACGGGGAGGCGGCTCCGGGACTTCGAGAAGGGCCGGCGGCGGGCCGCAGCAGTGTCCCGCCGGCAGGCCGAGATCAACATGCTGCTGGGCAGGCCCCTGCCCCGGCCGCTCCTTCGGGTGCGCACTGCCGCCATCGGCGCCGCCGCTGCCGTCCCCATGGTGAACCAGTGGGCCGCCAGGCGCTTCACCATGCACTAGCGGTTGCAGGGTTACCGGAAATAGCAGTCGTAACTGTCCTGGCTCACGATGACGCCGTTGCGCACCTCGAAGACCGACGATGTCCTGGCCCGAATCGGTTCGCCCTGGTCCCAGTACCGAAGATCCATAATCGCCGTCGCCGACCAGTCGGCTTCCACCACCACCCGGCCTCCCTCGCAGGTGGTCCGCCGGATGATGAACTGCTGGTCCTTCACCACCTCGCGGCTTTGGTCCGCGCCGGCAAGCACTCCCGCCAGCGTCCGTTTGGAACCTTCTGGAGCCAACAGGTGCGGAGCCTCCGTCAGCACGAACGATTCCGACAGGAACGGCCGGATGTCCTCCGCTCCGCCGCCCGCCTCAAGGACCCGGATGAACTCCAGGACGTGCTCCAGCGGGGATGCCGGCGGGAAAGAGTCATCAGCCATGCAGTAGACCCTAACCCAAGGTCCTGTGCCTGTCCGCCAGTAGGCTGTCCCCATGATCCAGACTGTTCCCCCAACAACGGCCGGCGCCCACGACATCCGTCAGATTGTTGAGCGGATCCTGTCCGCCGGGTCCCTCCCGCCCATCGTCCAGGCAGGCCACCCGGCCCTCCGCCAGCGGGCCGCAAGGTTCGACGGCCAGCTCTCTACCGACGAGCTAACCCGCCTGATCGCGGTCATGCGGCAGGTTATGCATGAGGCCCCGGGGGTGGGCCTTGCCGCCCCGCAGCTGGGCATCCCCCTGCAGCTCGCCGTCCTGGAGGACCAGTTCGACGTCGACCCCGACTCTGCATCGCTGCGGAGCCGGGTTCCGCTGGAGTTCCTGGCCATCCTCAACCCCCAGTACACGCAGGTGGGGTCCGGACTGGCGTCGTTTTATGAGGGCTGCCTTTCCCTCAGCGGGCTCCAGGCGGTGGTGGCGCGTCCCGACACCGTGCTCCTGGAGTACCAGACGCCCGACGGCGCGGCGGAGCAGCGCACGTTTTCCGGGTGGCAGGCCCGCATCGTCCAGCACGAGACGGACCACCTCAACGGCATTCTTTACCTGGACCGGGCCCAACTCCGGTCCCTGAGCAGCAACGCAGAATATGCAGCGCACTGGGCCGAACCGGGCATCGAGAATGCGCGGGAAGGGTTGGGTTTCGACGACGGTCCAGCCGGTATTTCGCTCGGCTGACCTTGCGCTGTCCCCGGAGGCAGTGACAACGGGCAGGGGCGGGAACCCGGGCCGCCCTAAAATGGTTCCCATGCCTTCCGCGGATCTCCCCCTCCTGTGCCCCGTCTGCTCGCATCCGCTGGAATACATGAAGGCAGCGGCCGCGCGCCAGCCCCGCCTGCTGTGCCCAAACGGCCACAGCTTCGACGCTGCCCGGCAGGGCTACTTCAACCTCCTGGTGGGCAAGGGCACCGCCTTCGAACCGGACAGTGCCGCGATGGTGGCGTCCCGCTTCAACTTCCTGGGGGACGGCCACTACCTGCCGCTGGCGCAGGCGGTGGCCTCCGCCGTCGTGCCCAACCTGCCGCAGGAGGGTGCAGCGGTCCTGGACTCGGGAACAGGGACCGGGCATTATCTGCGCCGGATCCTCGACGCTGCAGCTGCCAGTGGACGGCAGGCGTCCGCGATTGGCCTGGACATCTCCAAATTTGCCCTGCGCCGTGCCGCCCGGCTCAATCCTGAGGCCCTGAACCTGGTCTGGGACATCTGGCAGCCGCTGCCGGTGGCACCGAACTCGGTGGACGCGGTCACCGTGGTCTTCGCCCCGCGGAACCCCGCTGAATTTGCCCGGGTCCTCCGTCCCACGGGCGTGCTGGTTGTGGTGACACCGCGAAGCGGACACCTTGGGGAGATCGCCGCCGTCGCCGGGATGCTTGGGATCGAAGAGGGCAAGGATGAGCGGCTGGCCGAAGCGATGGCGGGGCTTTTCGAGCCCGACGGTACCTTCGACGTCGACATCCCGCTGGAGCTGACCCGCGCCGCCGCCGCGGACCTGGCCTTCATGGGGCCGGCCGGGCACCACCTGGACCTGGGGCAGATCGCCGCCCGGCTCGAAAACTCCCCGGAGCCGGTGACGGCCACCGCCAAGTTCAGGCTTTTCGTGTTCAGGTCCAGGATCCACGGAGCCCCGTAACGACTTGGCCACTATCCCCCTGCAGCCGGTATGAACCGGCCCACACGGCAAGTCCGCGGACTACGATGAAAAGACAGTTACTGGCGGCTCCGCGGATGCGGCCCGCCCGTGGCGAAGGGGGAACAGGGATGTTTGAGTGGCTTGGCGAAAACTGGTGGGCATGGTGGCTCACGGCTTTCCTGGCGTTTGCAGTGATCGAGATGATCACGCTTGACCTGTTTTTCATCATGCTTGGCGGCGGATCGCTCGCCGCACTGGTCGCCGACTTCGCCGGTGCAGAACCCTGGCTCCAGGTAGTGGTCTTCTGCGTGGTGTCCCTGCTGATGGTCGCCTTTGTCCGGCCCGTGGCCCTTTCACACCTCAAGAAGGGCCCGGCCGAGCAACGGACCAACGTGGACCGGCTGATCGGCGAACCGGCCGTCGTGATGGAAGCCGTGACCGCCGACGGCGGCCTGGTGAAGATCGGCGGCGATATCTGGAGCGCACGCTCCGCAGCGGGAGACCTTCCCGCAGGCCAGAAGGTGGTGGTGGCGGCCATCGATGGCGCAACAGCAGTGGTGTCGGTACCGCCGTCGGCGGCCACCGGTCCAGATACAGCCTGATATTTGGGGAACGAGGAGTTGTATGGAAAACGCAGGCGGAACCGCACTGGCCATAGTGCTGGTGGTTCTGATCGTCTTTGTCATCATAGTTCTGGTCCGGTCTGTCCGGATCATTCCGCAGGCCCGTGCCGGCGTCGTTGAACGGCTTGGCAAGTACCAGCGGACGCTCAACCCCGGACTGACGATCCTCATCCCGTTCGTGGACCGGCTGCTGCCGCTCCTGGACCTGCGTGAACAGGTGGTGTCCTTTCCGCCGCAGCCCGTCATCACCGAGGACAACCTGGTGGTCTCCATCGACACCGTGGTCTACTTCCAGGTGACGGATCCGCGGGCAGCCACCTACGAAATCGCCAACTACATCCAGGCCGTGGAGCAACTCACCACCACTACCCTCCGCAATGTGGTGGGTGGACTGAACCTGGAGGAAGCCCTTACGTCCCGAGACCAGATCAACGGACAGCTTCGCGGTGTCCTCGATGAGGCCACGGGCCGTTGGGGCATCCGCGTCTCGCGGGTGGAACTGAAGGCCATCGATCCGCCGCACTCCATTCAGGACTCCATGGAAAAGCAGATGCGGGCCGAACGCGACCGCCGCGCAGCCATCCTCACCGCCGAGGGGACCAAGCAATCAGCCATCCTCACCGCGGAGGGCCAGCGGCAGGCGTCCATCCTCGCCGCGGAAGGCGAAGCCAAGGCAGCCATTCTCCGAGCGGACGGTGAGTCGCAGGCCATCCAGAAGGTCTTCGATGCCATCCACAAGGGCAACCCGGACCAGAAACTGCTGGCCTACCAGTACCTCCAGACCCTGCCCAAGCTGGCCGAGGGCTCGGCCAACAAGCTGTGGATCATCCCAAGTGAGGTCGGAGAGGCCCTGAAGGGAATCGGCAACGCCCTCGGCGGCAACGGCGTGGAATCCCCCGCTGCCGGTGGGCTTTTCGACGATGTGCAGAGTGAGCGTACCCAGCCCTAGGCAATCCGGAAAGCACGGAGGGTTCCGCGGCCAGCCGGGGAACCCTCCCTGTTTTGGCGCAGACGGGATAACGCCCGTATAATTGGGTATTTGTCCGGCAGGAGAATACCGGCTGGAACAACCAAGCTTCGCAATGCGTTGAATCCTATGATGCAGCACAGTGCACACAGTAGTCCGGCGGTGCAGCGTTGCCACCGGCTAACGCGGAGATCTCATCCGCGAACCGACCAGAGGGAGAAAACATGAGCGATCGCAGCCTGCGGGGTATGCGCCTTGGCGCGCAGAGCATGGAGACCGAGTCCGGAGTCGAGCCGGCTCCGCGCCAGCGGGTTGAGTACCGTTGCGCGGATGGTGAGCAGGTCTTCGTGACGTTCTCCTCCGAGGCGGAAATTCCTCCGGTATGGGTCTCCAAGACCGGCAAGGAAGCGCTCCTGGTTGACGGCGAAAAGCCGGACACCAGCAATGACAAGGCAGTCCGCACCCACTGGGACATGCTGCTGGAACGCCGCTCGCTTCCTGAACTCGAACAGATCCTCGAGGACCGCCTGACCATCCTGCGCGAACGCCGCGGAGAGCGCCGCTCGGCATAAGGCCGGCCAGAAAGGGGGCGGCCCCGCACATTGGTGCGGGGCCGCCCCCTTTTTCCGTGTATCCCCGAAGGCCGCCGGTCACGGCCCGGGAAGAACTACGCCTGCTTGTTTTTCAGCTTGCCGGCCAACGTGTTCCAGCGGGCCGTCAGGCCCCACCGGGTGACGTTGACCATTGCTTCGATCACGATGTTGCCGCTCATCTTTGAGGCACCCAGCTCGCGCTCGACGAAAGTGATGGGACGTTCCTCGATGCGGAGCCCCAGTTTGGACACGCGCCACGCCAGGTCCACCTGGAAGCCGTAGCCCACCGAATCCACCTGGTCCAGGTTGAGCTTTTCAAGGGTGGTCCTGCGGAACGCGCGGTAGCCGCCGGTGACGTCCTTGATCCGCAGGCCCAGCATCAGCCGCGCGTAAGTGCTGCCCACGCGGGAGATCGCCTGGCGGTACAGCGGCCAGTTGACCACGCTGCCGCCGGGAACCCAACGCGAGCCCATCGCCAGGTCTGCGCCCTGGTCCACTGCTTCGAGCAGCTGGGGAAGCTGTTCGGGCTGGTGCGAGCCGTCGGCGTCCATTTCCACCAGGACGTCGTACCCGGCCTCCAGGCCCCACCGGAAGCCGGCGATGTAGGCGGCGCCCAGGCCTTCCTTGCCCTTGCGGTGCAGGACGTGGACCTGGGAATCCTCGGCGGCGAAGCCGTCGGCAAGTTGGCCGGTGCCGTCAGGGCTGTTGTCATCAACCACCAGTACGTCCGACGCCGGAACAGCCTTCCGAAGGCGCTGGAGCGTCTTGGGCAGCGATTCCAGTTCGTTGTAGGTGGGAATGATCGTAAGGACGCGCACGAAGGGCCTTTCCTGGTGGAAGTGGTCGGAGCACCTGATGCCGGGCTTGCCGGCGGCGGGCGCAACTCCCCATTATAGGGCGGAGGCTTGCCGGGTCAGGAACGCAGGGCCGGGCTGGCGAAGAGTTCGGCACCGTCTTTGACGGTCTGCAGGCATACCGGGTCCGAGCCCGTGTCCAGTGCCGGCAGCAGCGGGGTCCTGGCCCGTGGATCCGTGCTCCAGGACTGCACCCTGCCGTCAGCCACCTGGACCATCAGTTCCTCCACCTCCCAGACCGCGAAACTGGCCGGGGCCCCGGGCACCAGCTGTCCGGCCATCGGGTTGGCGTGGCGTGCCGCCCTCCAGCCGGCACGGGTGTGGCCCAGGAAGGCAGCCCGTGCGGAAATGCGTTGCTCCGGGTTGTGGTGTTCCACGCACGCGCGCACGCTGGACCAGGGACGGAGGGGCGTCACCGGGCTGTCGCTGCCGAAGCAAACCGGAACTCCGGCGGAGTAGAAGGCGGCGAAGGGGTTCATTGACCGGCTCCGCTCCCCCAGCCTCCGCTCGTAAAGGCCGCCGGCTCCGCCCCACGCCGCGTCGAAGGATGGTTGGGCGCTGACGGTCACGGAGTACTGTGCCAGCCTGGCCACGGCCGCGGCATCAGCCATCTCCACGTGCTCGAAACGGTGGCCGGCGGCCCGCACCCGCTGCTCCCCCACTTCCTTGGCCGCCAGGTCCAGCGCCTCCAGCGCAATGTCCAGTCCGGCGTCGCCAATCACGTGGAACCCGCCCTGGAGCCCGGCAAGGGAGCAGGCAGCAAGATGGGCTGCTGCCTGGTCGACGTTGAGGTACAGGCTGCCGTGCTCCTGGCCGGCATCGCTGTAGCCGGCGCGCAGGGCCGCTGTCCTGGAGCCAAGCGATCCATCGATGTTCAAGTCCCCTGCCAGTCCGCGGATGCCGGCACCGAGCTGCCCAACAAGGGCACGGGCCTGCGCCTCGGAGGACACCAGCTCCCCCCAGTACGGCAGCACCTCGGGAACGCGCTGCATGCCCGGGGCGGAATCATTCCATCCTGCGGCCAGCCTGAGATCATCGGCGCCGCCGATGTGCGGCGCCCCCATCTCGGCAACGGCTACGTAGCCGTTGGCCGCAGCTTCTGCCAGGGCACGGGCCTGGTGCCGCTTCAGCGTGTCCTGCGGCATCTGTCGCGTTGCCAGCCTGGCTGCTTCGTGGGCCGCCCGCGTGACCCGGGCGCCGCCGTCGTACCCGTCCTTGCCGCGAAGGTCCGCGGACTGTAACAGCGAGGTCGACACGAGAGCCGAGTGCACGTCCACCCTGGAAAGGTAGACCGGGCGGCCCCCGGACGCCCGCTCCAGTTCTTCGGCGCTCGGCAGGGCGGGGTCCGCCCACGTGGCCTCGTCCCAGCCATGGCCGAGCACCGGCCCTTCCCCACCAGCCGCCGCGACGGCGTCCAGCAGCGCCCGGGCTGACGTGACCGTCCCGAGCTGCAGCGATTCCAGGGCGATCCCGGTTTCGGTCAGGTGGAGGTGCGAGTCGACGAACCCCGGTGCAACCAGGGCGCCGCGGAGGTCAATGATCTCCATCGAACTGTCCGCAATGGACGAGGCAGCCTGCTCGGACCCAACCCACGCAACGGTGTCGCCGTCCACCAGCATGGCGGTTGCGAATGGATCGGCCGCCGTGTAAACGGATCCGTTGCGGTACAGCACCGGGGCTGGACGGGCGGTGGCATCAGGACGGGAGGTGGCATCGGGGCGCGGCATGGCAGGGAACTCCTGGGGGTGGGCAGGCCGGCGGAAGCCGGCCGGGTATCGGCGGGGCTAAAGAACGGAAGAATACGCCACGACGCCGCGGCGGATGAGGTTGATCGCTTCGGCGCACAGGCGTGCCAGCCGCGGGTCGAGGCCGGGGATCTTGGCAAGCTGGTCCAGCAGGTCCACCACCTGCTTCACCCATCGGACAAAATCACCGGCGGCAAGATCAGTGCCGCTGAGGACATCCTGCAGGTGGCGCCCGCGGGCCCATTTGTACAGCGGCCAGACAAGGCCCAGTTCCGGCTCGCCGGTCAGGGGAAGCTTGTTCTCCTCTTCCACATCCTCAAGGACGGACCACTCCCTGACCACGATGTCCACGGAGGTCTCCAGCGAGACGCTGGGCATGCGCGGCCGCAGGCCCCGGTCTTCGCGTTTGGCCTGGTAGACCAGCACGCTCGCCAGCGCGGCAACTTCGGCGGCGTCGAGGTCATCGAACGCGCCCAGGCGCAGCGACTGGGAGATCAATAGGTCCTTCTCGCCATAGATCCTGCGCAGCCGCTGGCCGTCAGCGCTGATGTTGAGCCTGCCGTCTCCCGCGTCTTCCAGGTAGCCGTAGGCGGACAGCACGTCACAGACCCGGTCGAAAGTCTTGGCGATGGTGTTGGTCCGGCCCTGGATCTGGCGGACCAGTCCGTCCGTTTCGCGGCGCAGTTTCCACCAGCGCTCCGACCAGCGGGCATGGTCTTCCCGTTCACTGCACCCATGGCAGGGGTGGGCCTTCAGGGCGCGGCGCAGCTCTGCGATGCGCTTTTCCTGGTTGGGCAGTGCTGCGCCGCGGCCGAAGTCGTGGTTGCGGTTCTGGCCCGGGGCGGGCGGACGGTTTTCACGCAGGGCGTTCCGTACCGAGGACGCCAGGTCCCTGCGGGACTTGGGCACCTTTGCGTTGAAGGACTTGGGGATGCGGATTCTGGTAACGGGTGCGATGGGACCTTCGAGGTCGTCAGCGCCGATCCTGCGCAACTGGTTGTCCAGCGTCAGCACGGCCGGCCGTGGCTCGCGGCTGGTGTGGTCCGAACTGAGCACGACGGCGGGCCCGGGGGCACGGCCACCGGGTACGTCGACTACATCGCCGGGCAGGAGGCGCGCCAGTGAGTCGTCGCAAAGTGATTTCCGGACGCGGGACTTGGTGCGGGAGGTGGCGTTCTCGGCGTCGGAGAGTTCCCTGCGCAGCCGCGCATACTCAGTGAAGTCACCCAGGTGGCAGGTCATGGATTTGGCGTACCCGGCAAGGGATTCCTCGCGGCTCCGCACCTGGCGGGCCAGCCCCACCACGGAGCGGTCCGCCTGGAACTGGGCAAAGGAGGACTCGAGGATCTCACGGGCCCTGGGCCGGCCAAACTGCGCCAGCAGGTTGATGCTCATGTTGTAGGTGGGCCGGAAACTGGAGTTCAGCGGGTAAGTCCGCCGCGAGGCCAGCCCGGCAACTGCAGTCGGGTCAGTACCCGGCTGCCAAAGCACTACGGCGTGGCCTTCGATGTCGATGCCGCGCCGGCCGGCGCGGCCGGTCAGCTGGGTGTACTCACCTGCCGTGATGTCCACATGGGCTTCGCCGTTGAATTTGTCCAGCTTTTCCAGCACCACTGAACGGGCAGGCATGTTGACGCCCAGGGCGAGGGTTTCCGTGGCGAAGACGGCCTTGACCAGGCCGTCGGCGAACAGTTTCTCGACGACTTCCTTGAAGGTGGGCAGCATTCCGGCGTGGTGGGCGGCGAAGCCCCGGAGCAGTCCGTCCCGCCAGGTCCAAAAGCCCAGGACGTCAAGGTCATCCGGCGGGATGTCCTGCCCCGCCTCGTCAACGCGCTGGGCAATGATCCGCTGCTCTTTCTCGGTGGTGAGCCAGAGGCCGGATGAGACGCACTGGGCGACGGCTGCCTCACAGCCGGCCCGGGAGAAGATGAAGGTGATGGCGGGCAGCAGGTCCATCCGGTCCAGGCTGGCGATCACCATGGGGCGGCTGGCGGGGCGCACTCCTGTATGCTCGCCGCCACGGGCCGGGCGGTCGTTACCGCGGCGGCCGCGCTGGCCCCTTCCTCCGGGTCCGGGCCTGCTGCGGAAGCTCTGCCGGCTCTCACTTTGGGCCACCGCCAGCAGGTCCGGGTTGACATCGAAACCGCGGCCCTTGGCGGCATCGCGGGACTTGCCGGATGTTGCTGGTTGCTGGTCGTCGTCCTCAACGGGCGGGGCGATCTCGTCGAAAGTCGTTTCCCCGGCGAAAAGGTCCATGATCCGCCGGCCCACCATGACGTGCTGCCACAACGGCACCGGGCGGTGTTCGGAGACGATGATGTCGGTGTCCCCACGAACCGTGTCCAGCCAGGCACCGAATTCCTCGGCGTTGGAAACCGTTGCACTCAGTGAAGCGACCTGGACCTCGCTGGGCAGGTGGATGATGACTTCTTCCCAGACCGCCCCGCGGAACCGGTCGGCCAGGTAGTGGACTTCGTCCATGACCACGTAGCCAAGGTCGCCCAGGGTGGCGGAGTCCGCGTAGAGCATGTTCCTCAGGACTTCGGTGGTCATGACCACCACCTGCGCGTCACCGTTGATGCTGGTGTCCCCGGTGAGGAGCCCCACATTGTCCGCACCGTACTTTTCGGTGAGTTCACTGAACTTCTGGTTGCTGAGTGCCTTGATGGGCGTGGTGTAGAAGGCCTTCAGGCCGCGCTGCAGCGCGAGGTAGATGGCGAACTCCCCCACGATGGTCTTCCCGGCACCGGTGGGGGCCGCCACCAGGACTCCCCTGCCTTCCTGCAGGGAACGGCATGCCTGCCGTTGAAAGTCGTCAAGCTCGAAGTCCAGGGTCCGGATGAAGGCCCCAAGGTAGGTGGCGGCCTCGGCTCTGCGTTCAGCGCTGGCACGGTACCTCTCGGCCGGCGACATTTCTTCAGGATCGATGGGGCCGGCGGAGAAGGGTCCGGTGGTGGAGGACATACCTCAAGCCTAACGGCAGGCTAGAGCTTCTTCAGTTCACTGCCCGGGGTTGCGACGTCTGCGGTGGCCTCGGTTTCCTCGACTTGCCGGGCCTGGCGGCGGTCGCGGCGTTTGTCGTTCATGATGCAGATGCCGATGGCCGCGAAGAACAGCGCCAGCAGCGGGCCGGCCAGCATGAACATCGAAATGGCATCCGCACCAGGCGCGGCAATCGCGGCCAGGACGAAGACCAGGAAGACTGTGATGCGCCAGGCCTTGAGGATGGTGTGGCCGGAGACGATCCCGGCCATATTGACGCCCACCAGCACGACGGGGACCAGGAAGGCCAGGCCCAGCATGAGCACCATCCGGGTGACGAACTCAATGTAGGTCCGGGCATCGATGACGCTGGAGGAGCCTTCCGGGGTGAACTGGGTCAGCGCGTGGACCACCTGCGGCACCACAAGCCAGCCGACCCAGATTCCGGCCAGGAACAGGGGGATGGCAGCGGCCATATAGCCAAGGGTGTAGCGCCGTTCCTTGGACGTCAGCCCGGGGGTAATGAAGGCCCAGAGCTGGTAGATCCAGACAGGGCTGGAAATGACCGCCCCGATCAGGAGGGACATCTGAAGCTTGAAGTCGAAGGGTGACGCGATGGTGCCGAAGTTGATGGCGGCCAGGCCGCCGGTCTCATCGGAAATACGGTTGACCGGTGCGGCCAGGGCCTTCAGCAGCGGATCGTAAAGTATCCAGCCCCCAATGCCGCCAATGACGACGCCGATGGCCGACTTGATCAGCCGGTTCTTCAGCTCCTTGAGGTGCTCCCAGAGCGACATCCGCCCTTCGGGATTGGCTTTACGGGCCCGCGACAGTGCCACGGGAGGTCAGGCGCGGGTCGACGGCGGAACGTCAGTGCCGTCTGTCGGCTCACCGGGCTTCGCCTTGGGGTGGTTCACGATGGTGCCTTCCACCGGACCGTTTGCCTCGGTGGAGTCGGCTTTGCCGTCGTTCTTCATTTCCTTGACCTCGGACTTGATGATCCGCATGGACTGTCCCAGGCTGCGGGCCATGGCCGGAAGCTTGGGGGCGGCGAAGAGCAGCAAAGCAACAACGATGATAATTACGATCGGCCAGGGGCCATCAAAGAGTCTTCCCACGGGAAATCCTTTCCTCTAAGTACATCCTACTTCTATGTGAAGTCGAGATCTCCGAGCGCCTGCGGCTGGCCCCGGTCCTTTTTACGCTGCACTCGCCGGCGGCGGCGTTCTTCCCGCCGGGCCCATTTGGATGCCTCGTAATCATGTCGCATGACGGCGGGTGAGGCAAAAACGGCAGAACCTGGCAGGGCGCGTGACGGGTCCGCGGGTTCCTCCGGCGCCCCGACGGGGTTCAGGTGCCCCAGTTTTTCGCCGGCGGCGCTGAGGTCCTTCACCGTGGCCATGAACTGGCGGAAAAGACGGATGCCCAGCAGGACATAGAACAGCAGGGCCACTGCGACAAGCGCCACCCATATGAGAATCCAGGACCACCAAGGCATGCTGAGAAGTCTATCGGTCGTATCTGTCCAGCGAAGCCGCAAGCCAGTCCCGCGCGGCGGAAGCCAGTTCCGCGGGGGCCAAAATCCGGGCTGAACCGCCATGCTGGGCCACGAACATCGGCAGCCATGCTGTGTTGCCGAACCGGATCTCCGCCACCAGGCCGCCGTCGGGCAACTCAGCGGTGCGCTCCGCGTAGTAGTCCTCCGCCAGCCCCCTCCCCTGCCGGGTGAGCTGGACAGTGACGGTGGTGTCGTCGTCGTTGGCGGTGAAGAGCTTGGCGGGGACCCCGCCCTCCGGTGTGCCGTGCCGGGCGGCTGGAACGCCGTTGGGGTGCACGTCCTGTACCCGGTCCAGCCGGAAGTTCCGCAGCCCGTCCACCAGGTGGCACCAGGCTTCCAGGTACCAGGTGTTGTCCAGGGAATACAGCCGCAGCGGGTCAACGTCGCGTTCCGTTACGGCGTCGCGCTGGGGTGACAGGTAGGTGAGGTGGAGTTGGGAGCCGGACTCGATGGCTTGGCGCACGGTGGCATGGGTTGCGGCGTCCGCAGGCGCAACCTGCGGCCCGGCGATGGACGCAGCACGCAGTCCTTCCTCGCCTGCGGCCGCCAGGAGCTTCAAGGTGACAGACTCCAGGGCACCGCCGCCGGGAAGGTCCGGCAGGCCGTTGAGGGTTTCAAGGCCTGTCAGCAGCGCACACGCCTCCGCCACGGTAAACCGGACAGGCTTCTTCAGGTCAAGGTCCTGGGTAATGAAGACGTGGTCGTCTTCCCACTGGATGTCAAGCAGGTCGTCCGGATACCCCTCCGGCAGTCCGGAGCAGATGAGGATCCGCAGGTCTGCTTCGAGCTCTTCCCGGCTGACACCGAAGTGCTTTGCGACGTCCTGGATGTGCAGGCCCTGGTTATGGACCAGGAAGGGCACCAGTTGCAGCATGCGCTTGAGCTGGTCCTCAGAGGTCCCCTTCCGGGCGCCCCGGGAACGGGCCGCAGGGAACGTGTAGGCCGGGACGGGTGCGCCGCTGAACTCCGCTGCAGCCTGCAGCCTGCGGCGCACGGCGGCGGCAAGCGTGGAAGGTTCCACTGCCAGGGCATCGGGTCCGTAGGAAGCCAGTTCTTCGGCAAGTACCTCCGGGTCCCGGTACTCCACGAAGAGCCGGTCGAAGCCCTCAGCGGGTTGTCCTGGTCCCTGGTCCGGGGCGCCTTGGACAGCACGACGGCGCAGGGCCAGCAGGTGCCCCTCCTTAACGTCCACGACGGCGGTGCGCAGCGGCAGTTCAGGCAGCCGGTCAAGCTCAGCCCGGATATTGAAGTCCACGGGTGGTGTGTACTGCTCCCTTGCACGGGTGGTTACGGCACTGGTGAAGCGCGACAGCCGGAAATGCCTGGGGGCCTTCCGTGCCCGGTCATAGCCCATGAGGTACCACTGGCCGAACCTGCTGCCCAAGCCCCACGGCTCCACGGTGCGTTCTTCCTCGTTGCCGGTGGTGCCGGCGAGATACGTGAACGTGATGGGATGCCGGGCGTGCATGGCGGCCACGATGTCATCGAAGGCCTGGCCGGCGGGTTTGATCCGGGGCTGGACCCCGGCCGGGAGTTCCACCTCCGCCATCCTGCCGGAAGCCTGGAGTTTGCGGAGGGCGCTTTGGGCGGCAGTCCCCAGTGCCGCACGTTCCCACAGCTGGGAGGCCAGCAGGAGGACGGTCCATTCCTCGGGCCCCAGCTGGACGTCCGGGAGCCGGTTGGACTCCTTGCCGATCCGGTATCTGGTGGTGGCGGGGTCGTCCTCGCTCCAGCCCATGTCCGTCAGTGTCTCGACGTCGAAGCCCATCGCACGCAGGTCGTTCTTGTCCCGCTCGAACATCCGTCCGAATGCGACGTCGTTGCCGGAGGTGTCGTGGTAGACCTTTTCGCGCAGCTCGCTGCGGTGCAGCCCGTAGCGGGTGTTGAGCAGCGCAATCAGCAGGTTGAGGAGTCGTTCGGTGCGGGATAGGGACACGTTCGTTACGTTACTAAACTCCTCCGGCGAAAGCAGAAAGCGCGGCAGTACGGGAGGGATATCCTCCGGTACTGCCGCGCTCCCGGGGTTGGGTCAGCGGACGGCCACGAGGTCCACGACGAAGATCAGTGCCTCGTTGGGGGCAATCGCGCCGCCGGCACCGCGCGAGCCATAGGCGAGCTCGGAGGGGATCTCGAGGCGGCGGCGGCCACCGACCTTCATGCCCAGCAGGCCCTGGTCCCAGCCCTGGATGACCTGGCCGACGCCGACGCGGAAGTCCAGCGGTGCGCCGCGGCCCCAGGAGGCGTCGAATTCCTCGCCCGTGGACCAGGCAACGCCGACGTAGTGGGTGGAGACGGTGTCCCCTGCCTTGGCTTCGGGGCCGTCACCCTCGATGAGGTCTGTGATGACGAGTTCCGTGGGGACATCGCCTTCGGGGAAGTCGATCTCGGGCTTCTGGCGGTCGAATTCCCGCTGTCCAAAAGACATGCTTGCTCCTATGCGTGAGTGTTGATGGGTGCCGCGAGGGACGCGGCGTCCTTGTAAGTCTTGCTACTTGACCCCGAGGATGTCCACTACGAAGACCAGGTCGCCCTTTGCCTGGCCCTGGCCGGCGTCGCCGTAGGCCAGGTCCTTCGGGATGACCAGCAGGACGCGCGAGCCTACGGTCTTACCGGCGAGGCCCTGGGTCCAGCCCTTGATGACGCCGGTGAGCGGGAAGGTGGCCGGCTGGCCGCGGTCGAAGCTGGAATCGAACTTGGTGCCGTCGGCGAGATTGACGCCGACGTAGTTGACAGTGAGGGTGTCGGACTCCTTGACGGTGGCGCCGGTGCCCTTGATCAGGTCCTGCGAAACAAGGGATGTGGGGGCCGCAGCACCGGCCACGTTGATTTCCGGGATGCCGTCCTTCTCCGTCACGGTGGGCAGCCCCGCCGGCGGCGTCACGGTTTCACCCTGGGGCTTGTCCAGCACAGGGGTGGGGTCGGACGCGGAAAGAACCTTGATGATCAGCAACTGCGAGGGCGCGGCTGCGGCACTCGGGCTGGGGCTGGCGCCGTCGGACGGGCTGGGGCTCCCCGATGCTGCGCTCTGCTGGCCGGGGACGGCCAGCGCCAGGCTGGATCCGACCTTTGCGCCCACGAAAGCGTTGTAGATGACGGCGCTGCTGGTCTTGAGCTCATCATTCAGCTCCAGGCTTTCAGGCTCGTTGGGGAACGTATCCTCAAGCTGGGACCCGTCCGTGCCGTTCAGGGCGAGGATGGAAATCTTGGCAACCTGGTTGGCCTTCACCGCGTCGCCGCTGCCTTCGGCAACCACCTTGATGGTTGGCTGGGTCACGGCGAGGGGCTTGTCGAAGTCCACGCCAGGGGCTTTCTTGTCCCCGTTGTCGGTCAGCTTGAGGGAGTCGAACTTTGCAGTCTCCCCGGCGGACTGGCTGCTGGGCTCTGGCTGGGAGGCGGTGCCTCCGCAGGCGGTCAGGAGCAGCAGGCCGGGAAGGAGGATTGCTAGTAGTCGGCGCACGTAGGAAAACTTTCGTCGGGGCAGGGTGGATACGGCAATCCGCATGGCGGCGGAGCGTGCCGTGGTGAAGTCCCGTTAAAAGGACCTTATCCAGAATAGACCCTGAAGCTGGACGTCAGCCCATAGAGTCCAGAAGCGCATCAACGCGATCATCGACGCTGCGGAAGGGATCCTTGCACAGTATTGTCTGGTGGGCGCGGTCGTTCAGTTTCAGGTGCACCCAGTCCACGGTGTAATCACGTCCCAGTTCCTGCGCGCGGCGGACAAAGTCGCCGCGCAACTTGGCGCGGGTGGTCTGCGGCGGTGCGTCCACTGCACCCTTGATGACTGTGTCGTCGACGATCCGGCGTACCGCCCCACGGGACTGCAGCAGGTAGAACAGTCCACGGCTGCGGGAGATGTCGTGGTAGGTCAGATCGAGCTGGGCAATGCGGGGCGCGTCCAGGCCCAGGCCGTGGCGTTCCCGGTAGTTGTCCATCAGCTTCTTCTTGATGGCCCAGTCGATTTCGGTGTCAATGGCCTTGGTGTCACCGGATTCAATCGCATGCAGTGTCCGCTCCCACAGATCGAGGATCAGCGGTACGTGCGGGTTGTGGGCGCCGTGCTCCCTGACGAAGGCCGTGACCTTGGTCAGGTACTCCTGCTGGATTTCAAGGGCGGTGAGCTGGCGTCCGTTGGCCAGGCGGACCAGTGCCCTGCCACTGAGGTCATGGGAGATTTCCCTGATACTCCGGATGGGATTTTCCATCCGCATGTCGCGCATGATCACGCCCGCTTCGATCATCCGAAGGACCAGGTCCACGGTGCCGACTTTCATCAGGGCAGTCGCCTCTGACATGTTCGAGTCCCCCACAATGACGTGCAGGCGCCGGTAGAACTCCGCGTCCGCGTGCGGCTCATCACGGGTGTTGATGATGGGCCGTGACCGTGTAGTGGCGGAGGAGACCCCCTCCCAGATGTGGTCTGCGCGCTGGGAGAATGCGTAAGTGGCGCCATGCGGGGTCTTCAGGATCTTTCCGGCGCCGGCGATGAGCTGGCGGGTGACCAGGAACGGAATCAGGATTTCGGCCAGGCGCGAAAACTCTCCACGGCGGGGAATGAGGTAGTTCTCGTGGCTGCCGTACGAGTTACCCGCGGAGTCGGTGTTGTTCTTGAACAGGTACACGGTGCCGTTGAAGCCTTCGGCCGCCAACCGGGCCTGGGCCTCATCCACCAGGTCATCGAGGATAAGCTCACCCGCGCGGTCATGGGCGATCAGCTGGGCGAGGTCATCGCATTCGGCGGTGGCGTATTCGGGGTGTGACCCAACATCGAGGTACAGCCGCGAACCGTTGGTGAGGAACACATTGGATGAGCGCCCCCAGCTGACCACCTTGCGGAAGAGGTACCGTGCCACCTCTTCAGGGGCAAGTGGCCTCGAATCGGGGCTCGAGTAAGAGATCCCGAATTCGGTTTCGATGCCGAAGATTCTCTTGTCCATGTCGTCCTCCTAGGCCAGCAGTGCTGTGATGTCCGCGTCGTTCAGCCTGCGGAAGGCACGCCGGGAGCCGCGTGAGCTTTCGGAAAGCCTGTCCAGGACTGCCACTTCGAGCGCACCCGGCGGCAGCGGTGCTGCTGGCTGGTCTCCGTCCTGGGCAGGCGTGAGTCCCTTCAAAGCCAGCCGGACAGCATCGGCGAAGCCGAGGGACGCCTGCCATCCCGCCTCGATGGCTGAAGACACCTTTTCTGCCTGGCCGCCCATGACTACAAAACTGTGCTCGTCGGCGATCGAGCCGTCGAAGGTCAAGCGGTACAGGTGGTCTTCGGCCTGGGCGGTGCCCACTTCGGCTACCGCCAGTTCCACTTCAAACGGCTTCTGCTCGGCGGTGAAGACGGCCCCCAGGCTTTGCGCGTAGACGCTTGCCAGGCCTCGTGCGGTTACATCCTCGCGATCGTACGAGTACCCCCGGACGTCGGCATAACGGACACCGGCCTGCCGCAGGCTTTCGAATTCGTTGTACTTGCCCACCGCGGCGAATGCGATCTTGTCGTAGATTTCGCCGATCTTGTGCAGTGACGGGGAAGGATTCTCGGCCACGAGCGCGATGCCGTCGGCGCAGCTGATGACAACCACCGACCGGCCGCGGGCGATGCCTTTCCGCGCGAAGTCCGCGCGGTCCTTCATCAGCTGTTCGGGCGAGACGTAGAACTGCTGCGTCATCTCAGGCCTCCCGTCCGGCGATGGTGCGTGCTTCGATCACGCTGCGCGAAGCCGCCGCGAGGTCGGCTTCCGGCACCCGGCGGGCTCCTGTCCTGTCCACTGTGTAAACCACAGGCCACAACTGCCGGACGGTGTCGGGGCCGCCGGTGGCGGAATCGTCGTCGGCGGCGTCATACAGGGACTCTACGGCTACGGACAGTGCCTCGGCGGCGGTGAGGTTGGGGCGCCAGAGCTTCTTCAGGGCGCCCCGTGCGAAGACGGAGCCGGAGCCGACGGTGTGATGTTCGTGTTCCTCGTACCTGCCGCCGGTGACGTCATAGGAGAACAGCCGGCCGACACCTGCGCTGGTGTCGAAGCCTGCAAACAGGGGCACCACGGCCAGGCCCTGAAGGGCCATCGGGAGGTTGCCCCTGATCATGGCACCCAGCCGGTTGGCCTTGCCTTCGAGGCTGAGCTGGGTTCCTTCAATTTTTTCGTAGTGCTCAAGTTCAACCTGGAACAGCCGCGTCAGGTCAATCGCTATGCCGGCTGTTCCGGCTATGCCAAGGACAGAGAAGTGGTCTGCCGGGAAGACCTTCTCGATGTGCCTGCTGGCAATGATGTTTCCCATGGTGGCGCGCCTGTCGCCTGCCATCAGGACACCGCCGCCGTAACTCATGGCAACAATGGTGGTGGCGTGTGGAACCTGCACCTGGACAGCCGTGGACGCGCCACCCTGGAGGGACCGGCTGAAGGGCAAAAGTTCGGGCCGGTCCCGTTGCAGGTGCTCCGTAAAGGACGAGGTGGCGTTGGCGGCTACCTGGTTGGCGGTTGATTCCTGCACTCATCACTCCTTGAACGTGGTACTTCAACGTCGGTACAGATTCCGGCCGTCCGCGGCTTCCGCCACCTTCCGGGTCCGGGTTACTGGCCGCCCTTTTGCACAAATGCCCGGACGAACTCCTCGGCGTTGGATTCCAGGACGCCGTCGATTTCGTCCAGCAGGTCGTCGACGCCTTCGGTCGATGCCGATGCCTGGGCCTCGGGCGGTGCCGGGGGTGCCTCGGGGATGTCGTCCTCGACCTGGGTGTCACGTGACTGCGGCTGCTGCTGCTCCTGGCCTGCCATTGGTTTCCCTCCTTATTCCTCCGGTGGATCCGGTGGATCCTCCGATATGCCCATCCTGCCATGGGACGGGCCTTCCGGCGCGGTTTACGCCGCAGGCGGAGTGCTGTTGTGTCCCAGCAGTTCCCCGAGGAACGGTCCCGCTTCCCGGTAGCGCTCGAACAACGCTCCGGTAAGGGCTTTGGTTCCCCTCAGGGGTTCTCTGGTGGGCACCCGCTGAAGCCGTCCGTACCCCGGCACGTCGAAGATAACCGAATCCCAGCTTGCCCCCACCACATCCTTGCCAAAGCTGCTGATGCACTTTCCCCGGAAGAAGGCCCGGGTGTCGGCGGGGGGCTCGGCCACGGCAGCGGCGATCACGGCATCATCCACCACGCGCTGCATCCGGTTCCTGGACAGCAGGCGGTAGTAGAGACCTTTCTCCGGCCTGATATCGGACCACTGGAGATCCACCAGGCCCAGCCGGGCATCACTCCATTCCAGTCCATCGCGCTGCCGGTATCCGTCAAGCAGGGTGAGCTTGGCGAGCCATTCCACAGAGGTGGCCGCGGCGGCCCTGTCACTGTCCAGTTGGGTGAGAACCGCAGCCCACCGTTCCAGGACCTCGTGGGTGTGCCCGTCACCGTCCACGGCGTCGCCTACACCGGTGTCCTGGGCAAGTTTGGCCGCGGCCTCGTGGTACATCCATTGAAGGTCCAGGGCAGTGACCCGGCGTCCGTCCAACAAGCGCAGCTTTGCGGTCAGGGACGTATCGTGGCTCACCGTCTTAAGTGCTGCCACGGGCTCGTAGACCTCGATTTTGGGGGCCAGCCCTGCCTCGATGAGGCTGAGGACCATGGCCGTGGTACCGAACTTGAGGTAGTTGGACACCTGGCTGAGATTGGCGTCGCCGATGATGACGTGGAGGCGCCGGTACTTGTCGGCCGTGGAGTGGGGCTCGTCCCGGGTGTTGATGATGGGCCGGCGGATGGTGGTCTCAAGGCCCACCTCGGCTTCGAAGAAGTCGGCCCGCTGGCTGACCTGGAAGCCGGGCGTTGAGCTGTCCTGTCCTATCCCCAGGCGGCCGGCGCCGCACACAACCTGCCGGCTGATGAAGAACGGCGTGAGCCCGCGGACGATGTCGCCGAAAGGGACCGAACGGGGCATGAGGTAGTTTTCGTGTGAACCGTAGGACACGGACTTGTTGTCCGTGTTGTTTTTGTAGAGGTTGACCGGCGGAAGGGCAGGGTCCGCGGCGAGCCGGCGCACGGCGGCCAACCCCACAAGGTCCCCGGCAGCGTCCCAGGCCACCGCGTCCCGCGGGTTGGTGACCTCGGGGCTGGAGTACTCCGGGTGGGCGTGGTCGACGTACAACCTGGCTCCGTTGCCAAGGACCATATTCATCAGCAATGTCCCGGACTCGTCCTGGCCGTCCAGCTCGAGTTCCTCACGGCCGTAGGCCAGGGCCACCGCCTCTGCATCGAGGACCGGTGGCTGGTCCGTGAGCTGGCTGGGGTGTGCGGTACCCCGGTCCACGGTCCAGCCACGGGCATCGTGCAGCGGCTCTTCATCGGTATAGTCCCAGCGGGTTTCGGCCCCGCCGGCCGCCCGTTGCCTGGTGACCTGTGCGTACGCCTGCACCACCCGGGCGCTCATCATGGTGGCGTTGGCCGAGGGTGCGGAGGGAGCGTGGATGCCGTACTCGGTTTCCGCCCCCATGACCCGCATGGCCCCGCCGACGGGGAGCGCTTCCCCGGCGGCAGGTGCCTTTGCATCCGTCATAGATACTGCCCCGTGGTTGGCATCGTCTCGATCGACTTGCCCGGTTCCTGGCCGGCCTTGCCCTGGACGATGGTGCGGATATAGGTGATCCGTTCGCCCTTCTTCCCGGAGATGCGTGCCCAGTCGTCCGGGTTGGTGGTGTTGGGCATGTCCTCGTGTTCGCGGAATTCGTCAACCACCGCACGCAGCAGGTGCTCGATCCGGAGTCCCTTCTGGTGCGTGGTCAACAGGTCCTTGATGGCGTACTTCTTGGCCCGGTCCACCACGTTCTGCACTACGGCGCCCGAGTTGAAGTCCTTGAAGTACAGCATCTCGGTGTCACCGTTGGCATACGTGACTTCGAGGAACTCATTGGACTTGTCCGTGGAGTACATGGCTTCCACTGTGCGCTGGACCATGGCGTCAACCGTGGCCTGGACGTCGCCGTTGTGTTCAGCGAGGTCTGATTCGTGGAACGGCAGGTCCGTCGTGATGTATTTGTTGAAGATGTCTGCTGCGGCTTCAGCGTCGGGGCGCTGGATCTTGACCTTCACGTCCAGCCGGCCGGGCCGGAGGATGGCGGGGTCGATCATGTCCTCGCGGTTGGATGCGCCGATGACGATGACATTGTCGAGGCGCTCCACGCCGTCGATCTCACTGAGGAGCTGGGGCACGATGGTGGTTTCGACGTCGGACGAGATGCCGGTGCCGCGGGTGCGGAACAGGGAGTCCATTTCGTCGAAGAACACCACTACCGGGCTGCCGTCCGAGGCCTTTTCCCGGGCGCGGGAGAAGATCAGGCGGATATGCCGCTCTGTTTCACCCACGTACTTGTCAAGGAGTTCGGGCCCCTTGATGTTCAGGAAGTAGCTCTTCAGGTCCACGTTCCCGGACCGTTCGGCGGCGCGTGCAGCGAGGGAGTTGGCAACTGCCTTGGCAATAAGGGTCTTGCCGCAGCCCGGAGGACCGTAGAGCAGGATGCCCTTGGGGGCCTTCAGTCCGTGCTCGCGGTAGAGGTCGGGGTGCAGGAAGGGCAGTTCCACGGCGTCCCGGATCTGCTCGATCTGGGGTCCCAGG
Organism: Pseudarthrobacter sp. BRE9; assembly: GCF_031844305.1. Classification (NCBI taxonomy): domain Bacteria; kingdom Bacillati; phylum Actinomycetota; class Actinomycetes; order Micrococcales; family Micrococcaceae; genus Pseudarthrobacter; species Pseudarthrobacter sp. BRE9. The sequence goes on along the minus strand of NZ_JAUZUY010000002.1, from coordinate 350,000 downwards.
CCGCCAATGTCCTCGTACGTGATGTCCGGAACTTCCTCGAGGACCAGGTTCTCCACCTCGGAGCGCGGCACCTTCTCGAGTGCGTAGCCTGTGCGGGAGTCCACGGAGAGGGCGTCGCCAACCCTGAGCTTCTCGGCCTGGAGTGCACCGGACAGCCGGACCACGCGTTCTTCGTCGGCCCGGCCCACCACCAGGGCCCGGTCGCGCCCCAGCATCTCCTTCAGGGTGGCCAGCTCGCCGGCGCGTTCATAGCCGAGTCCAGCAACGATCAGGAGGGCTTCGTTGAGCAGTACCTCCTGGCCTACCGCCAGTTGGTTGATGTTCACCAGGGGGCTGATGCCCACGCGCATCTTCCGGCCGGCGTTGAAGATATCCACCGATTCCTCGGTGGCGGCCTGTCCGCTGTTGCCGGGGGAAGGCTGCCGCTTTGGATTGATCTGGAGGATGGTGCCGAAGCTGTACGGCGGCTGCCCTTCCTGGTCCAGGGCGTTTTTCAGCCGGAGAATCTCCGCCTTGGCCGTCTCAAGCATGCTGACCAGCTTGGTGTTGTTCTGCGTTGCCGCTGCCAACTGGCGGTCGATGTGCCTGAGCTTGTCCCGAAGTATGTTGACCTGGCGGTCAGCAACCGAGAGGTCGTTGGCGGCAGACTGCTCTGCCGGTGTACGTCCGGAGTCCTGGTTTGGTGTCTCCATGATGTATCAGCCCCTTCCTGCGCTTCTCTTAAAGACATTAGTCCCAAGATGCCGGGTAGGGATGGAGACTCCCGAAATGTGGACTAGTTCGTAACCTCGGGCGTGTCCACCACGTTCGTCCCTGCGATGGCGTCGCGGGCTGCACGCCGCAGCTTCTTATCAGACACTGCCCGCTCCCCCACAGCACCGGGAGTCCAGGCATTGACGTCCTCTTCATTGAATTCGGTCTTGGACGGCCGGCGCTTGACCGAGATGCCCGTGACCCCGTCGGCAAGCCGACGGGTGACAAGCAGGAATCCGGTATGGGCCACCATGCGGTGGTCCGGCCGGACCGCCAGCCCCTCCAGGTGCCAGCCGCGGACCAGCGATTCCCAGGCGTCAGGTTCGGTGAAGCGGCCGTCGGCGCGGATGGCCTCCGCTGTACGGGACAGCTGGGTGACAGTGGCCACGTAGTTGATCCAGACGCCGCCCGGGGCAAGAACGGTTGCGACGGCGTCGAGGCACTCCCAGGGCGCCAGCATGTCCAGCACCACGCGGTCCACGGAGCCGGGCTCTTCGGCCTTGACCACTTCCTCCTGGAAGTCGCCGAGGGAAATCTGCCAGGCAGGATGCGGGCCGCCGAAGATGGTCTCCACGTTGCCACGGGCGATGTCCGCAAACTCTTCCCGCCGCTCGAAGGAGTGCAGGTAGCCGTTGTCCCCGACGGCCCGGAGCAGGGAGATGGACAGGGCACCGGAGCCGACGCCGGCCTCCACCACGCGTGCGCCAGGGAAGATATCGGCCATGGTCACGATCTGGCCCGCGTCCTTGGGATAGACGACGGCGGCACCGCGAGGCATGGACAGCACGAAGTCGGAGAGCAGCGGGCGCAGGGTCTGGTACTGCTGGCCAACGTTGTTGACCACGACGGAGCCGTCCACCTTGCCAATGATTTCGTCGTGGTTCAGGAAGCCGCGGTGGGTATGGAAAGCACCACCGCGTTCAAGCGTGATGGTATTCATGCGGCCGCGTTCGTCGGTGAGCTGGACACGCTCGCCTTCGCGGAAGGGGCCGCGGCGACGGGCAGCTCCCACCGGCTGCGAGCCGCTGGCGGCAGCATCGGCTTGCGCTGCTCCCTTGGCGTCGTTGACGGCAGTTTCGCTGCTCATGATGTTCCTCGCTCCTGTAAACCTCTTGTACCGCCGCCAAAGTCCCTACGGATAATTCTGGCTTTACGGCGGCAATGCACGACCGGCAGGTAACTCTACCGGTTCTGGCCCTGCGGGCGCTTATCGTTGCGCCGGCCCTTCCCGGTGATGGCCGCGAGGACCACGTCCTGGGTCAGCAACCCAGTGACTGCGCCGTTGTGGTCCACCACGGCATAGTGACGTCCTTCGAGCTGCGAAAGAAACTGGATCAGTTCCTGCCCTTTGGACCACTCGGGAATGTAGGCGCCGGCAGCCAGGGGAAACGAGATGGCGGTGACCGGGGTTGTATCCGCGGCCGCACCGGGCACCGAGGCGAGTGCACCGGGGTCCACCACTGCCTGCGGCCGGCCGTCGGGTCCGCAGACCACCAGGGACTTCGTTCCGGCTGCTGCCAGGCGGAGGGCATCGCGGACGGTGCCGGTGGCAGGTATCCCCACGGCCGGCGTCGACAATCCGGCTGCGCTGACCAGCGGCAGCCGTGCCCGCAGCGTGCCTTGCTGGATGGACGCCGAGGCGCCCATCCACAGGAAGCCGCCCACAAGGATGGTGATCATGAGGAGGCTGAAGTCCGGCTGGTCGCCGGCGAGGTATGGGCGAAGGAGGAACCAGTAAGCGATTGCCACGACAATGACGCGCCCGCCCCAGCCGGCGGCCACGGTTCCTTTCGCCTGGCTGCCGGTGGCCTTCCACACAATGGACTCGACAAGCCGTCCCCCGTCCAGCGGCAGGCCCGGAAGGACGTTGAACACAGCGATGAGGAAGTTGGCCCACATAAAGATGTTCGTCAGGATCTCGGCGACACTTCCCAGGCTGTTGGTGCCCAGGAGCAGCCAGGCTCCGCCGGCGAGCACGAAATTGGCTGCCGGTCCGGCCAGCGCCACCAGGACGGACCGGCCGGGGGAAGCCGTGAAGCTCTCGAACTGCGTGTGCCCGCCCCAAAGGTTGAGGACGATCTTTTGCGTGGGCCACCCGTAGATTTTGGCGGTGAGGGCGTGGGCGAGTTCGTGGACCAGCACAGAGATCAGGAGCAGGACAGCGTAGGCGAAGGCCACGAGATAGGCACTGACGCCCAGCATGGGGTTGTTTTGCGCCAATACGGGCCCGTAGGCGATAACGGTGAAGGCCGCGATCACGAACCACGAGTACGCGAGTACGACGGGGACGCCGGCAATGCGTCCCAGCGGGATGCCTTCACGGCGTCCCGCTGTGCCCGGAGGGGTTCCCGGGCCGGTGGCCGGTTGGGTGTCCGGTTCAGCCACGGGAGTCACCGGCGGCGCCGGCGGCCGGCCCCGTTGCCTCCACCCCCAGGAGCAGGGCTTCAAGCTCAATCAGGCTGCGGCCGGCCAGGGAGTCCCAGAGTGCGTAGCTGGCGTCGTCGGGCAGTGGAACGATGTGGGGGACGGCCACGGTGGTGACGCCGGAGGCTACGGCCGCGGCAACACCCGGGACGGAGTCCTCGAGGGCAACGCAGTGATGGATCCCGAGGTCAGGATCGCCTTCCTGCAGCAGCTCGACGGCGGTCAGGTAGGCCTCGGGGTGCGGCTTGCCCCGGGTGACGGTGTCGCCGGTGACCACGACTTCGAAGTAGGGCCGGGGAAGGCTGGCCACCACTTCGCGGGCCAGCGGTCCCTCGGACATCGTGACCAGGGCGCAGCGCACGCCCGCCAGGTGGAGTTCCTCGAGGAGTTCACGGGCGCCCGGGCGCCACGGCACCTGCTGCTGGACGCTGCTGATGACCCGGGCCGTCAGGTAATCGATGATCTCGCGGATTTCGAGCATGACCCCGGCCTGCTGGAGCAGGCCCGCGGAAAACGTCAGTGACTGGCCCACCAGTTGCATCGCCTGGTCGTGGCTCCAGGTGCCGCCATGGGCCTCTACCAGTGCCCGCTCAGCGGCAATCCAGTATGGCTCGGTGTCCACGATGGTCCCGTCCATGTCCCAAAGGACGGCTTTGAGCGGGGAACCGGCGGCAGGAAATCGCATGTCGCCAGTCTACGGGGCGTGGTGGACAGAGGCTGTGGGCTACGCCCTTGGCGAATATGACGCAACCCGGGTGCCTTTTGCACCCGTTACCGGTGATTTGCGGCGCTTCATTCCATGCGCGAGCGTGCACCTTGGACGTAGGGTGAAGAAATGAATAGCTTCGAGGGAGACACCGCCGAACAAGGTGCCGGACCCGAGCGGGAACGGTTCCTGCAGCCGGTGGCTGATGGACAGCGCGTAACCGTAATGCTCGCCGCCTTTGAAGGGTGGAACGACGCCGGAGAAGCGGCCAGCGATTCGCTGCGGTACCTGAACAAGTTGTGGGGCGGCAAGAAAGTGGCCTCCATTGATGCCGATGAGTATTACGACTTCCAGTTCACGCGCCCCACGGTCCGCAGGAACTCTGCAGGTGAACGCAAGATCAAGTGGCCTTCGACCCGTATCTACAAAGCCAGCGCGCCCAACTCCAACGTGGACGTCATCTTTGTTCAGGGGACTGAACCGTCCTATAAATGGCGCGCCTACACCGCGGAGCTGCTGGTTCATGCTGAGGCGCTCAACGTGGATTATGTGGTGTTGGTGGGTGCATTGCTGGCCGATGTTCCGCACAGCCGCCCGATTCCGGTGAGCACGTCGTCCGATGATGCGCAGCTGCGGGAACGCATGAACCTTGAAGCGTCGCAGTACGAAGGCCCCGTGGGCATCGTGGGGGTCCTGTCCGAGGTGGCACTGCTGGCCGGCATCCCAACCGTATCGTTGTGGGCCGCGGTGCCGCACTACGTGGCACAGGCTCCCTCCCCCAAGGCCCAGCTTGCCCTCCTGCACCGCATCGAGGAGCTGCTGCAGGTGCCCCTGGACACCCACGAGCTGGCGGAGGAGGCGGACGCCTGGGAGCGCGGCGTGGACGAGTTGGCCACCGAGGACCCCGAAATCGCCGCCTACGTGCGGCAGCTGGAGGAAGCCAAGGACACCGCCGACCTGCCTGAGGCCAGCGGCGAGTCCATTGCCCGTGAATTTGAGCGCTACCTGAAGCGGCGGGGCCAGGACCGGCCCTGACGAGCGGAAGCCTGCCTTAGAGCCGGATGCCCAGGAGGGCGTCTACCGCGTCCTTAACCAGGGCGCGGTCGGCGGGGCTGGCGGCAGCACCGCCGTCGTTCGCGGACCGTGCCCAGCGCGACACGGCGGCAACTGCTGCCGGCGCGTTGAGGTCCGCTGCCAGCGCCTCCCGCATATCGGCCAGCAGCGCGCGGCCCGAACCCTCGGGAGCATGATCGAGGGCCTTTCGCCAGGCTGCCAGGTCTGCCTTAGCAGCGGCGAAGCCTTCGTCCGTCCAGGACCAGTCGGACCGGTAGTGGTGGGCAAGGATTGCCAGGCGGATGGCTGCCGGGTCTTCACCGGCGGCGCGAAGCTTGGAGACCAGCACCAGGTTGCCCTTGGACTTGCTCATCTTCTCCCCGTCGAGCCCCACCATGCCTGCGTGCGCGTAGTGCCGGGCAAGCGGCACTCCGGCCAAAGAGTAGGCATGGCCGGCGCCCATCTCGTGGTGCGGGAAGACCAGGTCCGAACCGCCACCCTGCACCGTGAAGGGGGACGGCAGGTACTTCTGGGCGATGACGGTGCATTCGATGTGCCAGCCGGGCCTGCCCGCGCCCAGGCTTCCGCCGGGCCAGCTGGGCTCGCCCTGCCGTTCCACCCGCCACAGCAGCGGATCAAGGGCCTGCCGCTTCCCGGCGCGGCCCGGATCCCCGCCGCGCTCGGCGAAAAGCTCCAGCATGGCGCTTTCCCCCAGGTGGGAAATGCATCCCAGGGCCCAGGCGTCCGGCGCCGTTGACTGCTTGCCCGCTGCTTCGACGTCGTAATAGACATCCCCGTCCGGTTCCCCGTTGATGCCGGGAACCTGGTAGGCCAGGCCCAGGCTGACCAGTTTCTCCACTTCGGGCACGATCAGGCCGATGGATTCGACCGCACCAACATAGTGGTCCGGCGCAAGGACGTTCAGCGCCTCCATGTCTGTCTGGAAGAGCTCCACCTGCTCTGCGGCGAGGTCGCGCCAGTCGACGCCGGTGGCCGTGGCGCGCTCCAGCAGGGGGTCATCCACGTCCGTCACGTTCTGGACATAGGAGACCTCGCTGCCGGCGTCGCGCCAGGCGCGGTTCAGCAGGTCAAAGGCCACATAACTGGCGGCGTGGCCCATATGGGTTGCATCGTAAGGCGTTATGCCGCAGACGTACATGGACGGCCGGTCTTCCCGTTCCAGCGCCACTTCTCGGCCTGCCGTGGTATCGAACAGCCGGATGGCGGGCATGTTTCCGGGCAGGGCAGGAACGGGGCGGGAAGTCCAGGATTTCACAAGCCAAGCCTAGTCCTAGGCGCTGATGACGCCGAAACCGAGCAGCAAGTACAGGGCCAGTCCCAGGAAGATCCGGTACCAGACAAAGAGCCGGTAGCTGCGCGTGGACACGAACTTCAGGAACCAGCCGATGATGACATAGCCCACCACCAGTGCGATCACGGTGGCGAGGGCGGTTTCCGGCAGGCCGAACGGGCCGGAGATGCCCTCCTTGGTCACCACCTTGTAGAGCTGGTAGAGCCCGCTGCCGAAGACCGCGGGGATGGCCAGCAGGAATGAATACCGTGCCGCCGCTTCACGCGTGTAGCCCATCAGCAGGCCCGCCGTAATGGTTCCGCCGGAGCGGGAGACGCCGGGAATCAGGGCCAGGGCCTGCGCCAATCCGTAGAGGACGCCGTGTTTGTAGGTCAGGTGGGCCAGGTCCCGTTTTTGGGCCCCCACGGCGTCGGCCACGGCAAGGAAGAGCCCGAAGACGATCAGCATGGTGGCCACGATCCACATGCTGCGGAGCACGGATTCGATCTGGTCCTGGAAGAGCAGGCCCAGCACGATGATGGGCAGGCTGCCCAGGATGACCAGCCAGCCCATGCGGGCGTCAGGATCCTGCCGCGGCACCTTGCCGCTGAGGGACCCAGCCCACGCTTTGACGATGCGGACGATGTCGCGCCGGAAGAAAATCAGCACGGCGGTCTCTGTGCCGAGCTGCGTGATGGCCGTAAAAGCCGCGCCCGGGTCCTCCGCGTTGGGGAGGAACTCCCCTACGATCCGCAGGTGTGCGCTCGATGAAATAGGTAGAAATTCGGTCAGTCCCTGTACTAGGCCCAGCAGGGCCGCTTCAAACCAGTTCACGCTAAGACCCTACGGCATGGCAGTAGTGCGTCTGCCCGTAAGCTTGCTGCTATGCAGCAGCGTTACGTCGGCAACAGTGGATTGCGAGTTTCAGCCCTCTCCCTGGGCACCCGTTCCTGGGGTGGGGAAACTGACGAACAGGACGCGTCCGAATTGCTGCGTATCTTCCTCGACGCGGGCGGCCGGCACGTGGACACATCGGCGTCCTACGCGGGCGGGGGCTCGGAAGCGGTCCTTGGCTCGCTCCTGGGTGATGTGGTGTCCCGCACCGAGATTTCCATCGCCACCAAAGCAGGCATGACGACGCCGGACGGGCGCCGTGCGGTGGACACGTCACGCAATGCGATGCTCACGGGCCTTGACGCGAGCCTGGCCAGGTTGGGCACCGACTACGTGGACCTCTGGTTTGCCGAGGCCTGGGACGGCAACGTTCCCCTCGATGAAACGCTGGCTGCGCTGGAATTCGCAGTACGCAGCGGGCGGGCGCGGTACGCCGGAATTTCGAACTTCAAGGGCTGGCAGGCGGCGAAGGCCGCAGCCATCAGCGGTGTGCCGCTGGTCGCCGTCCAGGCCGAGTATTCGTTCCTTGAGCGGACAGCCGAGGCGGAACTGATCCCGGCCGCCGACGACGCCGGGCTTGGCCTGATGGCGTGGGCTCCGCTGGGCCGCGGCGTGCTCACCGGGAAGTACCGCGGCGGCATTCCCGCCGGTTCACGCGCGGCGTCGGCCAGCGACGCGGGGTACGTGGAGCCTTACCTGGAGGAGAAGCCGTCGCGCATCGTGGATGCGGTGTGCATGGCGGCCAACGGTCTGGGCCGGACTCCCCAGGACGTTTCGCTGTCCTGGCTGCTCTCACAGCAGGGAGTTGCCACTGCCATTGTTGGCGCCCGCACACCTGTGCAGTTGAAGGAAATCCTCGACCTTCAGCCCGCGCCGCTGCCGCCGCAGATCGCCAGGGCCCTGGAGGATGTTTCCGCCGCGTTCTAAGGCTGCCGGCTTCCCCTGGCGCCGCTATTCCTCGACGATCTCCAGGTCTTCGTCGTCGTCCACGTCGGCTTCCTCGTCCTCTTCGTCCTCGTCATCAAAGACCTGCAACGGGGTGACCTCGTTGTAGGCCTCGTAGAGTGCGTCCTCGTAAACTTCGAAGGCATCGGCAACTGCGAAAAAAGCTGCCTCAACGGAGGGGTCACCGTCCCCGCGGCGGTTCGATGCTGCTATAAGGTGTTCTTCCAAAGCGGTGGTCAGGGACGAAAGCGCGACACGCGGATCGATGCTCATGACTTCACGTTAGCCGGAAAAGGACGAAAATGGAGAGCAAATGAAGGAACAATTTCTCACCAGCTCGGTCCAGCGGGAGCGCGATTATTTGCGGCAGTACGAGTACCTCGTACTGACCGTCAGCGCTGATGATTCCCTGCCGGAGGCACGCCGGCGCCTGGTGGAACACTCCGAATACGGCAAGTGGGAACTGGAACGCAGCAAGCTCTACGTGGGGGGCGGCAGGCGCTTTTGGCTGCGTCGCCGGGTGATGCAGGTCCAGAGGACCGTCTGAGGTATGGCAGTCCAGCGGACCGTCTAGCTTTCCAGCGGGCCCAGCCAGGCGTTGGCCACGGTGTTGTGGGCGGACTCGTCGTCGGAGGGATGGAACATTCCGGCAAGCACGTCCCGGTAGAGCCGTTCCAGCTCTGAGCCCCTGAAGTAGCTCGATCCCCCGCTGACGCGGATGGCGAGGTCCACCACACGCCGTGCCGTTTCGGTGGCATTCACTTTCAGGCCCACCAGTTTGGGAAACCACTGGGCCCCGTGGTCGGCCAGTGCGTCGACGTCGGCCGTGACCGATCTGAGCTGGGGGTACAGGTTGTCCAGGGCCATGGCGGCGTCCGCCACCTTCCAACGGATGTCGGGGTCCTGCGCGTAGCTGCGTCCGTCGTTCTTGAATGACGTACGGCGCTTGACCGTCTCCACGCCCACGGCCAATGCACGTTCGCCCAACCCGGTGTAGACGGCGGCCAGGAGGCTTTCGAAGCACGCGAAGATCGCGAAGATGAGTGAGTCAGCGTTGGGACCTACCGGGAGCTTACGGAAGATCCGCCCGGCCGGGACTTGCACGCCTTCCAGGACAGTGGTGCTGGACTGGCTGGCTCGCATCCCGAGTGCGTCCCAGTCGTCAAGGATCCGGTAGCCCGGCGTCTGCCGGGTAATGAAACCGTGGACGAGTTCGCCGTCGCCGTCCCTGCCGGACGGGTCCTTTCCGAAAATCCCGAGCCGTGTCCAGGCCGGCGAGAGGCTGGTGAAGATCTTGGTCCCGGTGAACGCGTAGCTTCCATCCGCGTCCGGTGTGGCCACCGTCCGCGAGTCGAAGAGGACTGAATCGTTGCCCGCCTCCGAGTTGCCGAATGCGAAGACCTCGCCCTGCGCGGCTTCCTCGAGGACGAAGGCCAGGGAGCGGTCGCCGCGGGCTGCGAGGACGTGTGCGACGCCGGTCCAGACCAGGTGCATGTTGACGGCCAGCGCGGTGGCCGGGGCGGCCGTTGCCAGCCTGCGCTGGCACTGGGCCACCGCTTCGAGCCCAAGGCCCGCGCCGCCGTCGGACGCTGGAACGAAAAGCTTCAGGTACCCTGCCGCCGCAAGCTCCTCCAGGTCCTCGTGGAAGAAGGCGTTGTCCCGGTCGTAGGCTGCCGCGCGGCCACGGATGCGCTCCAGGAGCTCATCCGGCAGCAGGTCCTCTGGCGTCACGGCTAATCCCCCTTAATAGTTGGTCAGCAGGGTGTTCAGCACCCGGGCACCGAACTTGAGGGAGTCCGCAGGCACACGCTCATCCACGCCATGGAACATGCCGGTGAAGTCCAGCTCGTCCGGGAGCATCAAGGGCGCGAACCCGTAGCCGGTGATGCCCAGCCGGCTGAGCGACTTGTTGTCCGTGCCGCCGGAGAGCGTGTAAGGCAGTACTTTCGCGCCCGGGTCCTCCTTGTGGAGGGCGTCGATCATCGAGTCCACCAGGTTGCCGGCGAACGGGACCTCGAGCGAGACGTCGTTGTGGACGTAGCTGACGTCCACTCCCTTGCCGGCGAGTTCGCGCACGATCTCGAGGACCTGCTGTTCCTGGCCGGGCAGGGTGCGGCAATCAACCAGGGCCTCGGCGGACTCGGGGATGACGTTGTGCTTGTAGCCCCCCTTGAGGAGCGTGGGGTTCGTGGTGTTCTGCAAGGTGGCGCCGACGAACCGGGCCACGGTGCCAAGCTGGTTGAGCAGGAGGTCCGGATTGTCGGCATCGAACTCTACACCGGTAAGTTCGGTCACTCCGTCCAGGAACTGCCGGGTGGTGGGGGTCAGTTCGATGGGCCACTTGTATTCGCCGATGCGCGTCACGGCCGCGGCCAGGCGGGTCACAGCGTTGTCCGTGTTGATCTGCGAGCCGTGGCCGGCCCGCCCGTGGGCCACGAGCCGGAGCCACGAGATGCCCTTCTCCGCCGTCTGCAGCAGGTATGTCCGCTGACCGCCGATAGTTGCCGAGAAACCACCCACCTCGGAAATGGCCTCAGTGGCGCCCTCGAAAAGTTCGGGGCGGTTGTCCACGGCATAACGCGCGCCGTAAACGCCGCCGGCTTCCTCGTCCGCGAAGAACGCGAACACGATGTCCCGCTTGGGTTTCCTGCCCTCCCGGGCGAAGTTCCGCAGGACAGAAAGAATCATGGCGTCCATGTCCTTCATGTCGACGGCGCCGCGGCCCCAGATGAGGCCATCCTTCAGTTCGGCGCCAAACGGGTCTACAGACCACTGGTCGCGCAGGGCGGGGACGACATCCAGGTGGCCGTGGACCACCAGAGCGCTGGCGGAGGGGTCCTCCCCTGCCATCCTGGTCACCACGTTGGCCCGGCCAGGGGCGGACTCGAAGATCTCCGCCGACAGGCCCACTTCCTCTATGAGTCCTGCAACGTACTCTGCCGCGGCCCGCTCCCCCGGTCCTGACCCGTCGCCGTAGTTGGAGGTGTCGATCCGGATGAGTTCCTGGCAGATCCGGACAACTTCATCCTCGGGCAGGACGTCAGGCATTGGTGGCTCCTTGGTAGGGAATGACTGGTTGGCACGAGCTGAATCGCTGCCCTCAGCCTACCTACTTGGCCCGATTCGTTGTTCCCGGAAAGTCATGTTAGAGTTTTTCTCGCTGCTTCGGAGAGGCGCGAAACGCTGAAAGGCGGGACGGCTTCCCGAAATACCACCTGCGCGGGTGGCGGAATGGCAGACGCGCTAGCTTGAGGTGCTAGTCCTCGAAAGGGGGTGGGGGTTCAAGTCCCCCTCCGCGCACAAACGGAAGCCCCGGAAAGTCGTTGATTTTCCGGGGCTTTTTTGTGTCCCCAATCACGCGAGACCGTTTTCCAACCACGTCAGTACGAATGTGCGACCCCCGTCAGGGTTCTTTTCGTGTCCGGAACCTCACCTGCCGGCAGTTGGACGGGGCCGCAAAGCGACCCGAGTGAACAGTATCCTGGCGGCTACCGTCTGCCCTGGAGAGGGGCTATCGTCTCGGTCATGAAGCCGATCATCCTCCTCGACATCAACGGCGTGCTCAACCCGAAACCTCAGTCAGGTGACAGCTCTGATGGCCCGAATCTACATCTGTCGGATTTGAAGGCAGCCCTGGTGCGTCGCCTCGCCACCAAAGGCAGGCTCGCCTGGGTATCGACATCGCCTGGAGATCTGATGGACAGCCTCGAAGCCCAGTTGAATCTTGAGGTGAACCCGCTGCGGGTGGCGATTGATCCGGAGCCGGACGATCAGGCCCAGCAGACGCCCAAGCTGGGGTCGGTCACCAGTTGGTTGGACAACATGGAGGCCGAAGGCAATGAGGAATGGGACGCGGTTGTGTGGATCGACGACGCTCTCGGGGCTGACGTGCACGACTGGGCCCACCGCTACCACCTGCCCGTCCTCTTGGAGAAGCCGGACCCGGAGGAGGGTCTGACAGAAGGTCACGTCGTGGCGGTGCAGGTTTTCATCAACGGCGAGGACCGGGACCGGACCCCCTGACGGCAGACCTGGTGGCGCCGCCAGAGACCGGTTACGGGGGACGGTTAGGCAGTCCCGCGGCCGGAGAAGGAGATGAGCATAACGAGCTCCCGGTCTTCAGGACAGTTTCGCGCGGCGACCATCCCGGCGCCCTCGCGCCGACATGCGGGGCGGTATTCGCCCTCACACAACTGTCGCGGCATCAGACCCTTTAGAGTCTTTGCGTATGAACGCAACAGACAGGGACCTCCCGGCTCCACGCGTCCGTCGCGTCGTGATCGTCCACGGATACGAATCGTCGCCGGATGCGAACTGGTTTCCCTGGCTTCAAAGCACCCTCGAAGCTGAAGGCGTAGCAGTAACAGTCGTTCCCCTGCCGGACCCGGACGATCCGGACAAGGCTGCCTGGGAGAACGCAGTCAGTGCGGCACTCGGGGTGCCCGATGCGGCAACGGTGGTTGTTGCCCACTCCCTCGGTGTGGTCACCGCCCTACGGGTACTTGCGGCGCTGCCCAAACCATGGGAGCTGGGCGGTCTTGTGCTGGTAGCCGGTTTCATGGAACCACTGGAAGCTCTGCCGGAACTCGATGGTTTCCTCGCAACTGACGTTGACGTGGAAGGAATAGCAACGAGGATTCGGGAACGAACAGTGATCCGCTCTGACACGGATCCTTTCGTTCCGCCGGCAGCATCCGACGACCTTGCCAGGCGTCTGGACGCACAGCTGCAGGTCCATCCGGGAGCAGGTCACTTCATGGCAGACGACGGCGTCACAAGGCTGCCGGCTTTGCTTGACCTGATTCGAACCAAGAAGGGGCTCCGGTGAAATCCCGAGCCGTGCTTATCCCAGGGATTCGTGTGATCCTGGCTTTGCGCCGGGTAGCTGGGCCGGAAGCTGTTGCTCTAACAGAACCGGGGGAAGGGGCGGACGATGGACTACGCGTGGTACGGGGTGCAGAAGCCGAGCATTGAACGTCTTCAATTCAAGGTTGGTGAGAAACTCCAGGCCCAATCTATCCTCACGAACAGCGACGGGCGCTACGACTACAAGGTGACCCTTGATGCCGATTGGGTCTTCCGTGACCTCACCCTTCACCGGCATGACGATCGGCGATTTGAGGTCTGTCGCGGCAACGACGGAACGTGGAGCGTCAACAAGGAGGTGCGCCCTGATCTGAAGGGCGCAATTGACATTGACTTGGCCTTCAGCCCCTTCACCAACACCCTGCCGATCCGGCGACTCAACCTCGCTCTTGGGTTCCGCGCCGAAATCACTACCGCGTATATCGACGCCTCTTCCTTCCGAGTAGTGACCGACCCACAGGCGTATACCAGAACCGGCGTCGATCTCTACCTGTATGAGTCGCTGGACAGCGACTTCAGACGCCAGATCAGAGTCGATGGGGACGGGTTCGTCATCGACTATCCCGGCCTGTACTCACGCTATCCACCGGCTGGCTGGCACCGGCGCCCGGACGCCGAGTCAAACCTGGATAAAAGACCCGAAGACCGAGCTACTTCCCCGTGAGGTTTGGCCATGAGGGTGACCGGCGCCGCCTTGCCTGCCCAAGTGTCGTGACCTGCATAACGGCGGGGTCCAGAAACGGCGCCGGAACAGTTACGGATGGCGGTAAAAAACCGGTCGAATGTACTTGAGCGTGATAAGACCGGGCTGTTCCTTGCGGTTCCGCCGCGAAGCGGCCACAAACATCGTTTCCCCCATCCCGCAGACCTAATCTTGAGCTATCCAACCGCACCACTCCTCTGGATGGCACACACAATGAAGAAATTCCTTCTCTGGCTCACGACGCTCCTCGCGGCTGTTGGGCTGGGCATTCTGGCGCCGGGCCCTGCTTCGGCCGCCACTTCCTATTGCGGTCTTGAATGGGGATCCCAGGCCAAAAGCGCGCCTGGGATGAGCTCCGCATCCGTCACCAACGTCCGCACGGGGCAGCAGTACTGCTTCGACCGGATGGTGGTTGACCTCAACGGCCCCGTCACGGGCTATACCGTCGGGTACGTCCCGGAGATCATCCAGGACGGCACGGGCTTCACGATTCCCGTGCAGGGCAACGCACGCCTGCAGGTCACGGTGAACGCACCCTCCTATGACCAGAACGGCAACGTCACCTATAACCCCGCCGCCAAGGCTGAGCTCTCCGACGTGACCGGCTACCAGACCTTCCGGCAAGTGGTTTACGCCGGAAGCTTCGAGGGCTACACCAGCATTGGTCTGGGCGTCCGTGCCCGGCTGCCCTTCCGGGTCTTCACGCTGGAGGGCCCCGGAACAGGTTCCCGGCTGATAGTGGACGTAGCCCACTTCTGGTGATCCGACCCCAAAGAGTACCCATCCCGCTGATCCGGGATGGGTGCTTTTTGCGTGCCGCAGGGACGGCGGGCGTGTCCGGTGGGGGCGACTGATACGGGCTGACACACTGGGGCGGCCGGTTGATCAGATGGAATGTCAGTCGGCCAGGGCGGACCATCCTTTGTGGCCGCGGTCTCGAATTATGGGCATGAACTATTACAGCCCGGCGGCGCAGGAACGGGTTCGGGACGCCGCATATGATGCAGTTGAAAAAGTGCTTACCGGTATGTTCGATCCGTTGAGCAGACAGGCGCTCACGGCGCGCTGGAACCAGGCCGTCGAAGCCATGGCGAAACACCTTGAAGCGCAGGACAACGGCTGCGAATAAGCCCACCGGGCCGGGCGGCCCTGGTGGCGGTGAAGCTCGTCGAGACTGATCTTCGCCGTGACACCGCTGCAGCTCCCAGGGCGCTATGCAGGAACGCGACGTGGGCTTTTTCATCCGCGGCAATTTCCCCGGCATACAGGCCGACGAACCTGATAGCACCGCCACCAAACCGGGCAATCCCTTTGATCCGGTTGGCTTGCAAAGGATACCGGCCGGGAAGCTGCAGCCGTCCGCCGAGGTCCTCCCGGCCGTGGCCGCCGTCGTGGTGGCCTGACCAGAGGCCGAAGGAGGTCACCCTTGCGCCCAGAGAGCCCGGTGGCTCAGCCTGCCCTAGACTAAGACATGCGCCACCTGTCGGCCTTCGGCGTTGTCTTCCTGACAGTCCTCCTGCCAGTAATCGGCTGGATGAGAGCGGCGACTCCCAAGGGCCGGAAATGACCAGCCATGTCGTTCACCTTCTTGTCTATCTCCGGCGTTGTATTCGTGGCCTCGATGGTCCTGTACGACCAATGGCTCATGGCAGACCGGCGGGGCAAGTCCCCGCAGTACAAGAAGACATGTTGGATCAGCATGTGGATCGGGCTGGCAGTGACTGTGGCCTTCCTCCTCCTATTCGTCCAAACAGACTAAGGATTCTTCCCAAACCTCCCCACAAGGGGCGATGGGCCCTAAACATCCTGCCTGCCCTGGGGGCTCACTTTCTTAAGACCTGAAGTGGAGACCTATCGGGCTTGCCAACGTATTGCTAAGTATGCTTATTATGAGTGCAGTCGATGGGAGACGGCTGCGAGGGGAATCGAAAAGGGTGCGCTCAGCGAACGGGGCGCACCTTTTTCGTACCCTGATGCTGCGGAGTTGCGTCCGGGATTCCGGGCCTTTCAGTCCTAGGCTTTCGGCATGCACCCCTTAGTGGCGATCGGCCTGGTGTTCCTGGCCGCGATTGCCTGGATCGGCACCATCCTGACCCTGCTGATTGCCCTCGTCAAAGCCCGGCGACGGCCGCCTGACGTCCGCCATGCAGTCGGGAGCGGGGAGACCCGCAACTCTGAAGAGAGGGTTGCCCAACCGTAGCCGGGTAGCAGTTTCTTCACCATCGTCCTGGCCGGTCTGGCGGTGTACGCCCTGGTCCTGGTCATCATCTTCCTGACGGCTGCGCGGGAGTGCCCTGGTCTCCCTCTCGCCTGAGGAGGACGTCGAGAATTTCACCAACGGCGACTTCGTCCAGACCTTCCCTGCGGATCGGCTGCGTCGGATGAAGCTCATAAAAGTTCCGGCTCCCGATTCGACGGCGGGTTAGGTAACCGCCCTCCACCAAATCCGAAACGAGACGGTGCGCCGCCCGCTCCTGGACCCCCACGTTTTCGGCGATCTCACGTATTCGGATCCCGGGGTGGCGCGCAACGCAGTAGAGCGCGTGCAGGTGGTTAGTCAGAAAGCCCCATTCAGCCATGCTCCCAATCATAGCTGTCATGTCGGACATGTCCCTATTGACCTGTTTGGTGTAACAGCCTACCGTTGCCGGTATCGGCGCAGAATCTCCTACCGCCGACATACTCGCGGACCTGGCCGAATCAGTAAGACCCCGCCCGCCGCTGTAACGCCGCTCCCCCGCCCGGCAACGGTGTACGGCCCAAGGAAGGACTTCTCATGGCTCAACTATCTTCATACCCACTCGTTCTCGACGGCGGGCAATCCCCAAACCTGAGCCGTTGGCTGTGGCTGGTCAAATGGCTGATGATCATCCCTCACGTCATTGTTTTGTTCTTCCTTTGGATCGTTTTCCTGGTGCTGTCGGTGGTGGCGTTCTTCGCGATCTTGTTCACCGGACGCTACCCGCGGGCAGTTTTCGACTTCAACGTCGGCGTGCTGCGCTGGACGTGGCGCGTCAGCTTCTACTCCTACAGCGCGCTGGGTACCGACGTCTACCCGCCGTTCACGCTTGCCGACGACCCGGGCTATCCGGCACGGCTGTCCGTTGAATACCCGCAGTCGCTCTCACGCGGACTCGTGTTGGTGAAATGGTGGCTGCTCGCGCTCCCGCACTACCTGATCATCGGGGTCTTTACGGGAGCCGCGTTCGCTGGCTATAACCAGGTGCGCGATGGCAACGCCTGGGCCTACGGCAGCGGGCTGATCGGCCTGCTGGTCTGCATCGCCGGTCTCGTTCTGTTGTTCGCCGGCCGCTACCCCCGCGGGGTGTTCGACCTCCTCATGGGCATGAATCGCTGGGTATTCCGTGTCACCGCCTACGCAGCGCTGATGACCGACCAATATCCGCCGCTGCGGCTCGACATGGGCGGCAGCGAACCACCGCCCAGCGCGGACGCCCCCCTCATGCTTGGGCCGCATCCGCTGCCGACGACCTAAAACGGTCCAAACGGGTGACGGGCAGACGATGCAGGATTATTCGATTACGTCACGGACATGTCGGCCATAACGCCCTTGTGGCCAGACGGGCAGTTCCTGTCCCAAAGCACAATCAACGAAACTCTGGAAGCGAAGTGGCAAAACCAGAATATGAGTTCACTCCAACATCATCGGTGGAGTTCACGCCCTGCACACCACCCATTGCAGGGCTTTCAGAAGCGATCCTGGCTCGTGATGACAGGAACGGCTGTGTCACCCGCATCCTGAAGTTTGACCCTGGAACCGATACATCACCAAACGGTGTCCTGGTCCATGATTTTTGGGAAGAGGTATTCATCTTCGAAGGTTCATTCGTCGACCAGCGTCTGAACCGCACCTTCACCACGGGCGACTGGGCTACCCGCCCGCCGGGCATGAAGCATGGCCCCTGGGTCTCGGCAACCGGCGCCAAAATGTTCGAAGTCCGCTATTACCAAAACAGTGACCGCGCCGTGGACGAGGCCGTGCCCTTTCAGGAGCGGACGACAGGGTAGCAATCATTTTGGCAGGGGCGCTGCTGTTTTCACCGAGGAGACGACGTCCAGGATCGCTTGCGTCGTGATTGCTGCGGCGTCAGGTTCGGCGACGAGTGCTTCATGGGACGCAAAGTCGATGGTCTTATGGACACTGTTGGTGGACAGGTTGGCCAAGTCGTTCTGGGACCCCTCGTGCTTGGCGTCATTGCCGATGCCCGCTGTCAGGACGACAAGGGGTTTGCCTGCGAAATCCTGCAGTGATGCGGCTTCTTCCATTGAGGTGTTTGCCTGAATGTACTCCTCAAGAGTGCTCCGCAGGTTGCCCGGGTCGGCAATGTTCGCGCGGATTTCGTCCCGTGGCCGTGGTGGCAGGCTGTCGACATCTTCGAGAGGGGCGTACAAACGGACCGCACCAACCCGACCCAGGATTGCGATGACGGCAGTGACCCGGCTCAGGAGGTCGTACCCACCACGCGCGGCACCTGGTCGGGTCACCGGTGCCGGTGCCCGGTCCGTCGCATCAATAAGCACCATTCCGGCGACCTCATCCGGGTAATTGGCGGCGAAAGTCTGCACATAGAGACCGCCAAAGGAATGACCAGCCAGCACGTAAGGTCCCGGGACGTTACCGTTGTGCAGCAGCGTATGAAGGTCAGCAGATATCTGCGTTGCGTCCTGGACGGTGTCAGCTGGCCCGCTCCAGCCCCTGCCGGCGCGATCGTAGACGCAGACGCGTGTTGCTGCGGAAACCGCCTGGGAAAGCAAAGCGTGGTTGGATGACATCTCACCCGCTCCGGGTTGGAGCACCACGGTGGGGCTTCCTGTGCCTGTGCACTTGAGGTGCAGGCTGTAGCCGCCGGCGTCGACCAGCTGGCCGGGCATTGGGAAGGCCCTTTCATCAGCCGCGGAACCCAGGGTCTGGTAGGCGCCACCCAGCGAGGCAAGAGCCAGCACCGCGATGACCGGGTAAATCAGCCATTGCCTGCTCCGGCTGCGAAGCTCCCGACGCACACGGAAGAACATCCATATCACCAACGCCAACAGGGCAGGCGGCCACACCCAGCTGAACACCGTATCCACCGGGGCGCCGAACCATACCAACAGCAGACCAGACACCCCCATAAAGAGTGCAGGCGCTACAGCCCATCGCTGCGGCTGGTCGGTAAACCGCACTGACAGGAGGGCCAACAATCCCCAGCCCACAGCGAGACCACACAGCACCGCGCCAGTGACCTCGCTTTCCCCCGACCGGATGAAAGGAGCTGCTGCAAAGAGCAATGCCGCGAAAAGCCCTGCGGCCAGCGTGCCGGCCACCACCCAGCCGATGTGCCACCTTGCTGCGGGGCTCTGACCGGATGGGTGCTTTGGGCGACTGCCGAAGGGGCGGGGGCCGGGCAGGGGCGTTCTGGGGGTAGTGGCCACGGTGGGCTCGATTCCATGTAGTGTGGCGCCGCGCGAGTACAGTGAAGCCGCACAAGTGGCACGTGCCGTCCTTTGACTATAGGCCGGAATCGCAGGCTTTGACCCTGCTATCCGTCGCGATTCCGGGTGCAGGCTCCTGCGAGTGCCGCGTCCGGCAGGCGGACATGCGCCGTGGCCCTTGACGTTGAACTGCTTGCCCCGGACGTCGATGATTTTGGCCTTTTGGGCGCCAGTCTTGAGCGAAACTTGTGGCGAACGTGGGCTGTCGTTCAGGAACCGGCCCTACCGTTGAAAACAAGATCCTGCTGCTGGGGCAGGGCCTTACACATAGGGACAGGGCCGGCGGCCAAGGCATCCCTGAGACCGGATGCCGCCCCCCAATCGCCGCCGGCCCAATCCCATGTCCCCATGGGGCGAGCTGGACGCGAAGCCCGACACGCGCGAGGGATCAGTTCATGCCAGGCGGGCCTTCACAATCTCGCTGATGGCCTTGCCGTCGAAGCGACCGCCGATTTTGGGTGTCACGGATTTCATCACGGCGCCCATGGAGCGCATCGTCAGTTCGGTGCCGTCCGCCTTCAAGCCGGCGATTGCCTCGTCGACTATGGCTTCGGCTTCCTCCCGGTTCAGGGCCCTGGGCAGGTAGGCCTCGATAACCTCAGCCTCGGCGATCTCAGCCTGGGCCCGGTCATCGTGGCCGGCGGCCGAATAGGTGGCGGCAGTGTCACGGCGCTTGGCCGCTTCCTTCTGAAGCAGGGCGGTGATTTGCAGGTCGTCGAGCTCGACCGGGGACTTGCCGGACTTCTCCCGCGTTTCGATTTCACCCAGGACGTTGCGCACCGTGGTCAGGCCGACCTTATTGCCCGCCTTCATGTGGACGATGACATCGGCCTTCAGCTTTTCCTTCAGGGACATGATCTGACTCATTCTTTCCGGGGGACGGTCTTTCATAAGCCTATTCCCGACCCGGCGGTGGAGCGTTCCTGCTGTCAACCGGTTTGGCGGCGTGCCCGCGGAGCGGGAGGGTTCATGCCAGCCTTAGGCTAGTTTGAAAACCGCAGCGGCCCGTCCCCGGGCCGCGGAAGGAGCCCAGTGGACAACAGGATTGGCAAGTGGTTTCTGGATCGGGCCGAGCGGGGAAATGCTGCGTCGGATGTCCATGCCGGCACAGAATCCGGCTCCTGGTCCGAAGGGAATCTGGTGCGTCCCCTGATCCATGGGGCAACCTATTTTTCCAGGCTGCACCAGGAGCTTTCGGCACTGCAGGCGGGAGACCGGGTGTGGTTCACGGACTGGCGTGGTGATGCGGACGAGCAGATGGAGCCGGGCAGCACGACCATTGGCGCATTGCTCGCCGGATTGGCCCGGTCTGGCGTGGAGGTGCGGGGTCTCGTCTGGAGATCCCATGGTGAACGGGTGTCCGCCCCTATCAGCGGCCGTTCCAATGAACTTCTCAGCCGGAAGATCAACGACTCCGGCGGAGAGGCACTCTTGGACCAGCGAGTGCGCCTCTTCGGTTCCCATCACCAGAAACTGGTGGTCATCCGCCGTCGTACAGACCCCTCCCTCGATGTGGCGTTTGTGGGCGGACTGGATCTTTCCCACAGCCGTCGTGACGACGCCGGGCATGCGGGAGACCCCCAGGCGGTGAAGATGGACTCACGGTACGGACCGAGGCCGCCGTGGCACGATGCCGCCCTTGAACTGCGAGGCCCGGTGGTTGCAGATGTGCTGGCCGTGTTCGCGGAACGGTGGAACGACCCCCACCCCCTGGACCGGCGGACCCCGTACCGGATGCTGTTGCAGCGCCTGGCCCGAATGCCAAGGCATCCCAAACCGCTCCCCGAGACCGCTCCTCCCCCACCTCCGGCAGGTCCGCACGCCGTACAACTGCTGCGCACCTATGGGGTGAAGCACCCGCCGTTCCCCTTCGCACCACAGGGAGAACGGAGCATAGCCCGGGCCTATACGAAGGCATTCGCCCAGGCGCGGTCACTCATCTACATCGAGGACCAGTATCTGTGGTCACCAGAGGTCGCGGCAGGAATCGCCGCCGCCCTGGAGGGCAACCGCGGGCTGAACGTGATCATTGTGGTGCCCAGGTACCCGGACACCGATGGACTGGTGAGCGGACCATCCAAGCGCCTGGGACAACTCCGCGCCATCAACGTGCTCCGCCGGGCCGCGCCCGACAGGGTGGGGATATTCGACCTGGAAAACACCCAGGGGACTCCCATCTACGTCCACGCCAAGATCTGCATCATCGACGACACCTGGTTCACCTGCGGATCAGACAACTTCAACCGGCGGTCCTGGACCACCGACAGTGAGCTCACCTGCGCAGTCATGGACAGGTCCAACGGCATGCCGCCCGCAGACACCGGCACCATGCCTTCCCAACCACTCGCCAAAGAGCTGAGGCTCCAGCTCTGGGCCGAACACCTGGGCCTTGACCAGGACGACCCTCAACTTCACGATGACAGCGCAGGACTGGCGTTGTGGAACAGCGCGGCCGATGCCCTGGACACGTGGCACCGGGCCGGCCGCCGGACCCCCCGGCCGGCCGGGCAGGTGCGCCATCACGCCCCGGCACCCGTGCCGCCCCTTCAGCGTCTCTGGGCCGATCCGGTCTATCGGTTCATTGTCGACCCCGACGGCCGGCCACGCCGGCTCCGCGGCACGCCCCGGTTTTAGGGACTACCGCTGGCCGGATGATTCCAGTAACCCGTCAGGCCTCCTTGGGCAGCAGGGGTTCGGTACGTTGGAGCGGTAAGGGATATGCAATCCGGAGGTGGGAGAAGACGTGAAGGCAATTGTGTACGGGGAAACTGGTCCCTCATCGGTACTGCAGCTCCGGGACAAACCATTGACAGACCCAGGTCCGGGCGAGGTCCGGGTCCGGTTGGTGGTGTCCGGAGTAAACCCCACCGACTGGAAGTCACGGGCCGGAAGTGGAACAAGGAGACTGGACGCCGCCAAGGTTCCCAACCAGGACGGAGCCGGGGTCATTGATCAACTGGGCCCCGGGTCGACGGGTTTGAGCGTGGGCGACCGTGTCTGGCTCTGGGATGTGGCCTGGGGCAGCAACGAAGGTACCGCACAGGAATACGCCGTGGTCCCGATGCACAAAGCCGTGCCACTTCCCGTCGCCGAATCCTTCGACACCGGCGCCTCGCTTGGGATTCCCGCCCTGACAGCGCACCGGGCCCTGACATCGAACGAGGACGGCCCGGACAGGCTCTCCCCCGGTGCCCTGGCGGGCCGGACCGTACTGGTCACGGGCGGTGCCGGCGCCGTAGGCCACGCAGCCATCCAGCTCGCCCGGTGGGCCGGTGCTGCCGTCATCACAACCGTCAGCGGAGACCGGAAAGCGGAACTCGCCCACCGCGCAGGCGCCGGCAAGGTCATCAACTATCGGAAGGACGACGTCGTCAGTGCTGTCCATAAGGAGGCGCCCGGCGGGGTGGACCTCATTGTGGACGTCAACGCACCGGCGAACATCGGCGCCGACCTCCACGTTCTCAAGCCTGGCGGGACTATTTCGATTTACGCGGCCAACTCTGGGGAATCGCTCACGGTTCCAATCCGCGAAAGCATGACCAGGAACGTCCGCTATCAATTCATCCTCACCTACACGGTCACGGACGAGCAGAAACAGAACGCCGTAGCCGGCGTTTCCGAGGCCCTCGCGGCAGGTGCGCTCCGGGTGGGTGAAGACCATGGTCTGCCTCTGACGCGTTTCGCCCTCGAGGAGACGGCCGCAGCCCATGATGCAGTGGAACAGGGAACAGTCGGAAAGGTGCTGATCGACGTCGCACCGGCGCCCTGAAAAGGCCCTGCCCGGGTAATCCGCGCCGATGCACCCGGGCAGGGCCCGTCGTCGTCAATGCAGGTGCAGCCTGCGGGTACGCGGATGCCGGGTCCGCCTTTGGGGATGGGAACCGGCGGCAACCGGATGGTATTCAATCCGCCGCTTCTCCGTCCGGAGGTTGCGCCGTTCCTGCCGGCGCGCTTTCCTTTCGCGCCGGTCAATGGCGGACAGGATGGCCAGCGTCACGATGACCCATAAGAACGCCGTCCCCAACACCAAAGCGATTTCCAGCTCAGTGCTCATGCACACAATTTTAGGCCCTCAGGCCCCAACCAGACCCCTGCAGAACCACACTGCTGAGGCGCAAACCCGCAGCGTCTAAAGCAGCAGTCCCAGCCCCCTGACGGCAGCCAAGACGTCGGAGACCTGGACTGCGAGCAGGGCGGGATCCGGCTGGGCTGCGAACGTGTCCCCGCGCCGCAGTTCCGCGCGGGTCAGGACAACGTGGGGCCCCGGGGGCGGACCCCAGATTTCGGGTGGGGCCGGTCCAAAAAGCACCACGGAAGGAGTGCCATAGGCGGATGCGAGGTGTGCGGCGCCAGTGTCGGCAGAGATTACCAGGCGTGCGGCGGCGATCGTTGCCGCGAACTCTCCGAGGCCGAGCACGCCGGCCAGCATGCTGGTGCCTGGGAGTCCGGCCAGGCGGCACACTTCCTCGGCGCGTTCCCTTTCTGCCGCCCCGCCGGTGAACACCACCTGATGTCCGGCTTCTGTCAGTGCCGCTGCCACCGCCGCGAACCGCTCCGCCGGCCACAGCCTGCTGCCGTAGGCGGCCCCGACGTGGAGGACTGTTGCGCCGGGGACGGGACTGGGGACGTGGGGCGTGTTCAGCCGTACGTCCAACGGGTCCGCCTCAATGCCATGCCATTCAAGGAGCCTCACCCAGCGTTCGCGCTCGTGCAGTTCCGGCCGCCAGGGCGGGCCGTCCCGGTGGGCGCTTCGGTGGCCAACGGTCTGCCTGGCCTTCAGCGCCTCAATCCGCCCCTGGCTCTCCGGGCCGCTGCCGTGAAGGTTGACGGCCACGTCCACTACGCCCGGTTCCATTGCCAGCGGCTCGTCCAGGCCGTGCGTCGGCAGCAGCTCGTATCCGCCCACGAGCCCCAGTGCCTCTGAGAGCCACCCCTGCGCCGCATAGCGCAGCCGGTGTTCGGGAAAGGCCCGCCGGATACCTTTGAGGGCAGGCACGGCCACCAGCAGGTCCCCCAGCTTCAAGGCGCGCAGGACCAGGAGTTCCGGTTTACCGTCAGCGGGAAGGGAATCATTGGTTTGCCCCACGGTCTTGGTGCCGCTCATGCGTCCTGCTTTGCGTATTTTGTGGCGATAAGGCTGCGGACATCCTCGTGGACTTCCGGAACTCCGATGCCTGCCACCACAGAGTCATCGTGGACGCAGCGGGGTGCGGTCCAGCCCACCTGGGTCACGTCGATGCCGCAGGCGGGGCACGCCGTCACCCATGAGGCGTGCACGCGGTGGAGGCTCCTGCCCAGTGCGCCGGCGTTGATCACGTTGCCGGCCCAAAAGATACCGACCGTGGGCACGCCCAGTGCCTGGGCGAGGTGCCGGGGACCGCTGTCGTTGGCAACCACCACGTCCGCTCGCGCCAGGAGCGCCACAAGGCCTGCCATATCGAGTGCGCCGGCCGCGGAATGAACAGCCGCCGACCCCGCCCGGGCCGCGATCCCCTCCGCTAGATCCTGCTCGCTGCCGTCCCCAATGATGACTACCTGCGAGCCGTCGGCCGCGCAGGCAGCGGCAAGTTCAGCGAACTTTTCGGCAGGCCAACGACGGCGGGGGTCAGTGGCGCCGGGATGGATTACCACCAGCGGACGGTCGCCAACGCCGTCGCCGGCTTTATGGGTTGCTCCCCCGGCAGCGGGTGCCAGCCGGGCTTCGAGGTCGACCGGGAAAGCGCCGGCGAACCCGGCCACCTCCAGGGCCCTGAGTGGTTCGTGCTGGTAATAGAGGTAGGGAATGGTGCGCTCAAGGCTGGCCGCATCGGCTGTCCGGGTCCCTACGGTATGGCGGGCGCCAAGCCGCAGCAGGAAGGGATTTGAATAGCGCCCGCCGCCGTGCAGCTGCACAGCAAGGTCGAAATTCCTGCCGCGCATGTCAGCAAAAAAACGGTCCAGTCCAGCTGTATCTTCTTCCCCAGGCCGGACTCCCTCGGCGAAAGGCAGGACCACCACGTCATCCACCGGGCTTTCCAGGGCCCCGAGCAGCGCCTTGTGGATCGGCGTACCCAGCAGCGTGAGGGTTGACCCCGGATACGCCGCCTTCAACGCGGCCATCGCCGGAATGGCGAAAATCAAGTCGCCCAGTCCTCCACCACGCAGGACGACGATCCTGGACACGTTGCTGAACTTCTCCAGCACAGGACCGACGCCCACACCGACTTGTCCTGCACCGCCGAACTCTGCGGTGAGTTGTTCCACACACTGCCCCTTCCGTCATGCAGGGGGACCGGCACGCTGTCCCCCCACTGCCTATGCAGCCGCATGGCGCTTCCAAAACCTGCGGCTGCTCTTTTGAACCTTTACCCAACAGGTGGCAGATCTACCCTCCCTGTTGGGGAATACCCGCCCGATGCTGTACGTTTCATACCCGACAGCCAATCAAAGAAAAGAGAAGCACCCAAAGTGGCAACCGATTACGATGAACTGCGTTCCGACGTCAAGGAATCGCAGGACAACTCACTCGAGCAGCTCCAGTCAGCAAATGCTCCCGATGCGCGCAGTGTTGTGCAGGAGTTGGACGAGGCTGACGGACTGGACGGCGCCGGCGTCCCTGGCGGCGAATTTGTCGCTGAGGAGCTCGTAGTCCAGGTCATCCCGCAGGCTGAGGATGAGTTCACCTGCTATTCCTGTTTCCTGGTCCGCCACCGGTCCCAGATCGCCCGTCAAAAGGACGGCCACAGCTACTGCACCGAGTGCGAAGGCTAGTCAATAACCTTCCCGGGACCGATCCAGCGTCCTGACCAAAACCGCAAGGCACGCCGCACAAGGCGTGCCTTCCGGCTTTAAAGCCTCGCCTATGAGCCAGCGCCCAGCTGGAGTGCGTAGCGTTGGAAAAGACATTACGACGCCGACCGGCAGCCAAGGAGGCAACGTTGGACAGCCCCGCCAGTTTGTGGAACGTCTTCAGTGCGGCGTTCACGCAGACAAACGTACCCAACATCACCTGGGTGGAGATGCTGCTGTCCCTGGCTGCCGCCGTCGGGCTGTCCATACCCCGCCGCAGCTGGCGCTACTTCGGGCTCCTGGCCACTGCCACCCACGAGCTGGGCCACGCGTTCGCGGCCGTGACCTCCGGGCAGCGGCTGTCCGGAATCCGCCTCAGGCTTGACCATTCCGGAACCACCACCACCTACAGCAGGAGCAGGCTTGCAGCAGCCTGGTCCTGCTTCTGGGGATACCCGGTACCCGCAATGGCCGGTGCCGCTTTTGTATGGTGCGGCCTTCGCGGATGGGGCCCCGCAGCCATGGCCGTGAGTCTGCTGGTCCTCGCCGTCTCGCTCATCTTCCTCCGCAACCTTGCCGGTTTCATCATCACTGCCGCTGCCATCGCCGGCTCCGCAGCCCTTACATTCCTTGCACCGGCATCAATCGTGGGCCACGTGGCCGTCATCTTCGGTCTCGCACTCCTCGTGGCTGCAGTCCGGGACCTGCTCAAACTCACGCACGTCCACATCCGGCGTCGTGGAAGTCTTGGCAGCTCAGACGCCTACCTGCTGTACCGTGCCACCTCCATTCCCTCCGCAGTGTGGATTGCCCTGTTCGCCCTCCTGGTCGCCGGGTCCTGGCTTGTTGCCTGGCAGCCGGTCTCGGTCATCCTGCTGGAAGGCGCCTGGAACAGATAGCTGGCACATAGGCTTGTGGCATGAGCCAGGAAACGCACAGTACCCGTGGAGCCTATGTGACCGGCGGCGCGGAGTTCACCCGGGACAGCAATTACATTGAGGACCGGATCACCAGGGATGCCTCCCCAGGCAGCAAGGGAGAACCGGGGTGGCCGGTGGAAGCGGGGCGCTACCGCCTTATCGCCGCCCGTGCCTGCCCCTGGGCAAACCGGACAGTTATAGTCCGCAGGCTGCTGGGGCTGGAAGAAGTGATCTCCCTGGGCCAGCCCGGCCCCACCCACGACGCGCGTTCCTGGACGTTCGACCTGGATCCCGGCGGAGTGGATCCGGTCCTTGGCATAGAGCGCCTGCAGGAGGCGTACTTCAAACGTTTCCCGGGGTATCCGCGGGGAATCACCGTGCCTGCCATCGTGGATGTACGCAGCGGTGAAGTGGTGACCAACAACTTCCCCCAGATCACCCTGGACTTCTCCACCGAGTGGACGGAGTTCCACCGGCCAGGTGCGCCGCAGCTCTACCCGGAACACCTCCGCGACGAAATCGACCAAGTGAACAAGCGTGTCTTCACCGAGGTCAATAACGGTGTCTACCGCTGCGGTTTCGCCGGTTCGCAGGAAGCCTATGACTCGGCGTACGACCGCTTGTGGACTGCGATGGACTGGCTTGAAGACCGCCTGTCGCGGCAGCGCTACCTGGTGGGCGACACCATCACCGAGGCGGATGTGCGCCTGTTCACCACGCTTGCCAGGTTTGACGCCGTGTACCACGGCCACTTCAAGTGCAACCGGCAGAAACTGAGTGAGATGCCGAATCTGTGGGGCTATGCACGGGACTTGTTCCAGACGCCGGGGTTCGGCGACACCACGGACTTTGTGCAGATCAAGCAGCACTACTACATCGTCCACGAGGACATTAATCCCACCGGTATTGTTCCTGCCGGGCCGGAGCTGAGTGGTTGGCTGGAGGACCACGGCAGGGAGTCGCTGGGTGGCCGGCCATTTGGGGACGGGACGCCGCCGGGGCCCGTCCGGCCAGGTGAGGAAGTTGCGCCGGGACACGGAGCATCGCGCCGGCCAATCCGTTAGCAGGAAACCGCTTTCCTCCTACACTGGAGGCATGCAGACATCTTTTGGTTTCGTTGCCCCAGGGTACGAAAACGTCCTGACCTTGTTTGAGTCGTTCCTTGCCGACGACCCCCGCTACAGCGCGCAGCTTGCCGCTTACCACCACGGGGTGCCGGTGGTGCACCTGACAGGCGGGCCCGACATGGCTCCCGAAACCCTGACCGGAGCCTATTCCTGCTCCAAGGGTGTTGCGGCCATGGTCATCGCCCTGCTCGTCCAGGATGGCGTCCTTGACCTGGACAAGACTGTGGCCCAGTACTGGCCGGAATTCGGGGCCCAGGGGAAGGACACGCTGCTGGTCAGGGAAGCGCTGTCGCACCAGGCGGGGCTGATGGGTGTTGAGGGCGGATTCAGCGTGGACGACTTCACCACGCCCGCGGCCGCTGCGCGCCTTGCCGTTGCCGCCCCCGCCTGGGAGCCCGGGCGGCAGTTCGGCTACCACGCCCTGACCATTGGAATCCTGATGGAGGAGCTGTGCCGCCGCGTTGCGGGCGAGGCATTGCAAGATATGTACGACCTCCGGATCCGGATGCCGCAGGAAGTGGATTTCTTTCTGGGGCTCCCGGCGGACCTGGAGCCGCGGTACCGGGATGTCCTCTATGAGGAAGACCCCGGCCTGGCCTGGGTTGACCCGCTAAGCCTCGAGGGACTCAACAGCAATGCGCCGGTCAGTACCGTCATGGAACTGCCCAACATCCGCAGTGTCCGGGCCGCCGGGATGTCCGCTGCCGGCGGGGTCGGCTCAGCCGAGGGCCTGGCGCGGTTGTATGCGGCAGCGACTACAGGGGTCGACGGCAGGCAGCCGTTCCTGGCAACCCGGACGGTGGAGGCCATGACCCGCGAACAGGTGTGGGGCCTGGACCGTTCTTCGGGCCTGGACAACGCGTTCGCCGTCGTCTTCATGAAACCCCACCCGTCGCGGAACTTTGGCAGCCACCGGGCCTTCGGCCACGAGGGTGCCAACGCGGCACTCGGTTTTGCCGACCCGTCGTACGCGCTGGGCTTTGGCTACATCCCCCGTCGTCAGGAGGAGGGCCGGACACCGGGAAGGGCGCATCGCCTGGCCGCCGAAGTCCGGCGTTCGGCAGCCGGTTTGTCCTGACGGGCGCCCGGCCCTACTGTGGTCCGGATGGGCAACACTCAAGCACGACCGGATGCACGGTGGGCTCGGGGGACCCAACTTCTCAAACAATCGGTGGCGGGACTCTCTGCCGCCTTTGCGGCGCAGCGGCTGCAGCTGGCTGCCAAAGCCGCGCTTGCCGCCGGGCTGGCGTTCGCCATCGCGCCGCTTATGCCCGGCGCGGCCTCGCACTACGCGTACTATGCGCCGCTGGGCGCCCTGGTGGCCATGTACCACAACGTCGCCGGCTCGGTGCGGCAGGGGGCGCAGGCGCTCGCAGGGCTGGCGATGGGAATCGGCCTTGCCTTCATCCTGGTCAGCCTGGCCGAGCCCTCCCCGTTAACGGTGGCACTGTTCATGGGAGTCGGATTGCTCCTGGGCGGCTTGCCGGGCATCGGATCAGGCAGTGACTGGATTCCGACGGCGGCCCTGCTGGTCCTGCTGGTCGGCGGCAGCAACCCGGACGATTTTTCCTTCGGATACCTGGTCCAGATGGGTGCGGGCGTGGCCGTGGGCATCGCCGTAAACTTCCTCATCTTCCCGCCGCTGCACTTCGATGCAGCGGCATCAAGCCTTAAGGATCTTCGCCAAGCCCTTGGGCGCCAACTGACGGACATGGGGGCGGCGATTACTGAATCGTGGCCCCCCGAACACGAGGACTGGTCGCGGCGGTCGGACGAACTGGCCTCGGCCGCAAGGTCGGTGCGGCACCTCGTCAAGGAAGCTGATGCCAGCCGCCGCGCGAACCCCAGGCGGAAACTGCACCCGAGGGATGTTGACAAGGACTACCGCGACCTTAGGGAACTGGAGCGGGTCACCTTCCATATCCAGGACATGACGGACGTGCTCTCCGACGTCATCTGGGAAAGCGACGTCCCGTACGACATCCCGCTGCAGGACAGTGAACCGCTTGCCGCTGCCATCACGGCAACCGGAGAGCTGCTGGAGTCCTACAGCGAGGCTGACGAACAGACCCAAAAACACCGCTTTGATGCCGCCAAAGAGGCGGTGGAGGCCTGCATGGCGGCCGCCGCAGCCAGGGAATCGACCCACGGGACGGTCCCCGCCTCCGAATCGGTCCTCCTGAGCCTCCACCGCATCCTGCGGGCTGTCCGCCCGCAGGACTAGGCCGAATTTAGGCCTGGAGCCGGGAACCGGGTGGCTGGAGCGTGGCCACTGTCCCGCTGAAATGGCGTCGCCCGGACCGGGGGCTCCAGGCGACAAACCGGGAGTGCTTCCAGGCCCCGGAACCGCTTTGTTCGGTCGCGATTTCCAGGGCAACCCGGGAGGGCAGGAACACCGAAGCCTCGAACTCCACGTCCCAGGTGAAAGAGTCGCCCCGGGCTGGCCCAACATCTGCGAGCGCACGCGAGGCCAAGTACATCCCGTGCGCTATTGATCGCCGCATACCCAGGGCCTTGGCTGACAGCACACTCAGGTGGATCGGGTTGAAATCCCCTGATACCGCGGCGTAGGCACGCCCCGTGTCGACGCCCAGGTGCCACAGGGCCGTGGGGTCCGGCGGCCGGAAGTCCGCCCTGGGTGGAACGGTGCTGGGTTTGTCGATCCCGGGCAGGAACACTCCCTTGGCGAGGTAGGTGGAGACGCCCCGCCAATGCACGTCCTGCGAGCCGGCGCGGCGCACTTCCGCCACGACGTCCACCTGTGAACCAGCACGGTGGCCGCGGAGGTTTTCCACCCGGGCGGTCATGTCCAGAACGTCCGTGAAGACCAGTGGCGACCTCTGCTCAACGGTGTTGTGCAGGTGGATCATGCCCAGCAGGGGCAGTGGGAAGTCGTCGCGGTTCAGGACGCTCATGGCCAGCGGGAATGCGGTGGCGTGGATGAAACCGGCCGGCAGGACATCGCTGGCGGTTTCACCGATCAGGTGCTGGTAGGCGGTGAGGTTTTCGACCCCCACCGTCACTCCCCTGACTTCATGGCTCTCGGCCGGGAGGACAGCTGAGTCGTGGGTTCCCAGGAGCCTGCGCCGTGCCGCCAGGGCGGCGGCATTGACGTAGAGCTTGGACAACGACGGCATCTCGGCCAGGACGACCGGCTGTGTAAGCGTCATGCCCCCACCAGGTTTTGGCCGCACACCCGCAGCACCTCCCCGTTGATTCCGCCCGCGGCGTCGCTTGCCAGGAATGCGATGGTCTCGGCGACGTCGGAGGGCAGGCCGCCCTGCTGCAGCGAGTTCAACCGGCGTGCCACTTCGCGGACTGCAAAAGGAATGCGCGCTGTCATGTCGGTTTCGATGAATCCGGGGGCAACGGCATTTATGGTGCCGCCACGGGATGCGATCAGCGGGGCGCTGGCACGCACCATTCCCATAACTCCCCCCTTGGACGCGGCGTAGTTGGTTTGCCCCCGGTTGCCGGCGATACCGCTGGTGGAGGCGACAGAAACGATACGTGGCGAGGACCGGAAGTGTTCGGAGGCCAGCAGTGCCTCGTTGATCCGGAGCTGGGCGGCGATGTTGATGTTGATGACCTGGTTCCACCGTGCCTGGTCCATGTTGGCCAGCAGCTTGTCCCGTGTGACCCCGGCATTGTGCACCACGATGTCCAGCCGGCCGTGCCGCTGCACGGCGTGGTCGATGATGCGCCGGCCCGCGTCTGCTCCAGTAATGTCGAGCTGCAGTGCAGTGCCCCGCACCTCGTTCGCCACTGCTGCCAGCTGGTCACCCGCTGCCGGGATATCCACCAGGACCAGCGTGGCGCCATCGCGGTGCAGCGTCCGGGCAATCTGGGCACCGATGCCGCGGGCTGCGCCGGTTACTACGGCCACTTTGCCTGCGAGCGGCGGCTCCGGGTCGGAGGGCAGCGAACCGTCTTCCGTTGAGACCGTCAGGAATTGTCCGTCGACGAAAGCTGAACGGGCTGAGAGGAAGAACCTGATGGCGCCAAGTGCGCCGGGGCTGGTGGAGGTGGTGCCGTCAGCAAGGAGTACGCCATTACCGGTTGCTCCCGCCCTCAGTTCCTTGGCCAGGGAACGCAGGAAGCCATCCACCCCCTGGCGTGCTGCCGCAGCTTCGGGTGCAGACGCTTCCGCCGCAGGACGGGACACCGTAATGACCCGGCCACCGGCCCGCAGGTCACGGAGGGAACCGGCTGCCGCCAATACAGGCTTTTCCAGGTCCGCCGGGTGGCCGAGCTCGTCGAGGACCAGGATGATGGCACCCAGCTTTTCGGCCGGAACGGCATGCCTCCTGACGTCGAGGTCCCAGGACAGCAGCTCGGCAGCAAGTTTGTCCGCGCCGGGAGTATCTCCCAGGACAATGACAGGCCCGCTAACCAGGGGCTGCCCGGGTTCGTAACGCCGCAGGACAGCTGGCTGCGGAAGGCCGAGCTTTTTTGCGAGGTTGCGGCCCGGGCCGCTGTTGACCAGTTGCGCGTATGTATCAGCCATGCCGCCTCCTACAGGGATTCCAGGATTGCGACGACGCCCTGGCCGCCGGCTGCGCAGACGGACACCAGGCCGCGAGCAGGACGGCCGGTGGAGGCCGCCTTGGCGTGGAGCATCTTCGCAAGCGTGCCGACGATGCGGCCTCCGGTCGCCGCAAACGGGTGGCCTGCCGCCAGCGAGGACCCGTTGACGTTCAGGCGCGAGCGGTCGATGCTGCCATAGGCACCGTCCAGGCCGAGGCGGGTGCGGCCGAATTCCTCGTCCTCCCACGCGGCCAGGGTGCTCAGGACGGTGGCGGCGAATGCTTCGTGGATTTCGAAGTAGTCGAAGTCCGCAAGCGTAAGGTTTTGGCGGGCCAGGAGCCTGGGCACGGCGAAGACGGGGGCCATCAGCAGGCCGTCCTTGCCGTGGACGAAGTCCACGGCCGCAGCCTCGGCGTCCACCACGGCTGCGAGCTTGGGCAGGTCGCGGGCGTCTGCCCATTCGTCCGATGCCAGCAGCACGGTCGAGGCGCCATCGGTGAGGGGGGTTGAGTTCCCTGCGGTCATGGTTGCATCTGCACCGAGGTTCCGGCCGAACACCGGCTTCAGGGACGCGAGCTTCTCAAGTGACGTATCGGCCCGCAGGTTGGCGTCCCGCGTCAGTCCGCGGTAGGGAGTCATGAGGTCATCGAAGAAGCCAGTCCCGTAGGCGGCAGCAAGGTTGTGGTGGCTGCTCAGTGCCAGTTCGTCCTGTGCTTCCCGGGAGATCTTCCATTGTGCAGTGGTGAGGGCCTGGTGCTCGCCCATGCTCAACCCGGTGCGTGGCTCGGCCGTGCCGGGCGCAAGCGGTGCCAGATCCTTGGGCCTCAGCCGGCTCAGGATCTGCAGGCGCTGGGGAAGTGTCTTGGCGCGGTGCAGGTCCAGGATGGCCTCGCGCAGCCCCTCGCTGACCACCACCGGTGCATCGGAGGCTGAGTCCACGCCGCCGGCAATGGCCGAATCGATCTGTCCGAGTTTGATCTTGTTGGCCAGGCCAACCACCGTTTCAAGGCCGGTGGCACATGCCTGCTGGAGGTCGTACACCGGGGTCTCGGCGGAAAGTGCCGAGCCCAGGACGGCCTCACGGGTGAGATTGAAGTCCCTGGAGTGCTTGAGGACAGCACCGGCGGCGACCTGGCCGATCCGTTCATCCTGGAGGCCAAACCGTGCGATCAGGCCATCGAGGGCAGCTGTCAGCATGTCCTGGTTGGAGGACTTTGCGTAGGCCCCGCCGGCGCGGGCGAACGGGATCCGGTTGGCACCGACGATCACCGCCCTTCGGGTTGCCGGGACCACGGCCCGGGGTGATCCGTCCGGCGCGGGGGTGGACTGTCCGTGTGTGGACATGGAGGCTCCTCTGGTCACAATTGGTTACCGATACCCAGCGTACCTGATACGCTGGGTATCGTGAACTTCCAGGACACAGGCTTCCCTGAAACCCTTGAACTGCCTCCTTCCGCGAGCGCTGACGGCCGTTCGGCACGTTGGCAGAGCCACCGGGAGGAGCGGCGCCGCGAGCTCATTAAGCAGGCCCGCCGTGCGGTGCATGCGCTAGGCAGCGACGCTTCAATGGAGGACATTGCGACGGCCGCGGGGACCTCGAAGTCGGTTTTCTACCGGTATTTCGGGGACAAGGCAGGGCTGCAGCAGGCTGTGGGCGAAGTGGTCCTCACCCAGATGCAGCACCGCATCCAGGAAGCAGCACAAAGCGCCGTCGCTCCCCGGGAAGGTTTGCTGGCCATGGTCTCGGCCTACCTGCAAATGGCGGACACCAGCCCCAACGTCTACGCGTTCGTCACCAGCTACGCCCCCGGCGACCCCTCCAACCCTCCGCACCCGGCCGCCTCGGGGGGTCCCCTGGGCCACTTCTTTGACGCCATTGCGGACATGATTGCCACTCCCATGCGCTCGCACCTGGGCGACGTCAAGGAAACCGTCATCGGCTACTGGCCCAAGGCGGCAATCGGCCTGGTGCGGAACGCCGGCGAACAATGGCTCAGCACCCCGGACTCCCCCGCCAAACCAACCCAGGAGACCATGGCCCGCCAGATCACGGCGTGGTTGTGCGTAGGCATCGCCCCCGAGCTCACTCCCGCCCCATCGACCACCAAGTTATCCGCCAAAGAAGGACTGTGACATGACTGAAGTAGTGGACCGCCCTGCCCGCAAGGGGCTTCGCCCCGCGGCAACCCCCGCAGCCAAACCCATGGGCAGCAGCCCTGCCCCCGCCGTCGACGTCGAAGCACTGGGCCGGCAGCTCCTGGGCAAGTGGTCCGACGTCCGGCTCCAGGCCAGGGAGCTGGCCGCCAGGCCGGAGCTGCACAAGATCGAGGGCCTGACGCACACGGAGCACCGGGTCCGCGTGTTCGGCCAGCTCCAATACCTTGTGGACAATGAAGCCGTGCACCGGGCCTTCCCGGCGGAACTGGGCGGCTCCGACGACCACGGTGGAAACATCGCGGGGTTCGAGGAGCTGGTGGTGGCTGACCCGTCACTGCAGATCAAGGCCGGGGTCCAGTGGGGACTCTTTGGCTCCGCAGTGATGCACCTGGGTACCGCAGAACACCACACCAAGTGGCTGCCGGGAATCATGAACATGGACATCCCCGGCTGTTTCGCCATGACCGAGACCGGCCATGGCTCGGACGTGGCGAGCATTGCCACCACCGCAACCTATGATCCCGCCGCCGAAGAGTTCATCATCCACACCCCCTTCCGCGCCGCCTGGAAGGACTACATCGGCAACGCCGCCATCGACGGCCTGGGCGCTGTGGTGTTTGCGCAGCTGGTCACCCGCGGGGTCAACCACGGGGTGCACGCCTTCTACGTAGACCTGCGGGATCCGGCCACCAGGGAATTCCTGCCCGGGATCGGCGGGGAGGACGACGGCATCAAGGGCGGCCTGAACGGCATCGACAACGGCCGGCTGCACTTCACCAACGTCCGCATCCCAAGGACGAACCTCCTGAACCGGTATGGCAACGTCGATGCCGACGGAACCTACACCTCACCCATCGCCAGCCCCGGGCGGCGCTTCTTCACCATGCTGGGGACGCTGGTCCAGGGCCGGGTATCACTGGACGGTGCCGCCGTCGCAGCCTCCAAGGTGGCCCTGAAGGCGGCCATCCAATACGCCACGGAACGCCGCCAGTTCAACGCCTCCTCGCACACCGAGGAAGAGGTCCTGCTCGACTACCAGCGGCACCAGCGGCGCCTCTTCACCCGGCTCGCCACCACCTACGCGGCCGGCTTTGCCCACGAACAGCTCCTGCAGAAGTTCGACGACGTCTTCTCCGGAGCCCACGACACCGACGCGGACCGCCAGGACCTGGAAACCCTGGCAGCGGCGCTGAAGCCGCTGAGCACCTGGCACGCCCTGGACACGCTGCAGGAATGCCGGGAAGCCTGCGGGGGCGCCGGCTTCCTGATCGAGAACCGGTTCGCCTCGTTACGGGCGGACCTGGATGTCTACGCAACGTTCGAGGGCGACAACACTGTGCTGCTCCAGCTGGTGGCCAAGCGCCTGCTGGCTGACTATGCCAAGGAATTCCGGAGCGTGGACTTCGGCGTGCTGGCCCGGTACGTGGTGAACCAGGCCGCCGGCGCAGCTGTCCACTGCACCGGGCTGCGCCAGGTGGCCCAGTTCGTGGCCGACACCGGCTCGGTCCAAAAGGCTGCGATTGCGCTGCGGGACGAGGAAGGCCAGCGTGCCCTCCTTACCGACAGGGTGCAGACCATGGTGGCCGAGGCCGGGGCGGCCCTTAAGGGCAGCAAGCGGCTGCCGCAGGACAAGGGCGCCGCCCTGTTCAACAGGCACCAGAACGAACTGATCGACGCTGCCCGGGCACATGCCGAACTGCTGCAGTGGGAGGCGTTCACGGACGCCCTGCAGCACGTGGAGGACCCCGGAACCAGGAAGGTGCTGACCTGGCTGCGGGACCTCTTTGGCCTGTCGCTGATCGAAAAGAACCTGTCCTGGTACCTCATGAACGGCCGTCTCTCCATGCAGCGGGCCCGCACTGTGGGCGGGTACATCAACCGGCTGCTGGAGAGGATCCGTCCGCATGCCCTGGACCTGGTGGACGCTTTCGGATATGGCGAAGAGCACGTGCGGGCAGCCATCGCCACGGGCGCCGAGAAGGCCCGGCAGGACGAAGCCCGGGCTCACTTCCGGAGCGAGCGGGCAAGTGGGCAGTCGCCCCTGGACGAGAAGGTCCTGATTGCCAGGGCAGCCGGGAACCGGCAGTAGCTGTCCCCCACCGGCAGCAATGACGACGGCGCCGCCCACCTTGCACGGTGGGCGGCGCCGTCGTCGTTAATGACTTCAGGTGGGTCAGCTCTGTGCCGGCAGCACCGAGCGGTATACCTCGAGGGTGGTCTCCGTGATGGACTCCCAGGAGAAGTGCTTTTCGGCCCGCTCCCGGCCGGCCTCCCCCATGGCGCGCGCACGTTCGGGATCGGACACCACCTCGGTGAGGGCTGCGGCGAACTCCTTGACGAACTTTTCGGGGTCCAGGGGCGTACCGGTGCCGTCGGTAACCTGTTCCAGGTCCACCAGCAGTCCGGTCCGGCCGTGCTCCACCACCTCGGGGATGCCGCCCGTGGCACTGGCCACCACGGCAGCCCCACAGGCCATGGCTTCGAGGTTGACGATGCCCAGCGGCTCGTAGATGGAGGGGCAGGCGAAGGCGGTGGCATGGCTGAGCACCTGGATCAGCTCATGGCGCGGCAGCATCCGTTCGATCAGGACAACACCCGTGCGCTGCTTCTGCAGGTCCTCGATCAGGGTTGCGGTTTCGGCCGCCAGTTCCGGAGTGTCCGCAGCGCCGAGGCACAGGACCAGCTGGACATCAGCCGGAAGTTTCGCGGCAGCCCGCAGGAGGTAGGGCACGCCCTTCTGCCGTGTGTTTCTTCCCACAAAGACGACGCTTGGCTTGGCGGGGTCGATGCCCAGGGCACGGACGGCGTCGTCGTTTTCATCACGCTGCCAAAGCTCCACATCGATGCCGTTGTGGACCACGCGGACCTTTGCGGGATCCACGCTGGGGTAGCTGCGCAGGATGTCCTGGCGCATGCCCTCGGACACGGCGATGATGGCCGCCGCCGCTTCATAAGCCGTCTTCTCCACCCAGGAAGAAAGGGCGTAGCCGCCCCCGAGCTGCTCAGCCTTCCAGGGCCGCAGCGGCTCGAGGCTGTGGGCGCTGAGAACGTGCGGAATTCCGTGCAGCAGGGAGGCCAGATGCCCCGCCATGTTGGCGTACCAGGTATGCGAATGGACCAGGTCCGCGCCTTGGACGTCGGGCACAATGCGCAGGTCCACACCCAGTGTCTGCACCGCCGCATTCGCTCCGCCGAGGTCCTCCGGGACCTGGTACGACGTCACCGCCGCGCCATGGTAATCGGCGTCGCGGGGAGCACCAAACGCACGAACCTGCAGGTCAACGTGCTTGCTAAGCACCCTGCTCAATTCGGCCACATGCACCCCGGCGCCGCCGTAGATCTCCGGCGGGAACTCTTTAGTCACAATGTCTATTCGCACAAGACCCAAGGTAGTCCTTCACGCATAACTGTTCTAGTGTGAAGGAGTCCGGGCCTACCGGACTGTCTTGGGGAGTTACGAAGGCGTACAGGAGCGACCATCATGCCGTTAACGAAAAAAGTCCTGGCCATTGTCCTCGCCGGTGGCGAGGGAAACAGGCTGATGCCACTGACGGCAGACCGGGCCAAGCCCGCCGTGCCCTTCGCCGGCAGCTACCGTCTCATCGACTTCGCGCTGTCCAACCTGGTCAATTCCCGCTACCTCCAGATCGTGGTACTCACCCAGTACAAGTCGCACAGCCTCGACCGGCACATCTCCGAGACCTGGCGGATGTCCACCCAGTTGGGCAACTACATCGCTTCGGTTCCCGCCCAGCAGCGGGTGGGCAAGAGCTGGTTCCTGGGCAGCGCCAACGCCATCTACCAGTCCCTGAACCTCATCCACGACGCCAACCCGGACATCGTGGTGGTGGTCGGCGCCGACCACGTTTACCGCATGGACTTCGCCCAGATGGTGGCCCAGCACGTGAACAGCGGCGCCAAAGCCACCGTGGCGGCCGTACGGCAGCCGCTGCACATGGCAGACCAGTTCGGCGTCATCGAGGTGGACCAGAACGACCCCCAGAAGATTGCCGCCTTCGTGGAAAAGCCCGCGAGCACCCCCGGGCTTGCCGCCGATCCTTCACAGTTCCTGGCCTCCATGGGCAACTACGTGTTCGACGCCGACGCGCTGGTGGCCGCGCTGCACGTGGACGCCGAGCGCCTGGACACCAAGCACGACATGGGCGGGGACATCATTCCGTACTTCGTGAACCAGGGCGAGGCGGGTGTCTACGACTTCACGCTCAACGACATCCCCGGATCCACCGAACGCGACCGCACGTACTGGCGCGATGTTGGCACCATCGACTCCTTCTATGACGCCCACATGGACCTCATCTCCCCGCTGCCCGTGTTCAACCTCTACAACTCCGAGTGGCCCATCTACACCCGGCAGAGCATTTCCCCGCCGGCCAAGTTCGTCCGCGGCCAAAACGACACCGTGGGGACGGCGCTGGACTCGATCGTTTCCAGCGGTGTGGTCATCTCGGGCGGCGTGGTGGAAGGCTCGGTGCTGTCCAACGACGTCTATGTGGCCACCAGCGGCCGGGTCATCGACTCGGTCCTCATGGACAAGGTGCAGGTGGGCGAAGGGGCAGTCATCAACCGCGCCATCCTGGACAAGAACGTCAAGGTCCCGGCCGGCGCCGCCATCGGGCTGGACCCGGACCTGGACCGCGCACGGGGTTTCAAGGTCACCGAATCCGGCATCACTGTCCTGGCCAAGGGCCAGGAAGTTCCGGAACCGGGCGACGAAGAACGCCGGCTCGCTGCACGGCACCTGAGCCAGCTCCCCAGCGCCGTGAAGGCCGCCGCGGACCGGTACCCCGACATGCGTGAGGCCGCGGACAAGGTGGCCGGCACGCACGCAGCCGCAGCGGCGGAGGCCGCGCCCGGCGCACGGGTTTCCTGACCCGGACACCGCATTCACTAAGGCACCTTGCAGGCCGGGGCACCGTTGATGGTGTCCCGGCCTGCGGCGTACGCTGTAAAATTTTCCCAATGAGCTCCCCCGATCTGACCCCTGAGGACATCCAGGCCTGCCTCAAGGTCCTGAACACCATCCATGCGTATGACGAGGAGCACCCGGACTACATCTCGGTGCGCCGCGCCACGGGGAAGATGTTCAAGGCGGTCAAGCGCCACCGCAGGGTCACCAAACGTGACTCGATCGCCGACGCCGACCGTGCCGTCATTGCCCAGACGGCCACTGCTGCCCCCGACCGGATCGATGACGAGACCCGCGGCAACAAGCTGGCACCATCGGCCACCGGCAAGATCGCGGGCCACCTCATCCGGTCGCGCCCCTGCTACATCTGCAAGCAGCACTACACGCAGGTGGACGCCTTCTACCACCAGCTCTGCCCGGAATGCGCGGCCTTCAGCCACAGCAAGCGCGACGCCCGGACCGACCTGACCGGCCGGCGGGCCCTGCTCACCGGCGGCCGCGCCAAGATCGGGATGTACATTGCACTCCGGCTGCTGCGCGACGGAGCGCACACGACCATCACCACCCGGTTCCCCAAGGACGCCGCCCGCCGCTTTGCCGCCATGGAAGACAGCGGCGAATGGCTGCACCGGCTCCGGATTGTGGGCATCGACCTGCGCGATCCTGCCCAGGTCATGGCCCTGACCGACTCCCTCAACGAGGCCGGTCCGCTGGACATCATCATCAACAACGCCGCCCAGACCGTGCGCCGGTCCGGCAACGCCTACAAGCCGCTGGTGGACGCCGAGGACGAACCGCTCCCCGCGGCACTCGAACAAGCCAACGGCGGCCCCGAACTGCTGACCTTCGGCCATGCCCATGACAAGCACCCCCTGGCTATTGCCGGCAGCGTCACCGAACATCCAGTGCTGGCAGGCGACGCCATCACATCACTGGCATTGTCCACCGGGTCCGCGTCGCTGGAGCGGATAGCCTCGGGAACCGCGATCGACGCCGGTGGCCTGGTTCCCGACCTGGCCACCATCAACAGCTGGACCCAGGTGGTGGATGAAGTGGATCCCCTCGAGATGCTCGAGGTTCAGCTCTGCAACGTCACTGCCCCGTTCCTGCTGGTCAGCCGGCTGCGCGGCGCCATGAAGCGCTCCGCCGCGCGGCGCAAGTACATCGTGAACGTCTCCGCGATGGAAGGCCAGTTCTCCCGGGCCTACAAGGGGCCGGGACATCCGCACACCAACATGGCCAAGGCCGCGCTGAACATGATGACCCGAACCAGCGCCCAGGAAATGCTGGACACCGACGGCATCGTGATGACCGCCGTCGATACCGGCTGGATCACCGACGAACGCCCCCACTTCACGAAGGTCCGGCTCATGGAGGAAGGCTTCCACGCGCCCCTGGACCTGGTGGACGGCGCAGCCCGTGTTTACGATCCCATTGTCATGGGCGAGAAGGGCGAGGACCAGTACGGGGTCTTCCTCAAGGATTACAAGCCCAGCCCCTGGTGAAGGGCGTATGCTCACCGCATGAGCAACGAGTCATCGCCCCAAGTGCAGAACCTCGAACACCATGAATGCTGGGCCTTGCTGCGGACGGTGTCGGTGGGCAGGCTGGCGGTGCTGGTGGACGGGCGCCCGGACATCTTCCCGGTCAACTACACGGTGGACGGCGGGACGCTGGTCTTCCGGACTGGCCAGGGAACCAAGCTGTCGGCAGCCTCCGGCGACGCCGCAGTTGCCGTGGAGGCGGACGGTGTGGACCCCGAAACGAGCCTGGCGTGGAGCGTGGTGATCAAAGGCACCGCTGCCCTGGTCAAGAGCACTGAGGACGTGCTGGAGACCTCCCGGCTGTACCTCTTCCCGTGGCAGGCGGGGAAGAAAGACGCGTTTGTCCGCATCACGCCGGATTCGGTCTCGGGCCGCCGGTTCCAGGTCACCGACCCGATGACGTGGTGGACCCAGATCAGCAGCACCGCCAGGACGGCGCAGGAATAAAGCCGGCGGCATCAGCTTCCCCCGCGGCGGAACCAGGGAACCTGACCTCTCAAGCGAGCTGGGTGATCTCCACGCTGACTTGCAGTGCGGACCCGCCACCGCCGGACAGAATGCCCTTGAGCGGGGGAACGTCCCGGTAGTCCCGGCCACGGGCCACCGTGACGTGGAAGTCGCCGGCGGGTTTGTGGTTGGTGGGATCCCAGCTGCGCCAGTCACCGTCCCACCATTCCAGCCAGGCGTGCGACTGACCGGCCACCGTCTCGCCGATTCCGGCGCTGGACCGCGGGTGCAGGTAGCCGGAGACATAGCGTGCCGGAATGCCGCAGCTGCGGAGCGCACCGATGGCCAGGTGCGCCAGGTCCTGGCACACCCCCTGGCGCTGGCCCCAGGCCTCCTCCGCGTTCGTGGTCACGGCAGTGGATCCGGACATGTACGTCATCTCCCCGCGCATCCAGGCAAAAACGGCCATGGCAGCTTCGTGCGGGTTCTTCCCCGCCACCACGTCCGGGATGATGCCGAGCACTTCGTCACCCGGGCCGCTGAGCCGGGACTGCGGCAGCCAGTCGCTGAAGGTGTTGAGCGTTTCGGATGAGGCAAGGACGTCCCAGCCGACAATGTCCGCTTCCGCCGGGATCTTCTCGGCGCGGTGCACCTCCACCGTGATGTTGGAGACCACTTCCAGGTTCTCGTGCGGCATTTGCATGTCAAAGGCGGTGACCCTGGTCCCCCAGTAGTCGCGGTAGGTGCTCACCGCCGCCTGGGACGGGGACACCTTGACCACGG
Source organism: Pseudarthrobacter sp. BRE9 (assembly GCF_031844305.1). Taxonomy (NCBI): domain Bacteria; kingdom Bacillati; phylum Actinomycetota; class Actinomycetes; order Micrococcales; family Micrococcaceae; genus Pseudarthrobacter; species Pseudarthrobacter sp. BRE9. Next base: position 307,672 of record NZ_JAUZUY010000002.1, on the reverse strand, counting down.
ACTCCAGCACCACCTGCTGCGAATCCGTCAGCGGCGTCATCCGGGCCTCGTTGTAGGACAAGGTCACCCGCTTGTTGTACTTGTAGGCCGTCCTGTGGACGATGCTCAACCGGGTCATGACACTTCTCCCACCCAGGCAAGTTCGTCCGCCTGATTGAAGTACTTACGGGAAATGGCATCCGAGGCCTGGGACACTGCCTTTTGCACCCGTTCCATGTGCTCGGGCAGTTCGGACATGAGGTCGTCCGTCCGGTGGAACTCAAGGAAGGTCCGGGCCTGCCCGACGATACGGCGGGCGTCATTGATGAAGCCGACCCGCTGCGCGGATGGGTCCAGCTTGGCCAGGCACTCGTCGGCGTCCCGCAGCGCGTAGACAATCGAGCGGGGGAAGAGCCGGTCCAGGAGCAGGAATTCTGCCGCGTGCTGGTCACCGAATGCCGCGCGGCGGGTACGCAGGAAGGACTCGTAGGCGCCGGCGCAGCGCAGCATGTTCACCCAGGACATGCCTGCGGACAGGACGTCGCGCGTGGAGAGCATGCGGGCTGTCATGTCCGCGCGTTCCAGCGAGCGGCCCAGGACCAGGAAGAGCCAGCTTTCGTCATGGCTCACCGTGGTATCGGCAAGGCCGCTGACCATGGCGGTGCGCTCCAGCGTCCAGTTGCAGAAGCGGTACGTGCCCACCACGTCCTTGCGGTGCTGGCTCAGCCCGTAATAGGTGGTGTTCAGGCTCTCCCAAAGGCCGGAGGATACAGTTTCGCGGGCACGGCGGGCATTCTCACGGGCGGCGCCCAGGGAGCCGGCGATGGACGTGGCGCTGGTCTTGTCGTAGGCCAGGGCATGGAGCAGTTCCGGCAGGCCGAAATCCTCGCTCTGCGGCCGGGCTCCCATGACCGCCAGTAACTCCTGGGCGACGCTTTTGCGTTCCTCCATCGGGAGGTGGTTCAGGCGTTCCAGGTGCACGTCCAGGATGCGGGCGGTGCCATCGGCCCGTTCGACATAACGGCCGATCCAGAAAAGGGACTCGGCAATACGGCTAAGCATTCGCGGCTACCTCCTGCGTGCCCGGAACGGTGGAAAGGGAATGCCCGACGACGGCCCGGCTCACTGCTGCTGCTCCGACTGGCGGTCGCGCCAGTTGCTTTCCACCGGCCACACGGAGACCCGCTCACGGACCGTGACGGACTGGCGGGGAACGGTTTCCACCGGCATCTGGGGCGAATCTGCGAGGACCCAGGTGTCCTTGGATCCCCCGCCCTGGCTGGAGTTGACGATCAGGGACCCTTCCTTGAGCGCCACGCGGGTCAGGCCGCCCGGGAGCACCCAGACGTTGTCGCCGTCGTTGACGGCGAAGGGCCTCAGGTCCACGTGCCGGGGGCCGAACTTGTCCCCGCCCAGGGTGGGAACGGTGGAAAGCTGCAGCACCGGCTGGGCAATCCAGCCGCGGGGGTCCGCGATGATCCGCTGGCGGAGGGCGTCCAGTTCATCCTTGGAGGCGTCCGGGCCTATGACCAGGCCCTTGCCGCCGGAACCGTCCACGGGCTTGACCACCAGTTCCGCCAGGTTGTCCAGGGTGTACTCCCTGGCCTCCTTTTCCTCGAGGCGGAAGGTGTCCACGTTGGCGATGATGGGCTCCTCGCTGAGGTAGTAGCGGATCAGGTCAGGCACGTAACTGTAAACCAGTTTGTCATCCGCAACGCCATTGCCCACGGCGTTGGCGATGGTGACACCGCCGGCCCGGGCGGCGTTGACCAGTCCGGGGCAGCCGAGCATGGAGTCGGAGCGGAACTGCAGAGGGTCGAGGAAGTCGTCGTCGATCCGCTTGTAGATGACGTCCACGCGCTGTTCACCGGCGGTGGTGCGCATGTAGACGCGGTTTCCACGGCAGATCAGGTCGCGGCCCTCCACCAGCTCAACGCCCATCAGGCCGGCCAGGAGGGTGTGCTCGAAGTACGCGCTGTTGAACACCCCGGGGGTCAGGACGACGACGGTGGGATCGTCCACGCCGGCCGGGGCGGTCTTGCGCAGGGCGGAGAGCAGCCGGCGCGGATATTCCTCGACAGGCCGGATGAGCTGCTGGCCGAAAGCCTCGGGCAGGCCCTTGGCCATGGCGCGCCGGTTCTCCAAAACGTAGCTGACCCCGGACGGGACGCGGACGTTGTCCTCGAGGACCCGGAACGTGCCGGCGGCGTCGCGGACGACGTCGATGCCGGAGATGTGGACCCGGACCCCGCCCGCCGGTTCGAAGCCGTGGACCTGCCGGTGGAAGTGGGCGCTGGTGGTCACCAGCTGGCGCGGGATCACGCCGTCTGACACCACGGTCATTTTGTCGTAGACGTCATTCAGGAACGCTTCCAGGGCACGGACGCGCTGGGCGACGCCCTTTTCCAGCACGTCCCACTCGGCCGCGGGGATAACCCTGGGCACGATGTCCAGCGGAAAGGGCCGCTCCTCGCCCGCATAGTCGAACGTCACCCCGCGGTCCAGGAAGGTACGGGCCATGGAGTCGGCGCGCGCGCTGACGTCCGCCAGGGAGAGCTTCCGAAGTGCGTCCGCCACCTGCCCGTACGAGTCCCTGGCCTGTTGCCCCGGGGCGAACATCTCGTCGTAGGCTCCGGTGCGGCCCGCGGCCACGGAGTAATCCTGGAATAGGTCTGACATGTCCAATAGCCAACCATCTTTTTGTTTCGAATTCATTACTGCCATCCATTCTGGCGTGTTGGCGCCCATGGCCCGGTTCGTACTTTACGGGCCTCGTCGGGCACAGTAGGTGAGTGCCAGACAGCAGAAGCCTCCCAGCGCCGGGCCACGGCAGTTCCGGGGCCCGGATTGCCCGGCTGGTTCCGGGGCTGCTGACCGCCGCTGCCGCTGTCGCAGCAGCGTTCCTGGTAGACGGACTGCTGCCGGCCCTTCCTGCAATGACCCTGGCCGTGGTCCTTGGTGTCCTGGCGGCCAACCTGCCCGGTGCCGGCACCTGGACCGGTGGGCGGGCCCGTCCCGGGCTGGACTTCGCAGGCAAGCACCTGATGCGCGGGGGGATCGTGCTCCTTGGCCTGAAAGTCAGTGTCATGGACGTCCTGGGCCTGGGGTGGCTGGCCCTGGTCCTGATTGTGGGCGTCGTGGCGGCCAGCTTCGGCGGGACTTATGCCATCTCGCGCTTGTTTCGCCTGACGCCGGTGACTTCACTGCTGGTGGCCACGGGTTTCTCCATCTGCGGTGCCTCCGCCATTGGCGCCATGGCCGCTGTCCGCCGCATCCGGCACGCGGAAACCGTCCTGCCCGTAGCCCTGGTCACGCTTTGCGGCACGCTGGCCATCGGCGTCCTGCCCCTCCTCGCCCAGCCACTGGGTCTCACGGCCACAGTGTTCGGAGCCTGGACCGGGGCCTCGGTACACGATGTGGGCCAGGTGGTGGCCACGGCGCAAACCGCCGGGACCGCTGCCCTGGCGGTCGCCGTCGTCGTCAAGCTCACCCGGGTGCTGCTGCTGGCGCCCGTCGCCGCGCTGGCGGGCGTGCATCACCGAAAGGGCGTTCGGGCCCTGGACGCCGCGGACGGTGTGAGCACCACCATGCCGCCGCTGGTGCCGCTGTTCGTCGCGGGCTTCGTTGCCATGGTGGCGCTGCGCTCCACGGGTTGGCTGTCCGCGGGCTGGCTCGAGCTTGGGGGCACGCTGCAGGACATCCTGTTGGGTGCGGCCCTGTTTGGCCTGGGCTCTGCGGTGCGGATCCGCATCCTGCTCCACACGGGCGGGCAGGCACTCCTTGCGGCGCTCGCCTCCTGGCTCCTGATTGCCGTGCTGGGCCTGGCTGCCGCCTTCCTGATCGCCGGCTGAGCCAATGAATCGGCACCGTGATTAGATAGCCGGGTGTCACATGAGAATCTGCAGCGCCGCGAAGCCGCCGAACGTTCAGCCCTGGTCAACACCACCAGCTACGACATTTCCCTGGACGTGCGGCAGGCAGCAGATCCCACCGTCCCCGGCTACACGAGCCGCAGCGTCATCACCTTCACCGCCGAACCCGGCGCCGGCACGTTCCTCGACTTCATCGGCAGCGACGTGCACAGCGTGTTCCTCAACGGCAAAGGCCTGCCGGTGGAGGACGTGGTGGACGGCGGACGGATCCGGCTGGACGACCTGCGGGCCGAAAACCAGGTCACGGTCACGGGGACGGCGCTGTACAGCCGCTCCGGCGAAGGCATGCACCGGTTCGTGGACCCCGCGGACGGCCAGTGCTACCTGTACACGCAGTACGAGCCGGCGGATGCCCGCCGGGTCTTCGCGAACTTCGAACAGCCGGACCTGAAGGCGACCTACACCTTCCACGTGATGGCCCCCGCCGGGTGGCAGGTCGCTTCCAACGGCGTCGAGGCCAACCGCACACTGCTGACCAGCGATCCCGCCACCGCGTGCTGGGACTTCGCCACCACCCTGCCCATGTCCACCTATATCACCACCGTCCTGGCCGGGCCATACTTCAAGGCCGAGGACCGCTGGCAGGCAACGCTCGACGACGGCACCCGCCTGGACGTCCCGCTCGCCCTCTACTGCCGCGCATCCATGGCGGACTCCTTCGACACAGAGGAGCTCTTCAGCCTGACGAAGAAGGGCCTGGACTTCTTCAACCGCCTTTTTGACTTCCCCTACCCCTGGGGCAAGTACGACCAGGCTTTCGTGCCCGAATACAACCTCGGCGCCATGGAGAACCCCGGCCTGGTGACGTTCACCGAAAGCTACGTGTTCACTTCGCGCGCCACAGACGCCCAGTACCAGGCACGGGCCAACACCCTGATGCACGAGATGGCGCACATGTGGTTCGGCGACCTCGTGACCATGCAGTGGTGGGACGACCTATGGCTGAAGGAATCCTTTGCCGACTACATGGGGACCCTCGCGGTGGACCTTGCAACGGACTGGGACACGGCATGGGTCAACTTCGCCAACAAGCGCAAGGCCTGGGCCTACGTCCAGGACCAGCTCCCCACCACCCATCCCATCGTGGCCGACATCCCCGACCTTGAAGCGGCAAAACAGAACTTCGACGGCATCACCTACGCCAAGGGCGCCTCGGTCCTCAAGCAGCTGGTGGCCTACGTCGGCTTTGACGCCTTCATCGCCGGGTCGCGGGAGTACTTCCGGAAGCATGCCTACGGCAACACCTCGCTGGCCGACCTCCTGGCGGTCCTGGCTGCGGCGTCCGGGCGGGACCTGTCCGGGTGGGCCCGGCAGTGGCTGCAGACTTCCGGAATTTCCAGTTTGTCCCTGGACTTCTCATCCCCGATTTCAGGGCACGACGACGGCTGGCCGGGCCGGGTGGCCATCGTCCAGGAAGCGGTGGACCCGGTGACAGGACGTGAGGAGCTTCGCCCGCACCGGCTCCGCGTGGGTTCCTACGACTTTGATGCCAAGGGCGCCCTGGTGCGGACCGGGAGCATCGAAACCGACGTAGCCGGCGCCCGGACGGAGCTCCCGCAGCTCGCCGGGCAGCAGCGGCCGGCGCTCCTGCTGATCAATGACGAGGACCTGACCTACGCCAAGGTGCGCCTGGACCCGGTATCCGAAGCGACCGTCCGCGCTTCCCTGGACCGGATCGCGGACCCCATGGCGCGTGCCCTCTGCTGGACCGCGCTCTGGAACTCTGCCCGTGACGGCGAAAGCCCGGCGAGCCGCTACGTTGACGCTGTGGCGGCCTTCGGTCCGGCTGAGACCGGCATCGGGGTCCTGCTGAACATCCTGGACAACGCAAGCATCGCCGTCGAACGCTACACACCGGCGGAAACCCGCAGCAGTGTCCGCGCTTCCTTTGTCGAAGCCGCAGCCGCCGAACTTGACCGGGCCATCCCGGGCTCCGACGCACAGCTTGCCTGGGCCCGCACCCTTGCCACCCTCAGCCGGCATGACGCAGCAATGCTCCCGCGGCTCCGCGGCCTGCTCGAGGGGACGGTTAACGTGGAAGGCCTGGCCGTGGACGCCGAGCTTCGCTGGCAGCTGTGGCATGCGCTGGCTGCCAACGGGCAGGCCAGCGCGGCCGAGCTTGACGCCGAGCTGGCGCGGGACACCACCGCCTCCGGCCGCGCCGGCCACGCCACGGCCCTCGCCGCCCGGCCCAACCCGGAAGTCAAAGCCGCAGCCTGGGAGGCCGCTGTTCAAGGCAACGAGCTCTCCAACCAGCTCCTCACCGCCACTATCAGCGGATTCAGCACCGCGCCACCCGCGTTGTTGGAGCCGTACGTGGAGCCCTACTTCGACTGCCTGCTGGCTGTTTGGGACGAACGCAGCATCGAAATCGCCAGCCGGATTGTCCGCGGCCTCTACCCCGCGGCGCAGGACCTGGCGGACGGCACACGCTCGGAGGACCATCCGGTGGTGCGGCGGACGGATGACTGGTTGGCCGCCAACCCTGACGCGCCGCACGCCCTGCGCCGGATCATCATCGAGCAGCGCAGCCACCTGCTGCGCGCACTCACCGCCCAGGCCGCCGTCGTTCCCCACCGGCCCCCTAACCTCGCTGCGCTCGGCCAGGGAACCCTGCCGGCGTGGGCCCACCACACATCGAATGCTCCGTAACTGGTTGGGGCTAGGGGACCCGGTGGAGCCATTCCCTGGTGCCGAACTTCGTGGCCACCCGTTCCTCGGCAGCTGCCAGTTCGTGTCCTGCCAGCTCTGACGGTGTTGCCCCATAACGCTCGCTGAAGACCCCGATCATCGCCTCGATGATCGCCGTGCGGGCCAGCCCGGTCTGGCGCCGCAACGGGTCCACCCGCTTCTTGGCGCTGCGGGTGCCCTTGTCGGAGAGCTTTTCCTTGCCGATCCGCAGGACTTCCACCATTTTGTCGGCGTCGATGTCGTAGCTCATGGTGACGTGGTGCAGCATTCCGCCGTTGGCCAGCCGCTTCTGCGCGGCGCCGCCGATCTTTCCCTGGTCCGTGGCGATGTCGTTCAGCGGAATGTAGAAGGCCTTGATGCCGAGCCGTTCCAGTGCCGCCATGACCCACGCGTCCAGGAAGGGGTAGGAGTCCGCGAAGCTGAGCCCGTCCACCAGCGTCTGCGGCAGGTAGAGCGAGTAGGTGATGCAGTTGCCGGCCTCCATGAACATCGCTCCCCCGCCGCTGATCCGGCGGACCACGTTGATGCCGTGTTTGGCGACGCCCTCGGGGTCCACCTCGTTCTGCACCGACTGGAAGCTGCCGATGACCACCGACGGCTCCTGCCAGTCCCAGAACCGCAGGGTGGGGGTGCGGGCCCCGGCGCCGACGGCCTCGGTGAGCACCTCGTCCAGGGCAACGTTGATTTCGGTGGGCAGCACGGTGGGCGCAATGACGTTCCACTCATGGTCACCCCAGGAGGTTGCCTTGGCCAGGGCACGGCGCACGGTCACGGCCACAGCGTCGGCGGAGAAGCCGAACAGTACGGCACCGGCGGGCAGGGCGGCGGTGACGGCGGCCGCGAGGTCTTTGGCAGGCGTGCCGTCCGGAAGCCCGGTCAGGGCACCGTTGATGTCCTCCAGTGCCTCGTCCGGCTCCAGGAAGAAGTCGCCGCTGACGGAAACGTCCGCCAGGGCGCCGTCCACCACGGCCAGGTCCACCACCACGAGCTTGCCGCCCGGGACTTTGTACTCGCCGTGCAGGCGCTGGTTGCGGGCTGCATCATGGGCAGCAATACGTGGCTCGGTCATGCTTTCCATCCTGCCCCAGAAAACAGGTGCACGGTTAAAAGCGGAAAGCCCGCACCGTTGCCGGTGCGGGCCTCCCATCAGACCTTGGGGAAGAAGATTACTTCTTGCCGCCGAAGCCCTTGAAGCGAGCGTTGAAGCGCTCGACGCGGCCTGCAGAGTCCATGATGCGCTGCTTGCCCGTGTAGAACGGGTGGGACTCGGAAGAGATTTCGACGTCGATGACCGGGTAGGTGTTGCCGTCTTCCCACTCGATGGTCTTGTTGGAAGACACGGTGGAGCGGGTCAGGAACTTGGTGCCGGAGGCCAGGTCGTTGAAGACAACAGCTTCGTACTTCGGGTGGGTATCAGACTTCATAATGGGACCTTTGTTCGCGCAGCTGGATTTTGCCAGCTGCCAGGTATGAATGGGATGGTTGGGATCTGTTGCATCAGCCGAAGCCGAAAAAGCAGGACAACCAGCTATCCATCATAGCCGATGCGGGAGGGGCTGACGAACCGGTTTCGCCGCGCCAGTGCGCACCCCTACCGCGCCCGCAGCTCCCAGAACGCCACAGCCGAGGCAGCAGCCACGTTGAGCGAATCGACGCCATGGCGCATGGGGATTTTGACGGCGAGGTCGACGGCGGCAAGGGTCTGGGGGCTCATGCCGGCGCCTTCGGTGCCAAGCACCAGGGCGAGCTTGTCCAGGTTGCGGGACGCGACGGCGTCGACATCCTCCGCGTCCGGCGTCAGCTCCAGTGCCGCGACCGTGAAACCGTGCTCCTTGAGCACCTGGAGGTCGCCCGGCCAGTCCTGCAGCCGCGCCCAGGGAACCTGGAACACAGTGCCCATGCTGACCCTGACGCTGCGCCGGTAGAGCGGGTCCCCGCACCGCGGTGAGACCAGGACGGCGTCGATGTCCAGGGCTGCGGCGGAACGGAAGATGGCACCTACATTGGTGTGGTCCACGATGTCCTCCAGCACGGCCACGCGGCGTGCTCCGGCCAGGAGGTCCGGCAGCGGCACCGGCGCCGGGCGCTGCATCGCCGCCATGGCACCGCGGTGCAGGTGGAAACCGGTGATTTCCTCCAGCAGGGCTGCCGGGCCGATGAAGGCCGGGATGTCGGGATAGGCCTGGAAGACGTCGTCGAGGTCCGCCATCCACTTCTCCGCCAGGAAGAACGACCGCGGCTGGTGGCCCGCGGCCAGCGCCCTGCGCAGGACCCGCGACGACTCGGCAATGTACATCCCCTCGGCCGGTTCGCGGAGCTTGCGGAGGTGCACGTCCGTCAGGGTGGTGTAGTCGCTGACCCGCGGGTCATCGGCGGATTCAAGGTAGTGGAAGGTCACCGGGTGATTATTTCAGCAGGTTGGCGATCATGACCGCCAGGGCCACGATGCCCAGGCTGAAGATCACGGCCCGGAGGACGCGCGGCGAGAGCTTGCGGCCAACCTTCGAACCCAGCACGCCGCCGATGGTGGAGCTGACCGCGATTAGCAGCACCACCAGCCAGTTGATCCGGTCGAAGGCGAACAGCAGGTAGGAGATGGCTGCCACCATGTTGACGCCGAGCACCAGGATGTTCTTCATGGCGTTGGCGTTCTGGATGGTCCCGGTGAGGAACACCCCCAGGATTCCGACCAGCAGGATCCCCTGGGCTGCAACGAAGTAACCGCCGTATACGCCGGCGAGGTAGACGAGGACCACCAGGAGGATGCCGTGGCGTTTGTCCCGGACGGCATGCTCAGGATTGGCCTCGCGGTTGCGCACCCAGTCCTGGAGCCGGGGCTGGAACACCACCATCAGCAGCGCCAGGACCAGCAGGACCGGCGCAACGTAATGGAAGACCTTCTCGGGCAGGTGCAGCAGCAGCCAGGCACCGGAGACGCCGCCCAGGACCGACGCCGGCAGCAGGCGCATAACCTGCCGCCCCCGGCCGGCCAGCTCGCGCCGGTACCCGAAGGCCCCGGCAGCGGTGCCGGCCACCAGGCCCATGGCGTTGCTCATCGAGGCCACCACCGGGGCCACCCCCAGGGCGATCAGGACAGGGAAGGTCACCAGGGTGCCGGAGCCCACCACCGCATTGATGGTGCCGGCCCACAACCCGGCGATGAACACAATGATGCTGCTGAAGAGTTCCAAGGTGCTGTGCAGGCCTGGTCTAGCGGCGTGCTGTGGCGGTGTAGCGTCCCGCGTTTTCGGTCACCGCAAGCGGCAGCCCGAAGGTGGTGCTCAGGTGCTCTTCGGTCAGCACCTCGGTGATAGGTCCGGCCGCCACGACGCCGCCGTCACGCAGCAGCATGGCGTGCGTGAAGCCCGGCGGGACCTCCTCAAGGTGGTGCGTGACCAGGACCATGGCCGGCGCGGCCTCATCGCTGGCGAGTTCGCCAAGCTTGTGGACCAGCTCTTCGCGGCCGCCCAGGTCCAGCCCGGCACCCGGCTCATCCAGGAGCAGCAGTTCCGGGTCCGTCATAAGGGCCCGGGCGATCTGGACGCGCTTACGCTCGCCTTCGGACAGTGTGGCGAAGGTCCTGTTGAGCAAAGGCCCCATGCCCCAGTCGTTCAGCAGCCTGAACGCGCGCCGTTCGTCGTCGCGCTCGTAGCCCTCGCGCCAGCGGCCGGTGACGCCGTAAGCGGCGGTGACCACGACGTTGAGGACGTTCTCGTGTTCCGGGATCTGGGTGGCAAGGGCCGCAGAGGAAAGGCCGATCCGCGGCCGGAGTTCGAATACGTCAACGCGGCCCAGCACTTCGTCGAGGATGCCGGCTGTGCCGCTGCTCGGGTGGAGCCGGGCCGCCGCGATCTGGAGAAGGGTGGTTTTGCCGGCGCCGTTGGGGCCCAGGATGACCCACCGTTCGCCTTCATTGACCTGCCAGTCAACCTTGTCCAGCAGGGTCTTCTTACCTCGGACAACACTGACGGAGTCCAGTTCCAGAACATCACTCATAGGAGTAGACACTAGGACAAAAAAGAAGATGACTGATAACCGGTGTGAAGGCTCCCTAAATGCTCCGCAGCGGTGGGCCGCAACGAATTCCAGCCGCCGCATCTGCGCTGGCTAAGATTGCAGGCATGACTTCGAACGTGACTGCGGTCAGCTATGGCCTCAATGTGACCCCCGCCGGGCTGGAGCAGCTGCGTTCCGTCCTTACATCGCACGGGGCCCAGGTACTGTCCGAATCCGCTCCGGGCAATGACCGGTACCAGGTGCACATCCTTGAGCTGGCCCTTCCCGACGCGACCGAGGCCGGGCTTGCCGCCCTGCGCCGGTCCGTGGCTGATGCCGCCACCGGCGATTTCGACACTGCGGTTGTCCCGGCCGGCCTTCGGTCCGCTGCCCGGAAGCTGCTGATCATGGATGTGGATTCGACGCTCATCCAGCAGGAGGTCATTGAACTCCTGGCCGCCTACGCCGGCAAGCGGGAGGAAGTGGCGGCCGTAACGGAAGCTGCCATGCGTGGCGAACTGGACTTCGCCCAGAGCCTGCACGCCCGGGTGGCGGTGCTCGCGGGGCTGCCGGCCGACGTCGTCCATTCCGTCCGCAACGAGGTGAAACTCAGCGAAGGCGCCGGTGAGCTGGTGGCCGCTTTCAAGGCAGCAGGCCACACGGTGGCAGTGGTGTCCGGCGGCTTCAACCAGATCCTCGAGCCGATCGCCGCCGACCTGGGCCTGGACTACTGGCAGGCCAATGAACTGGAAATCGTGGACGGGGCGCTGACCGGCAAGGTGCTGGGCGCGGTGGTGGACAGGGCCGCCAAGGAGAAGTACCTGCGGGAGTGGGCCGCTGCAGAGGACATCGCCCTGGAGCACACCGTGGCGGTAGGCGACGGCGCCAACGACCTGGACATGCTCGGTGCTGCCGGGATCGGGGTGGCGTTCAACGCCAAGCCCGCCGTCCGGGCCGTGGCCGACGCCGCCCTGAACATGCCGTACCTGGACGCCGTCCGGCACGTCGCCGGGGTCTAGCCGCTCTTAACGGGAAAAGGGACCCACGTCCGCAGGAATTCACCTGCGGGCGTGGGCCCTTTTCACGTGTGTGGGGGCCTAGCTTGCGGGCTGGGCGCCCTTGCCGAAGTAGTCTGCTCCACCGGCGTACTCGGTGTGGCCGGATTCGACGTCGGCCGTTGCCATGCCGGCGACCACGTGGGCGAACTCTTCCACGGAATACAGCTTCCCGGCCTCCGCGCGGCGGGCCTCAATCGCACCCGGGGTGGAGCGGTCCAGGAGTGTGGCGGTGACTGTCCCTTCGATCATGTCGCCGGACACCACCACCAGGGAGATCCCCTTCCCGGCCAGGTTGGGGATGAGTTCACGCAGGGCGTCCTCACCGGCACGCTTGCTGCGGGCCACCGGCTCGTACGCCTCCATGGTGGGCACCGTGTTGATGAAGTGGGCCTGGTGGCTGGTGACGAACACCACGCGGGAGCCTTCCTTCATCAGGGGCACGGCGGCGTTGAGCATGTTGATCTGGGCGTCCCGGTTGAGCTTGAGTGCGTAGTCCTCCCCCATGCCGGTTTCCATGCCGCCCGAGGCGTTAAGCACCAGGACGTCCAGCGAACCGAAGTTCTCCATGGCGGCGCTGGCCAGGGCCTGCACGCCCTCCTGGGTGGTCAGGTCGGCACCCACTGCGACAGCCCGGCCGCCGGCTGCTTCAATGCCCTGCACCACCTTGTTCGCGCGGGGCGCCTTCTGGCGGTAGTTGACGACGACGGCGGCACCCTCCGACGCGAGGATCTTTGCTACGTCGGCGCCGATGCCCCGCGATGATCCCGTGACGATGGCGGTCTTGTTGTCCAGCAGTCCCATTCGAGCTTCCTTTGTTCAAAACATCTAAATCGTTGTGGTCTGCAGTCCATCATGCCAGCGGCTGTTGCCGATATCCCTTGTGCGGCTCCGACAAATAAGGGCCACCCGGCTAGTTTCCTGCAGGGGCAAAAGACCGGAAGAGTCAGTGGCCCATGCCCAGGCCGCCGTCCACCGGGATGACCGCACCGGAGATGTAGGCGGCTTCATTGCTGGCAATCCACCGGACCACGTTGGCGACCTCGCCGGCTTCGGCAAAGCGCCCCGCAGGGATGCTGGCAAGGTAGTCCTTCTGGGTGGCTTCGGGGAGTTCAGCGGTCATGTCGGTGTTGATGAAGCCGGGAGCAACCACGTTGGCGGTGATGCCGCGGGAACCGAGTTCGCGGGTGAGGGACCGGGCGATGCCCACCAGGCCGGCTTTGGAAGCGGAGTAGTTGATCTGGCCCGGGGCACCGTAAAGGCCGGAGACCGAGGAAATGAGGACCACCCGGCCCTTGCGGAGGCGGATCATGCCCTTGGATGCGCGCTTGATGACACGGAAGGCGCCGGTCAGGTTGGTGTCGATGACGGAAGTGAAGTCGTCTTCGCTCATGCGCAGGAGAAGGGTGTCCTTGGTGATGCCGGCGTTGGCCACCAGGACCTCCACAGGACCGTGGGCTGCTTCCACTTCCTTGAAGGCTGCATCCACGGATGCCTCATCGGTGACGTCCGCCTTGACGCCGAGGATTCCCTCCGGCAACTGGGTTTCGCTGCGGTAGGTCACCGCCACCTTGTCGCCGTTGGCAAGGAACGCCTGTGCAATGGCCAGGCCGATGCCGCGGTTGCCGCCGGTGATCAGGACGCTGCGGGGTGCGGAAGCTGTTTCAGTCATAGAGGGGCTCCGGGATTCTGCGGCGGGCTGCGCCGCGGTAGCGGGGTGTGGTTTGGGCTGCCTCCGATCTTAGCGGCAGGCCCGCTGCGGGTTTGGGCAGCACTGCCGATGGTGCGAGAATTGAGGGAAGCCTTTGGAGCGTGATCATTCACCGTGACCCTTGAAAACCATGCGGGACATTCCGCGCCCGAAGAACCGGGCCGGTTCTCCGGCGATACCGAGGTCCACAGCATTACCGACGCCGCCGGGGCGCACTCGGAGGATATGCGCCAGCGGATGATCAAGTACGCGCTGGCCATGGGAATCCGCATGGTGTGCCTGATCATGATCTTCGTGGTGGACGGCTGGTTCAAGGTCATCGCGGTGGCTGGCGCGGTATTCCTGCCCTGGATTGCTGTGGTCATCGCCAACGGCAGCGACAAGGCAGAGGCCCACAGCGACCTGCTGCTGGATTCCGCTCCCCTGGCCGAGATTGAGAGCCCGGTTCTTCCGCATCCGGAAGACGAACCGGGCAGCGCTGTTCTTCAAGGCGAACTGATAAAGGATGAGGACCCCGGGGAGGAGCGGCAGGCATCATGAGTCTTTTCGATTTCGCGGCAGGATCGGACGTGGCATCCGGGACCGCCATGTGCTCACGGAAGGCGTGCAGGGCCCAGGCGTCCTGGCAGCTCCTCTGGAACAACCCCAAAATCCATGCCCCCGAGCGCCGCAAGATTTGGCTTGCCTGCGGCGATCACCGCGAATGGCTGGAGGACTACCTGCAGACCCGGGGTCTGTGGAAGGAAACGCTCCCCCTGTCGGCCAGCGACGACGGTTCACTGGCGCAGGACATCTGAATGTACCGGTTCCTTTTTTCCAGCAAATGGCTGGGCTATCTCCTGCTGGCCGCGATCTTTGCCACCGCGTGCGTCTTCCTGGGCCGCTGGCAGATGGACCGGCGTGCGGAGACGCTGGCCGAGATCAACAGGGTGGTCAGCAATTACTCGGCCACGCCCATCCCCTTCGCCCAGGCACGGGACCAGTTCAACCAGCTGGACCCGGCCAAGGAGTGGACCCAGGTTGAGCTGAAGGGCTCCTATGATGCTGCCGGCCAGCGCATTGTCCGCAACCGGCCGCTTAACGGGCAGCCCGGCTATGAGGTGGTGGTCCCCTTCCGCCTCACCACCGGCGAAGCAGTAGTCATCGACCGCGGCTGGCTGCCCATCGGAAACAAGAATCCGGGCAGCCCGGATGCCGTGCCGGCACCCCCCTCCGGCGAGGTCACCGCCGTCGTTCGCCTGAAGCATGGTGAGCCGGAACTTCAGCGCGGGGCGCCCGAGGGCCAGCTCGCGTCCATCGACCTGCCGACTTATGCTGCGCAGGTGGGCTATCCCCTGCTCACGGGCGCCTACGGCCAGCTGGCGTCGGAAACGCCTCCGTCCCCCGACATGCCCGTGGCGTTCCCCAAGCCATCCACTGACGAGGGGACCCACCTGTCCTATTCGCTGCAGTGGTTCGCCTTCGGTGTTCTCATGTTCGTGGGCTTCGGCTACGCGGCCCGGCAGCAGGCCCGCAATGCAGCGATCGACGCGGAGGACATGGAAGAGAGCCAGGCGGACGGCGCCGTCCATTCGGCCGTCCCCACTGCCCGCCGCCGGCCGGCCCCGCCACGCAAACGCAGGAAGGCGACAGCGGAGGAAGAGGAAGATGCCCTCCTGGACGCGCAGGGGTATTGAGGCTTTGAAGTACGACGGCGGCCCTTGGTTCGTTGCGCTTGTTCCATCCGCTTCGCAACGCGCGACTACGGGTGCCCGGGGTGGGACCGAGCCTTAGGCCAGGGTGATCAGGTCCAGGTAGTCCTCGTTCCAAAGGTCTTCGACGCCGTCAGGAAGCATGACCACGCGTTCGGGGTTCAGGGCTTCGACAGCGCCTTCGTCGTGGCTGACCAGGACGACGGCGCCGGTGTAGTTGCGCAGGGCGCCGAGAATTTCGGCGCGGCTGGCGGGGTCGAGGTTGTTGGTGGGTTCGTCGAGGAGGAGGACGTTGGCGCTGGAAGCAACGATGGTGGCCAGGGCCAGGCGGGTCTTCTCGCCGCCGGACAGCACGCCGGCGGGCTTGTCGACGTCGTCACCCGAGAACAGGAATGAGCCGAGAATGCCTCGCACCTCGGCGTCCTTCATGTCGGGCGCGGCGGAGCGCATATTTTCGAGTACCGTGCGGTCGTGGTCCAGGGTTTCGTGTTCCTGGGCGTAGTAACCCACCTTCAGCCCGTGACCGGGGATGACCTCGCCGGTGTCCGGGGTGTCCACGCCCGCGAGCATGCGCAGCAGCGTGGTCTTGCCGGCGCCGTTGAGGCCCAGGATGACCACCTTGGAACCGCGGTCGATGGCCAGGTCCACGTCGGTGAAGATTTCCAGCGAGCCGTAGGACTTGCTGAGCCCGTCCGCGGTGAGCGGGGTCTTGCCGCAGGGTGACGGGTCGGGGAACCGGAGCGCTGCCACGCGGTCCTGCTCGCGGACGGCTTCCAGGCCGCTGAGCAGCCGTTCGGCGCGCTTGGCCATGTTCTGTGCGGCAACAGCCTTGGTGGCCTTGGCCCGCATCTTGTTGGCCTGGTCCATGAGGACCTGCGCCTTCTTCTCGGCGTTGGCCCGTTCACGCTTCCGGGCGCGCTCGTCCGTCTCCCGCTGCTGGAGATACCGCTTCCAGTCCATGTTGTAGAAGTCGATTTGGGCGCGGTTGGCGTCCAGCAGGAACACCTTGTTGACCGTGGCTTCCAGCAGGTCGGTGTCGTGGCTGATGACGATCAGGCCGCCCTGGTGGTTTTTCAGGAAGTCACGCAGCCAGGCGATGGAATCGGCGTCAAGGTGGTTGGTGGGTTCGTCCAGGAGCATCGTTTCGGCGTCCGAGTAGAGGATGCGGGCGAGCTCCACGCGGCGCCGCTGGCCACCGGACAGCGTTTTGAGCGGCTGGTTCAGCAGGCGGTCCGGGAGGGCCAGGTTGGAGCAGATTGACGCAGCCTCGGCCTCGGCAGCGTAACCGCCGGCTGCGAGGAATTCGGACTCCAGCCGGTCATACCGGTTCATGGCCTTGCGCTGGACGTCGTCGTCTTCGCTGGCCATTTCGTCGTGCGCCTTGCGGAGTTTCCCGACGACGATGTCAAGGCCGCGTGCAGAGAGAATCCGGTCCCGGGCCAGCTGCTCCATGTCGGGGGTCCGGGGGTCCTGGGGGAGGTAGCCGATTTCGCCGCTGCGGGTCACCTTGCCGGCTGCGGGAAGGCCTTCGCCTGCGAGGACCCGCGTCAGGGTGGTCTTCCCGGCCCCGTTGCGGCCCACCAGCCCGATCTTGTCCCCTTTATCGATGCGGAAGCTCACCTGGTCCATCAGGAGCCGGGCACCGGCGCGCAGTTCAAGATCCTGGACAGTAATCACAGCAGGTAAGGCCTTTCACAACAGGGAACGCCACGGTCCGCGCACATAGTACGAAGGGACGCTGGGGCAGAGTGGCCGGAGAACGGCACAATCCAGTCTACCGTCCGGCGGGCAGCGCAGTTTCATCAACGACATCCTGGGGGAAATTGCCGGCTGATGCCGTGGGCTTAACTGCAGGATGCCGGCCCGGGGGTCATGGAGAATGTGGTCATGGAATTCGATCGGCTGCTCCAGATCCGGCGCATCTATGCGCAGCCGGCCGCTTTGGAGCTGTCCCGGGGCCGGGAGATCGTGGCACGGTGGCCGGATGCCGACGTCGTACTGGTGGATAACCATTGGAACATTCCGGACGTGCATGGTGACGAAACCAATGTCCCGCGCTGGTCACGGATCAAAACGGAGGCGCTGGTCCTGGGCGTCAAGAAGTCGTTGTCCGTCAAGCCGAACGGCCGGTCAGCGGACTTCATTGCGCCCTCAACGGCCAACGGGTGCGCCATGGCCTGTGCCTACTGCTACGTGCCCCGCCACAAGGGTTACAGCAACCCGGTCACCGTCTTCGCCAATATTGGCCAAATCGCCGGAGCAATCGAGCGGCACGCCGCCCGCCAGGGGATCAAGCTGGAGCCGAATCAGTGTGACCCGGAGCTCTGGGTCTACGACATCGGCGAGAACAGCGACTGTTCGGTGGATGCGCTGATCAGCGACAACGTGGAGGAACTTGTCACGCTTTTCCGCGAACTGCCCAACGCCAAGCTGTCCTTCGCCACCAAATTCGTCAACCCGGCAATGCTGCGCTGGGACCATGGCGGGCATACCCGGATCCGCTTTTCGCTGATGCCCGCGGACCTGGCGAAATCCATCGACGTCCGGACGTCACCAGTGGCGGAACGGATGGAGGCCATCAACGATTTCGTTGAGGCCGGCTACGAGGTCCATGTGAACTTCTCCCCCGTCATCATCACCGACACCTGGCTCGCGGACTGGGAGCAGCTGCTGCGCCAACTCGACGCAACCCTGACACCGGCAGCCAAGGCGCAGCTGGCCGCGGAGGTCATCTTCCTGACCCACAACGAGCAGCTGCACCAGGTCAACCTGGGCTGGCATCCACAGGCCGAGAACGTCCTGTGGCGTCCCGACCTTCAGGAGGGGAAAGTTTCCTCGAACGGTTTCAGCAATGTCCGGTACCGGGCACGGGCAAAGGCGGGGTACGTCCGCCAGCTGACCGCGCTGATTGCGGATGTGGCCCCGTACTGCCGCATCCGTTACGCGTTCTAGGGCGTCCTGCGGACGGACCGGGAGTTATCGTCCCTCATGCTTCTCCGGCTGATGGCTGTCGGCCCGTGCCTTTGCGGCATCTTCTTCGTGGCCGCCCTTCGCCTTGCCGAACGGCAGCACCTTCAGCAGCGGGCCCACAACGGCCAGGACGACGAGGCCCCAGGCGAGTCCGAGGACCGCTGAGCACAGGGTGTTGACGAGCCATCCCAGGAGGCCGCCGACTACCGGAATCCCTGCTGCGGGGGTTTCGACGGCGTGGACCAGGTCGTAAGGTCCGTGCCAGCCAAGGTCGTGGGCTCCCTGCAGCATGATGTGGCCGCCAACCCAGAGCATCGCGATTGTGCCGATGAAGGTAATGGTGGCCAGCACAGCCGGCATGCCCCTCACCAGGAGCCTGCCGAAGCGCTGGGAACGGGCAGAGTCCTTGGCGGCCAGGTGCACTCCGATGTCGTCCATCTTGACGATCAGTGCGACGGCGCCATACACGAGCACCGTGATGGCGAACGCCACCATGACCAGGATGAACGCACGGACCCAGATGGACTCCGTAGCCACCTCGTTCATCGAGATGACCATGATCTCGCAGGACAGGATGAAGTCGGTAGTAATGGCGCCCTTGACAACCGTGGCCTCGGCGTCGGGCCCGCGTTCCACTGACGGGGAATCCTCGTTCTCGTGGTGAGTGCCGCGCAGTTTGTGCCAGACCTTTTCAGCGCCCTCGTAGCAGAGGTAGGTGCCACCCAGCATGAGGATGTAGGGAATGACTCCGGGAACGAAGGCGCTGATGAGCAGCAGTGCCGGGAGTATGATCAGCAGTTTGTTCCGGATCGAGCCCCAAAAGATCCGCTTGATCATGGGCAGTTCGCGGGACGGGTCGGCCCCCGAAACGTACTGCGGGGTGACGGCGGCGTCGTCGATCACGACGCCGGCGGCCTTGGCCCCCGCCTTGGCGGCGCCGGCGGCAACGTCGTCCACGGAGGCCGCCGCAATCCGGGCCAGGGCTGCGACGTCATCGAGCAGGGCAACGAGACCGCCGCTCACAGTTGGCCTCCGCGCAGCTCGGTAACGGGCCGATGGGTATAAAGGGCTGGGTGCGAGATGGGCATCTTCGGAGTATATTGCAGCAGGCGGTCAGCCTTTCTTCAGTTCCTCGGCGAGCATCACAATGATGCCGCTGGGCCCCCGGACGTAGGCGAGTTTATAGACGTCCCCGTACGTTGCCACGCCGCGCAGGGGGTGGCAGCCGTGCCCCGCCGCAATCTCCAGTGCCGCCTCGATATCGTCCACTGAGAAAGCAACCCGGTGCATGCCGATCTCGTTGGGCAGAGTTGGCAGGGTCTCGATCGCCGCGGGGTGGATGTACTCGAAAAGCTCGAGGCGGCCGTGGCCGTCCGGCGTCTGAAGCATGGCTATCTTGGCGTGGTTGCCGTCGAGGCCAACGGCCGTATCGGCCCATTCTCCACTGACCGTCTGACGCCCCAGGACGGTGAGCCCGAGGTCAGTGAAGAACGCAATCGCCGATTCCAGGTCCCGGACTGCAATGCCGACGTTCTCTAATTTGATGGGCATGCGGCACACGTTACCAAGTCGGTGACCCTCCGTAGGGACAGGAGCCCGAGTCCCTGATAATCAGGAGATGTAGTAGCCGCTTGGGCTCCAGTGGATGACGCCGCCCTGATAGTTCTGAGCCACGCTTCCGTCATTCCCTGTCGCGTATTCATCACTTGTGGGGTAGCCGAGGCGGCCTGATTCAAACCCCGTGGAGGCCCAGATTGTGCGGATGGCCCCGACGGAGATGTGGGCTCCTGTTCCGGGTGACCAGATGATCGCGCCGCCCTGGTAGTTCTGGTACACGCCGCCGTCCCTGAGTCCGCCCACTTCGTCGGTGGTCGGGTAGCCGAGCCTGCCGTTTTCAAACCCGGTGGCTGCCCACAGGCCGCGGATCGCCCCGACGGAGATGTGGGCTCCTGTTGCCGGTGACCAGATGATCGCCCCGCCCTGGTAGTTCTGGTAGACGCCGCCGTCCCTGAGTCCGCCCACTTCGTCCGTGGTCGGGTAGCCGAGCCTGCCGTTTTCAAACCCTGTAGCTGCCCACAGGCCGCGGATCGCCCCGACGGAGATGTGGGCCCCGGATGCGGGCGACCAGAGGATGCATCCGCGTTCAAAGCATTGGTACCCGCCGTTGTCCTTGAGCCCGTAGATCTCTCCTGTGGTGGCTGCGCCAAGAGCGCCATTCAGCGAAGCTGCCTTGGCTGCGATGGGACTCTGTCCGGCCGGAGGCGCGGTGACACTGCCACCGCCGCGCGGGTCGTAGTAGTGCCAGTACCGGCTTGTGGCGTTGACGTCGGCAAGCAGCAACAGGCCGCTGTCTGCCGTGCCGCTCGCGGCACTGTTGATGTTTTGCTTCGTCGACGTCACGTTGTGCACGTACTGGTCGGCATCGACGATCCGGGCCGTTTTCGTGGTGGTGAAGCTGATTTTGTCGAGCGGGGTGGACTTTTCGTAGATCGCACCGCCCGAGGTGCTGCAGACACCGGCGTTCGTCGTGCCGCCCGGCTTTGGATAGGTAGCGAAGGTACGCAGCCTCTGGGTGCTCTCGTCAATCATGACGATCACCCGGTTGGGGCATTCCGCGACGGTAGCGATCGTGTGCGCGGACCACGTGGTTCCACTCAGCGCCAACAGCTGGATCAGCGGTTGGGATGCGGATATGTACGAGGTCTTGATTGCCGCGAACACGCGGCCGCCTGAGGAGTCCAGCCACTTGAGGTTCATGTGATCATCGCTGCTGCGCTGCCCCGACACGGCCGCCACTGGACTACTCCAGGCCGTGTTTGACGCCCCATCGACGTGGTAGCTCCAGTACATGCCGTCGGTGGAGTCCCCCACCTGCCGGCTCCACATGACACCGATCTTCCCGTCGAAGGCAATCACGGCCGATGTATCGTCCACAGAGACGTTGCTCATCGATCCAGGAACCTGGAAGGGGGTGCCCCAGGTCTTGCCGTCCGTGGCCGTCGCGTTGAGGTAGATCTTGTTTCCCTGCTGCCACGTGGCCCAGATCCTGCCAGTGGAGTCCTTGTCGATGGTCAGGACCTCAACTTTGGAGTTGTTGATCTGGGTGGAACCCAGCAGCGTGTATTTCTTGGCGGCGGAGTCGTAGCTGTAACGCCGCATCGTGGTGGGATTGTTCGGTTCAGCCGGCAGGCCGTCGTCGACAAACCGGTAGCTGGCGACATACAGGGTTTGCCCGTCCCACAACACGTCATGATGGGTGCCCGGGCGCGGTTCAGTTGCCACTCCCGTGTCCACCCAGGAACTGGTCGCGGCATTGAACCTGAAGATATGGAAATCGGACGTGGCAGAACTCCACAGGTTCCCCCACCAGGAGCCGTCGTTGAACCACAACGAACTGACGGCCCGCTTGGTACCCGTGGGGGTCGCCGTGCCGGAATGCGACATATCCTGAACGCCGACATCACCCGTGGCAGCCGTCGCCGGCATGGGTACCACCAGAGCAGCCAGCGCAACCAACATTGCTGCCAAGAGTGCAGAGAGCCGTAGATGCGGCCACCGGCGCGGACGGGGGCCAGCCACGCGATCAACGCCACCCCTTAAGAAATACGTGGAGGCCCTGGAACTGCCACCACGTTCGACCCTGCGGAAAAACGGAAAAATAATCAATTTAGTCCCCAATAGTTGAATGCCGACGCCAAATCCCAGTTCGTTCAGTGTCATTGCTCAAGGCATCTAAAACAATCCCGGGCTCCCCCTAATTGGTGCCCCTAAACCGCACCAGAAAAGACCGTACTTTTCCTGCTTTTGCGTTGGTTCCACAGCGGTGATTGCAGTGAACAGCGTTTCATGCAGTCGGCAGGGTGGTGGCGGACGGTAGCGGCGCAGGTGGTCATCGGCTTCGGAAGCGTCCCAAAACCTGTGGGTTCGGAAATCAGCGTTTCGAAATATCACATTGGATTGCCGTGCCGGCCAATCTTTAGCAGGAAGTACAGCCGGCCGGCGTCGGTCCAAACGTTCGTCCACTGTTCAAAACGTCGGTCCAAAGAATTCCCGATTGGAAGCCCGGTGCCATTGAAAATTAACCAGTAGTGCGCACTTCAGCGGGGTTGGGGACCAGAAATGCTCAGGAAATAACAAACCCTATTCCAGGACACCTTGTGCCCAGCCCAAAGGAGCCGGGGCCGCTTAGTAGATTTCCTACAAAGTAGGCCCTGTTCCACCCCGGTAGCGTCGGCTGTACATTAGATTCCGCTTGTACAACCCCGACAGGACCGCCATGAGCAACACCCACACCACCCCTAAGAACAGCCCGCGGGCGGAGCGCCGCCGCTGGAACGGCACGGACCTTGGGCTGATCGCCGTTTTTGCCGCCCTCGTGGCCGGCGCAGCCCTGGTGCCGGGACTGGCCGTGAACGGCTTCGGCGTCCCCATCACCTTCCAGACACTTGCCGTTATGCTCACCGGGCTGGTGCTGGGCCCCGCCCGCGGATTCGCCGCCGTCGGACTCTACACCCTCCTTGGCCTCGCCGGCCTGCCCATCTTCAGCCAGGGCCGCAGCGGCCTGGGCATCCTTGCCGGGCCCTCGGCCGGCTACATCATCGCGTTCCCCATCGCCGCGGGCGTCGTGGGATGGCTGGCCACTGTGGTGATCAAACGCACCACCAAGACCCGCGCCCTCTGGTTCTTCCTGTCTGCCACGGCCACGAGCATTGTGGTCGTGCACTCCCTGGGCATCGTGGGCATCGCCATGAACTCCAAGGCGACCCTGGAGCAGGCCTTCCTGGGCGACCTGGTCTTCTACCCGGGGGACATCATCAAGAATGTCCTCGCGGCCGCAATCGCCGTCGCCCTGCACCGGGCCTTCCCCGACGTCCTGGTGCGCCGCGTGCGCCGGCGTGCCCTGGCCGCCGAAAGCGCCTAGGACCCGACGCCATGCCTGCAGTGACCTTTGACCAGGTGGCGGTCGCCGTCGAAACGGAGAACTCCGCGCACCCCAAAGTCCTCCTTGAAGCGGTGACCCTACGGCTCGAGGAAGCACGCGTGGGTGTCATCGGCGCCAACGGCTCCGGAAAGTCCACCATGCTGCGCCTGGTCAACGGGCTCATCCAGCCCACCAGCGGCAGGGTCACGGTCGACGGCGATGACACGGTGCATGCCGTACGCAGAGTCAGGCGGAACGTCGGCTTCGTCTTCACCGATCCCCTCTCCCAGCTGGTGATGCCCACCGGCAGGGAGGATGTGGAGCTGTCCCTGCGCCGCTCCGTGAAGAACGGCCACGAACGGGGCCGCCAGGCCGAGGCAGCGCTTGAACGGCTGGGACTCCAGCACCTGGCGGACCAGAGCATCTACGAGCTGTCAGGCGGCGAACGGCAACTGATGGCGCTCGCCGCCGTGCTTGCCGTAAACCCCTCGGTGCTGGTCCTGGATGAACCCTCCACGCTCCTTGACCTCCGCAACCGTGAGTTGCTCCGCAGGACGCTGGCTAGTCTGGACCAGCAGATCATCATGTCCACCCATGACCTTGACCTGGCTCTGGAGATGGATCGCGTCCTGGTCATTGAAGCGGGCCGCGTGGCATTTGACGGGGCCCCCGCCGAAGCCGTGGCAGCCTACCGTTCCTGGTGCCTGCAAGGGCTTAACGCTCCTGGGCGGGATGCCCCGTGAGGGGGCACGGGTTCCTCCTGGCAAACTATGTGCCGGGCAACTCCCTGCTTCACCGGGCGCCGCCGGCGCTGAAGTTCGCGCTGGTCTTTGCGTGCGGGCTGGCGTCCTTCATCATCGTGGACTGGCGTATCTCCGCAGCCGTGCTGGCCGTTCTCACCGGTCTCTTCCTCTTAGCCGGCGCCGGCGCGAAGCGGCTCTGGGGGGCGGTCCGGCCGCTCGCTCCGGTGCTGCTGGTCATCGGGCTCTTCCAATGGTGGCAGCTGGGCGGGCCCACAGCGGCCCGGATCGTGCTGAACATCCTGGTCTGCGTCGTGGCAGCGTCCCTGCTCACCGCCACCACGCCCATTCAGCGGCTCCTGGATGGCGTTGTCCGGGTGGCGGGACCCTTCAAAAGATTCGGCGCTGATCCGGAACGCTTCGCGCTGACCATCGGCATCATGCTCCGCAGCATCCCGTTTATCGCCGGCACGTTCGCCGACGTCCGGGACTCCGCCAGGGCCAGGGGCCTGGAGCGCAACCCGCGGGCGTTGATCCTGCCGGTGTTCATCACCTCTGTGGCCTACGCCCGCCAAACCGGTGAAGCGCTCGCCGCGCGCGGCCTGGGCGAGGCCGAAGACTAAACGGCCCTGAAGCTCTCAGCCGGCCAGCAGCCGGTATTCAAGCAATGCTGCGGCCCCCATGCCACCGGCCATGCTGATCATCGCCAGCCCCAACGTGCCCGACGTGCCGGCCCTCCTTGCCTGGGCGAGCAGCCGGGTCACCAGGACGGCCCCGGACGCACCGTAGGCGTGCCCCAGCGCCAGCGCACCACCGTCCAGGTTAGCCCTGTCAGGATCGATGCCAAGCTGGTCCAGGCAGGCAAGGGCCTGGGACGCGAACGCCTCATTGAACTCCACCAGGTCTACCGCGCCGGCTGAAACGCCGGCCGCGGCCAGCACCTCCCGGGCTGCGGGCGCAGCACCGATCCCCAGCTCCCCTGGTGCGACACCGGCGGTGCCGGTGCCGCGCACCAACAGTCCGTCGCGTGCCCGCAGGTGGCGTGCGCGCTCAAGGGAGGTGATGACGACGGCGGATGCAGCGTCCGCATCGAAGCAGGAGTTGCCGGCGGTGACAGTTCCTCCGGGCACGAAGGCGGCCGGGAACCGTGCCATGATGGCGGGGCTGAGGCCGGCGCGCGGCCCGCCGTCAGTGGAAACAGTCCCGGCAGCGGTGTCCAGCGCCACGAGTTCGCCTGCAAAATGGCCCTCCCTGATGGCAGCGAGGGCTTTCCGGTGGCTGGCCAGTGCGAAGGCATCCTGGCGGTCCCTGCCGACACCGTATTGCGCCGCCACGTTTTCCGCGGCGACGCCCATGTCCGGATCCCCGAAGCTGGCCGGCACGAACTGGGCCCGGCGGTAGAACTCCGGGCCGCCGTCGTCCTTCCGGTGGGCGCGCAGGGGCGCGGTACTGGTACTCTCCACCCCCCCGGCCAGATACAGGGGGCTGCCGCCGGCCGCCACGAGCCGGGCGGCGAGGACGATGGCGTCCAGGCCTGAGCCGCACTGCCGGTCCACCGTTATCCCGGGCACGGTGACGGGCAGCCCCGCCTGCAGCAGGGCCAGCCTGGCGACGTTTCCGCCGCCGCCCACGGCGTTGCCGATCACGACGTCGGCAACGGACTCCGGAGCCAGTGACAGCTCAGTGACAAGCCCGCGCAGGACCGGCGCCAGGAGCTCATGCGCCCGCAGGGTCCGCAGGGCTCCGTTGACGGGGCACACGGGCGTCCGGCGCGCGGCGATAATCACCGGCTGGCGGTCAGGTGGCAGGAGCCCGGCCGGCACGGCGTCAGCCACCAAGGGGCCGCACCCTGGGGTCCCGCGCATTGATCCACTCCAGCAGCAGGCTCCGGCTGACCTTTCCACGGTCCGTGGTGGGAAGTTCCGGCAGGAGGTAGTACTGCAGTGGCCGCTTGTGCCGGGACAGGGTGTCCTCCAGGCCGGCCCGCAGCTGGGTTGCGCTGAGCCCGCCATGGGACGCGACCACCCCCGCCACTACCCGCTGGCCGCGCAGATCGTCCGGCATGCCGGCTGCCACCGCCGCCGCCACGCCGGGGACCGCCGCCAGCGCCAGTTCCACCTCGTGCGGGTAGACGTTCCTTCCGGCGGTAAGGATCATGTCGGCACGCCGGCCAAGGATATGCAGCTCCCCGTCCACAAGGTAGCCCTGGTCCCCCACCGTGTACCAGTCGCCGAAGGACCGCAGCGCCTCGCCGTCGTCACCCCACAGGTAGCCGTTGCTCACCATGCCGCTGCGCACGCAGATGTTGCCGTAGCCGCCGTCCGGAACCACACCGCCCTCGTCATCGAGGATCCTGACGTCGACGCCGGGAAAGGGCCGCCCGATTCCCGTACCGCCCGCGGCAGCAACCTGCCCTGCGGCCAGCCCAAGGCCGGAGACGAAGCTCAACTCGGAGGCGCCGTAGTACTCGTAGATGGTGGCGTTCGGGGCCCAGCGCCTGGCGGCTTCCAGGGTGCGGGCATCAAGTTTGGAGCCGGCACAGATGATGGTCCGGATTCCGGAAGCATCCACGCACCCTGTCATCCCCCGTTCGCTGAGCATCCGCAGCATGGTGGGTACCAGGACCAGCCGGGTGACCCTGTCGTGCGTGATGGCAGCGTGGACGTCGCCGACGTCGAAGGTCTCCAGCGTCTGGAACTCGGACCCGGCGTACAGGCATTCGGCCAGGGCATAGAGGTTCAGGCTCGCCGCAAGCGGGCCGGGCGCAAGGGTGACGTCGTCCTGGCGAAGCCCGAAGAACTCGATCGAGGCTTCGAAGGACTGCTGCCACGACCGGCGGGAGCGGGTGAATGCCTTGGGCACGGACGTGGTGCCGGAGGTGAGGCCAATGAGGAAGCTGGAGTCAGGCGGGCCATCGGCCAGGTCCTCGTCCGGGGAGACCGGGGCCGGAACGGCGCACGCCTCCACCCGCCGGACAATGTCCTCCTGCAGGGAGGCGGCCCACGATGGGTCCAGGACGGCGCACTGGCGGCTGCCGGCCACCGCGGCCGCGAACCTCACGGCGAAGTCCACGGAGTTGGACTCGCACAGGGTGCTGACCGACTTCATCTCCGGCACGAGTCCGGCGGCGGCATCCAGCAGCTCCGCCCAGGCCAGGCGCCGCCCGGCGATCACCAGGGCGGTGTCGTGCGGCCGTTGCCCAGCCCAGAGCTGGATCTTGTCGAGGAAAGGCACGGACCAACTTTACCGGCCGCCATGGGTTGAGCCCCCGGCCCGCGGGTAATGTGACGATATGAGTTTCAATGACAACGTGCAGCTTGATCC
This sequence comes from Pseudarthrobacter sp. BRE9, assembly GCF_031844305.1. Classification (NCBI taxonomy): domain Bacteria; kingdom Bacillati; phylum Actinomycetota; class Actinomycetes; order Micrococcales; family Micrococcaceae; genus Pseudarthrobacter; species Pseudarthrobacter sp. BRE9. The sequence continues at coordinate 280,662 of NZ_JAUZUY010000002.1, read as the reverse complement.
CTCCCAGGTCCAGGACCGGCGGGGCATGGGCAACGGCGTGAAAGTCGGTGGCGGAATCGGTGGCGGACTGGTGCTGCTCGTTGCCCTCCTGCTGGGCATTAACCCCAACATGCTCGGCGGGTTGACCGACGGCGGAACCGCCGGCCAGTCCCAGGGCACGGCGCCGGCCTGCAACACCGGAGCGGACGCCGATGCCCGGCTTGACTGCCGGATCACCGGCACCGTCAACAGCCTTAATGCGTTCTGGCCCGGCTACCTGAAGCAGTACAACGTGCAGTACCCCCGCCCGGAGGCAGTGATCTTCAGCGGCGGCACCAACACCGGGTGCGGGTCAGCCACCTCCGAGGTGGGGCCCTTCTACTGCCCCACGGACACCACCGCGTACTTCGATCCCGGCTTCTTCCAGGAACTGGTGGACCGCTTTGGTTCCTCCGGCGGCCCCCTGGCACAGGAATACGTCGTGGCGCACGAATTCGGCCACCACGTCCAGAACCTCCTGGGCGACCTGGGGCGGGCGCAGCAGGATCCGCAGGGACCGGAGTCAGGTTCCGTCCGCACAGAGCTGCAGGCCGACTGCTACGCCGGCTTGTGGGCCAAATACGCCTCCACGACACCGAACCCCGCCACCGGCCAGCCGTACCTGGAACCCCTCACCCAGCAGGACGTGAACGATGCGTTGTCGGCGGCCGCGTCCGTGGGCGATGACCGGATCCAGAAGGCCGCCACCGGCCGTGTCTCCCCCGAGGGCTGGACGCACGGGTCCAGTGAAGAACGCCAGCGCTGGTTCACCCGGGGCTACCAGTCCGGCGACATCAAACAGTGCGACACCTTCAGCGCCGCCACCCTCTAACCCCATCGATTGCTCCGTACCTGTCGTTTCACGCGTGATAACGGCAGGTACGGAGCAATCGATGGCGGGCGCCGGCGGGAGGGAGCGGGGACGACGACGGCGGGTCACCTTTCCCGGGAAAGGTGACCCGCCGTCGTCGTACTTTATTCAGATGTTGAAGCCGAGGGCCCTCATCTGGTCCTTGCCGTCGTCGGTGATCCGCTCCGGACCCCAGGGCGGCATCCATACCCAGTTAAGGCGCCAGTCGTCCACGACGCCGTCCAGCGCCTGGCCCACCTGCTCCTCGAGCACGTCGGTGAGCGGGCAGGCGGCTGTAGTCAGCGTCATGTCGATCAGGAGCGCACCGTCGTCGTCGGAGTACTTCAGGCCGTACAACAGCCCCAAGTCCACAACGTTGACGCCAAGCTCAGGGTCGATCACGTCCTTGAGCGCCTCTTCGACGTCCTCCAGGGCCGTGCGGCCCGGCTTAATTTCGGTCATGACAAGTCCTTACTAGGCCTGTACTGCGGCTTCAGCGGCGATGGTGGCAGCGCCGGCGCCCTTGGCGTAGCGGTCGTAGCCCTCTTCCTCGAGGCGGTCGGCGAGCTCGGGGCCGCCCTCCTCGACAACCTGGCCGTCCACGAACACGTGGACGAACTCAGGCTTGATATAGCGCAGGATGCGGGTGTAGTGGGTGATGAGCAGCGTGCCCATGTTGCCCTCGGAGTGCGCACGGTTGACGCCCTCGGACACGATCTTCAGTGCGTCAACGTCCAGGCCGGAGTCGGTCTCGTCCAGGACGGCGAACTTGGGCTTGAAGAGCTCCAGCTGCAGGATCTCCACGCGCTTCTTTTCGCCGCCGGAGAAGCCTTCGTTGACGTTGCGCTGGGCGAAGTCGGCGTCGATGCGCAGCTGCTCCATGGCGGCCTTGACGTCCTTGGTCCAGGTGCGCAGGGCAGGCGCCTGCCCGTCGATGGCAGTCTTGGCGGTGCGCAGGAAGTTGGTCATGGTGACGCCGGGGACCTCTACCGGGTACTGCATGGCCAGGAAGAGGCCTGCCCGGGCACGTTCGTCAACGCTCATGGCCAGGACGTCTTCGCCGTCCAGGGTGATGGTGCCGCTGGTGACGGTGTAGCGGGGGTGGCCTGCGATGGTGGAGGCCAGGGTGGACTTGCCCGAGCCGTTGGGGCCCATGATGGCGTGCGTTTCGCCGGTCCTGATGGTCAGGCTGACGCCTTTCAGGATCTCCTTGGTGCCCTGTTCCGTCTCAATGCTGACGTGCAGGTCCTTGATCTCAAGAGTTGACATGCTCTTCTTTCTTTTCGCTCGTAAGTCTGGTGCTGCGGGCGCTCAGTAGTTGTTTACTGCTGCGCCGTTCAAAACGTTGGTGACGTCCACGTAGATGTCGTCTCCGTCGAGTTCGACGGCGAACACCGGCACGGGATCGTAGGCGGGGAGCTGGAGCGGCTGGCCGCTGCGCAGGTCGAACTGGGAGCCATGCCCCCAGCACTCAATGGCGCAGCCTTCCACGTCGCCTTCGGACAGTGAGATGTCCGCATGCGAGCAGGTGTCACCGATGGCATGGATGTCCCCCATCGAGTCCCGGACCACGGCTACTGGATAGCCGTCCACCAGGATGCGCAGCGCCTGCTTGACCTTGATGTCATTGGCGCTGCACACCAGCTCACCCTTGGGTTTGCCGCTCATACGTTCCTGCCTGCCTGTCTCTAGTAGTCGATTGCCGTGAGTTCGCGTTCCACAGCCACGGTCAGGCGCTCTTCGAGGGCCGGGACCTTGATCTGCTGGATGATCTCATTCAGGAAGCCGCGGACCACCAGCCGGCGGGCAACATCTTCGGGGATGCCGCGGGCCATCAGGTAGAACAGGTGCTCGTCATCGAAGCGGCCGGTGGAGCTGGCGTGGCCTGCACCCTGAATCAGGCCGGTCTCGATTTCGAGGTTGGGCACGGAGTCCGCGCGGCAGCCGTCGGTGAGGACCAGGTTCTGGTTCTTCTCGTAGGAGTCGGTGCCTTCGGCCTGCTTCTGGATCAGCACGTCGCCAACCCAGACCGTGTGCGCACCCTTGCCCTGCAGCGCGCCCTTGTACAGGACGTTGGACTTGCAGTTGGCTACGTTGTGGTCCACGAACGAGCGGTGCTCCAGGTGCTGGCCGGCATCGGCGAAATAGAGGCCCAGGAGCTCAGCCTCGGCTCCTTCCCCGGCGAACCGGACGTTGGAGTTCAAGCGGACAATCTTGCCACCAAGCGTGACGGCGATGTGCTTGTACACGGCGTCCTTGGCAACCTCGGCGTCGTGCTGTGCCAGGTGGTTGGCGTCGTCTTCCCACAGCTGCACGGAGACCACCGTCAAGTGGGCACCCTCGCGGACCAGGACCTCAACGTTGCCGTTATGGTCCGCGGTGCCGTCGTGCTCGATGATCACGACCGAGCGGCTGTTGACTCCCGCTTCGATCACGACGTGGGAGTTGGTGCGGCGGCCCGCGCCGTTGCCTGTCAGGACCAGGCGCACCGGCACGTCCAGCTCAGCGTTCGCCGGGATGGAGATGAACTGGGCTTCCACGGCATTGGCGGATGCCACGACGGCGGCACGGTCGGCCGGGACAAGGGTGGCGCCACGAGGGGCCTCACCTGCATGGAGGGTCCGCTGCACCACGGTCGCCGGCGCCTCGAACGAAACGCCCAGGGCGCCGGTCTCCGAGGCGGAATCGGAGAGGAGGTTGGCCAGTTCACGCACCGGCGTAAAGCGCCATTCCTCTTCCCGCCCGTTGGGCAGGGCGAAGTCGGCCACGTCCTGGCTGGTAAGCCGCTCGGCGCGGGAGGCCATGACCTGCGTGCCATGGCTGTGGTGGCGGTCCACCTTGGAGGCGACGAGGTGCTCGCCCTCCTCGGTGAAGCCGGAAATCGACGGTGCGCCGATGCGCGCCTTTTCGGTAGTTGCTTCGGCAGTCATTAACCGACGGATCCTTCCATCTGGAGTTCGATGAGGCGGTTCAGCTCAAGGGCGTATTCCATGGGCAGTTCGCGGGCGATTGGCTCAATGAAGCCGCGCACGATCATGGCCATGGCCTCGTCCTCGCGCATGCCGCGGGACATGAGGTAGAAGAGCTGTTCCTCGCTGACGCGGGAAACGGTGGCCTCGTGTCCCAGCTGGACATCGTCCTCGCGGATGTCGATGTACGGGTAGGTGTCCGACCGGGAAATGGTGTCCACCAGGAGGGCGTCGCAGCGCACGGTGTTGGCCGAGTGCTTGGCTCCTTCACGGATCTGGACCAGGCCGCGGTATGCCGCACGGCCGCCGCCACGGGCCACCGACTTGGAAACGATCGAGCTCTTGGTGTTCGGCGCGATGTGCACCATCTTGGAGCCCGTGTCCTGGTGCTGGCCTTCGCCGGCAAACGCGATCGAGAGGGTCTCGCCCTTGGCGCCCTCACCGACGAGGTAGACGGCCGGGTACTTCATGGTGACCTTGGAGCCGATGTTGCCATCAACCCATTCCATGGTGGCGCCGGCTTCGCAGACAGCGCGCTTGGTGACCAGGTTGTACACGTTGTTGGACCAGTTCTGGATGGTGGTGTAGCGGACGCGGGCGCCCTTCTTCACGATGATCTCCACGACGGCGGAGTGCAGCGAGTCAGAGGTGTAGATCGGAGCCGTGCAGCCTTCGATGTAGTGGACGTAGGAGTCCTCGTCGGCGATGATCAGCGTGCGCTCGAACTGGCCCATGTTTTCCGTGTTGATGCGGAAGTAGGCCTGCAGGGGGATGTCAACATGGACGCCCTTGGGCACGTACACGAACGATCCGCCGGACCAGACTGCCGTGTTCAGCGAGGCGAACTTGTTGTCGCCCACCGGGATCACGGTGCCGAAGTACTCCTGGAAGATCTCCGGGTGTTCCTTCAGCGCGGTGTCGGTGTCCAGGAAGATGACGCCCTGGGCCTCGAGGTCCTCGCGGATCTGGTGGTAGACAACCTCGGACTCGTACTGCGCCGCGACGCCGGACACCAGCCGGCTGCGCTCGGCTTCGGGGATGCCGAGCTTCTCGTAGGTGTTGCGGATGTCCTCCGGGAGGTCTTCCCAGGTGGCGGCCTGCTTCTCCGTGGAGCGGACGAAGTACTTGATGTTGTCGAAGTCGATGCCTGAGAGGTCTGCACCCCAGGTGGGCATGGGCTTGCGGTCGAAGTACTTCAGGCCCTTCAGCCGGAGGTCGAGCATCCATTCGGGCTCGCTCTTCTTGGCCGAAATGTCCCGGACTACCTCTTCATCGAGACCACGCCGCGCATTGGCGCCGACGTCATTCTTGTCGGCCCAGCCGTACTCGTAGTTGCCGATGCCGTGGAGCTCGGGATTCTTTTCCAGAATCTCCGAGATCACAGTGTTTTCGGCTACTGCTTTCTCTGATAGTTGGTCCGTCATCACGGCCTTTCTTACTGATGGTTGTTTACTTCGTCCAGGCTGGCGGGGGCTGCTTCCGGCGCGGTGGCCGGTTTGGCAGACAGCCTGCCTGTAGGTATGTGGGTGGTGCAGACGTGGCCGCCGCGCGCGAGGGTGGAGAGGCGGCGCACGTCAACTCCCACCAGTCTTGAGAAGACTTCGGTTTCGACGTCGCAGAACACCGGGAAGCGGGCGGCGAGCTGCTGGATGGGGCAGTGGCCCTGGCAGAGCTGCACGCTCGAGAGCGCCGCGGGCAGGGGTGCCTTCGCCTCAATGGACGCGGCGGAGGCAACGAAGTTGTCGCGGGTCAGGGCCGCTGCGAGGGCCGCGGCGCGGTCCCGGATGTCCGGCCCGGCCTGCTCGATTTCGGGTGCGTAGCGCCGCTCCATGTCCGCAAAGCGTTCCTCGGCGAAGGCGCGCACCGCATCCGGGCCGGCCACCTTCTGCAGCTGCTGAAGCGCAAGGGCGGCGATGCCCAGGTAGTCGTTGCCCAGGCTGGACTGGCCCTGGGAGCTGAGGACGTAGCGGCGGGCGGGGCGGCCGGCACCTGCTCCGGGCTTGGCCACCCGCTTGACTTCGATGACACCAGCACGCGAGAGGTGGTCCAGGTGGCGGCGAACCGCGGCCGGGGTGAACCCCAGCATGTCTCCCAGTTCGGCCGCGCTGACAGGCCCGTGCTCCAGGACGGCAGCGAGGACCCGGTCCCGGGTACGCTCGTCCGCATCAGCCACCGGGCTGGCTGCCGCAGAACTGGCTGCCTCAGGACTGGGCCCGGCCACGGGCACAGCAGTAGCGTTGGTCATGGAATACACAACACAATCATGTCGTAATTTAGTCCCGCGCTCCAGTAAGGGCAGGCTGACCTCGGCTGGCGGAGCCGCATGGCCGGGAGGGACGTCGAGAAATACTACATCCCGTAGAATACTGTGGTGCGATCCCCCCAGTCCCCCGTCCTGTCCATCCATGGGCTTATCAAGGACGTAGGCCCCCTTTCCAGCCTGGACGGAAAGATGCTCAGGGTTGTCAGCGGCGTTTCCCTCGTCGCGGAACGCGGCCAGGTAACCGCCCTCCTCGGCGCGAACGGTGCCGGAAAAACCACCACCCTTGAATGCGCCCAGGGCCTGCAGAAGCGCAGCGGCGGCAGCATCTCGCTGCTGGGCCAGGACCCTGCGGCGGCAGGTGCCGACCTGCGCTCCCGCGTCGGCGTGATGCTGCAGGACGGCGGGCTCCCGCCGTCGGCAAGGCCCCTGCCGCTGCTGCGGCACATCGCCGGGCTGTACTCACGCCCGTGGCCGCTGGAAGACCTGGTGGGCAGGCTGGGCATCGACACCTTCAGCCGGACGAGCGTCCGCAGGTTGTCCGGCGGCCAGAAACAGCGCCTTGCACTTGCCGCCGCCCTGATCGGCAGGCCCGAAGTACTGTTCCTTGATGAGCCAAGTGCCGGCCTGGACCCGCAGTCGCGGCAGCTGGTGTTCGACCTGATCTCGGAACTGCGGGACAGCGGGATGGGGATCATCCTCACCACCCACCTGATGGATGACGCCCAGCGCCTGGCGGACTACGTGTACATCATCGACGGCGGACGCAACGTTGCCGAAGGAACGGTCCAGGAGCTGCTGCAGCGCCGCCCGGCCGCGGAGCAGGGCGCCGACCACGTCCGAACGCTGGTGTTCGAGGCCCCGGCCGGCCTGGACCTGTCCGCCGTCCTTCCGGACGACGTTGACGTTTCCGAAGCCCGCGCCGGGAGCTACACCGTCACCGGCGCCCTGACGCCGCGCCACCTCTCAGCCCTGGCCCAGTGGTGGGAAGCGAAGGGAATCATGCCGGCATCGCTGAGCCTTGAGGCGCGTAGCCTTGAAGACGTCTTTTTGGACATTTCAGGAAAGGACATCCGATGAGCGTCCCGGCATTGCAGGAGGCGCAGCAGCCGGCCTCACTGCTGCGGCGTGTCCTGCTTCAGGGCAAATATGAGGCTGTGACCATGCTGCGGAACGGCGAGCAGCTGATCCTTGCGGTGGTGCTGCCGCTGCTGGCCCTTGTTGGCCTGACGGTGACCCCTTTCCTGGACGGAATGGGCTCCAGCCGCATCAACGTGGCCGTCCCCGGCATCCTTGCCCTCTGCGCCATGTCCACGGCCTTCACCGGGCAGGGCATCGCCACTGGTTTCGACCGCCGCTACGGAGTGCTCCGGTTCCTGTCCACCACGCCATTGGGCCGCGGTGGCCTGATAGCCGGCAAAGTCCTCTCGGTCCTGGCAGTCCTTTGCATCCAGGTGGTGGTGGTGGGCCTGGTAGCCCTTGCGCTGGGATGGCAGCCGACGGCGGCGGGCTGGCTCCCGGGGCTGGCACTGCTCGCGCTGGGCGCGGCGGCCTTTACCGCACTGGGGCTGCTGGTGGCCGGAACCGTGCGGCCCGAGGCGACCTTGGCCATCACCAACCTGCTCTGGATCCTCCTCGGAGCCATGGGTGGAATCGTCATTCCCGCCGAAAGACTGCCCGCCGCGGCGCAGGCCGTTGTACATTTCCTGCCTTCCGGCGCCCTGGGCGAATCGATGCGGGCCGCTTTCCTGGGCGGCGCCGTGAACGGCGGCGCTGCCCTCATCCTGCTGCTCTGGACGGTTATCGCCGGGGCCGCAGCCATCCGTTGGTTCAAGTGGAATTGAGATAATCGTGACCACGGCTTCACGCCTCCCCCAGTTCGCCGGCCGCCTGGCGTCGCGGCTCCCACGCACCGTGGATGTCCGCGTCCGCCGTCTCGCCGTCGCCTCCCTGATCGGCCAGACGCTTCTGGTGGTGACCGGCGGCGCCGTACGGCTGACTGCTTCAGGCCTTGGCTGCCCCACCTGGCCCCGCTGCACCCCGGACTCCCTGGTGAACACTGCAGAGATGGGCATCCACGGCTTCATCGAGTTCGGGAACCGGCTCCTGACGTTCGCGCTGGCCGCCGTGGCCGCCCTGATGCTCGTTTACTTGTGGAACCTGCGGAAGGAACGCAAGGACCTCTTCCTCCTGGCCCTGGGCCTGCTGGCCAGCATCCCGGCCCAGGCGGTGATCGGCGGCGTCACGGTCCTCACCAACCTCAACCCGTGGGTGGTGGGCCTGCACTTCCTGGTGTCCATGGCCCTGGTGGTGTTTTCCACCCTTCTGGTCAACCGTGCCTTCGGCCGGACCGGCCGGTTCCTTGCCGGCCGCCCCGCGGCACTGCCCGCTGTCCTGCGTCCGGTGACAGCCGCCGTCGCCCTTTTCTCCGCCGTCGCCGTGATGCTCGGCGTGGTGGTCACGGGGGCCGGCCCGCATGCCGGTGACGCCGATGCTCCCCGCAACGATCTGGACTGGGATCTGTTCTCCCACATCCATGCTGTGCCGGCCTACCTTGTCACCGCCGGAACCGTGGTGGCCCTCGTGCTGGTCATCAAGCGCAGCATCAGGGGCCCCTTCCGGACCGCCGTCCTGGCCCTCTTGGGAGTCACGGTGCTGCAGGCCATCATCGGGTTCACGCAGTATTACAACGGCATTCCGGCGTTGCTGGTGGCGGCCCACATGCTCGGCGCTGCCCTGCTGATGGCCGCATCGACGAACGCCTGGGACATTGCCCGCTCCAGTCCCGTTGCCTCCTTCAGGGCAGCGAAGTAGGCACGCCCTTCACCCGCACCAGGCGCCAGGCGCCCCGGTCCCGCTTGGGACCGGGGCGCCTGCCCCTTAACGGTCCGCGACGGCCTTGACCCGGAGCCCGGCGCCGCAGGCAGGGTCAAGGTTCTCGATGCCGGCAGCCGAGACCTGCAGGACCTGCGCCGTGGAAATGTCGTAGAAGAGGCCGGTGGCCTTCACCTTCCCCGCCGCCAGGGCCGGGCCCGCCACCGGATGGTTCTGAAGTTTGGCCAACTGTACGGCCACATTGACCATCGCCAGTTGGTCCACCCTGCTGTAACCCGCTGCGGCTGCCTGCCGGCCGACCGGATGCCCTGCGAGCAACTCGGCGTGGCTTGGCCGGGCGTGGTCCAGCCACCGCCCGAATGCCGGGCCAAGGGAACCGTCGTCTTCGCCGTCGGCCTCTGCGAGCAGTGCCTTCATGGCGCCGCAGTTCGAGTGCCCGCAGATGACGAGCGACTGCACCTCCAGGCCATTGACGGCGAAGGACAGGGCCGACGCGGTGGAGGCGTCCTAGCCGTTGCCGCACACCACGTTGCCGATGTTCCGCAGTGTGAGCAGGTCCCCGGGGCCACTGCTGGTGATCAGGTTCGGGTTGACGCGGGAATCGACGCAGGCCACGAACAGGCTGTCCGGATTCTGTCCTTCCGTAAGGTCATGCACCAGCGGACGGACCTGGTGCGCAAACCGGCGGTGGTATTTGTTGACGCCCTGCAGCAACGGCTCCCTCCGTGGCCGAAGGGGCAACTCGGTGGCTTCCTCGCGCCGGGGAGCCTGGTGGGCAGCGTCCCGGAACACTGAGTTGCCGTGTTCCTCGAGGGTCACCGTGCCGCCCGTGGCCTGGTGCTGGCGCTGCCACGCCAAGAGGGCTTCACGGAAGGAATGGTCAACGTAGTCGGCGTTGAGCTCCACCACCACGTCCGCGGCGGCGGGGACCGACTGGAGGACGCCGTTCAGCTTCGGCAGCGCGAAAAAACTGCAGGATCCTGCGATGGTCACGCGCCATGGCGACGGCGGCGCGGCGCCAGGGTGGGCCTGGATGGATGCCCGCAGGAGACGCCACAGCACACTGGCAGCGGCGAGGGCCAGGCCGATCATGACACCCTCAAGCAGGTTCAGGACCACTACGCAGATGAGCGTCACGGCATAAATGGCGAGGTCTCCGGTCCGCAGGCTGGTCCGGATGTCGGCAACCTTGATCAGGCGCGCTCCGATCACCACCAGCAGTCCGGCCAGGACGGCCAGCGGGATCAGCTGGATCAGTCCCGCGAAGAGGGCAGAGAACGCCAGGACCCACACACCGTGCAGCACCGCGGACGTCCGGGTGGCCGCACCTGCCTCCACGTTCGTGGCGCTGCGCACAATGACGCCGGTCACAGGCAGCCCGCCCAGTGACCCGGAAACGATGTTTGCGGTGCCCTGGCCGATCAGCTCCCTGTTCAGGTTGGTCCGCGGGCCGGTGTGCATCTTGTCCACCGCGACGGCGGACAGGTGGGACTCGATGCTGGCGATCAGGGCCATGGTCAGGATGGCAAAGGCGAAGGCGCGCCAGTTGCTGTCCGGAAGCTGCGGGAGGGCGATGGCATCGAGGATCGAGCCGTCCAGTGAGATGCGTTCGACGCCGGGGGCAAAGGCCACGGCCAGTGCGGTGCCTGCCGCGACAGCGGCCAGGGGGCCGGGAACACGCCGGACTGCGGCGGGCAGGAACTTCCAGGACAGGAGGATTCCCACCACGGCCAGTCCAAGCAGGGCCGCGTGCAGCTCAAGGTTGGTGATGGCTGCCGGCAATGCCGCAAGGTTCTCGAGTGCCGAGCCTGCTGGCTGGGATCCGAGGAGCACGTGGAGCTGCTGCAGGATGATGGTGACGCCGATGCCGGCGAGCATGGCCTTGACCACTACCGGCGAAACGGCCAGGGCTGCCCTGCCCACGCGGCTGATGCCCAACAGGAGTTGCACGACGCCGGCGGCTGCGGTGATTGCGCACGTCACCTGCCAGCCGAACTCCTGGACGAGGCCGGCGACGACGACGGTCAGGCCGGCGGCCGGTCCGCTTACCTGCAGCGGTGAGCCGCCGAGGCTTCCGGCCACGATTCCGCCAACGGCTGCGGCGATGAGTCCGGCCATGATGGGCGCTCCCGACGCGGCTGCAATGCCGAGCGACAGCGGGAGGGCTACGAGGAACACCACCAGGGATGCCGGCACGTCGGCACCAAGGTGGGCGGCAAAAGGCGGGCGCGGGAGCCTGCTGCGGCTGCGGTTTCCCCTTTTTCCCGGCGGGCTGTGGCCGGGGGCCGGGACGGCGGAGGGACGGACTTCCATGGATTTTTCCTTTGATCGAGGGAAGGGGCCGCTCCACCGTAAGCAGCTTGTCATTCAGGATGACAGCTAAAGTGATTGACATGACAAAAACGTCATGCCCATGGGTTACGCACCTGCGGCTGTGTGCTTAAAAGCAAGACGGCGGCTTCCACCAACGGGTGGAAGCCGCCGCACAGGCTTGACGGAGGGCCTAGCCGGCCATGAGTGCATGCCCCACGAAGGGGTCCACCGCCAGCGCGATGAACAGTAGGGTCAGGTAGCTGATGGAACCGTGGAAGACCTTCATGGCGCCCTTGTCCGCGATGTCCTCGCGCTGGGCGCGGGCGTACAGGGCGTGTGATTCGTAGAGGAACCATGCGCCTGCAAGGACTGCCGTGACCGTGTAGACCCAACCTGCCCCTCCCGCCGGGATCATCAGCAGTGAGCAGGCCACCATCGCCCACGCGTACAGGACCACCTGGACGGACACCACCTTGGCGCCGGCGATGGCGCCGAGCATGGGGACGTTGGCGTTCCGGTAGTCCTCGCCGTAGCGCATGGACAGGGGCCAGTAGTGCGGCGGGGTCCACAGGAAGATCACCATGAAGAGGATGACCGCCGGCCACTCGACGGAGTTGGTGACGGCAGCCCAGGCAATCAGTACCGGGAAGCAGCCGGCTGCACCGCCCCAGACGATGTTCTGCGCTGTGCGCCGCTTGAGGATCATCGTGTAGATGACCACGTAGAAGAAGATGGCGCCCAGCCCGAGCCAGGCCGAGAGCGGATTGGCGCCGAACCAAAGGATCACGATCGCGGCGGCGCCCAGCAGCCAGGAGAAGACCAGGGCCTCGCGCGGGGTGACTTCACCGGTGACCAGCGGCCTGTTCTCCGTGCGGTGCATCAGCTTGTCGATGTCCCGGTCGATATAACAGTTGAACGCGCCCGCACTGCCGGCAGCGAAGGCGCCGCCCACCAGCGTGGCAAGGATCAGCCCGATGGATGGGAAGCCCCGCTGGGCATAAATCATGGTGGGCAGGGTGCTCACCAGGAGCAGTTCGATGACGCGCGGCTTGGTGAGGGCGAGATACGCCTTGGCCTTACGGGCAAACCCGGCGCCGGAGGCCCGGGATGCGTTCAGCGGCGTATCTGTAGTGCTCACGGTGGCAGTCACCCGTTCTGTGTGGCAGTTGAGGCTGGCAATGCAGCTCCGGTCGTGCGGCCCGGGCCCGGGCACGGCGCAAAGGGAGGAAATGCTCCAAGAGCGTGCAGCAGTCGGGAAACCCCGGACGGCAATAGGGATGCGCACCCGGCGTTGGCCTCCGAATATCATACCGCGCCACCGGCCCTGTCCATGCCCTGCCATATGCGCAGTTGATTGCTCACGGGCCCATTCGAGCAGATTAACTCAACCCTTCGTGATGGTGATGCACAAAAGGGGAAATTGCGTCCAAAACGTGAGATTTGGGCCGCCCGCAGAATGGATAAGAGCTAAGCTGTCACCAGATCAGCACGCAGCAAGAAAGCGGTGGAAAACGCATTCCCGCTGCTGTCCGTGACTGAATGCAAGGATCAACGTTTCGATGGTGAACGGCTGGTACACACCGCAGCAGGCGCCACCCAGTGCGCCCTTTACGGAGCCGGTGTACCACCGCCATCAGCACAGAGAGGGGCCCGGTTTTCGTGCCACATTTGGAAGAGCAAGAACTGTCATGGACCAGCTTGGACCAGCGCGCCGTGGACACCATCCGCGTCCTGGCCGCGGATGCGGTGGAGAAGGTGGGCAACGGCCACCCCGGAACCGCCATGAGCCTCGCCCCGGCCGCCTACCTGCTTTTCCAGAAGCTGATGCGCCATGACCCGCGCGATCCGCAGTGGCTGGGCCGCGACCGTTTCGTCCTGTCCCCCGGCCACACCTCGCTGACCCTTTACATCCAGCTGTTCCTCTCCGGTTACGGCCTGGAGCTGAAGGACCTGGAGGCGCTGCGCACATGGGGTTCGCTGACCCCGGGACACCCTGAGTACAAGCACACCGCCGGCGTTGAGATAACCACAGGCCCGCTGGGCCAGGGCCTTGCATCCTCGGTGGGCTTCGCTTACTCGCAGCGCCGCCAGCGCGGCCTGTTCGACGCTGATGCCCCCGCCGGCGAGTCGCCGTTCGACCACACCATCTGGGTCATCGCTTCCGACGGCGACCTGCAGGAAGGCGTTACGGCTGAGGCTTCCTCGCTGGCCGGCCACCAGGAACTCGGCAACCTCGTGGTCATCTACGACGAGAACCACATCTCCATCGAGGACGACACCGACATCGCCTTCACCGAAGACGTCCTGAAGCGCTACGAAGCCTACGGCTGGCACACCCAGCGCGTGGACTGGACCCGGACCGGCGAATACAAGGAAGACGTCCAGGAGCTCTACAGCGCCCTGCTCGCCGCCAAGGCCGAAACCTCCAAGCCGTCCATCATCTCGCTGCGCACCATCATCGGCTACCCGGCACCCAAGAAGCAGAACACCGGCAAGATCCACGGCTCTGCCCTCGGTGCCGAGGAAGTCGCAGCGCTTAAGGAAGTCCTGGGCTTCGACCCGGCCAAGTCCTTCGACGTGGACCAGGAAGTCCTGAACCACGCCCGCGCCGTGGTGGACCGCGGTGCTGCCGCCCGCAAGGAATGGGAAGAGTCCTTCAACGCCTGGCAGGCAGCCAACCCGGAAGGCGCAGCACTCCTGCAGCGCATCGAGGCGCAGGAACTTCCGGAGGGCATCGACGCGGCCCTCCCGGTCTTCCCGGCCGGCAAGGACGTTTCCACCCGTGCAGCATCCGGCAAGGTCCTCAACGCCCTGGGCCCGGTCCTGCCCGAACTCTGGGGCGGCTCGGCCGACCTTGCCGAGTCCAACAACACCACCATTGAAGGCTCGCCGTCCTTCGTGCCGGCCTCCAAGCAGACCGGCGCCTGGTCCGGCAACCCCTACGGCCGCGTGCTGCACTTCGGCATCCGCGAACACGCCGCAGCGTCGATCGTGAACGGCATCAGTTTGGCGGGCAACACCCGCGCGTTCTCCGGCACCTTCCTGATCTTCAGCGACTACCAGCGCCCGGCCATCCGGCTCGGTGCCCTGATGGGTGTTCCGTCGCTGTACGTCTGGACCCACGACTCCATCGGCCTCGGCGAGGACGGCCCCACCCACCAGCCGGTGGAGCAGCTCGCCTCGCTGCGCGCCATCGTGGGCCTGGACGTGGTCCGTCCCGGTGACGCCAACGAAGTGGCAACTGCCTGGAAGACCATGCTGGAAAACCACGCCAACCCGGCAGGCATCGTCCTGACCCGCCAGAACATCCCCACGTGGGAACGCGGCGGGGGCGACGCCGACGGTGACACCTTCGCCTCCACGGCAGGTGTGGCAAAGGGCGGCTACGTCCTGGCTGAGGCATCGAAGGACGGCGCCACGGTTCCGGCCGACGTGATCCTCATTGCCACCGGTTCCGAGGTCCAGCTGGCGGTCCAGGCCCGCGAAGCCCTCCAGGCCGAAGGCATCGCGGCCCGCGTCGTCTCCATGCCGTGCGTCGAGTGGTTCAAGAAGCAGGACGCCGCCTACCGCGAGTCCGTCCTGCCGGCCGCCGTCAAGGCACGCGTCTCGGTGGAAGCAGGGCTGGCCCTGGGCTGGCGGGAATTCGTCGGTGACGCCGGCCGTTCCGTGAGCCTTGAGCACTACGGCGCTTCCGCCGACTACAAGCGCCTCTTCCAGGAGTTCGGCATTACGGCAGAAGCCGTGGCTGCCGCCGCCAAGGACTCCCTCTCCAGCCTCCAGGCCTGAAACCTCATCTTTTAGGAGATACGAAAAATGACTACTCCCACCCAGCAGCTCTCCGACGCCGGAGTCTCCATCTGGCTCGACGACCTTTCCCGCGGACGCCTCCAAACCGGCACGCTCCGCAAGCTCATTGAAGAGAAGAACGTGGTTGGTGTGACCACCAACCCGTCCATCTTCCACGCCGCCATCACGTCCGGCACCGACTACGACCACATCATCGCCGGCAAGGCCGCCGAGGGCGCGAGCGTGGAGGACACGATCTTCGAGATCACGACCACGGACGTCGCCGACGCCTGCGACCTCTTCGCCCCCGTGGCTGCCGCCACAAAGGGTGTTGACGGCCGCGTCTCCATTGAGGTCGACCCGCGCCTTGCCTGGGACACCGCCGGGACCATCGCGGAGGCCAAGCACCTCTCGCAGCGCGTCAACAAGGACAACGTGCACATCAAGATTCCGGCAACGCTTGAGGGCCTGGAAGCCATCACGGCAACCCTGGCCGAGGGCATCAGCGTCAACGTGACCCTCATCTTCTCGCTGGAGCGGTACCGCGCGGTCATCAATGCGTTCCAGTCCGGCCTGGAGCAGGCCAGGGAAAACGGCCACGACCTCTCGAAGATCCACTCCGTGGCATCGTTCTTCGTTTCCCGCGTGGACTCGGAAATCGACAAGCGCCTCGACAAAATCGGCACCGACGAAGCCAAGGCCCTCAAGGGCAAGGCCGGCCTGGCCAACGCCCGCCTCGCCTACCAGGTCTACGAAGAGCTCTTCGCCACCGAACGCTGGGCCCTGCTGGCCGAAGCCGGCGCACGCCCCCAGCGGCCCCTGTGGGCTTCCACCGGTGTTAAGGACCCGGCCTACCCGGACACCCTTTACGTCACCGAGCTGGTTGCACCCGGCGTGGTGAACACCATGCCCGAGAAGACCCTGGACGCCACCTTCGACCACGGCGTGGTCACCGGCGACACCGTCACCGGCACCTACGAGGAAGCAAACGCGACCCTCGACGCCCTGGAAAAGCTGGGGATCTCCTACAACGACGTCGTAGCACTCCTTGAAACCGAAGGCCTGGACAAGTTCGTGGCCAGCTGGAAGGAACTGCTGGCCGACGTCGAGGGCGCCCTCGCCTCTGCACGGAAGGCTTCCTAACACCTATGAGCACTCTCAGCTTCGACGCCACCGGCGCTGCCCAGCAGGCGCTCGATCAGCACCTTCCCGCCCTCGTGGAGGACCGGGTCGCCACCCGGATCTTCGCCAAGGACCACACCTTGTGGGGTCCCGACGCCGAATCCGAGTCGGCAGTCCGCCTCGGCTGGGTGGAGGCTGCAACCGTCTCACAGCCTTTGGTCAAGGGCATCCTGGAACTCCGGGATGCCCTGCGCGCCGAGGGCGTGAGCAGGATTGTGCTCTGCGGCATGGGCGGATCCTCGCTGGCCCCCGAGGTTATCGCAGGCACGGCCGGCGTCGAGCTGACAGTGCTGGACAGCACGGACCCGGACCAGGTCCGGGCTGCCTTGGCGGACCGGCTGGGCCAGACCGCCATCGTGGTCTCGTCCAAGTCCGGCTCCACCCTGGAGACCGATTCCCAGCGCCGGATTTTCGAGCAGGCCTTCACCGAGGCCGGTGTGGACGCCAAGAGCCGGATCATCATCGTGACGGACCCGGGCTCGCCGCTGGACAAGGCCTCCCGAGAGGCCGGCTACCGCGCCGTCTTCAATGCCGACCCCAACGTCGGTGGCCGCTACTCTGCGCTGACCGCGTTCGGCCTGGTTCCTGCCGGCCTGGCCGGCGTGGATATCCAGGCATTCCTGGACGAGGCTGAGGAAGCAGCCGAAATCCTCAACGACGATGCCCCGGAAAACATCGGGCTGGCCCTGGGCGCCGCGCTGGGGGGAACCAGCCCGTTGCGGAACAAGGTCGTCATCGCCGAGGACGGCTCAGGCATCGTTGGGTTCGCTGACTGGGCTGAACAGCTCATCGCCGAATCCACGGGCAAACTGGGCACCGGCATCCTGCCCGTCGTGGCGGGGCCGCATGCCCCTGAGGTGACGTCCGCCGCCCCCGACGTCCTGGTGGTGCGGCTCGTGGCCGCGGATGCCGACGTCGAACCCGGCGACAACCAGGTGGCCATCGCCGGCGGCCTCGCCACCCAGATGATGGTGTGGGAATTCGCGACCGCCGTTGCCGGACGCCTCCTGGGCATCAACCCCTTCGACCAGCCTGATGTCGAGGCGGCCAAGGTGGCAGCGCGTGGCCTGCTGGACGCCCAGCCGGAGCCGACGCCTGCGGCCTTCGTCGACGGCGCCATTGAGGTTCGCGGCGGGGACTGGCTCGGTGACGCTGCCACAGCCGAGGGCGCCGTCAAGGCTCTTCTGGGAACGCTGGCCGCGGACAGCTACCTGAGCGTCCAGGCTTACTTTGACCGGCTGGCCTTCGCCGGGCTGGAGGGTATCCGGGACGAACTGGCCGCAGCATCCGGCCGTCCCGTCACCTTTGGCTGGGGTCCGCGCTTCCTGCACTCCACGGGCCAGTTCCACAAGGGTGGTCCCGCAATTGGCGTGTTCCTCCAGGTCACGGCCACCCCCGCTGAGGACCTCGGGATTCCGGACCGGCCCTTCAGCTTCGGCGAACTCATCGCCGCCCAGGCCGCAGGCGACGCCCAGGTCCTGGCTGGGCACGGCCGTCCCGTGCTGCGCCTCCACCTCACCGACCGTGCCGCCGGCGTGGCGCAGCTGCAGGACATTGTCGCTGCCCTGTCCACCCGCGCATCCGCTACCGAAAGCTAAGGCGCAGAAAGCAACCATGCCAGAAACTGAATACGGCAGGAAGGGCGCGGGCCGCGGGCGTAATCCGTTGCGTGACCCGCGCGACCGCCGTTTGAACCGGATTGCCGGTCCATCGTCATTGGTGCTCTTCGGGGTCACGGGTGACCTTGCCCGCAAGAAGCTCATGCCCGCGGTATATGACCTTGCCAATCGTGGGTTGTTGCCGCCGAGTTTCGCCCTGGTTGGGTTCGCCCGCCGGGAGTGGGACAAAGAGGATTTCGCCGCCGAGGTGAAGGCTTCGGTGCAGGCGCACGCCCGGACGCCCTTTGATGAGGCGGTATGGAACCAGTTGTCCGAGGGCATCCGGTTTGTCCAGGGCGAGTTCGACGACGACGCCGCGTTTGAGCGGTTGGGCGAGACGATCAAGGAACTCGACGACGTCCGCGGCACCCGCGGGAACCACGCGTTCTATCTGTCGATCCCGCCCAAGGCGTTCGAGCAGGTCTGCCGGCAGTTGTCCAAGCACGGCCTGGCTCAGGCCGAGGGGGACAAGTGGCGGCGTGTGGTGATCGAAAAGCCGTTCGGGCACGATCTGGAGTCGGCCCGGAAGCTGAACGACATCGTGGAGTCGGTGTTCCCGCCGGACGCGGTGTTCCGGATCGACCACTACCTGGGCAAGGAAACGGTGCAGAACATCCTGGCACTGCGTTTCGCCAACCAGTTGTTTGAGCCGTTGTGGAACGCCAACTACGTGGACCACGTGCAGATCACCATGGCCGAGGACATCGGCACCGGCGGCCGGGCGGGGTATTACGACGGCGTGGGTGCTGCGAGGGACGTGATCCAGAACCACCTGCTGCAGTTGCTGGCGTTGACGGCGATGGAGGAACCGATTTCCTTTAACGCCGATGACCTGCGGGCGGAGAAGGAAAAGGTCCTCGCCGCGGTCAAGCTTCCCGAGGACCTGTCCACGCACTCTGCCCGCGGACAATTCACCGGCGGCTGGCAGGGCGGCGAGCAGGTCCAGGGCTACCTGGAGGAAGAAGGCATCCCCGCCGATTCCACTACCGAGACCTACGCCGCGGTCCGGGTGGACATCCACACCCGCCGCTGGTCCGGAGTCCCGTTCTACCTCCGGGCGGGCAAGCGGCTGGGGCGGCGGGTGACGGAAATCGCCGTCGTCTTCAAACGCGCCCCCAACCTGCTGTTCCGTGACCACGGCGAGGACGATTTCGGGCAAAACGCGGTGGTGATCCGGGTCCAGCCCGACGAGGGCGTGACCATCCGGTTCGGGTCCAAGGTCCCGGGCACCCAGATGGAAGTCCGGGACGTGACCATGGACTTCGGCTACGGGCACTCCTTCACGGAATCGAGCCCGGAAGCGTATGAGCGGCTGATCCTGGACGTGCTCCTGGGCGAGCCGCCGCTGTTCCCGCGGCATGAGGAAGTGGAGCTGTCCTGGAAGATCCTTGACCCGTTCGAGGAATACTGGGCGTCCTTGAATGAGCAGCCCGAACCCTACGCCCCCGGCTCCTGGGGCCCGGCCTCCGCTGATGAGCTGCTGGCCCGTGACGGACGAACCTGGAGAAGGCCATGATCGTGAACCTGCCCGACACCACCACCTCGAAGGTGTCCAAGAAACTCATGGCCCTGCGCGAGCAGGGCGGCGTGATTGCCCTGGGCCGGGTCCTCACCCTCGTGGTGGTCACCAAGTCCGGGCTCGAGGAAGAAGCCATCGAGGCCGCGAACGACGCCAGCCGGGAACACCCCTGCCGGATCATCGTCCTCGCCGACGCCGGGAAGGACGCCCAGGACCGGCTCGACGCCCAAATCCGGGTGGGCGGGGACGCCGGTGCCTCGGAAGTGATCGTGCTGCGCGGTTACGGCCAACTGGCCCACGAGTCCGAATCCCTGGTGGCCGCCCTGCTGCTTCCGGACGCCCCGATCGTGGCCTGGTGGCCGCACGGCGCCCCGGAGAACGCGTGCGAAACCTCCATCGGCGCGATCGCGCACCGCAGGATCACCGACTCCGCCAACGAACCGGACCCGCAGGCGGCGCTGGAACGGATCCACCACACCTACAAGGCCGGCGACACGGACCTCGCGTGGACCCGGCTGACCAACTGGCGGATCCAGCTCGCCGCGGCCCTGGACGAAGTGGACTCCTCCCCGGTCACGGCCGTCGCGGTCGAAGGCGCCTCGGACTCACCCTCCACCATCCTGCTCGCGGCCTGGCTCACCCTGACCCTGGACGCCCCCGTCACCATCGTCGCGGACCCTGCTGGAACCGGTATCCGCCGCGTCCGCCTCACCCGCCCCGGCGGCGACGTCCAGCTCTTCCGTCCCGGACTCTCCGTCGCAGAACTGACCCAACCAGGCCAGCCCGCCCAACGGATCTCCCTCCCGCGCCGCAGTCTCCGCGACTGCCTCGCCGAAGAACTCCGGCGCCTCGACCCGGATGAAGTCTTTGGGGAAGTGATTACTATTGGACTGCCACGTACCAATCTAAGGAGCGTCCGACCCAGTGAGCGTTGACCCACGAGTAAGCATCCATCCGGATTCGTCCGTCCTCATGGCCGCCATCGCGGCACGCCTGATCACCAAGCTCGTTGATGTCCAGGACAAGTACGGCGAAGCCACCGTGGTGCTCACCGGGGGAACCGTGGGAATCGGCACGTTGAAGGCTGTTGCTGACTCGCCGGCGGCGCCCGCCGTCGACTGGTCGAAGGTCAACTTCTGGTGGGGTGACGAACGTTTCGTTGGATCCGCCGATCCTGAGCGGAATACCGGGCAGGCGTTCGAGGCGTTGCTGTCGCACATTCCCGTGGACCCGGACAGGGTCCACTCCCCTGGTTCTGCAGATGACTTCGGCACCCCCGAGGAAGCAGCCGAGGACTACGCACGCCAGCTGCGGGAAGCTGCCGCAGCCGAGCACGCAGCTGACATGTCCGACGACCGGCCGGAGGAACCGTCCTCACTCCCCCGGCTGGACGTGGTGCTGCTCGGCGTGGGGCCGGACGCGCATATTGCGTCGCTGTTCCCCGAACAGGCCGGGATCCGCGAAAAGGACCGCACCGTGGTGGGCGTCAGGAATTCCCCCAAGCCGCCGCCGCTGCGGATCTCCCTGACCCTCCCCGCCATCAATACGGCGGCGGAAGTCTGGATGGTTGTGGCCGGGGAGGACAAAGCAGGAGCGGTGGGACTGGCACTGGCCGGCGCCAACCCCGTGCAGGTACCTGCCTCCGGTCCCCGGGGAACCTCCCGCACCCTGTGGCTCATCGATGAGAACGCGGCCTCACGTGTCCCGCAGCAGCTGGTCCGGAAGGACGCCGCGGGCGCGTAGCTTTTCCAGCGCTCCGGCCAGGACGTCTTCGGCGTCCTGGCCGGAGCGCCGTTCTTTAACGTATTCCAGGTGGCTTTTGTACCCGTCCTCGAAGGGGTCGTCAGCCTCAGCGGCCCGGCCATCCCGGGAAGCAGGACCACCGCACCTCCGGCAGTCCCATGTGCGGGGAATCTGGTCCTCGGGCATCTTCAGGAACACCGGTTGCGTCTCGTGCCCCTTGGCGCACCAATAGGACACACGGATGCGGGGAAGGGGCCGCGGGGACGAGTCGTTGGAGTCGTTGGACTGCAGGCTCGAACCGGACCCTGCCGTAACCCCGGCGCGCGTGCCCCGGAAGCCAGATGACGGATGGACCATAACGACTCCTGCCTCCAAGCGGACGCCGGCGGCCAGCAGCTAAAGACAAAACTGTGGCTGCCGGGTAAACCGACAGCCACAGTCTAAGTCGCAGGCCTCATGACCGGCAGGGCCTAAAGGACCTTGTACAACAGGGGTCAGGAATCCCCGGTCCCGCTGAACCGCATGATCAGGCCGAGGGCGATGATCACCACGCCCCAGGTGACGCCCAGGATGATGGTGAAGCGGTTGAGGTTCCGCTCTGCCACACCTGAGGAGCTGAGGCCCGAGCTCATGCCGCCGCCGAACATATCGGACAACCCGCCGCCGCGTCCCTTGTGCAGGAGGATCAGCAGCGTCAGCAGGAGGCTGGTGATCCCCAGGAGGATCTGCAGAATGACATGAAGAACGTCCACGACGGCCTTTCGGAAGTTGGGATTGCGGGAGTATGGGCTGGCTACGGACTAGTCCGCGACCAGGTGGCTCTCGAACCTGACAATATTAGCAAACTCGGCCGGGTCGAGGCTTGCGCCCCCCACCAGCAGGCCGTCCACGTCGCGTTCCTGCAGGATGGCTGCCGCGTTGTTGGCCTTTACAGAGCCGCCGTAGAGCAGACGGGTTTTGGCGGCCGTTTCCGCTCCGAACAGCGACTCCAGCTCAGTGCGGATGGCGGCGCACATTTCCTGGGCGTCCTCCGGTCCGGCCACTTCACCGGTGCCGATAGCCCAGACGGGTTCGTAGGCCACCACAAGCTCGGATGCCTGCTCAGCAGTAAGTCCGGCTACACCGGCGCGCAACTGTGCCAGGGTGTGGTCCACGTGCGTTCCCGCCTGGCGGATCTCCAGGCCTTCGCCGACGCAAAGCACAGGAACCAGGTTGTGCTTGAACGCGGCTTTGACCTTGGCGTTGAGGACCTCGTCGGATTCGTTGTGGATGGTACGGCGTTCGCTGTGGCCCACCAGGACGTATGTGCAGCCCAGCTTGTTCAGGAATTGCCCGGAAATGTCACCGGTGTAGGCCCCCGAATCAAACTGAGACAAGTCCTGGCCGCCATAGACGACCTGCAGGTCGTCGCCCTGGACCAGGGTCTGGACACCGCGGAGATCCGTGAACGGCGGGAAGACGGCCACCTCAACGCGGCTGTAGTCGTGCTTGGCGTCGGAGAGGGTCCAGGCCAGCTTCTGCAGGAGGGTTATCCCCTGCACATGGTCCATGTTCATTTTCCAGTTGCCCGCGATGAAGGGCTTGCGGTCGAAGGCACCGTTCGTTGACGTAGTCACGTAATCTCCAAAAAGTTCTTGATAATGGTGCGGCCGGCAGGCTGCCGCGGGCAACCTGCCGGCCGGAGGACTGTGAAGTCCAATTACTGCTGGTCAGCAGTGGTGGTTTTACCGGCTATGTTCTATCGGTCCAGAACGCTGAGGCCGGGGAGTTCCTTGCCTTCAAGGTATTCCAGGCTGGCGCCGCCACCGGTGGAAATGTGCCCGAACTGGTCATCACTGAATCCCAGGGTGCGCACTGCGGCGGCGGAGTCGCCGCCGCCCACCACGGTGAACGCGTCAGTTTCGGTCAGGGACTCGGCGATGGCACGGGTGCCTGCGGAGAATGCCTCGAATTCGAAGACACCCATGGGGCCGTTCCAGAAGACTGTCCGGGCACCCTTGATCCGTTCGGAGAAGGCAGCCGCGGTATCAGGCCCAATGTCCAGGCCGATGCCCTGGGCGCCGAAGCTGCTGCCTTCAATGGCATCGGCAGCCACGGTTTCGTGCTTGGCGTCCGCAGCGAACTTCTCTGCCACCACGACGTCCGTGGGAACCACGAATTCGGTGCCGGCGTCGGCTGCGCGCTTCAGGTAGTCCTTGACGACCGGGATCTGGTCCTCCTCAAGTAGGCTGGAGCCAACCTTGTGGCCTGCCGCCGCCAGGAACGTGAAGAGCATGCCGCCGCCCACCAGGATGGTGTCCGCCTTGCCGAGCAGGTTCTCGATGACCGCAAGCTTGTCCGAGACCTTGGAACCGCCGAGCACCACCACGTAGGGGCGCTGGGTGTCGGTGGTCAGCTTCCGCAGGACCTCCACCTCGGTGTGCACCAGGTCGCCCTGGTATGACGGGAGCCGGGTGGCGACGTCGTAGACACTGGCATGCTTACGGTGGACGGCACCGAAGGCGTCGTCCACGTAGGCGCCGTTGTCACCGGTCAGTGCCACGAGCTCATCCGCGAAGGCTCCGCGTTCTGCATCGTCCTTGCTGGTCTCGCGGGCGTCGAAGCGGACGTTCTCGAGGACCAGGGCGTCGCCGTCCTGCAGGGACCCGGCGGCCGACCTGGCGGCTTCGCCGACGGTGTCGGCAGCCAGGGTGACCTTGAAGCCCGCCAGTTCGGCAAGACGGTCCACTGCGGGGCGGAGCGAGTACTTGTCTTCCGGGGCGCCCTTGGGGCGTCCGAGGTGGGCTGTTACCAGCACGCGGGCACCGGCGTCCGTGAGCTTTTGCAGCACTGGCAGGGAGGCCTTGATACGGCCATCATCAGTGACTGTAGAGCCGTCGAGCGGCACATTCAGGTCACTTCGAACCAGAATGTACCGCCCGCGGACACCTTCAGCGATCAGTTCGTTGAGGGTGTGAGATGTCATGTGTCTAACCCTAGCCCAGCTTGGATGCGACAAGCTCCGTCAGGTCTACGAGGCGGTTGGAGTAGCCCCATTCGTTGTCATACCAGGAAACAACCTTGACCTGGTTGCCGATGACCTTGGTCAGGCCGGAGTCGAAGATGGAGGACGCGGGGTCGCCGACGATGTCGGAGGACACGATGGGCTCGTCCGTGTAGGTCAGGAAGCCCTGCAGTTCCTCGGATTCGGCGGCACGCTTGAGGGCGGCGTTGACTTCCTCCACTGTTGTCTCGCGGGAGACAGTCACGGTGAGGTCGGTGGCCGAGCCGGTGGGGACGGGGACGCGGATGGCGTAACCGTCCAGCTTGCCCTTGAGCTCCGGCAGGACCAGGCCGATGGCCTTGGCGGCGCCGGTGGACGTGGGGACCATGTTGATGGCGGCGGCGCGGGCGCGGCGCAGGTCCTTGTGCGGGCCGTCCTGCAGGTTCTGGTCTGCAGTGTAGGCGTGAACCGTGGTCATCAGGCCGCGCTCGATGCCGAACTCGTCGTTAACCACCTTGGCCAGCGGGCCGAGGCAGTTGGTGGTGCAGGACGCGTTGGAAATGATGTTGTGCTTGGCGTTGTCGTAGAGGTTGTGGTTGACACCCATCACGATGGTGATGTCCTCGTCCGAGGCCGGAGCGGAGATCAGGACCTTCTTGGCGCCGGCCTGGATGTGCTTCTGCGCGTCGGCTGCCTTGGTAAAGAAACCGGTGGATTCGATGACGATGTCCACGCCCAGTTCGCCCCAGGGCAGGTTGGCGGGATCGCGTTCCGCCAGGACCTTGACCACGTTGCCGTTGACGACAATGTTGCCGTCCTTGACCTCGATGGTTTCCTTCAGCCGGCCGCCGACGGAGTCGTACTTGAAAAGGTGGGCCAGGGCTTCGGGGCTGGTGAGGTCGTTGACTGCAACGATCTCCAGGTCCGCACCCTGGGCAAGCGCTGCGCGGAAGTAGTTGCGGCCAATGCGGCCAAAGCCGTTGATACCAATACGGGTCGTCACTTTTACAGTCTCCTTGGTGCTTTAAGAAGCACTACTAGTTGAGCGGGCGTTCAAGCCAACTAACAGATCCCGCACGCCATTGGGCAGAGATGATTTACATGGAGGGCGACCAGCCTCATTGCTGAAGGCTAACCGCCTTCCGTGACCTATCTTACGTTTAACTGGGTCCGCCCCCGCAAGTGCGGGGGCGGACGGTCCACATCCCGGCCCGTTTAAGTCAGAATGTGAAGTTTGTTACAGCCGTGTATGGTGGCGGTCACTACGGGAGGGTGATGAGTCCCGTGGCGTTGGCGCGCGCTGCCTCGAAGCGCTGGGCGACGTCCGCCCAGTTGACGATGTTCCAGAACGCCTTGACGTAGTCGGCCTTCACGTTGACATAGTCCAGGTAGAAGGCGTGCTCCCACATGTCCAGCATCAGCAGCGGGGTGGTGCCCAGGGCGGTGTTGCCCTGCTGGTCGTACAGCTGCTCGATGACGAGGTTTCCGCCGATGGGTTCGTAGGCGAGGAAGCCCCAGCCCGATCCCTGGAGGCCCAGGGCGGCGGCGGAGAACTGTGCACGGAAGGCATCGAAGGAGCCGAAGGCGTCATCGATGGCGGCAGCCAGCTCGCCTTCGGGCTTGTCGCCGCCGTCCGGGGAGAGGTTCTTCCAGAACACGGAGTGGTTGATGTGGCCGCCGGTGTGGAACGCGAGGTCCTTGGAAAGCCGGTTGATGTTGGCGAAGTCGCCCTTTTCACGCGCCTCGGCCAGCTGGGCCAGGGCGTTGTTGGCGCCTGCCACGTACGTGGCGTGGTGCTTGCTGTGGTGCAGTTCCATGATCCGCGCGGAGATGTGCGGTTCGAGGGCGGCGTAGTCGTAGCTGAGTTCCGGCAATACGTACTCGGTCACAAAATCCTCCAATATCGTGGGCCCGTCAGGCCCGGTTGGTAACTCTCGGATTGTGCATCCGGGCAGCTGGTGCCCGGAATTATTTTCGATTCTATGGGGCGGTTACTCGTCCAGCATTTCGGGCGTCACATTGGCGTCCGTTCCGGGAATGCCCAGGTCAAGCGCGCGCTTGTCGGCCATGGCCAGCAGGCGGCGGATCCTGCCGGCAATGGCATCCTTGGTCATGACGGGGTCGGCAAGGCGGCCCAATTCGTCGAGGCTTGCCTGCTTGTGCGCCACCCGCAGTTCGCCCGCGTACTTGAGGTGGTCCGGAACGTCGTCGCCGAGGATTTCCAGCGCCCGTTCCACCCTTGCCCCTGCGGCCACGGCCGCCTGTGCGGAGCGGCGCAGGTTGGCGTCGTCGAAGTTGGCGAGACGGTTGGCGGTTGCCCTGACCTCCTTGCGCATCCGGCGTTCCTCCCACACCATCAGCGCGTCGTGCGCTCCCATGCGCGTCAGCAGCGCGGCAATGGTGTCGCCGTCACGGATGACCACGCGGTCCACTCCCCTGACTTCCCGGGCCTTGGCCTGGATGTCCAGGCGGCGGGCTGCACCCACCAGGGCCAGCGCGGATTCCGGTCCCGGGCAGGTGACCTCCAGTGAGGAGGACCGGCCGGGTTCCGTGAGTGAGCCGTGGGCCAGGAATGCGCCGCGCCATACGGCTTCGGCGTCTGCCGCAGAACCATTGACGACGGCGGACGGCAGGCCACGCACGGGGCGTCCCCGGCCGTCCAGGAGGCCGGTCTGGCGGGCCAGCGCCTCGCCGTCGCGGACCACACGGACCACGTAGCGGCTGGCCCGCCGAAGTCCGCCGGCCGAAACCACGATGATTTCGCTCTGGTGTCCGTACACCTCGGCGATGGCGGCCCGGAGCCTGCGTGCCGTCGAGGCCAGGTCGACTTCCGCTTCGATGACGATCCGGCCGGAGATGATGTGCAGTCCCCCGGCGAACCGGAGCATGGCGGAGACCTCGGCCTTGCGCACTGATGACTTCTTGATGTCCAGACGGGACAGTTCTTCCTTGACTGATGCTGTCAGTGCCATGGCACCTTCCTAACTGTTCCCAAAAATGTCCTGGTACGCCGTCGCCAGCCGCAGCGGCTCGTGGACAGGGCGGCGTCCCGACGCCCCTACTTTACCCAAGACCACCTCTGCGCCGATCATGCCGGCGGCCTTCTCGAACTCCTGCCGGTCCGGCACGGACGTGGGGTCCGCCAGGACCACGTCCACGCTGAACTCCGGGGCATAGCGCCGAAGGACGTGGAGATGGTCGGCCGCCGTCATGCCGGTGGTTTCCTTGGTGTCCGTGGCGAGGTTCATGGTCAGGCAGCGCTTGGCGGGGGTGCTGCAGAGTGCCTGCCGCATCTCCGGCAGGAGCAGGTGCGGCAGGACAGACGTGTACCAGGACCCCGGGCCCAGGACCACCCAGTCCGCCAGTTCGATGGCCGTCAGGGCGTCGGTGCAGGCGGGCGCCGCCTCCGGCAGGAGCCGGACCTCCTCGAGGGAGCCGGCCACGGCACAGCGCGCCTGCCCGTGGATGGTCTGCATCGCCGTTCCGCCGTCAGGGGAAGTGACGCGCACGTCACCTTCGATGGTGAGCGGAACAGTGGACATCGGCAGGACCTGGCCGCGGGCGCCGAGCAGGGCTCCGGCCCACTTGAGCCCGGCGACGGTATCGCCCAGCAGCTCCCACAGCGTGACGATCAACAGGTTCCCCATGGCGTGCTCGTCCAGGGAGCCCCCGGGCCCCTTTCCGGGGCGGAACCGGTGCTGCATGACATCGCGCCAGGTGCGGCCCCAGTCGGTGTCGTCGCAGAGCGCGGACAGGGCCATCCGGAGGTCTCCCGGCGGAAGGACGCCGTACTCCTCGCGCAGACGCCCGGACGAGCCGCCGTCGTCCGCCACCGTGACCACCGCGGTGAGTTCGGAGGTGAGCAGGCGCAGCGCGGACAGCGAGGCCGCCAGGCCGTGCCCGCCGCCCAAAGCGACCACGTTGGGGCCCTTGTCCTGCTGTCCGGAGCCCTTGCCGGCGGCCGGCGGCACCAGGGGCAGGGCGCCGGTAAAGAGCGCCATTATTCGCGGCCCAGATCCCGGTGCGCGGTGGTCACGGTGACCCGCGGGTACTGCGCAAGTTTCTTGGAAAGCTCCACGGCGACCGCAACGGAGCGGTGCTTGCCGCCCGTGCAGCCGACGGCGATGGTGGCGTAGTGCTTGTTCTCCCGGCGGTACCCTTCCAGGACGGGTTCCAGTGCCAGGACGTAGCGGTCAACGAAGTTCTTGACGCCTTCGGCCTCGAGCACGTAGTCGCTGACGTCCTTGTCCAGGCCGGTCTGCGGACGCAGCTGCGGAACCCAGTGCGGGTTGGGGATGAACCTGACGTCGGCCACGTAGTTGGCGTCCACGGGCAGGCCGTACTTGAAGCCGAAGCTCATGACGTTCAGCCGCAGGGCGACCGGACCGGTTTCGCTGAACAGTTCGGTGATGGCGGTGGCAAGGCCGTGGACGTTGTAGTTGGAGGTGTCCAGGACGACGTCGGAGCTGTCGCGCAGTTCCTGCAGCAGCTCGCGTTCGGCAGCGATGCCGTCAAGGATGCGTCCGCCGCCCTGCAGCGGGTGGGGCCGGCGCCCCTGTTCGAACCGGCGGACCAGGACGTTGTCGCTGGCATCAAGGAACAGGACGCGGAAGGTGACCCCGCTCGCGGCGAGTGCGCCCAGGGCCGCGCGGATGTCCGCGAAGAGGCCTTTGCTGCGGACATCGATCACTACCGCGAGCCGGGGAATGGACTGCGGGGCGTGCGAGACGAGCTCCGCGAGCGTTCCCAGCATCTGGGGCGGGAGGTTCTCCACGACATACCAGCCGTGGTCCTCCAGGGCGTCCGCGGCGGTGCTCCGCCCGGCGCCGGACATTCCGGTGACCACCAGCAGTTCCGCTTCGAGCGGTTTGACGGGCTCCAGCCCGTCCTGATCCGCTCCGGATCCCGCCGTCGTGTCTGCCATGAAGCCTGCCCCGTTTCCTCGTTGTCCGCCGGCAGCCATGATGGCGCTGCCCGTCCTTTACCCTAACTAAGTTTCCGGGACTCGCTAAGTTTCGATGATTTCGCCGGTGGTCATGTTGATCGCCGGCACGGCAACCCCTTCGGCTCCATCGGCCGCGAAGTGGTTCACGATGGCGCTGGCGAGTGCCGGACCAACCCCCTTTGCCTGCGCAAGCTCTTCCGCGGTCGCGGCCTTCACGCCCTTGACCGATCCGAAGTGCGCCAACAGGGCTTTGCGCTTGGAGGCGCCGAGGCCCGGAACGGCGTCGAGCGCGGACACCGTCATGGCCTTGCCCCGCTTTTGCCGGTGGAACGTGATGGCGAAGCGGTGCGCTTCATCGCGGATCCGCTGCAACAGGTAAAGGCCCTGTGAGGTGCGGGGCAGGATGACCGGGAAGTCGCTGTCCGGGAGCCACACTTCCTCCAGGCGCTTGGCCAGGCCCACAACGTAGACGTCGTCAACGCCGAGGTCCCTCAGGGCACGGGCCGCCGCGTTGACCTGCGGCTGGCCGCCGTCCACCACCACGAGATTGGGCGGGTAGGCGAACTTTGCCTTGGGGGCAGGCGTGGTGGTGTCCAGCACGGCAGTGTCCACCTCCGCGTCCTGGTCGCCGGAGGCCAGGACGGATTCGTCCACCTGCGCGGACTTGTCCTGCAGGTAGTGGCGGAACCGCCGGGTCAGGACGTCATGCATGGCCGCCGTGTCATCGGCCGCGGCGGGGCCGCTGATGGAGAACTTGCGGTAGTCGGACTTCTTGGGCAGCCCGTCCTCCACTACCACCATGGACGCCACCACGTTGGTGCCCTGGACATGCGAGACGTCGAAGCATTCAATCCGGAGCAGGGGCACGGGAAGGTCCAGCGCTTCCTGGAGTTCCTGGAGGGCCTGGGACCTGACGGTGATGTCCCCGGCGCGCCGCGTCTTGTGGAGCTTCAGCGCGTGCTCGGCATTTTCGCGGACGGTGGACATCAGCGCCGCCTTGTCTCCGCGCTGCGGTACCCGGATGTCCACTTTGGCACCACGGATGCCGCCCAGCCATTTGGCAAGGTCTTCCGCATTGCTGGGCGCCACGGGCACCAGGACTTCGCGCGGCAGCCGGCCCTGGGTGTCGCCGTCCTCACCGTAGACCTGCTGGAGCAGGTGCTCCACCAGGTCGGGAGTGGTGAAGTCCTCCACTTTTTCCACCACCCAGCCGCGCTGGCCGCGGATCCTGCCGCCGCGGACATGGAACACCTGGACGGCAGCCTCCAGCTCATCTTCATGCAGGGCGAAGACGTCGGCATCCGTATCCTCGGACAGCACCACGGCGTTCCGTTCGAAGACCTTGCGCAGGGCGGTGATGTCGTCACGCAGCCGCGCGGCGTGCTCGTAGTCGAGTTTCGCCACGGCGTCGGCCATCTGCTTTTCCAGCTTGTTGATGAACCGCTTGGCCTCGCCGCCCATGAAGGCGCAGAAATCCTCAGCCAATGCCCGGTGGTCTTCCGGCGAGATCCGCCCCACGCAGGGTGCGGAGCACTTGTCGATGTATCCCAGCAGGCAGGGCCGTCCGCTGGCCTCCGCGCGCTTGAAGACTCCGGGGCTGCAGCTCCGGACGGGAAAGACCCGCAGCAGGGTATCCATTGTCTCGCGGATGGCGCCGGCAGTGTACGGACCGAAGTAGCGGGTCCCCTTCCGCTTATCCCCCCGCATGACCTGTACCCGGGGGTACTTCTCGCTCATGGTCACGGCGAGGTAGGGATAGGTCTTGTCGTCCCGGAACACCACGTTGAACCGGGGCTTGAATTCCTTGATCCACGTGTATTCGAGCTGCAGCGACTCCAGTTCGCTGCCAACGACGGTCCACTCGACGCTGCTGGCCGCGTGGACCATGGCATAGGTCTTGGGCAGCAGTCCGGCCGGGTTGGCGAAGTAGGAGTTCAGCCTGGACCGGAGGCTCTTCGCTTTGCCTACATAGATGACCCGGCCGTGCGGATCACGGAACCGGTAGACACCCGGGTTGGTGGGGATTTCACCGGTTTGGGGCCGGTAACTTGCTGGATTTGCCACCTATCAAGTCTACTGAGTCCTGCCGGGTCTCCTTGCCAGCCGGCCGGCTATTCCATGGTCTTGCTCTGGTTGTAGCTGGTGGAGCGTTGCTGGCCGCTGAGTTCGGCGATCGCATCCATGATCCGGTCCGTGACTTCACGTCGGGCGGGCAGGGAGTGGTCCGGCCCGGTCTTGTCGAAGTACAGCGGCTCACCCACCTTCATGGTGAAGTGCTGCGGCCTGACCCCTTTTTCGCCCGCGCGCTGGAGCTTCTCAGTGCCGATCAGGCCGACGGGAATGACGGGCGCCCCGGTGGTGAGAGCCAGCCAGCCCACGCCCGTGCGGCCCCGGTAGAGGATCCCGTCCCGGGAACGGGTTCCCTCGGGGTAGATGCCGATGCCGCGGCCGGCCTCCAGGATGTCCAGCAGCGTCTTGAGTGCCTGGACACTGGCGGCCTGTTCACCGCGCTCAACCGGGATGGAGCCCACGGATTCGAAGAACGCCTTCATGACCTTGCCTTTGACGCCGCCGGTGGTGAAGTATTCGGCTTTGGCGAAGAAGGCGACCGGACGCGGCATCAGTGCCTGCACGATCACGCTGTCGAAGAAAGACAGGTGGTTGGGAGCCACGATAAAAGGGCCGTCGGTGGGCACGTTGTCGAGCCCGAGGACGGTGGGCCGGCACGAGCCGGCGATCAGGTTGCGCGTGGTCCAGCGGACGGCATCAAACATTTCCATCGTTGCCCACCCCACTCATCGCCGCAGCGTGGACGGCCTGCAGCCGCTCGATGGCCGCAACCAGTTCCCCGTGGGTGCTGACGACGGCTACGGAGCCGGCTTCTTCCAACTCCCCGTCCGGCGCAAATCCCCAGGCAACACCGATGCAGTCCAGCCCGTTGGCGATGGCGCCGGAGACGTCCTGGGCTCGGTCCCCCACCATGATGGCGTGCTGCGTGTCCAGGTCCCTCAAGGCGGCGGCGATGATCTGGGTCTTGCCCAGCGGGACCCCTTCAACTGCCGCTTCGTCGTCGGCGGAACCATGAATGCCGTGGAAAAAGCCGTCGATGCCGTGATGAGCCAGCACTTTACGCGCCAGCCGCTGGGGCTTCTGCGTGGCTACCGCCACGGGCTGTCCCGCCGCGGCGAAAGCTTCCAGGATCCCGCGGATGCCAGGGTACAGCCGGCTTTGGGCGATTCCCGTGGCCAAGTAGTGTTCGCGGTACCGGCGGACCACTTCTTCCAGGCGGTCCGCCGGTACCTTTGCCACATTGAGCAGGGAATCGCTCAGCTTGGGGCCGATCATCGCATCAAGCAGGTCCTGGCCGGGAACGGGGAGCCCCAGTCCGCGGAGGGCCAGGGCAATCCCCTCCGTTATTCCACCTGCCGGGTCGACAAGAGTGCCGTCCAGGTCAAAGATCACGGGCACTGTTGTTGAAGTCACCGGGTTAGTTTCTCACGACAGCAGGAGTGCCTGAAACTCGCATTCCCCGTGCGGAATACTTCGCTGGAATTTCCTCCGGTCAGCCCAGTATTTCAGCGAGGAACTTCCCGGTATGGCTGGTGCTGGACTTTGCCACCTGCTCAGGTGTCCCGGCGGCGACAATCTGGCCGCCGCCCGAACCGCCGTCGGGTCCCAGGTCCACCAGCCAGTCGGCGCTCTTGATCACGTCGAGGTTGTGCTCGATGGTAATGACCGTGTTGCCCTTGTCCACCAGCCCCTGCAGGACCATGAGCAGCTTCCGGATGTCTTCGAAGTGCAAGCCCGTGGTGGGCTCGTCCAGGACATAGATGCTGCGGCCGTTGGACCGCTTCTGCAGTTCCGCCGCGAGCTTGACGCGCTGGGCTTCACCGCCGGAGAGGGTGGTGGCGGGCTGTCCCAGGCGCACGTAGCCCAGTCCCACGTCCACCAGGGTGTTCAGGTGCCGGGCGATGGGTGAGAACGCCGCAAAGAACTCGGCACCCTCTTCGATGGGCATGTTGAGGACGTCGGCGATGGTCTTGCCCTTGTAGTGCACCTCCAGGGTCTCCCGGTTGTAGCGGGCACCGTGGCACACCTCGCAGGGGACATACACGTCGGGCAGGAAGTTCATTTCGATCTTCAGGGTGCCGTCGCCCGAGCATGCCTCGCAGCGGCCGCCTTTGACGTTGAACGAGAAGCGGCCGGGGAGGTAGCCGCGGACCTTGGCCTCCGTTGTTTCCGCGAAAAGCTTGCGGATGTTGTCGAAGACACCGGTGTAGGTGGCCGGGTTGGAGCGCGGGGTGCGGCCAATCGGGCTTTGGTCCACGTGGACCACCTTGTCCAGGTGCTCCAGGCCCTGGACCGTCTTGTGCCGTCCGGCCACCTGCTTGGCGCCGTTGAGCTTGTTTGCGAGCACCTTGTAGAGGATTTCGTTGACGAGCGTGGACTTGCCCGAACCACTCACGCCGGTCACCGCGGTGAAGAGTCCCAGCGGGAAGGCTGCGTCAACGTTCAGGAGGTTGTTTTCCCGTGCGCCAACGACCTTGATCTCGCGCTTCTTGTCGTACTTACGGCGCTTTTTGGGCACCTCGATGGCCCTGCGCCCGGACAGGTAGTCGCCGGTCAGCGACTCCCTGTTGTCCAGCAACTCCTTGTAGGTCCCCGAGTGGACCACCTGGCCGCCGTGCTCGCCGGCGCCGGGCCCGATGTCCACGATCCAGTCGGCCACGTGGATGGTGTCCTCGTCGTGCTCGACGACGATGAGGGTGTTGCCCATGTCGCGGAGCCGGGTGAGGGTTTCGATGAGCCGGCGGTTGTCGCGCTGGTGCAGGCCAATGGATGGTTCATCGAGGACGTAGAGGACGCCCACCAGGCCGGAGCCGATTTGGGTGGCAAGCCGGATGCGCTGTGCTTCGCCGCCGGAAAGGGTGGCGGAGGGGCGCTCGAGGTTGAGGTATTCCAGGCCCACGTCCAGGAGGAAGGTCAGGCGGGCCTGGATCTCCTTGAGGACCTGGTGGGCGATCTGTGCTTCGCGCCCGGTCAACACCAGGTTGTTCAGGAAGTCCGCGCAGTCCCGCATCGGAAGGGCGGCCACCTCCGCGATGGACTTGCCGTTGATCAGCACCGACAAGGATGCCGGGTTGAGGCGTGCGCCGTTGCAGGCGGGGCAGGGAACCTGCCGCATGTACTCCTCGTAGCGGTCGCGTGCCCAGTCGGAGTCGGTCTCACCGTGCTTGCGGTGGACGTACTGGATGGCGCCCTCGAACCCGGTGCTGTACTTGCGTTCGCGGCCAAAGCGGTTGCGGTACTGGACCACTACCTTGTGGTCCTTGCCGTGCAGGATGGTCTGGCGTACGTCCTTGCCCAGCTTCTCCCACGGTGTGGTCATGGAGAAGCCGATTTCCTTGGCCAGGCCTTCCAGGAGCCGGTTCCAGTACTCGGTGGTGGCTGTGCCCATTGACCAGGGGGCGATGGCGCCCTCGGACAGGGACAGTTCGGGGTTGGGAACGATGAGTTCCTCGTCCACCTCGAGGCGGGTGCCGATCCCGCTGCAGGCGGCGCAGGCGCCGAAGGGGTTGTTGAACGAGAAGGAGCGGGGCTCGATTTCGTCGATGGCGAGGGGGTGCTCGTTGGGGCAGGCGAGGTTTTCGGAGAACGCCCGGATCCTTCCGGGGGCGTCTGCCTCAACGTCAACGAACTCCGCCAGGACCCGGCCCTCGGCCAGTCCCAGCGCCGTCTCGATGGAATCGGTGAGCCGCTGGCTGATGCCTTCCTTGACCACCAGGCGGTCCACCACCACTTCGATGGTGTGCTTGAACTGCTTGCCCAGCTTGGGGGGATCGCTCAACTGGACAAGGTTGCCGTCCACCCGCGCCCGGGAGTATCCCTTTGCGGTGAGTTCCTTGAAGAGGTCCACGAATTCGCCCTTGCGTCCGCGCACTACGGGCGCCAGGACCTGGAAGCGTGTGCCCTCGTCGAGTTCAAGGAGCTGGTCCACGATCTGCTGGGGCGTCTGCTTGGACACGGGTTCACCACAGACGGGGCAGTGCGGCCTGCCGACACGGGCCCACAGCAGGCGCATGTAGTCGTAGATCTCGGTGATGGTGCCCACCGTGGACCGCGGGTTCTTGCTGGTGGATTTCTGGTCGATGGAGACCGCCGGAGAGAGGCCTTCAATGAAATCGACGTCGGGCTTGTCCACCTGGCCCAGGAACTGGCGCGCGTACGCTGACAACGATTCGACGTAACGGCGCTGGCCTTCGGCGAAGATCGTGTCGAATGCGAGCGAGGACTTGCCGGATCCCGAGAGGCCGGTGAAGACGATCATGGCATCGCGCGGCAGGTCGAGGTCCACGTTGCGCAGGTTGTGCTCCCGCGCGCCCTTCACCACAAGGCGGGAGAGGTCCGGGCGCTGCGGTGCGGCAGCGGAGGGGACGGCGAAGGAAGTGGAGGGGGCAGGGGTTTCTTCAGCTACGGCTTTAGGCACCCAATAATGCTAATCGAAAACTTTTTCGAACACTGACGGTTCCGCCGTCAGGGAACATCGTAGGCGGCGGCAAGGATCTTCACCGCCTCGGCGAAGCTGGCCCCTTGGGATTTGGCGACGGCGGCGTACGCGGCGGCCGCGGCGGACAGGCCGCCCAGCCGCTCATCACGTGCGGCAATCACCGTCCCGTTCCGGCCGCGGGTGGTGACGATGCCGGCAGCCTCCAGTTCCTTGTACGCCCTGGCCACGGTGTGCGGGGCGACGTCGAGCTTCTCCGCGAGGGCCCGCACGGCAGGCAGCCTGGTGCCCGGTGCCAGCGCGCCGCTGTCCGCCAGGTGGATGACCTGTAGCCGCAGCTGCTCAAACAGCGCCACGCTGCTCGCCGCGTTGGGCCGCCAGGATCCCGGGAAGTCGCCTCCGCTGCTCACAGCCCGCCCTCCAGGACACCCGCACGGCCGTCGCGTTCCGCGAACTGGGCGTTGTAGAGC
This sequence comes from Pseudarthrobacter sp. BRE9, assembly GCF_031844305.1. Lineage (NCBI taxonomy): Bacteria > Bacillati > Actinomycetota > Actinomycetes > Micrococcales > Micrococcaceae > Pseudarthrobacter > Pseudarthrobacter sp. BRE9. The sequence goes on along the minus strand of NZ_JAUZUY010000002.1, from coordinate 244,626 downwards.
CTGGCATAGTAGCTGTTGGCGGCCAGGAGACTTCCATGTGTGCCCTGCTCGACGATGCGTCCGTGGTCCATGACGAGAATTAGATCAGCGTTCCGGATGGTGGACAAACGGTGGGCGATCACGAAACTGGTCCGTCCCTGGCGCAGCCGCTGCATCGCCTGGCGGATGAGCAGCTCGGTCCTGGAATCCACGGAACTTGTGGCCTCGTCCAGGACCAGCACGCTGCGCCCGGCAAGCTGCGCCCTGGCGATGGTAATGAGCTGCCGCTGGCCCTGGCTTAGCGGCTCCCCGCCGTTCTCCAGCAATGTGCCGTAGCCGTGCGGGAGGGACCTGATGAAACGGTCCGCGTAGGTTGCCTCGGCGGCGGCAACAATGGCCGCGTCCGGGGCGCCCGGCAGGCCATACGCGATGTTTTCCCGGATGGTTCCCGCGAAGAGCCAGGAATCCTGGAGCACCACGCCGAACCGGGCCCGCAGCTGGTCGCGGGGTATTTCCACGATGTCCATTCCGCCCATGGTGATCCGGCCGGATGAGGGTTCGAGGAACCGCATCAGCAGGTTCACGACGGTGCTCTTGCCCGCACCGGTGTGCCCCACGATGGCCACTGCCTGGCCCGGTTCCACCGTGAACGTAAGGTTGCGGACCGCCGGAACGGAACCCGGGTAGCCGAACGTGACGTCGTGGAAGGCTATGCGGCCCGCGGCGGGGACATCGCCGCCCCACCCTGTGGGCTCCTGCGGGTCTTCGCCGGCATCAAGGAGCACGAACACCCTGGCCGCGGAAGCCGCGCAGGACTGCATGACGTTCAGCAGCCCGCCGATCTGCCCTACAGGCTGCGTGAACAACCGGCTGAACTGGATGAATGCCTGGACTCCGCCGATGGTCATGGCGCCTGCGATGACCTGCAGCGCCCCGACAACGGCAACCGCGATGTAATTGAGGTTGGACATCAGCACCATCAGCGGCTGGACCATGCCGGCTGAGTACTGGGCTTTCGCGGCTGCCCGTGCCAGGCGCCCATTGCTGCGCCGGAACACCTCGGCCGCCTGCGCCTGCCGGCCAAAAGCCTTGATGACTTCGTGCCCGCTGATGAATTCCTCCACGTGTGCGTTGAGCTCGCCGGTTTCTTTCCACTGCCGGGCAAAATGCTCCTGGGACCGTCTGGCAACCAGGACCGTGATCCAGGTGGAGACGGGGACGCTGGCAATGGCAAGGGCCGCGAGCAACGGCGAGATCCAGAGCATCATGGCCAGCGAACCGCACAGCATCAGGACGGACACGATGAGCTGGGTCAGGACCTGGTTCAGGGCCTGGGCGATGTTGTCGATGTCGTTGGTGGCCCGGCTCAGGACATCACCCCGGGAGCGTTCCCGGAAGTAGGTGGAGGGGAGCCGGTGCAGCTTGTCCTCAACCGCTGCCCGCAGGCCGTACATGAGTCCCTGTACCGCGCGTGCCGTCAGGGCGCCCTGGACCCAGTTGAACAGGGAAGCAAAGGTGTACATGATGGCGACGGCGGCCAGCAGGATGCCGAGGCGCTGGTCAAGGCTACCCTGGAAAATGCCCTCCACCACCACGTCAGTAGCGTCGCCCAGGTACTTTGGGGCGGCAACGTTGAGTCCTGCGAAGGCGCATGTTGCCCCGACCGCTCCCAGCATCTGCAGCCGGAAGGGGCGCAGCAGGCCAAGGAGCCTGCGGGCCGTCGGCCAGAACCTGTGCGCCGTCTCCGCGGTTTCTTCCACCGCCGTCACAGCGTGCCGTCCAGCGCGAGCTGGGATTCGGCGATCTCCCGGTAGGTGGCGGACGTTCCCAGCAGCTCCCGGTGCGTTCCCTGCGCAACCAGCCGGCCGTCGTCGAGCACCAGGATGAGATCCGCGTCCTCCACGGCGGAAAGGCGCTCGGCCACAATGATGACCGTGGCGTCGGTGAGCGCCTGGTCCAGGGCCTGCCGCAACCTGGTGTCGGTGTCGTAGTCCAGCGCCGAGAAGCTGTCATCAAAGAGGTAGAGGGGCGCCTTGCGCAACAGGGCCCTGGCGATGCAGAGCCGTTGCCGCTGGCCCCCTGACAGGCTGGCGCCTCCCTGGCCTACGGGGGTGGCAAGTCCAAGCGGAAGGTCGCGCATGAACCGCATGGTCTGCGCCGTCTCCAGGACCGCCCAGAGTTCCTCGTCCGTGGCGTCGGGGTCCGCCATCCTCAGGTTGTCCGCGATTGTTCCGGTAAAAAGGTGGGAGTGCTGGGGCACGATGGCCATGGCAGCACGGAGCTGGTCCAGGGTCAGGTCCCGGATGTCGTGCCCGGCCAAGGTGATCCGGCCCTTGGTGGGGTCGAGGAATCGTGGAATCAGGTTCAGCAGCGTGGTCTTGCCGCTGCCGGTGGAGCCAACAATTGCCGTGGTGGTACCGGGAGCCGCGGTGAAACTAATATCCGCCAGCACCGGCGCTTCCGCTCCCGGATAAGAAAAAGCGACGCCCTGGAAGGCGAGCGTTGCCGGCTGCCCCTGCAGGCCGGCACTCCACTGCGGCGGCCCGGCTGCACTCTGGCTGGCCGGGCTGCGGCCAGCTGGATTGCGGACTGACGGCTCGGTGTCCAGCACCGCCTGGATCCGTTCTGCGCAGACCGCGGCCCGCGGAGCCGTCATGAGGACGTACATCGACATCATGATCGCCAGCAGGATCTGCATGATGTAGGCGATGAACGCCGTGAGCGCTCCAAGGTTCATCAGTCCCGCCTGGATCCGGTGCCCGCCGAACCAGACGACGGCAACCGAGCTGGTATTGACCACCAGCATGATCATGGGCAGCATGCCCGCCACCAGGAGCGCAGACTGCAGGTTGTTGGCAGTCAATGCCGCATTGGTCTCCGCGAACCTCCGGACCTCATGGCCTTGGCGGACAAAGGCACGAATTACGTCCACACCGATGATCTGCTCGCGCAGAATCCCGCCCGATCGGTCCAGCAGGTCCTGGCCCTCACGATAGAGCGGAATCAGCCGGCGGACGATCAGGTACATGATCAGCAGGAGCAGGGGCACGATGACGATCACCACCAGGGACAATGCCACATCCTGCTGCACGGCCAGGACGATGCCGCCGACGCCCATGGCAGGCCCGGCAAAGAGCATGGTGAAGACCAGCACGGCGAAAGCCTGGATCTGCTGGACGTCGTTCGTGGCGCGGATGGTGAGGCTCTGTGTTCCGAACAGGGCCACGTCCTGGGAGGACAGTGACTGGATCCGGGTGAAAACCTCGGCCCGCAGGCGGTGCCCGGTCCTCATGGCCACCACCGCGCCAAGGTAGCCGGCCGCGATGGCGGCGGCTGCCTGCACCACGGCAATGACGGCCATGAGCATGCCGAGGCGCGAGATCACCTCCGGTTTGCCCGCGACGATCCCATCATCGATGATGGCCGCGTTCAGGGTAGGCAGCAGCAGGTTTGCCGCCGCTTGGACCAGCTGCAGGAAAACGATCGCCCACACATACGCGACTTGACCGGCAAGCTGCCGCTTCAAGAGTCCGACCAGCAAAATACCCCCTGTAAATGCCTGGGCCGAAGAGGGGGCCAGCGGCTTGACCCCGAAACCACAGTCGTCATTGTAAGCCAGATCACTTTTCGGTGCTGTCACAGCCTGTGACCGCGCCGAAAACCCGCCAGCCGGATGTCAGCCCGCCTTACGACCCACTGCGAAGATGCGGCGGAAAGGGAACACGGTGCCATGGGTGCCGCGGGGGTACGCATCCCGCAAAGCGGCGGCGTATTCGGTTTCGAACCTCTTCGCATCGTCATCATCGAGGGCGGCCATGACCGGCCGCAGTGCCGTGCCCCGGACCCACTCCAGCACCGGGTCCGGCCCCGGCAGGACCTGTTGGTAGGTGGTCTCCCACGCGTCCGCCGCACAGCCGGCGTTGAGCAGGATTCCCAGGTAGTCCGCGGGCTCCCCCACTGCCTCCCCGCCCCGCAGCACGCCGCCCAGCTTCCCTGCCCAGCGGTCCGACCCTGCGAGGTCCCGCATGAGCGAGTGCGACGGCGCGTTGAAATTACCGGGCACCTGCATAGCGAACCAGGCCCCGGGCCGGAGAACTTCCAGCCACCTCCGCATCATGTCCTGGTGCCCCGGGACCCACTGCAGGGCGGCGTTGCTGACCACGACGTCCGTGTTCGGGCCGGGCATCCAGCCCGCAATGTCCGCCTGCTCAAACTCAAGGGAGGCTTCTTCCTCCACCAAGGCTGCCGCCTTTGCCAGCATCTCCGCGGAGGAATCCACGCCCAGGACCCGGGTGCCGGGCCAGCGTTCAGCCAGGGTTGCCGTGAGGTTCCCCGGCCCGCAGCCAAGGTCCACCACCTGCATGGGCCGGTCGGCATGGATGCGGGCTGTGAGATCGAAGAACGGCCGGTTCCGGTAATCGCCAAACTGGACGTACTTTGCGGGGTCCCATTTCATGAATTTCTCCAGGTTCTGACGCACACACGGGCAAGGCGTAGCCTAACCCGCCGGGGACTCCGGACCCGCGCGCGACGGGGCACTAAGGTTGAAGTCAATGAAACTCGTTGACCAGCTGAGCGATCTGTCCGCCACCGCCCAATCTGCCGCCGTCGACCCCGACGCCCTTTACACCCGGTTTGTGGAGTGGACGGAAAGCCGGGGCCTGTCGCTGTACCCGGCACAGGACGAGGCGATCATGGAGCTGGCGACGGGGGCGAACGTCATACTGGCCACCCCCACCGGGTCCGGGAAGTCCCTGGTGGCCATTGCGGCGCACTTCCAGGCCATGGCGCAGGGCCGCCGCAGCTATTACACGGCGCCGATCAAAGCCCTGGTGTCCGAAAAATTCTTCGCGCTCTGCGAGATTTTCGGAGCGGAGAACGTTGGGATGATCACCGGTGACTCCGGGGTGAACCAGGATGCTCCCATCATCTGCTGCACCGCCGAGATCCTGGCCAACATCGCGCTGCGGGAGGGCTCGGCAGCCGAACTCGGCGCGGTGATCATGGACGAGTTCCACTTCTACTCCGACCCCCAGCGCGGCTGGGCCTGGCAGGTCCCCCTGCTGGAGCTTCCGCAGGCGCAGTTCCTGCTGATGTCCGCCACCCTGGGCGATGTCAGCCGGTTCGAAGCGGGACTCACGGCGCTGACCGGCCGCGCCACCACCACCGTCAGTTCCGCCGAGCGGCCCATCCCGCTGCATTACTACTACCACCAGACTCCCGTCCACGAGACGCTGGAGGAGTTGCTGTCCACCCGGCAGGTGCCCGTCTACGTGGTGCACTTCAGCCAGCTCGAAGCGATCGACCGCGCCCAGAACCTGATGAGCATCAACGTGTGCACGCGGGAGGAAAAGGACAAGATCGCGGAGCTGATTGCCAACTTCCGCTTTGCCGCCGGGTTTGGGAAGACGCTGAACCGGCTGGTGCGCCACGGAATCGGTGTGCACCACGCCGGAATGCTGCCCAAGTACCGCCGACTGGTGGAGCAGCTGGCGCAGGCGGGGCTGCTGAAGGTTATTTGCGGCACGGACACCCTGGGCGTGGGCATCAATGTCCCCATCCGGACGGTGCTGCTCACGGCTTTGAGCAAGTACGACGGCGTCCGCACCCGCCCGCTCAACTCACGTGAGTTCCACCAGATCGCGGGCCGGGCCGGCCGGGCGGGCTACGACACCGCCGGGACCGTGGTGGTGCAGGCACCCGAGCATGTGATCGAGAACGTCAAGGCGATGGCCAAGGCCACCGCGAAATTCGGCGACGACCAGAAGAAACTGCGCCAGGTGGTGAAGAAGAAGCCGCCCGAGGGTTTCGTGTCCTGGGGCGAACCGACGTTCAAGCGGCTGGTGGAATCGGTACCGGACCCGCTGACATCCAGCTTCACCGTGACGCACGCCATGCTGATGAACCTGATGGAACGGCCCGGGGACCCATTCGCGGCTGCCAGGCGGCTGCTCACCGAAAACCACGAGCCCCGGTCCTCCCAGCTGCGGCTGATGAAGAAGGCCCTGGGCATTTACCGGGAACTGCTGGCCGCCGAGGTCATCGAACGGATTCCGCCCGAAGAACAGGGCCCCGACGGCCGTTCCGTCCGGCTGACCGTCCACCTCCAGCCGAACTTCGCCCTGAACCAGCCACTCTCCCCCTTCGCACTTGCCGCACTGGAGCTCCTTGACCCGGAGTCGCCGTCGTACGCCCTGGACGTGGTGTCCGTGATCGAAGCGACCCTGGAGAAACCGCGGCAGATCCTGTCGGCCCAGCAGAAGAAGGCGCGCGGCGAAGCGGTGGCCGCCATGAAGGCCGACGGCATCGACTACGACCAGCGGATGGCCATGCTGGACGAGGTCACCTATCCCCAACCGCTCGCGGAAATCCTGGGCGAAGCCTTCGAGGTGTACCGGAAGGCGGCGCCGTGGGTGGGCGACTTTGAGCTGGCGCCCAAATCGGTGGTGCGTGACATGTACGAGCGGGCCATGAACTTTGGCGAATTCGTCCAGTTCTACGGCCTGGCCCGGTCCGAAGGAATCGTACTGCGGTACCTTGCCGATGCCTTCAAGGCGCTGCGCCAAACGGTTCCGCAGGACATGCTCCGCGAGGACCTGGAAGATCTCATTGCCTGGCTGGGCGAGCTGGTGCGGCAAGTGGACTCCAGCCTCCTGGACGAATGGGAGGAACTGACCTCCGGGGCGGCGCCCACGCCGCACGACGCGCCGCCGCCCCCGCCGCCGTCTCTGACCTCCAACATTCGCGCGTTCCGCGTGATGGTGCGCAACGAGATGTTCCGGCGCGTGGAACTGTTCGCCGACGAGGACGCCACTGCGCTGGGAGAGCTCGACGGCGGCTCCGGCTGGGGTGCCGAACGCTGGGAAGACGCGCTGGACGACTACTTCGACGAACACGACGATATCGGCACGGGACCGGACGCCCGCGGGCCGGGCCTGCTCATCATCACGGAGGAACCCGGAACGTGGAAGGTGCGGCAAATTTTCGATGACCCCGCCGGCAACCACGACTGGGGTATCTCCGCGGAAGTGGACCTTGCGGAATCGGATGCCACCGGAACAGCGGTGGTCAGGGTGACCGACGTGAACCGGCTCTGACGCCGGCGGTAAGCTCGACCAATGAGTGTAATCCGCCCCGCTACCCCGCACGACGTGCCCGCCATCCTCCGAATGATCCATGAACTGGCCCATTACGAGAAGGAACCCGACGCCGTCCGGAACACCCCCGAACGGCTGGAGCAGGTGCTCTTCGGCGAGAACCCCCGCGTCTTCGCGGCCATGGCCGAAAACGCGGCGGGTGAGGTCCAGGGCTTCGCGCTGTGGTTCCTGAACTACTCCACTTGGGAGGGCGTGCACGGGATCTACCTGGAAGACCTTTACGTCAGCCCGGAAGCCCGCGGCGAAGGACACGGCAAGGCCCTGCTGCAGCACCTTGCGGCGATCGCAGTCGAGAACGGCTACGCGCGGGTGGAATGGAGCGTGCTGGACTGGAACGAGCCGTCCATCAATTTCTACCGCCGCCTCGGCGCCCGGCCCATGGATGGCTGGTCCACCTTCAGGCTTACCGGAGAAGCGCTGGACCAGTTCGGCCGGGCACCATCCCGCAACTCGCGTCCCGCTCCCGCCCGTGGCTGACACCCAACGGGACCAGGCGACCGCCGTCGTCCGGCATGAGATCAGGGCCCGGCATGAATTCCGTGGCATGCGCACGGTGGAGCATTACTTCACGGTCCCCCTGGACCATTCCACTGCAATGGATCATGCCCGCGCCGGCGACGGGAGGCCGTCGGGCGAAACCATCACGGTTTTCGCGCGGGAGTACGTGTCTGCCGCGCACAGCGAGGAGGCCGCCGCGCGGCTGCCGTGGCTCCTCTTCCTGCAGGGCGGCCCCGGCGGCCGCGGCAACAGGTGGGGTTCGCTGGGCGGCTGGGGCAAGGCCGCGGCACAGGACTTCCGCATCCTCATGCTGGACCAGCGCGGCACCGGGCTCTCCACGCCCCTTGACCGCACCACCCTGCCTGCGATCGGCTCCGCAGCGGAGCAGGCCGCCTACCTGGAACACTTCAGGGCGGACTCGATCGTGGCGGACGCAGAGCTGATCCGCCGCGCCCTCGAATCACCCGCCTGGACCATTTACGGCCAGAGCTACGGGGGCTTCTGTGCGCTTACCTACCTGTCCTTCGCGCCTGAAGGCCTGCGGGAGGTGCTGATCACCGGCGGCCTTGCCCCGCTTGCCGGCAGCGCGGACGACGTGTACCGGGCTACATACCAGCGGGTAGCGGCACGCAACGATGAGTACTTCGGCTGGTACCCAGAGGACAGGGACGTCGTGGAGCGGATCGCCCGCCATCTGCGTTCCACACCTGAATTCCTGCCCGACGGCGGACCGCTCACCGTGGAGCGGTTCCAGATGGCGGGGGCGTTCCTGGGGGGCAACACGCGCGTGGACAGCCTCCATTACCTGCTCGAGGACGCCTTTGTGGACACGGCCAGCGGACCGCGGCTGTCCGACGCGTTCCTGGAGCAGCTCCACAGCGTGGTTTCCCGCCGCTCCAACCCGCTGTATGCGTTGATGCACGAATCCATCTACGGCCAGGGGCACGCCACTAATTGGTCAGCATGGCGGATGCTCGGCGAGAACCCATGGTTCCGGCCGGACGCCGACCCGCTGCTGCTCACGGGCGAGATGGTGTACCCGTGGTACTTCGAGCAGGACACGGCACTCCGGCCCCTTCGGGAGGTGGCGGAACTGCTGGCCACCAAAAAGGACTGGACCCCGCTGTACGACCCCGGGGTGCTGACCGCCAACACTGTTCCCGTGGCCGCGGCGGTCTATTCCGACGACATCTACGTGGACCGGGACCTTTCCCTGCAGACTGCAGCAGCGGTGCGCGGCCTGCAGGTCTGGGAGACGGCGGACTTCCACCACGACGGAATCGCCGACGACGGTGAGAGAATATTTGCGCGCCTGCTGGGCATGGTGCGGTCAGGCGGCCGCTGACTGCCGGTGGGAGAGGCGTGTGACGATCGCGGCGGCCAAAACCGCTGCCCCAATGGTTCCGCCAACCAGGTTCAGGCCGAGGTAGCCGGCGAAGCCAAGAACCAGTCCCGACACCGCGCCGCCCACGGCACCGGCGGCGCCCATCAGCATGTCGGAAACACCCTGGACTGCCACCCGGGCTTCCTGCCCCACACTTTCGGCCAGGAGTGTGGAGCCTGAGATCGTTGCCGCGGACCAGCCCATGCCCAGCAGGACCAGCCCCAGGGCCACTGCCGTGGTTGAGGACTGGCCAAACCCGGCAACAGCCACCGCCGCGATCAGCACCGTGAAGCCGATCATGATGGTCTGAACCCTGCCGGCCCTGTCGGTCAGCCAGCCCATGACCGGAGAGAGCGCGAACATGCCGGCGATGTGCAGTGAGATGGTGAAACCAATGATCACCAGCACGTCCCCCTCGGCGACGTGCCCCGCATGCTGTCCCGGCCCTTCCACCAGATGCTGGAGGTGCAGCGGCGTCATCGACATCACCCCGACCATCATCGCGTGCGCGGCCACGACGCCGGTCACGGCCAGCAGGGCCGTCCGTGAGCCGCGGATGGCGCGCAGCCCACGGCTGAGCGATCCCCGGGCTGCCGCTGCTGCGGCCACGGCGTCGGTGGGAGGGGCGGCAGGAACGCCGGCCGGTGCTCCCCCTGCAGGCGGACCGGCCGGGGCGGCGTGGGCCGCGGCGCGTTGGCGCGCCAGCTGCAGCGGGTCGGGGCGAAGGCCGGCGAACAGGATCACCGTGGCGATGAGGAGCCCGGCCCCGGAAATTACGAACGGGCCTGCCACCGGCGGCAGTCCCAACGCTGCCCCCACGGCCGCGCCCGGCTGGATCAGGTTTGGACCGGCCACCGCGCCGACCGTTACCGCCCAGACAACGGTGGATAATGCCCGTCCCCGGTGCTCTGCGGCGGCGAGGTCGACAGCGGCGAACCTTGCCTGCAGGCTCGCGGCCGTGCCCACACCGATGCCGGCCGATCCCAGGAGCAGCAGGGCGAAGAGGCCTGATACAACGGCCAGCACCATCAGCACGGCCCCTGCCAGAGCCGCCGAGAGACCGGCCACCTGGCCGGCCCGGCGTCCGCGCCGTTCCGCAAGCGACGCCAGCGGCAGGGCCGCGGCAGAGGCTCCAAGCGTCATCACCGTGGCGACGGCGCCGGCCCACGCGCTGGAACCCGAGAGTTCCACGGCCAGGATTGAGCCGATGGACACGGTTGATCCTGTTCCAAGTCCACTGAAAACCTGGGCCACGCTCAAGAGCGCAACGGTGCGCCGCTGCACGTGGCGCACGTCCTGCTCCATCACAAGTGTGCGGGCCATGTTCAGAGCATAGTCCCGCGGCGGCGCGTGCCACAGGGGCTACAGCCCGCCGTCTCCGCGAGGGGTTTAATGGCCAGATCCCGGCCGCGCAGGCGGCCGGGATCTTGAGGATTCACAGGAGCGGGCGGGATCCTACTCGACGTCGCTGTGGCTCTTGCGGACGTCTTCCTCGAGCCGGGGATCAATCTTGGCAGCCTGGGCCTTGGAACTGAGCAGGCTGGCGACGACGGCGACGATGATGGTGCCCACAATGACGGCAAGCGACACGAAGGTCGGAATTTCGGGTGCCCATTCAATGTGGCGTCCGCCGTTAATGAAGGGCAGCTCGTTCACGTGCATGGCGTGCAGGACGAGCTTGACGCCGATGAACGCGAGGATGACAGACAGCGCGTGCTTCAGGTAGATCAGCCTGTTCATCAGGCCGCCGAGCAGGAAGTACAGCTGCCGCAGCCCCATCAGGGCGAACAGGTTGGCTGTGAAGACAATGAAGGGGCTTTGGGTCAGGCCGAAGATGGCGGGAATGGAGTCAACCGCAAACAGCAGGTCCGTGAGGCCGATGGTGATGAAGACGATCACCATGGGGGTGAAGACCTTCTTGCCGTTCACCGTGGTCCGCAGCTTGCCGCCGTCGAACTTCTCCGACATGGGAATGACCTTGCGGATCCTGGCGATCAGCGGGTTCTCCCGGTCTTCTTCCTCTTCGCCCTCGTCCTGGGCCTGCTTCCAGGCGGTCCACAGCAGGAACGCACCGAAGATGTAGAACACCCAGCTGAACTGTTCGATGACGATGGCGCCGAGCATGATGAAGATACCGCGCAAAATCAGCGCGATGATGATCCCCACCATCAGGACTTCCTGCTGGTATTTCCGGGGTACGGAGAACCTGGCCATGATGATGATGAACACGAACAGGTTGTCGATGCTGAGGCTGTATTCAGTGACCCAGCCGGCAACGAACTGGCTGCCGAACTCCGCGCCGGTGAAAGCAAACATGGCACCGGCGAAAGCAAGGGCCAAGGTGACGTAGAAAGCCACCCACAGGCCGGCTTCCTTCATGGACGGTTCGTGCGGTCGCCGGACCACCAGGAGGAGGTCGACCAGGAGAATCAGGCCGAGGACGACGAACGAGCCAACCTCGAACCAAACGGGCAAATCGAGCACAGGAAAGCCTTTCGCAGGGCACACAGAAATGGTGTAAGTCTCTCCGGCCTGCCTGCGCACTTGGTGCTGATACGGCGGCCCGCTACGCCCGGCGGGGCAACTGTGCCCTGCGTGTTGACGATCGTAGCGCCTGGGATACTCCCCTACGTGCCATTAACTGTACCCCAGACGGGTGGCCGCTCGCGCGGGTGGGATTCCGGACCGGCCCCGGTCCGACTGTTGGATAACGTTTTCCCCGTAGGTGTTGACGCCTCCCACCACGCTTGCAATAATCGCTCCGGGCGAGAAAGCGGTTTCTCACCCGGGCCCGGTGTCCTTTCCAAAAAGATCAAGGTTGGTCAATGAAGACTCCTCATCGCACTGGCATGGTGGTCAAAGCCCTTGCCACCGCCGCAACACTGGCCATGCTCGCCAGCGGCTGCTCGTCCTCCTCGTCCTCTTCGTCGGGCGACAGCGCCGGAAACGTCACCGTCCGCTTCACGTGGTGGGGCAATGACCTGCGGAACAAACAGACCCAACAGGTGATCGACGCCTTCCAGGCCTCGCACCCCAACATCAAGGTCCAGGCTGAGCCCGGAGTATGGAGCAGCTACTGGGACAAGCTGGCCACCACCACGGCCGCCAACGACTCACCGGACGTGATCCAAATGGACCAGGCCTACATCGCTGAATATGGTGGCCGGGGCGCACTGCTGGACCTGTCCAAGCAGGGGAACATTGACACGTCCAAGATTGACCAGGACGCCCTCAAGTCAGGTCAGGTAAGCGGCAAGCAGTTCGGCCTGAGCACCGGCCAGAACGCAAAGGCCGTGATGATCAACACCAAGATGTTCCAGGACTACGGGGTTCCCATCCCGGACGACAAGACCTGGACGTGGGACGACTACACCCGGACTGCTGCCCGGATCGCGGCAGCAGCGGGCAAGGCCGGCCAGACCAACTACGGCAGTTCCTATTCGTTGACCGATTCGGACCTGAATACCTGGGCCATGCAGCATGGTGAGTCGCTGTACTCGGAGGATGGCGGCCTTGGCTTCAAGGAGGACACCGCTGCGTCCTTCTTCCAGAACGTGCTGAACCTGCGCAACCAGGGCGCCGCCCCGCCGGCAAACATAGCCACCGAGGACATCAGCGCCCCTGTGGAACAAACCCTGTTTGCCACCGGGAAGACGGCCATGTCCTGGTGGTGGACCAACCAGGTGAACGCGCTTCAGTCCGCGCTGAAGACCGACGTCAAGATCCTGCGCGCCCCCAGTTCCACCGGCGGCGCCAAGGAGAACGGCATGTCGTACAAACCGTCCATGTTCTGGTCAGTTTCCTCCCGCAGCAAGCACCCGAAGGAAGCCGCCGAAGTAGTCAACTACATGCTCAACAACCTGGATGCGGCCAAGACCATCCTGACCGAGCGGGGCTTCCCCACCAACTCCGAGGTCCAGACGGCAATCGACCCGCTGCTGACCCCCGCGGACAAGGCCGCAGCGGCATTCCTGAAGGACATCAAGCCGGATCTGAAGAGCGGGCCCCCGGTGCCTCCCACCGGTTCTTCCGGAGTGCAGGCGCTGATCCAGCGCTACAGCACCGATGTGCTGTTTGACCGTAAATCCCCCACTGACGCAGCCAAGGGCCTGATGCAGGAAGCGAAGGGAATGATCGATTCGGCACGGAAGTAAAGCGGCACCACTGCAACGCGAAGCGCGACGGCGGGCACCCGGGATGGGTGCCCGCCGTTGTGCGGTCAGGATGTGCCGGTCCGGTTAGGGCAGGCCTTAAGCGTGGCCGGCCGCCTGCATCTGGCGCAACTCTTTCTTCAGTTCGCTGACTTCGTCACGGATCCGGGCTGCCACCTCGAACTGCAGTTCCGCTGCGGCACCATGCATTTGTTCCGTCAGCTGCTCGATCAGGCCCACCAGGTCCTCCGCCGGCGCAGCGGCCAGGCCGTCCGCGCGCACCTGTGCTCCGCCCTTGGCGCCGGACTTGCTCCGCTTGGCACCCTTGGCCAGGCGGTTGTTGTTCAGCAGTTCCTGGGTGTCCGCGTCCTCGCGGGCCAGCTGGTCCGTGATGTCCGCAATCTTCTTGCGGAGCGGCTGCGGGTCCACGCCGTGTTCCTGGTTGTAGGCCACCTGGATGGCGCGGCGCCGGTTGGTTTCGTCGATGGCGTTGGCCATGGAGTCGGTGATCCGGTCGGCGTACATGTGCACCTGGCCCGACACGTTGCGGGCGGCACGGCCAATGGTCTGGATGAGCGACGTTGACGAACGCAGGAAGCCCTCCTTGTCCGCGTCCAGGATGCTCACCAGGGAGACCTCGGGCAGGTCCAGTCCTTCACGGAGCAGGTTGATGCCCACCAGGACGTCGAAGCTGCCCAGGCGCAGCTCACGGAGGAGTTCAACGCGCCGCAGCGTGTCAACATCGGAGTGGAGGTACTCCACCTTGATGCCGTGGCCCAGGAGATAGTCGGTCAGGTCCTCGGCCATGCGCTTGGTGAGGGTGGTGACGAGGACGCGCTCATCCTTTTCCACCCGGGTGCGGATCTCGCCGAGGAGGTCATCGATCTGCCCCTTGGTGGGTTTGACGATCACTTCGGGGTCGATCAGGCCCGTGGGGCGGATGATCTGCTGGACGAAGCCGTCGGCCTTGCCGAGTTCATACTTGCCCGGGGTGGCGGACAGGTAGACGGTCTGGCCGATCCGTTCCAGGAACTCGTCCCATTTCAGCGGGCGGTTGTCCATGGCGGACGGCAGCCGGAAGCCATGGTCCACCAGGGTCCGCTTCCGTGACATGTCGCCTTCGTACATGGCGCCGATCTGCGGAATGGTGACGTGGGATTCGTCCACCACCAGCAGGAAGTCGTCCGGGAAGTAGTCGATGAGGCAGTGCGGCGCTGTGCCGCCGGGACGGCCGTCGATGTGCCGGGAGTAGTTTTCGATGCCGTTGCAGAAGCCCATCTGCTGCATCATTTCGAGGTCGTAGGTGGTGCGCATGCGGAGGCGCTGGGCTTCCACAAGCTTGTTCTGGCCCTCCAGGACCGCCAGCCGTTCTGCGAGCTCCTCCTCGATGGTCTTGATGGCCCGGCTCATCCGTTCCGGCCCGGCGACGTAGTGCGAGGCCGGGAAGACGTACATTTCCGTCTCCTCGCGGATCACTTCGCCGGTGACGGGATGCAGGGTGTAGATGTTCTCCACCTCATCCCCGAAGAACTCGATCCGCAGCGCCAGTTCCTCGTACATCGGGATGATCTCGACGGTGTCGCCCCGTACCCGGAAGGTGCCGCGGTGGAAGTCCATGTCGTTGCGGGCGTACTGCATGGAGACGAACTTTCGCAGCAGGGCGTCCCGGTTCATCTCCTGGCCCTTGCGCAGGGTGACCATCCCGGCGATGTACTCTTCGGGGGTTCCCAGACCGTAAATGCAGGACACGGTGGCCACCACGATCACGTCGCGCCGGGTCAGCAGGGCGTTGGTGGCGGAGTGGCGCAGCCGTTCGACTTCCTCGTTGATGGAGGAGTCCTTTTCAATGAACGTATCCGTTTGCGGGACGTAGGCTTCGGGCTGGTAGTAGTCGTAATAGGAAACGAAGTACTCCACCGCGTTGTTGGGCAGGAGTTCGCGGAACTCGTTGGCCAGCTGCGCGGCGAGGGTCTTGTTCTGCACCATTACCAGGGTGGGCCGCTGCACCTGCTCGATGAGCCAGGCGGTGGTGGCGCTCTTGCCGGTACCCGTGGCACCGAGCAGAACCACGTCCTTCTCGCCGTTGTTGATGCGCTCCGTCAGCTCCGCGATGGCGGCCGGCTGGTCGCCCGCGGGCTTGAATTCGCTGATGACTTCGAAGGGCGCTACAACACGGTTGATCTCCTGCGCAAGGCTCATGGATCTAATCTACAACCGGCCACCGACACTGTACGGCCCCGTCCGTTACAGGCGAACAGCCACCCCTCCAGGGACCGGCCTCAGGACGTGTACGACGGCGGCTCCCACCCGGTTGCCCCGGCCCAGGCGGACATTTGCGGCCACGCAACGTCCGTGAACCACGGTTCCTTGGCTGACGCGTAGGCCCCGGTGCTGCCAGAGCCGGCAAAGCGTGCAGCGAGCTCCGACTTGTGTCCCTCATAGAGCTTGAGCGCGGCGGGGTCGTTCCGCAGCCAGTCCCGGAACAGCAGGGCGTAACGCCATCCGGCCGAGCCGGCGGCCCGGACATGCACGTTCACGGCACGGCACGGGTCCGCGTTGGCGTGGAACCGCTTCAGCCATTCTGACGGATCGGGAGCGTCCGGCTTGGGGGTGTCCGATTCCATACCCCGCACCGCCGGGAAGCCGGCAGCGGCCAGGAGCGGTGCGATCCTGCCCGCGGCCTCCAGGTCGGGCACGGACACTTGGAGGTCGATGACATCCTTGGCGGCCAGGCCGGGAACAGAGGTGGAACCGATGTGGTCCACGGCCAGGACGAGGCCCGGTGCAGCCGCCGCCAGGCGTGCCGCGATCCTGGCCGCCTGCTGCGCCCATTCCGTCCGGTGCGGCTCCAGCACCGGTCCCCTGTTCCGGGGCGCACGCGTCCCCGCCGCCAAGTTGTGGGCGAAGGGCACCAGCCGCCCGTCCCAGAGCCTGTCCACCTGGTCAAGCAGGTGCTGAACCGTGCCGGAGTTGTCCAGGACGACATCGGCGGCAGCGAGGCGTGCGTCCCGGGTAGCCTGGGCGGCCATCCGCGAATGCGCCGCCTCCTCCGTCATGCCGCGCAGCTCCTGCATCCGCTGCAGCCGCACATCCTCCGGGGCGTCCACCACCAGCACCAGGTGGAATGCTGCCCCCTGCCCCGTTTCCACCAGCAGGGGGATGTCCTGGACCACGATGGCGTCCTCCGTCGCCGCTGCCGTTATGGCGGCCGCGCGGGTGCGTACCAGGGGGTGGACGATGGCGTTCAGGGCCGCCAGCCGCTCCTGGTTGCCGAACACCGCCCCGCCGAGCCGTGCCCGGTCGAGCCGCCCGGCGTCGTCGAGCATGTCCGCGCCGAACTCCACCACTATCCGGTCCAGCCCTTCGGTTCCGGGCTCAACCACCTCCCGCGCCAGCGCATCAGCGTCCACCAGCACGGCGCCGCGTTCCTTCAGCCGGGCGGCCACCACCGATTTCCCTGAAGCGATCCCGCCCGTCAGTCCAATTTTCAGCACGCCGTCAGCCTACTAGCACACGCCGCCGCAGGTCCCCTGGCCGGGCGCAGCGAGGTAAGGGAGGCGGTGGGTGGGGCCTAGACTGGGGCGGATGCAAGAGCAAGACAGCCGGTCAGGCACCTACACCACGCTGGCGGCCGGCCAGGACTTCCGGCATGAACTCGACATAAAACGCTCCCGGTTCATTACCGTTCTGCGGAGGGCCGGCACCGAGGACACGGCCCGCGACCTGGTGGCGGGCCTGCGCCGTGAGTTCCACGATGCCCGCCATCACTGCTCGGCGTTCGTCATCGGGCCGGACCGCACCATCCAGCGCTCCAGCGACGACGGCGAACCCGCCGGGACGGCGGGCATCCCCATGCTCGAAGCCCTGCTGAAGAGGGAAACGGCGCCCGGGGTGGCCGACCTCAGTGACGTCAGTGCCGTCGTCGTGCGCTATTTCGGCGGCATCCTGCTCGGCGCCGGCGGCCTGGTCCGGGCCTACTCCGAATCGGTCTCGGCCGCCCTGGACCTGGCACCCTTGGTCCGCCGCAGCAGGCTCCGGATCTGTTCCACCGCAGTACCGCACGCGGGAGCGGGCCGGCTGGAAAACGATCTGCGGGCCGCCGGCGCTGTCATGGCCGAGACCAGCTACCAGGACCGGTACACGGTGCTGCGGATTGCCGTGCCGGACCATGCTGCCGCCATTGCTGCCGCAACTGACCGCATCCTCCAGCTGACGGCGGGAACGGCCACGCTCAGTCCCGATGGAACGGAATGGGTGGATGAACCCCTCAACTGAAGTCACCCTCGTGGATGTTGATAGAGCCGTAGCGGACCGGCTGCTCCAACTGGCCAAGCGCGACGCCTCCCCGGACGAAGTGGCTCCCCCGCTGGACGGCCCCGGCTGGAACCTGGAGCGCACCGCCTGGTTCTACAGCTACCATCAGGCGGCGGCCGGCGGACTGGACGGACCCGCCGCGGAAAAGTCCTGGGCCGTCTTCAGCGGCAGCCTGATCGCCGGCTCCGTGCGACTCAAGCGGGAAACCAGTTCAGGCACTCCCTCAGGCGAAACGGGCATCTGGCTTGGCCGGAGCTTCCGTTCGCGCGGTATCGGCGCTGCTGCCCTGGACCTGGTCCTGGCGGAGGCCCGCCGGGCCGGACTCAAGCGCGTCAGCGCCCGCACCTTGGCGGGGAACGCCGTCGCCCAACGGCTGCTGGCCGCAGCCGGGGCTGCACTGACCCACCACGCAGACGGGACAGTCCTTGCCGTCGTCGAGCTCTAGGGGAAACCCGCTGACCGGGTTGCGCAACTTATGCGTCCTGGCCGGCCCGCCGGCCCCGCAATAGGTGGCAGCACCCGGACCCCAGCCAGCAAAAGTTACGCATTTGGGTTGCGCGTGCCGGCGGAGCGGCTGGTTAAAGCAACAGACCCCCTGCCCGAAGGCAGGGGGTCTGTTGTGTCAGCCCGGAAGGGCCGGTGGCAATTAGTTGCCGGTCAGCTTCTCGCGGAGAGCAGCAAGAGCCTCGTCCGAAGCCAGGGTGCCGGCACCGGTGTCGGTGGCAGCAGGCTCGGAGGAGTAGCTGGTGGTGCCGGAATCGCTGTCACCGGACGTTGCAGCTGCAGCGTCGTCGGCAGCGTGCTGGGCAACCTGCTTCTTGTGTGCTTCCCAGCGGGTCTGGGCGTCAGCGTACTGCTGCTCCCAGGCGGCGCGCTGCGTCTCGTAGCCCTCGAGCCATTCGTTGGACTCGGGGTCGAAGCCCTCGGGGTACTTGTAGTTGCCCTCTTCGTCGTACTCTGCGGCCATGCCGTACAGAGCCGGGTCGAACTCGGTGCTGTCGGCGTCGACGCCCTCGTTGGCCTGCTTGAGGGACAGCGAGATGCGGCGGCGCTCGAGGTCGATGTCGATGACCTTGACGAACAGCTCGTCGCCAACGGAGACGACCTGCTCTGCCAGCTCCACGTGGCGGACAGCCAGCTCGGAGATGTGGACCAGGCCTTCGATGCCGTCTTCGACGCGGACGAACGCACCGAACGGAACGAGCTTGGTGACCTTACCCGGAACAACCTGGCCGAGGGCGTGGGTGCGGGCGAAGGTCTGCCACGGGTCTTCCTGCGTAGCCTTGAGCGACAGGGAAACACGCTCGCGGTCCAGGTCGACTTCGAGAACCTCGACGGTGACTTCCTGGCCAACTTCGACAACCTCGGACGGGTGGTCGATGTGCTTCCAGGACAGCTCGGAAACGTGAACCAGGCCGTCTACGCCGCCCAGGTCCACGAAGGCACCGAAGTTGACGATGGAGGAAACGACGCCGGGACGGACCTGGCCCTTTTCCAGCTTGTTGAGGAACGTGGAGCGGACCTCGGACTGGGTCTGCTCGAGCCATGCACGGCGGGACAGGACCACGTTGTTGCGGTTCTTGTCCAGCTCGATGATCTTGGCTTCGATCTGCTGGCCGATGTACGGAGCCAGGTCGCGTACACGGCGCATCTCGACGAGGGATGCGGGCAGGAAGCCGCGCAGGCCGATGTCGAGGATAAGACCACCCTTGACGACCTCGATGACGGTACCGGTGACAACACCGTCTTCTTCCTTGACCTTCTCGATGTCGCCCCAGGCACGCTCGTACTGAGCGCGCTTCTTGGAGAGGATCAGGCGGCCTTCTTTGTCTTCCTTGGTGAGCACCAGGGCCTCGACCTGATCGCCAACGGAGACAACGTCTCCGGGATCAACGTCGTGCTTGATGGAAAGCTCGCGGGAGGGGATGACACCTTCGGTCTTGTAACCGATGTCGAGCAGAACTTCGTCGCGGTCGACCTTGACGACGGTACCTTCGACGAGATCTCCGTCGTTGAAGTACTTGATGGTCGCGTCGACTGCTGCGAGGAAGTCCTCAGCGGTACCGATGTCGTTAATGGCGACTACGGGGGTACCGGGCTTCTCGGTGGAGGTGATGGTCATGTAGTAGGGGCTCCGTTGTGGATAGTGAGTCGGTCAGGTGACCACCACTTCCGGGTACTGACCTGGAGGCGGAGCGCGGCGGATTGCCGGGTCATCCTGATTGCGTGGCGTTCAAATGCGAACCATAGCGATGCACACGTAACACACGCCCGTTTATTCTAGTCGCTGCCTGCAATTCGGGTCAAAGCGGCCGCCCCGGGCGTTCGGGAACGTCAGAAGTGGGTCAGGCAGTGCGTTGCCCGCTCAACCGCGAACATCTGCTGCGCTTTCAACGCTGCGCCGGGAGTCGCCTCGCAGACCATACCTGCCGCCTTGAGCGTCACGGGGCTGACTCCGCCAAGGTAGATCGAGGACAGCGCCGAGACATCCAGTGCCAGGTCAGCCTTTTCCCCCATTGCCACACGTTCGACGGCGGCCTGGCCGTCTTTGACCTCCAACGCGAAAGTTCCTGCCGTGAGGCCCAGCGCGTCCTCCACGTCGAGGACCAGCCGGCCGTCAGCCGGGTAGTGCCGCGCCGCGAGGGCCTGCGGGACGTCCAGGATCCGGAGCCACAGCATGTCACGGCTGTCCGAGGCATCCATGCAGCGCGGGTCCGCCAGTGCCCAGGCGAGGGGATCATCCACCGGCGCTTCGTTCCAGGTGACCCGTTCCACGAGGTCAATGGCGGCCAGGTACTGCCAGAGTTCAAGGTAGGCGTGGTCCGTACCGGCCACGAGGTCCACGACTTCCACGGTGAAGGGGGTGGTGTCCCAGCCGAGGAACTTGTAGGAGACGTAGCCGTCGATGGCTGCGTCCGGGCCGTAGTGCAGCGCCACCTTGATGGCGGGATCCTCCTTGCCGTCGCGTCCCAGCGACCCCGACGCCAGCTGTCGGTACCATTCCTGCCGGCCGAGGGACCCCGGCGTGTGCCGGTGGACGCGGTCGAACACCAGCGGAGCCACTTCCAGCAGGACCTTGGGGTCGGCGACTTCGACGGTGCCCACGGCCTGGTGCCGCAGGTTGAACCGGGCGGTGGTATCCACTTTGACGGTCCGTTCAAGGCTCGCCACTCCGTAGCCGAACCTGCCGTAGATGCTTCCCTCCGAGGCCGTCAGTGCGGCCACGGAAATGCCGTCGTCCTTGGCGGCCTGCAGGTCTTCGGTCATCATCCGGCGCAGCAGGCCGCGGCGGCGATGGGAAGTGCGGACCGTCACGGCCGTGACCATCTGGGTTTCCAGCATGCGGCCGAAGCCGATGTTGAGGGTCTTGCGGAAGGTCCCGAACGTGGCCACGGGCACCTCGGCCGGCAGGGATGAGGCGGCCACGGGTCCGGTCTGGTACGCCCCCGTGAAGATCCGTCCATCCACTTCATAGGTGGCGAGGGAGCGTTCCCGGTGGTCAGGGCTGCGGCTGGACTCGTGGAAGCCAAACGCTACGGCCTGGGCCCAGGTTTCGGCCTCTGCGTACCCTTCCTTGCCCTTGGACACAGCCGGAAAGCGCCGGATTTCATAGTCTTCGCTCAGATCACCCATTTACCCGAGCCTAGTCAATGAGGCCCGCCACTGAACAGCACAAACATCCCCTGCCCGGCGGGGGGCCACTCCGTGCCTAGTGCCCGGCGTCGTACCAGCTGGGTCCGACGCCGATCTGGACTTCCAGGGGCACGCTCAGGTCGGCAGCTGCGGCCATCTGCCCGGTCACCAATTTCTCCACGGCGCCCCGCTCCCCGGCGGCGACTTCCAGGACCAGTTCGTCATGGACCTGGAGCAGCATCCGTGACTTCAGGCCCTGCGCCTGAAGTTCGGCATGGACGCCCAGCATGGCGCGCTTGATGATGTCCGCTGCGGAACCCTGGATGGGGCTGTTGAGGGCGATGCGCTCGGCGTTCTCCCGCAGCTGGCGGTCGGTGCTGGTGAGGTCGGGCAGGTAACGGCGGCGTCCCTCAATGGTGGCGGTGTAGCCGTCCACGCGGGCCTGGTCCACCACGCCGCGCAGGTAGTCGCGGACCGCGCCGAAGCGGTCGAAGTAGTCCTTCATGAGGGTGCGCGCCTCGTCAACGGAAATTTCCAGCTGCTTGGACAGGCCGAAGGAGGTCAATCCGTAGGCCAGGCCGTAGGACATGGCCTTCACCTTTGAGCGCATGGCGCTGGTGACCTGGTCTGTGGGGACGTGGAAGATGTTCGAGCCGACGAAGCGGTGCAGGTCCTCGCCGTCCTTGTACGCCTGGATCAGGCCCGCGTCACCGGAGAGGTGCGCCATGATGCGCATCTCGATCTGGGAGTAGTCGGCGGACAGCAGGCATTCGTAGCCATCGCTGACCACGAAGATGCCGCGGACGCGCCGGCCTTCCTCGCTGCGGATGGGGATGTTCTGCAGGTTCGGGTTGTTGGACGAGATCCGTCCAGTGGCGGCCACGTTCTGGGCGTAAGTGGTGTGGATCCGGCCGTCCTCCGCCACGGACTTCTTCAAGGACTCGAGCATCTGCCGCAGCTTGGCGGCCTCGCGGTGGGCCATGAGCTGAACCAGGAACTCGTGCCCTGTCCTGTCCAGGAGGTTCTTCAGGGAAGCCGCGTCCGTGGTGTAGCCGGACTTGATCTTCTTGGTCTTGGGGAGCTGCAGTTCATCGAACAGGACGGTCTGCAGCTGCTTGGGCGAGCCGAGGTTGACTTCGTGGCCAATGGCCGCGAAGGCCTGTTCCTGCGCCTGGTCGATGACCCGGGCAAGGTCGGCGAGCTGATCGTCCATCTTGTCCATGTCGATCGCTATGCCGGCGAGTTCCATATCCGCAAGGACGCGGCTGACCGGCAGTTCGAGGGTGGACAGCAGTTCCTCCGCCCGGCGTTCCTTGAGTTCGTCCTCGAAGTAGCGGCTCAGGGCCAGTACGACGGCGCCGGCCTGGACCAGGGCGTCGGCCGCCGCGGTGTCGTCGCCGTCAAACGACAGCTCGAGCTGCCCGGCTTTGGCGGTAGCGGCCGGGATTCCCACGTTGAGGTGGTGCTGGGCGAGCTCGGCAAGTTCGTAGGTGCGGCGGTCCGGCTGGATGAGGTAGCCGGAGATGGAGGTGTCGTCCACTACGCCCTCCAGCTCCAGGCCGCGGGCCGTGAGAGCCTTGAGCGCTGCCTTGAAGCCGTGCATCACCTTGGGTGCTTCGGGGTCCCGCAGCCAGCCGGCCAGCACATTCTCGGTCTCCGCGTCCTGGCCGGTGAGGTCGACGTAGACTGCGGCGTCACCACGCACGATGGCCACCGCGGCGGCGTCCTCGCCAATGCGGCCGGGTACGAGGTCGACGGCGAGGGCGGTCCGCCGGCCCGCGCCTGCGGCCAGGAAGGCTGCCAGTTCGGCAGCATCGGCAGGTGTGGTGTAGTCCGGGGTTTCAATGCTTTCCCGTTCGGCGGCGGGTGTGTCAGCGTCGCCGTAGAGGGCAAACAGCCGGCCGCGGATGGCCTTGAACTCCAGCTGGTCAAAGAGATCTTCAATGGCGGCCTGGTCGGGGCGCGGCTGGTAGAGGTCCTCCAGCGTGACGGGGAGGTCCAGATCCGTGTGGAGCTGGTTCAGCCGTCGGTTGCGCTTCACGGCGTCGACGTTCTCCCGCAGGGCGTCACCTACTTTGCCGCCGATGGAGTCAAGGTGTTCCAGGACGCCTTCTAGGCCGCCGTACTGGTTGATCCATTTCGCAGCGGTCTTGGGTCCCACGCCGGGCACGCCGGGGAGGTTGTCCGCTGTCTCCCCCACCAGGGCGGCAAGGTCCGAGTAGCGGGACGGGCTGACGAAGTATTTCGCTTCGATCGCGGCGGCGTCCATCCGGGGGATGTCGCTGACGCCCTTGCGCGGGTAGAGCACGAATACGTTGTCCGTGATGAGCTGGAAGGCGTCCCGGTCGCCGGAAACGAGCAGGACCTCGAATCCGGCCTTCTCACCCATGGTGGCGAGGGTGGCCAGGATGTCATCGGCCTCGTAGCCGGGCATTTTTATGGTCTTGATGCCCCAGGCCTCCATGACCTGGGCGATGAGGTCGATCTGGCCGCTCATCTCGCGGGGCGTTTCGTTCCGGCCGCCCTTGTACTCGCTGTACTCGGTCTTCCGGTGGGTGGATTCGTCCGAAACATCGAACGCAACCGCGACGTGGGTGGGCTGCTGCTCCTTGATGAGGTTGATCAGCATGGAGGTGAAGCCGTGGATGGCGTTGGTGTGCTGGCCGTTGGAGGTGGAGAACTTGTCCGCCGGCAGGGCAAAGAAGGCGCGGAACGCCATGGAATGGCCGTCAAGGACCAGCAGCCGCGGTTGGCCGGTAAGGGGAATGACGGGCGCTTCCGTAGCTGAAACAGACCCACCGGCAGCGGGGATGGCGGCCTTTGCAGCAGGCCGGGGCGTGGCGGACGAAAGCTGCGCGGCAGCGTCTTCATCGAGGGCCGAAGATGGGAAAGGGGCCGGTTTGGTTGTTTCACTCACAGGTGCCAGCCTAGTTGCCATGACAGACAATTTCACGCCGGGCGCTTTCGCCGGAGAGCTCGCAGCCGCCGGAATTCCCGACCACATGCACGGCTGGCTGGGCAGGTTCGGTGTCGGCGCCCTGGTGGTCAAGATGGGGATCCATTTCCTGGAGATGAGCCCGGAACGCACCGTTGCCACCATGCCGGTGGAGGGCAACACCCAGGTGGCCGGAATCCTCCACGGCGGCGCCCATGTGGTGCTGGCAGAAACCCTGGGATCGTTCTCCGCAGGAATGCATGCGGGGCCGGGACGGCACGCCGTGGGCATTGAGGTCAACGCGACCCATCACCGGTCCATCGCGAAGGGCCTGGTCACCGGAACCTGCACCGCGATCCATCTGGGGCGCACGCTTGCCACCCATGAGATCGTCATGACAGACGCCCAGGGACGGCGGCTGTCGACGGCACGCATCACCAACATGCTCCGGGACAACGCCGGATAGGGCGGGCAGCGTCAGGCCTGTGGACCTGTCCTTCCGGGCAGCAGGTAGCGCAGCTCGACGATTCCCCTGCCCAGGGTGCGGGACGCAGCCAGCTCCAGCGGCGGCGTCGGGCCCTTCATCGGCAGCAGCCGCTTCCCACCGCCCAGCACCACCGGGATGACGGAGAGGATGATTTCATCCAGCAGGCCGGCATCCGCGAACTGGGCCGCCAGGTTGCCGCCGCCCACCACCCAGATGTTCCGGTCCCGGGCGGCCCGCCGGAAGTCCGTGATGAATTCCTGAACGTCGCCGCGGACGAACGTGATGTCTGCCCCGTCCGGGGCACGGTATTCGTGGTGGGTGAAGACGTAGCTGGGCGTGCCCGTGTACGGCCACCTGCCGGGCTCGTGCTCCATCAGCCAGGCGTAGGTTTCCCCGCCCATGACCATGCAGCCCACACCGGCCATGAACTCGTTGTAACTGTCCGCGCCGCCCTCGAAGCCGTCGAACTGCAGAAGCCAGCCGAGGTCGTCCGTGGATGTCGCGATGAAACCGTCAAGGGACGCGGCCACGAAATATTGGATGCGGGGCATCGCACCAGCCTAGCCAGGCGGCCCGGTCCAGCCAATGGCCAAGGCCCTGCGCGTGCTATGGCTGCCCGTCGTGCAGCTTCCGGGAGTTTGCTACTTCGAGAAGTACGGAATGATCAGGTACAGGCCCAGCAGGACAGCCAGGCCGCACAGGCCAAAACAGACATACGCGAAGGAGCGCTTCAGGCCCGGAGAAGTCTGTTGTGCGTCAGCGGCGATGGCCGTGAACCGGACGCCGAGTGAGTAGAGGGTCACCACTGTTGCGGCAGCTACCAGGGTGGCGCCGGCAACGGCCAGGAGTTCCAACCACTTCATCGCCGATTCTCCTTGGGGTTGTTGGCTTTGGCGTCGGCTTTGGCCTTTGCCTTGGCTTCGGCCCGGGCGCGGGCCATGGCCTTCTTCTTGGCGAACCGGACGGCCTGGCCGGCTTCCTCCACCTCGACGGCGTTCTGGTGGCTCACGGAGGACTTGCGTGAGTAGAAGAACATGAAGAGCACCGCGCCGCTCCCGGCAATGGCGGCAATGAGCACGCCCACGACGCCGGTCATCACCAGCAGCGCGGTCAGGGCACCGACGATTCCGGCGGCAGGCAGGGTAAACAGCCATCCCAACGCGATCTTGCCCACCATGTTCCAGCGGACCGTGGTCCCGCGGCGCCCCATGCCTGAGCCGATGACCGAACCCGACGCCACCTGCGTGGTGGAAAGGGCGAAGCCAAGGTGGGACGAGGCGAGGATGGCGGACGCGGTGCTGGACTCGGCCGCGAAGCCCTGGGCGGGCTTGACCTCGGTCAGGCCGGAACCCATGGTGCGGATGATCCGCCAGCCGCCGGCGTAGGTGCCGATGGCGATGGCGAGGGCACAGGCAGTGATTACCCAGATCTGGGGACCGGAACCGGGCGCCTGGCTTCCGGCGGCGATCAGGACCAGCGTGATGATGCCCATGGTCTTCTGGGCGTCGTTGGTTCCGTGGGCCAGGGCCACCAGGCTGGACGTGAAGATCTGGCCGGTGCGGAACCCGCCGCGTTTCTGGGTGAGCTTGGTGCCGGTCTCGGGGTCGTGGCGTGAGGTGAGGGCGTAGGCCAGGCGCGTGCATACGTAGGCGGCAACTCCTGCG
Source organism: Pseudarthrobacter sp. BRE9 (assembly GCF_031844305.1). Taxonomy (NCBI): domain Bacteria; kingdom Bacillati; phylum Actinomycetota; class Actinomycetes; order Micrococcales; family Micrococcaceae; genus Pseudarthrobacter; species Pseudarthrobacter sp. BRE9. The sequence continues at coordinate 218,424 of NZ_JAUZUY010000002.1, read as the reverse complement.
ATCACCGGTGCGAAGACGGCCGGAAGTATGACCTTCTGCAGCAGCGTCTCAAGGTTGACGGAGCTGAATCCTGCGCCGACGATTGCCGCGCCGATCAGTCCGCCGAACAGGGCATGCGATGAGCTGGACGGCAAACCCTTCAGCCACGTAACCATGTTCCACAGGACGGCTCCCATGAGCCCGGCGAAGATAATCTCCGGTGTGATCTGGACGCCTCCGGAGCCCTCCCGGATGATGCCGCCGGACACCGTCTTGGCCACCTCGGTGGAAAGGAAGGCCCCTACCAGGTTCAGGACGGCTGCCAGGGCCACCGCTGTCTTGGGCTTGATGGCACCGGTTGCGATGGGCGTGGCCATGGCGTTGGCGGTGTCGTGGAAGCCGTTCGTGAAGTCGAAAAATAGTGCCAGTGCGATGACCAGCGCCACCATGAAGGTGATATCCACCTGTTGCCCAATCTGCAGAGTCGACGTTCAGCAAGTTTCTCTTACCAGGCTGCCTTGCACAGCATAGTTCACCAGCTGTTTGCTTTGGAATGAGTTGCGGCGATGGCACAACCGGCGGGAAACCTTATCGATCGTACGCGTCCCGGGCATGAGGTCAAAACACGGACCGGGCAAGGAAAGAGCGGAGGAGGTCCAGTTCCGCCGGCGTGATTCCCTGCCGCGGATGCGGCGACACCGTGAGGATGCGCTTGCCCAGGAAGCGCGCCCAGGACTGTGCTTCGGCCTCGAATGCCAGCTGGTCGTCCACCCATGCGATGGCGTCTGGTCCGGTCTTTTCGACGTCCTCCTGGATGGCCCGGAGCTTCCACCAGCCGGTCCCGCCGGCTGCCCCGTCCGCGGCAAGCCAGGGCCACCTGCTGCCGGCAAGTCCGACGGCGGGACAGAGGTATTGGGGCGCCAGCTCCTCCCAGCTGGTAAGCCAGACACACCGCAGCCCGGGAGTAAGGGCCAGGGAGTTCAGCCCTGTGACGAGTTCGGCGGCGAAGGTGACGGGCAACAGTCCAGCGTCGGCGCGCTGCCAGGCGGACCCCCAGCCCGTGGTTCCTTCCGGGCCGAAGGGGCAGACCACGCCGTCGACGTCCACATAAAGAGTTCTCCCCACGCTGCACCACCGAGGTTTCAGCCCTGGTGGAATTCCGGCGGCCTGGGGCCCGCGTCCAGCTGCGGGGCGATCTTTTCCTCAAGGGCCGCAACGGTGACGTCCGGCAGTACGATGAGCCCGTCCAGTTCGCGGCGCGCCCGTTTGTAGGCGGCCTGCCGCTCGGCCGGGGTAGCCGCATGGTTCTCAGCGATCATCAGCAGCTTCCGGGCGGTGGCCAGCCGTTGGCGTTCGGGTCCGCTGAACTTGCTGTCCCTGATCCGCCTGGCTTCGCGTTCGGCCACGTCCAGGGCCACCGCGAAGTTGTTCACTGCCTGCCGGTAGGCGTCAACGCCGGCGACTGTTTGCAGGTCTTCGGCGGAAGAGGGCCGCTGGCCGTCAGCTTCCCGCTTGGCGCGCAGGAAGGCCACCGTGAGTGGTTCCCGGACGTCCGTCATGAGGGGAAAATCGATGAGCTTGCCCACGTCGAGCTCATATTCAAGCCATCGCCGGTTGGTGGCGTCATGGGTGTCCATCAGCGCCTGCACCTCGGCCAGGGACGCCCGCCCGTCTTCACGTGCCTGGTTCTGGAGTTTGTACAGTTCCACCTTGCGCCGGTACCGGCGCTCGCCCGCGCGCCGCCAGCCGCCCGCCCAGCGGCCAGCAAACGCCATCAGCGGAAACACCATCCACCATTTGTCGGACAAGAAGTCCATGAGCGGCCTCACCCGTTAATCCTCCCAGCCCGGACGCCCGGCCTCAAGGTGGAGGGGGCAGATCCAAGAGGTGGGTCCGGTACTTCCGCCTGGCGGCCGCCCGCCACATCTCACGGTTGCATGTCAGGGTGCCGGCGTGGGCTGGGCGGCGTTGACGTTGACCAGCCAGGCGACTCCGTAGCGGTCGGTGCACATGCCAAAGATGTCACCCCACGGCGACTTTTCCATCGGGACAGTCACCGCTCCCCCGTCACCGCTCAGCTTCTGGTAGTAGCCGCGCAGTTCCACCTCATCATCGCCGCTGAGGGAGATGGAAATGGCGGAACCGGGGTGGTACTCCATGCTGTTGGGGGTGTCAGCGCCCATGATCACCAGGCCCTGGGTACTGGTCAGCATCCCGTGCATGATCTTTTCAGCTTCCGCCGGATCCTCGCTGGCCTGGAAGTCGCCAAAGGTACTGAGTGTCAGCTCGCCGCCGAACACCGACTGGTAGAAGTTCATTGCCTCGCGGGCATTGTCCCGGAAACTGATGTAGGGATTGAGGATTGTTGGCATGGGGCTTGTTCTCCTTCGCAGGGGGCCGGAACTGCGCCGGCCGGAACGTGGGCAGACAACATCCTGCCCCATCCTGACGCCGCCCGGTAGGGGACGCCTCCCCTGTTCATCCCGTATTTCAGGGCGCCGATGCCGTGGCACGTGGTGCGGCGGGGTCCGCGGGAACGTAGGCTCTGGGTCATGGCCAGATTCTTTGACGTTCATCCCCAGGACCCCCAGCCGCGCGCCATCGCGCAGGCAGTGAATATCATCCGGGACGGCGGCCTGATCGCCTACCCCACGGACTCCTGCTACGCGCTCGGCGCACAGATGGGCAACCGCGAGGCCCTGGACCGGATCAGGAGCATCCGGCACCTGGATGACAAGCACCACTTCACGTTGGTCTGCCGGGATTTCGCGCAGCTGGGACAGTTCGTGAACATCGGCAATGACGTGTTCCGGAGCATCAAGTCCGTTACCCCGGGCAGCTACACCTTCATCCTGCCCGCCACCAGGGAGGTTCCCAAGCGCCTGCTCCACCCCAGGAAGAAGACCGTGGGGGTGCGGATTCCGGACAACCGCGTGGTGCAGGCGCTGCTGGCCGAACTGGGCGAGCCGCTGCTGTCCAGCACGCTGCTGCTGCCGGATGAGGAGGAGCCGCTGACCGTGGGCTGGGAGATCAAGGAGCGGCTGGACCACCAGGTGGACGCCGTCATCGACGCCGGGGACTGCGGCGCCGAGCCCACCACCGTGGTCGACTTCTCCAGCGGGGTGGCCGAGGTGGTCCGCCGCGGCATGGGCGATCCGTCCCGCTTCGAGTAACCCCGGCCACCGCGTTCACGCCGCGGGCAATCGTCCCGGGGCACTTTGCCGCCGGCCGCCGTCGTGAATCACGACGGCGGCCGGCGTGTCCGCGTCAAAGTGCCCCGTTGTGGAGCGGCCGGGTGAGTCCGGCCCGCCGGTCGTTGTGGCCGTCAGTCCGGCTTGCGGGCGCGGCTGGGCTGGACCCGGGGCGGTTCGCCCGGCATCTTGGGGTAGTCCGGCGGGAAGGGCATCTCGCCCAGGCCGGCTTTGCAGTCGCGGTCCCACCACTCCAGCAGGGTGTCGATGGTGCCGGGGCCGGCGTTGAAATCCGCCCAGGGATCCCCCACCGTCTTCAACCGTTCCGGAACCGTGAGGATGGTGAAGTTCTTTGGATCCGCGTGCTCCAGTTCCGCCCAGGTGATGGGGCAGGACACGGGGGCGTGCGGGAGGGCCCGCGGGCTGTAGGCACCGGCAATAGTGCGGTCGCGGTTGGCCTGGTTGAAATCCAGGAAAACCTTCCGGCCCCGTTCTTCCTTCCACCAGGCCGTGGTTACTTTGTCCGGGATGCGGCGCTCCACTTCACGGGCCGCGGCGATGACCGCGTGCCGGACGTCCAGGAATTCGCGGGTTGGTTCGATGGGTGCATAAACATGGAGTCCGCGGTTTCCGGAGGTCTTGATGAAGCAGGTGAGGCCCGCCTCGGCCAGGACGTCCTTCAGCACCAGCGCGGCGGGGACAGCGTCATCGAAGTCGGTTCCCGGCTGCGGGTCAAGATCGATGCGCAACTGGTCCGGGTTGTCCGTGTTTTCGGCGCGGGAAGGCCAGGGATGGAACACCACCGTGTTCATCTGGGCGGCCCACACGGCCGCCGCAGGCTCATCGAACACGAGTTGCGGGTGCGACCTTGCGCTGGGGTAAACCACTTTGACGGAGCGGATGAAATCCGGCGTGCCCTTGGGTGGATTCTTGGAGAAGAACTGCTCACCGTCGACGGTGCCGGAGAACCGCTGCAGCGCCACGGGGCGGTCCCCGTTGGCGGCGATGAACACCTCCCCCACGTCGCAGATGTAGTTCACCAGGTCCAGCTTGGTAAGGCCCAGGTCCGGCCAGAGGACGCGGCTGGGACTGGAAATGCGCATCTCGCGGGGCCCGTTGGGACCCTGCACGGTGATGGTGGTCTGTTCACTCGCCATGGGGACAACGTACACCCCGGCACGGGCAGGACCCGGAACATCGGGCATTGCTCCGGAACATCCGGCAGCACTCCGGCATGATGGTTCCATGCCCGCATCCGATCAGCAGCTCACCGTCAGCGTGGGTGACACCACCTTTTCCGCCGCCTACGCCCGCCCCGCAGATCCAAGCGCAACCGTGGTGGTGGCACACGGCGCAGGTGCCGGAATGGACCACCCGTTCCTCCGCGGATTCACGGATGCCCTCAACGGCCTGGGCCTGGCCACCCTCCGCTTCAATTTTCCGTACCGTGAGGCAGGGCGGAAGTTCCCTGACCGCCCTCCGGCCGCCATCGCCGCCTGGCGGGCGGCCATGGATACAGCCCGCGCCCAGGTGACTGCCAACGGTGACAGCGGCCCGGTCTGGGCGGCCGGCAAGTCGTTCGGCGGCAGGATGGCGTCCATGGCCGTTGCCGATGGGATGGCGGCCTCCGGCCTGGTGTACCTGGGCTACCCCCTGCACGCCCCCGGGAAGCCGGAGAAGCTGCGGGATGAGCACCTGTACGGGCTCACCACGCCGATGCTGTTCCTGCAGGGAACCCGCGACACGTTTGCCACGCCGGACATCCTGGCGGACGTCGTGGCCCGGATCGGTTCCAACGCCGTGCTGCAGTGGGTGCAGGGCGGTGACCACTCGTTCGCGGTGGCGGGAAGGAAGCGGCCAGCAGATGAGGTGGGCGCCTCCCTGGCAGCCCCCGTGGCCGCGTTTATCGCAGCGCACATGCGAGGCCGCTAGGCAGCGTCCTCGTGCCACCAGCCTTCCCAGGCGGCAGAGGTGAGCTTGCCCGCGGGAAAGGCACCGGTCGCGCCGTCACCGGACGGGCCGGCGTCGTACCGCCGTGCGTCGTCGCTGCGCCGGCCGTCCAGCAGGAGGTTAAGGCTGTTCAAGGGAAACATGGTGTGCGTCCTTCCGTAGGGGCTGCGGACCGCACTGTCCGCGTAGGAAGGAGCCTAGGACAGCCATGTTTCAGCACGTCGACAAGACGTTTCGGCCGTGTATCGGACTTTTCACGCCCGGGTGCAGCCGCCGGGGAAGAGCGGCTACCTGCGCTGCTTGGTGCGTGCCGTGGCGGGGGCTGACCACGGGTCCTCCGGCCAGGGATGCTTGGGGTAGCGCCCACGCATCTCCGCACGCACCTGCGTGTAGGGGCCTGACCAGAACGAGGTCAGGTCATCCGTCACGGCGAGGGGCCGGCGGGCCGGGGACAGCAGGTGGAACAGGACCGGGACACGGCCGCCCACCAGTCTCGGGGATTCAGCCAGCCCGAAGCACTCCTGCAGCTTCACCGCCACAACGGGCGCGGCGGCGTCACCTGGTTCCGGGTAGTCGATCCGGACCCGGGAACCGCTGGGAACCTCAAGGTATTCCGGCGCAAGCTCGCCCAGCCGGGCAGCTTCGGGCCAGGGCAGCAGCCGTCGCAACGGGTCAGCCAGGTCAACCGCGGTGACCGGTTTCCCGGCGGCCAAGTCTCCCAATTCGGGTCCCAGCCACTCTTCCAGCCGGCCCAGCAGGGCCCCGTCCGACACATCAGGCCATGGCGCACCCAGCTCGCGGTGCAGGAAGGCGAGGCGGCGCCGGAAGGAAGCCGCCGCCGTCGACCATGCCAGGGCAGCCAGTCCACTGGACTGCACCGCGGCCGCCACGGCCCGCCTGCCCTGTTCCGCGGTGGGGCGCACAGGTGTTGCGGAGAGCACGAGCGAACCCAGCCGCCGGGTCCTGCGCGCGCTCAACCGGCCCCCGCTGAATTCTGCTTCCACGGTGTCGGCCAGCAGGTGGGACGCCGCCGCTTCGGCAACGCCCAGGGAAATGGGGGCAGCGGCACGGATGACGGCGCCCGTGCCGGCTGCGTCCCTGCCTTCCGCGCGGGACACCTCGGCCACGGCCAGCCACTCGTGGCCCGACAACGTGCTGCCGGCGGGCAGGCCCGCCCTGGTACCGGATGCCAGCAGGTACTGCCCGGCGCCGTCGCTGCCCGGCACACGCCGGGCCACACGGTCCGGAAAAGCGAGTGCGACGACGGCCCCAACAGCTTCGCCTGCGGCGGCGGTGGCCGCGGGAACCACACCGGCACCGTCCTGTTGCCGCCGCGCCAGGGCGGCCAACCGCCTCGACTCCTCCGACCAGCGCCTTCCCGCCGGGCCTGTGTCGGCGCTGAGCTGGGCGAGCAGGCGGGGCAGGTCCGCTCCCGGCGCGCGGTGGTCGCCGGAGAGCGCTGCCACCACCCCGGCGGCAAACTGGTGGCCTGCGGAGGTGCCGCCGTCGAGCAACGCCCGTGCCAGCCGCGGATCGGCAGGGATGCCGGCAAGGACCCGGCCCGCTGCCGTCACCTGGCCGTCGTCGGACACGGCGCCCAACTCCCGGAGCACCTCGACGGCGTCCTCCATCGCCTGGCGGGGCGGCGGGTCCGGCAAGGCGATCCCGTTCCCGCCGGGTGCGCCCCAGCACGCGAGGACCAGCGCGGCGCCGGTCAGGTCTGCCACGTTGATTTCCGGCGTCGCATGGGCGGAAGCCGCACCGTACGCCTGCTGGGAGTAGCAGCGGACCACCGTCCCCGGGCCTTGCCGTGCGGCGCGCCCGGCCCGCTGGTCAGCGGACGCCCGGGAGCAGGAGACGGTGACAAGACCGCTCATGCCCCGGCCCGCGTCCCGCCGCGGTTCCCGGGACAGCCCGGAGTCAATGACCAGCCGGACGCCGGGCACCGTCAGGGAGGACTCGGCAAGATCTGTGGAGACGATGATCCGCGGAGGATCGCCCGGACCACGCCCCGACACTGCCCTGTCTTGCTCCGCCGGGCCCACCTGGCCATGAAGTTCCAGCACGTCAACGTGACGGCCCAGCCGGCTGCGCAGGGCCGCCGCAACGTAGGAGACCTCCCTGGCACCCGGCAGGAACACGAGCGCATCCACGGACCCGTCGGCGGCAACAGCACGGACCTGGGCGTCCGCGGCCGCGGCGGCGACATGGTCCAGGAAGGCGCGCGCCACTCCCCGCACATCCAGCCGCGCCGCGGGCGCCGGGAGCCATTGCACGTCCAGCGGATGGTTCACGGCAGGGCAGTCGACGACGGGTGCCGGGCCACCGCCGTCGGCATCCCCCAGCAGCGCGGCGAACCGGGGCGCGTCAAGGGTTGCGGACATGGCGACGACGGCGAGATCCCCGCGCAGCGCCCGGACCTCCGCGAGCATGCCGAGCAGGAGGTCCGTTTCCAGGCCGCGCTCGTGCACCTCGTCCAGGACGACGGCGGCAGTGCCTTCCAGCCCGGGGTCTGACAGCAGGCGGCGCAACAGGATGCCCGGGGTCACAAATTCGATTCGGGTGTCCGGGCCTGCCTGGCGTTCCCCGCGGACGGTGTAGCCCACGCGTCCGGCCAGCCGGCTGCCGTCGAGGGCGGAGAGGCGCCGGGCGGCGGCCCGGGCCGCGACCCGACGCGGCTGGGTGACCACGACGCGGCCCCGCCGGCCGTGGAGGTTTGCCAGCAGCGGCGGGACAAGGGTGGTTTTACCGGTCCCGGGCGGTGCCTGCACAACGGCGGCGCCCGGCGAACCACTACTTCCCAGCGCCTTCCGCAACACGGAAAGTGATCCTGCGAAGGCAAGTCCGGCACCAATGGCGCCAAGGTCGAACGCGCCGGCACCGGGTAGGCCGTCTGGAGGATTCATCCGTCCATTCTGCCCTGACAGGGAAGCTCCTTTTCGCTGCGGTCAGGGCTTGCCTTGGCCTTTGCCCTTGCCTTTGGCCTCCTTCGCAGCGTCCGGACGCTCCTGGGCGGGAGCTGCCGGGGCGGAGTCCTGGGGGGCGGCGTCTTCGGAGGCGGGGGCAGGAGCAGGCGCAACGGCCGGAACGGCCGGTTCCACTGGAACGGGCTCCTGCCCGGTGCCGGCAAGGACAGGAGCGGGCGTGACGGCGTCCGGTGCCGTGCCAGGGGATGCTGCCGCGGAGGCTGCTGCCACCTGCGTGGCGAGATCCGCCCGGACAGCCGAAAGCGCGTTCGCGATGCTGCGGTACCGCGCTGCCGAAAGCCGGCCGCCTGCTGCAGCATCGCCCAGGTCCTTCTCGAGGGCCTGCAGGGCAGCCAGCGCCCCGTCCACCCTGTCCTCGGCCGCGGCCTGGCTGATGCTCAGCACCCGGATCTGGAAACCCCGGAGGACGTTTTCGTCCGCATCACCGGAACGGATGCCGGCCGCGCCGGCCACCAGCGCAGCCGTAACGACGGCGCAGCACAACAGGATCAGCACCCGGGCTCCGTGACGGCGCCGCGGTACGGGATCCACCGTTCCGGCCGGCGAAGCCGGTACTCGTTCCAATAGTGGTTGCACCTTAGGCGGCATGCCTGCCCCGCAGCGGGACAGCGGAGGCGGTCCGGACAGGGAGGACAGTCACAGGGGCCAGCTCCGCTGCCGGAGGTGCCGTGGGAGCCGTCCGCGCCCGGGACGTTGGCCGCGCCAGGAGAAGCCGGATGCCGGTTCGCAGGGCGGTGGCGATCAGCAGGCCGATGCCCACTCCCAGGAGCACGTGGCCGGCCAGATAGTGCTGCACGCCTCCGGGGCCCCGGTCTGCGGCTACCGCGGCGCCGCCAACGGTCAGCATCAATGACAGGGCCGTCCCGAAAATTGCGCCCATAGCTCCTGCTCCAATCCAATTTAATCAGCAAGCTTACTAGTAATGCTCAGCAAGCTTACTACTGGATGGGCCCATGGCAAGAGTGGGGCGCCCTTCACAGGCGCAGCGGAATGTGGGATGGGCGGAGTCTGGACACCCGTTACTAAGCAGTCTTAGCATTTTTTTATCGGCAGCTCTCCGGAGCCGTCTGCCTCAAAATGACACACCGAAGGGCCATCCGATCCAGCCGCAGATACGGCAAAGCAGCAGGAATAAAGGAGACGAACATGGCAAAGGCGCGCGAAATCATGACTGGCGGCGTGGAGTGCGTGGGCGAGAATGAGAGCCTGGAGGCAGCTGCCCGCAAAATGAAGGAACTTGATGTTGGTTCCCTCCCCATTTGCGGCGAGGACGACCGGCTCAAGGGGATGCTGACGGACCGCGACATCGTGGTGAAGTGCCTGGCCGAAGGCGGCGACCCGCGCAGTGCCAAGGCTGGCGAACTGGCCGAAGGCAAGCCGGTCACCATCGGTGCCGACGACTCCATCGAGGAAGCGATCCGCACCATGCAGGACCACCAGGTGCGCCGGCTTCCGGTGATTGACGGGCACAAGCTGGTTGGCGTCATCAGCCAGGCCGACATTGCCCGGAACTATCCCGAGGACCGGGTGGGCGAACTCGTGGCCTTCATCTCCTACTGAGCCCTCCGCCTTGATCCACGCCGAAGCCGGTCATCCCCCGCCCGCGGGGGACGTGGCCGGCTTCCCCTGTCCCTGCTCCGTCCCTGCTCAGCCCGCCGCTTGGAGCAGGCGCTCCGCCGGCGTGAGCCCGGCATACCGGCCCTTGAAGAACAGCAGGGGGTCGGCGTCGTTCCGGGCATCGAGGTGCCGTACCGCGGCCACCACGATGGTGTGGTCGCCGCCGTCGTATTCTGCATGAAGTTCGCAGTCGATCCAGGCGAGCGCGTCATCCAGCACGGGATTTCCCAGCGGCGAGGACGTATGGCTGACGCCGGCGAACTTATCCGTCCCCGAGCGGGCGAACTGCCCCGCAAGGTGCTGGTGTTCCGCCGGGAGGATGTTGACAGTGAACGAGCCGGCTCCTCTCAGCACGGGCCAGGTGGTTGACGTCCTGGCCGGGCTGAACGTGACCAGCGCCGGCTGCAGCGACAGGGACGCGAAGGACTGGCAGGTGAAACCGGCGGGCCCGTCGGGGGTGGACCCGGCGATGATGGTCAGGCCGCTGGCGAATGTTCCGAAAATGTCCCGAAGCCGCCTGGGAGCAAGATCTGAAGTGACTGTCATGGAAATGGCCTCTCGTCTGGATCGTTACCTCACCAAACCATCAGCCGTTCGGCTCATTCAAGCCGCCCGAAACGCACCGACCCGCGGCGCAACGAATTGTCATGCCCGTACTTCCGGCGTCATCGGCGCCCGGCTTTCCGGCGCCGCAACGTCGTTGTTTGACGCAACAAAATGACGTGGCCCCGGGGGCGGTCAGGACGGCGCCGGCGCCGCCTCCTGCAGGTCCAGCGCGGCCAGCAGACGGCGGACGGAGCCGCCGAGGTTCCAGTCGGTGGCCAGCTGCTCCAGTTCCGCGCGCCGGTCACCCGTCACGGGCTGCAGGCGGGCGCCAGCCTCCTCAAGGGTGGGCAGCGCCAGGTTCTTCACCAGGCGGACGACGGCGGGGGCTGCTTCCAGGTATGCGGCGGCCGCGGCGAGTTTGGCCCGGACAGGCGCGGACACGCCCGTGCCTGGTTCCTCCGCAGCCGCCAGCAGCCCTTCGAGGGTTCCGTACTTCAGGAGCAGGGACGCTGCCGTCTTCTCGCCGATCCCGGCCACGCCGGGCAAGCCGTCGGAGGCGTCTCCCCGAAGGGTGGCGTAGTCGGCGTACTGCTGGGGCAGGACCTTGTATTTGGCCACCACGGTTTCTTCCGTCATGACTTCAAGGTTCTTCATGCCGCGGGCGGTGTAGATCACCCGGACCGCCCGTTCGTCATCGCATACCTGGAAGAGGTCGCGGTCGCCCGTGACGACGTCCACGGGGAAGCCGGCCTGGCTCGCGTAGGTGCCCACGACGTCGTCGGCCTCGTGGTGCGCCGCGCCCACAATGGCGATACCGGCCAACTCCAGGACGCGGCGGATCATGGGCAACTGCGCCTGGAGGCCCTCGGGCACCACTTCGACGTCGGCCCCGCCCGGAACCGCCTCGGCCACCCGGTGGGCCTTGTAGGTGGGGAGCAAGTCCACCCGCCACTGCGGCCGCCAGTCATCGTCCCAACAGGCCACCAGGTGGGTGGCGTGGTAGTCGGTGCTGAGGCGGGCGATCATGTCCAGTAACCCCCGGACGGCGTTGACCGGGGTTCCGTCCGGGCGCCGGATGGTGTCCGGCAGGCCGTAGAAGGCGCGGAAGTAGAGGGAGGCAGTGTCGAGCAGCATGAGTCGCTGGGGCATACCTTGATCCTGACACGGAATGGGGAGGTCATTGCTGATCGAACCCGATTGACTCGCCGCTTTGTCGTTGACCCCCCGAATTTCCGTACGAAACGATATCCGGACGACATCCAGCACCGAAGGCAGGACTCCCGTGCCGGCCCGTGTCAACGGCGCCTTTGAACTGAACCGTCCCGCCGTCGCCGGTCCTGCCCTGCTCCCCCACGAACAGGAAGACACGCGGCTGGAGGTGGTGGTGCTGCGCTGACCCGCGCGCACCGCCAGACTGCCGGTCCCGGCGGTACGCCGCGGTGTTACGGCCGGCCGCTGAGCGGCGGGCGGTCAATCACGCGGGGGATGTACTCAAGCAGCTGGAGGCGTCCGTCGAAGGTCCTGCTGTCGACCATCTCCAGCGCGACGTCCGGGTAGCCGTCGTAGATCCGTTCGCGTCCCGTGCGCCCGGTGATCAGGGGGAAGACGACCAACCGGAACCGGTCCACAAGCCCTGCTGAAACCAGGGAACGGCAGAGGCTGAGGCTGCCGAGGGTACTCAAGGGCCCGGGATGCGTCTGTTTCATCTGCCTGACGGCCTCAACCGCGTCCCCGGCCACCAGTTGGGAGTTCGGCCACTGGAGCGGTGCGTCCAGGGTGGAGGAAAACACCACCTTGGGAACGGCGGCAAGGCCCGTCAGGGCAGAGCCTTCGTCCTGCGAATATCCCGCGTCCCCGGCGGCTGCTTCCTCTGACATCCCTGACATTAGGCGGTAGGTGTTGGCCCCGAACAGCAACGTATAACCCTTCCCGGCCTCCTGCTGGAGCCAGGCCAGGTATTCCGGGCCCTCCAGGCCCCACCAGCCCGGCCACCCCTCACCCGAGGCGAAGCCGTCCAGGGTGATGATCAGGTCCACCATCAGTTGGCTCATGGCGCCCATGCTATTCCCGGCCCGGAAGCCCGGCAAGGAACCGGTCAGAACCAGTCGCCGTCGGCGTAGGCGCTGCGGACGTGGGCCCGCAGGTACTCCCCCACCACCGCTGCGCCAAGGTCGCCCACTTCCGGCGCCACCACACGGCCGTCAACGCGCCGCGCCATCCGCTGGATGAAGCGCTCCAGGCCGGGGTCGTTGCCCAGCCGGAAGAACGTGGTCTGGACGCCGGAGCGGCCAAGGCGGTCCAGTTCGGCAACGGTGGCCCGGATGGTCTCCGGGTCCGGCGGCCAGTTGAACCAGGAGTCCCCGTCGGGCAGCAGGTGCGCCGTGGGCTCGCCATCGGTGACTATCAGCAGGACGGGCTGCATGGATGGGTGGCTGCGGAAGAATCGGCCCGCCAGCAGCAGACCGTGATGCAGGTTGGTGCCCTGCTCGCGGAGGGCCGGCAGGGCTGTGAGTTCGCCGATGTCCATGGACTGGGCGTAGCGGCCGAACGTGATCAGCTGCAGCCGGTCGCCGCGGAAGCGGGTGGAGACCAGGTGGTGCAGTGCCAGCGCGGTCCGCTTCATCGGAACCCACCGCCCCTCGGCAGCCATGGAGAAGGACACGTCCACCAGCAGGACTACCGCTGCCTGCGTGCGGGCCTCCGTCTCCGCCACTTCGATGTCGCCGACGGCGAGGCGCAGGCCGCGGGCCGGGTCGCCGCCGTCGGCCATGGTGCGCCGGATGGCGTTGGTCATGGTGCGGGTGACGTCCCAGGGCTCGGCGTCCCCGAACTCCCACTGCCGGCTGGAGCCTGTCTGCTCCCCGGCGGCCCCTGCCATCCTGGTGTCCCGGTTTCCCTGCCGTCCGGAGAGCTGCCTGGCGGTGTCCCGCAGCAGCGATTTCCCCAGCCGCCGCATGGCCTGCGGAGACAGCCGCAGGTCGCCGTCGGCCCCGCGCCGCAGGTAGCCGCCGTCCTGCATGGCACGCTCAATCTCGGCGAGGGTACGCGCGCTCACGGCGGCGTTCTCCCCCAGCTGCCGGGCGAGGGCATCAAGGTCCAGGTCGTCAAGCCGGGAGCCGTTGTAGGACTGGGACAGTTGCTCGGACAGTTCGTCGAGCTCGGCGATGTCCTGCAGCACGCCTGTCCCGTCACCCAGCCCCAGGCCTTCCTGCCCTTCGAAGCGTTCCGATCCCGTCCAGTCCTCCCCGGGACGCAGCGCCTGCAGGGTGGAGTCGAGTTCGTTGAGCTGGGCCATCAGTTCCGGCGAGCCGAATGCCTGGGCGGACAACCTCATCAGCTCGTCACGCTGCTCAGGGGTCATGGACTGCAGGAGCCGCTGGGCCGCCGCGGCGCGCTGGGCCAAGGCATCCACCAGTTCCTCCACGGATTGAGGATTTTCCGGAAAGAAGTGGCCGTGCCTGGCCATGAACTCCTGGAAATCGGCGTCCGTGTCTTCGCCCCGCCGGTGTTTGCCCAGCAGCTCATTGAGGTCCCGGATCATGGCGTTCACTGCCTCGCGGTCCTCATTAGTGGCATTCTCCAGCGCCTGTTTCATGCCGGCAAACCGCTGTTCAAGGACCTCCCGGCCCAGCAGGTCCTTGATCCGCTCGTACGCTTCCCTGGCGGCACTTGACTGCCAGTCGTAGGACGCGAGCTCATTGACGGCCGCGGCGGTGGAGGGCGGCAGGTTCTGCAGTTGCATCTCGCGGAAGGCACGGTCGGTGTTGTCCATTGTGGCGTCCCGTGCCAGCTGCTTGCGTTCCTCCAGCACCGCGGTTTCCAGGAGCTTCTTCACTTCGTCCAGGGTGCCGTCCAGCCGGTGCCGGCTGAGCAGGTCCCGCCGCCGCTGCTGGACGCGCCGGGCGAGGTCGTCCAGGCCGTCACGGTCCCGGCCGCCGCGCCGCAGGAACTCCTGGAGCGCATGACGCGGCGAGTACCCTGCCATCACGTCTTCGGCGACGGCGTCGAGCGCCTCGGCCAGGTCAACCGGCGGGGCGAGCGGGTCCGGGCCGCCGGTGTACCGGCCGTACTTGGCGGACCGCTTGTGGATGGCCATGGTGCCTCCTGTGCCTAGCCGTAAATGGTTTCCTCATCGTCGGATTCCTTGGAGATCCGCCGGCCGAGGTACAGGCCTTCGAGCGCCAGTTCGACGGCGGCGGCCCGCTGTCCGTCATTTGTCGCGCCGAGGCGGCGGCCGATTTCGTCGTAGAGGCCTGAGCCGTTCAGGGACGGGAGGTTGCCGAGGAACTCCCGGGCCGTCACCTGTTCCCCGGTCGTGACGGTCCGGTGCCCGTCGAGGGCTGCCACGAGCGGGCCCATATCCAGGCCCTGGAAGTGCGCCCTGACCGCTTCGGCCGTGGCGGTGCGCAGGAGGTGGTCGAGGACGCCCTGTTCGCGTCCTTCCTCGCCCGATTCGAACTCGATCTTGCCGGTCAGGACTTCCACGGCGGGCTCGAGGTCGATGATCCGGGCGACGGCAGGGTCCTCGCCGCGCAGGCTTGCCCGGCGCAGTGCGGCCGCGGCCACTGTCTCCGCCCCGGCGATGGCAAACCGGGCGGAGACGCCGGATGTTTGGTTGATGGCCGGGGACTGCCGCAGGGCGCGGGTGTAGCGGGCCAGGATTTCCAGGATGAAGGGCGGGACGTCCGCCACCAGCCGGCCCTCCTGCCGGATGACGGAGACCTCGTCCTCCAGTTCGATCGGGTAGTGGGTCCGGATCTCCGCGCCGAAGCGGTCCTTCAGGGGTGTGATGATCCGGCCGCGGTTGGTGTAGTCCTCCGGGTTGGCGGACGCGACAACCAGCACGTCAAGCGGCAGCCGCAGCACGTAGCCGCGGATCTGGATGTCCCGCTCCTCCATGACGTTGAGCATCGCCACCTGGATGCGCTCGGCAAGGTCCGGGAGCTCGTTGATCGCAATGATGCCGCGGTTGGAGCGGGGAATGAGCCCGTAATGGATGGTCTCGGGGTCTCCCAGGCGGCGGCCCTCGGCCACGCGCATCGGGTCCACGTCGCCCACCAGGTCGGCCACCGAGGTATCCGGCGTGGCGAGCTTTTCCACATAGCGCTCCGACCGGTGCCGCCAGGCGATCCGCAGCCGGTCCCCCTCGGTCAGGACCCGGGCACGGGACTGTTCCGTGATCGGTTCAAAGGGGTGCTCATTCAGCTCAGAGTCCTCGATCACCGGAGACCACTCATCCAGCAACCCGGCCAGGGTGCGGAGCAGGCGGGTCTTGCCCTGCCCCCGCTCACCCAGCAGGACGATGTCGTGCCCGGCGATCAGTGCCCGCTCGAGCTGCGGAATCACCGTCCGGCTGAAGCCGAACAAACCGGGCCAGGGGTCACGCCCCGCGGCCAGGGCGGCGAGGAGATTGCCGCGGATCTCGTGGCGCAGGTCCTTGAGGACATACCCTGCTGCACGCAGTTCACCAACGGTAAAAATATCGGGGCGATCAGTCACCCCTCTACGGTAAGCCCCGCCCTGCGGCTAATCGAGAGATTCCTCCAGATTCCTCGCTTCACCGTGCGGGGCCAAGGGCGCCGCGCGGCTACGCTTAGACCCAATGACACAGAGCACGCTGATCCTCCTGGTGCGGCACGGCCAAACGCCCACCACGGGTACAGTCCTGCCGGGCAGGGCCCCGGGACTGCACCTTTCCGAGCACGGACGGGCCCAGGCTGAGGCCGTTGCCGAACGCCTTTCCGGACTGCCCGTCCAGGCCATCTACTCCTCGCCCCTGGAGCGCGCGCTCGAAACCGCCGCACCTGCGGCGGCCCACACAGGCAGGGCGGTGACCGAGGAGGCCGGTCTCCTGGAATGCGACTTCGGCGACTGGACCGGCGCCGCGCTCGCCGGCCTGGCGGCCCTGCCGGAGTGGCAGACCGTCCAACACAACCCGTCGGCCTTCCGGTTTCCCAACGGAGAAGGCTTTTCCGGTATGCAGGCCCGGATGGTGGGCACCCTGGAGGCCCTTCGCGCCGCCCATCCGGGCGGCGTCGTCGTCTGCTTCTCCCACGCCGACCCCATCAAGGCGGCCGTAGCCCACAACCTCGGCACCCACCTGGACCTCTTCCAGCGGATCATGATCAGCCCGGCGTCGGTCTCCGCGATCTCCTATGTGGACGGCCAGGCGCCGGCCGTGCTCACGGTGAATTCGACGTCGGAACCCCTGAGCGGGCTGAGGTCGCCGTGATGCATGGGCGATGGGCAGGGAGGCGATGGGCGGGGACTGGATGGCCGCCGGACGCGGCCGCACGGGGTATCCGGTGTCCGGGCGGGAACTGACCCTCCTTAACGAGGGCCGCGTTGAGCTGCTGGGCCGCATCATGAGCGGCAGCAACGCCACGTTCCTGGTGGAGCTTACCTGCGCGGAGGAATCCGCCTGGGCCGTCTACAAGCCGGAGGCCGGGGAACGCCCGCTCGCAGATTTCGACGCCGGCCTGTACCGCCGGGAGTGCGCCGCCTACCTGCTCAGCGAGGCACTGGGATGGGGAATCGTACCGCCAACGGTGGTCCGCACGGACGCGCCGCTTGGGGTCGGCTCCCTGCAGTGGTTCATCGAAGGGGACCTCCAGGAGCATTACTTCACGCTGTACGCAGACTCCCCCGCGACCCATGCCGAACTGGCCCGGATCGCCCTGTTCGACTACGTGGCGAACAACACGGACCGGAAAAGCGGGCACGTGCTGCGCGGCACAGACGGCCATATCTGGGGCATCGACCATGGCCTGTGCTTCTCCGCGGCGTTCAAACTGCGCACCGTGATCTGGGACTTCGCCGGTGAGCCCATTCAGGACGCGCTGCTCGAGGACATCAGGCCCCTGGCCGCCACGGTGCCCGCCGATGTGGCCGCGCTGCTCGACCACGCCGAGGTGGCAGCCCTCCGGCGCCGCGTCCAGCGGGTGCTCCAGGACAAGGTACTCCCGGTTGACCACACCGGCATGCGCTACCCCTGGCCGTTGATCTAGGCCGCAGGCCTGCGTGGGTCCGGATGTCCTTGCGCTGCGGCCGCCGCCGGGGCCGCCTGTTCGAGGTGGGCGCCGATGTGCTCCAGCAGGTAGTGCTGTCCCAGGACGGTGGGGTGGTCCCCGTCGGGGCCAATGAGATCGTCAAAATCATCACTGATCCAGCCCTCGGCGATGGGGTCCACGAACTCACCGCCCGCCTGCCGGGCAGCGGCCTTGAGCTGGTCGCTGATGTCCACCAGCGCCGGATCCGGGCTTGCGGAGTACGACGGCGGGCCCACCACAATGATCTTGGCTGCCGGGGCCAGCGCTTCCGCACGGTCCATCGCGGCCAAGGCGGCGTCACCAACGTCTGCGGGGGCATAGCCAAGGTCATTCTCCGACCCAAAAAAGACAACGATGCCGGTATCTGCCGTCACGAAGTCTTCAACCTCGGTGCCGAAAGTGCCGTCCAAATCACCGGCGCTGAGGTAACCGCTGCCATTCTCGGCGGCGTTAACCACTTCCAGTCCGGCGCCCAGCGGGTCTTTCCGCATCAACGCCGGCCACGCCTGCTGCGGTGACGTGCCATGGCCGGTGCTCAGCGAGTCCCCCACCACCACAACGCGGATCGGAGGGGCTGTGGCCGGCGGCTGCGTCTGTGCCGTACTGCCTGACGTTACGGCCAGGGCGAGACCAACCGCACCCGCAGCTATCACCCGGCCGGGATGCCGGTGCAGTGGATGGCCATAGGGCAGCACATCGTGGTGCATGGTCCACCTCCTGCCTGCAAATCGTCGCGGGCCGGCGGCGGCTGCGCGCCGCCAATCCGTCCTCTGTCCGTGTCCCATCGTAGGCAATGGTGGGAACACTGTAGGGCCAAGGTGACCAGGATCAAAGGATGCACAGGGACTGCACAGAAACTTTAGGGGCGTTAGGTACCCCGATGCCGGCGATCCGGCATCCGTTTGTGCGGTTGCCCGCGGACCGCTATGCGGTTGCCTGCGGGCTACGCTTTACCCGTGCAGCAGCAAACCACCGGGTGGGATCCCGCAACCAGCGTTTCCGAACAGGCATCCGGCGTTTATTTCGCT
Organism: Pseudarthrobacter sp. BRE9; assembly: GCF_031844305.1. NCBI lineage: Bacteria > Bacillati > Actinomycetota > Actinomycetes > Micrococcales > Micrococcaceae > Pseudarthrobacter > Pseudarthrobacter sp. BRE9. The sequence continues at coordinate 200,077 of NZ_JAUZUY010000002.1, read as the reverse complement.
GAAGGGCCGGCTTCCAACTGGACCGTAGTCCGGGACGGGACGGGGTACATCCTCATTGACAGCGGCTATCCGGATGACCGCCGGCATGTCCTTGCATCGCTCCACTACCTGGGCCTGGAACCGGCGGACGCCTTGGCCCTTGTGGTCACGCACGGCCATGTGGACCACACGGGCTCCGCGGCCTTCTTCTCCGAGTCCTATGGGACCCCGGTCCTGTGCGCGCCCGGGGAGCTGGCGCACGTGCAGGGGAAGGAGAAGCACCAGGTCACCCTGGGCCAGGTCCTCAGCAGGGCGTGGCGGCCGTGCGTGTTCCGCTGGATGGTGCACGCCATCAGGGCAGGCGCATTGGCTGCAAGGCCCGCGACGCGGGCGGAGGCGTGGGACGCTGCCAGGCTCCGGACCCTGCCTGGCCGGCCTGTTGCCCTCTCCGTGCCGGGGCATACGCCCGGCAATGCGGCAATCCTGCTGCCGGAAGCACGTGCCATCGTCGTCGGCGATTCGTTTGTCAGCGGCCACCCGATCAGCCGGACGTCGGGTCCACAGATGCTGCCTGCCATGTATCACTCAGATCCGGGCGCCGCGTTTGCCGCCCTGCGGAACCTGGCCGGCGTCGACGCCTCGGTTGTCCTGCCAGGCCATGGACCTGCCCTGCGCATCCCGCTGGCCGAAGCGGTAGGCTGCGTTGTCAGCCCGTCGCGGACACGCTCACGGGCAGCCCGGCGAACCCGCCAGGACGGGCCCAGGGGCACAGGCTAGAACTTTCCGTAGCGTGCCCGGGCCATGGAGTACACTCCGTAACAAATGAGCCCCGCGGCGATTGCGGCCAGCAGGAACACCCCGTACGGCTGCGCGCCGAGGGTCTTCAGCCCGCCGTCCAGGCCTGAGGATTTGGAGGGGTCGGCGGTGGCGGCCGCCACGATGATCAGCACACCAACGACGGCGAGCACCACCCCCTTGGCTGCGTAGCCGACGGTTCCGATCCATTCCACGGCTGTCCGGGCATTACCCGGGTCCTGCAGGTCCTTCATGAACTTCCGGGTGATGCCGCGGTAAGCGTAGAAACCACCGGCACCGATGATTGCCAGCCCCACCGCGATCAACAGCACCACTCCTGCAGGTGCTCCCATCAGCTTTGCCGTGAAATCGCTGGCCGACTGGCTGGAGTTCTTGCTGCCGCCGGAGGCAAAGACGGCAAAAGTGAAGGCCAGGAAACCGAAGACAACAGCCTTTCCCACCGCGCTCGCGGCCTCTTTCAGCTTCTTCTTTGAATCGGTGGCGGTGCGGGCCCCGAAAAAGGCTTCGCTGAGCATCCACAAGGCAAGAGCGGCGCAGGCCACTGCCCCGGCCCACAGCAGGATTCCGCCGCCGGGCTTGGAGGCCAGGGCTCCAATCGCCCCGGACTGGTCAGCTTCACCGCCCTGTCCCCGGTCCAGCTGTAAAGCGATGACGCCGATCAGGATATGGACCAGTCCGATGAAGACAAAACCCGCACGGGCCAGAATGCGGACCGCAGGGCTGCGGCTCGCCGACGCGGCCTCTGATACTGCCCTGTTCGCTCCCTGCGACGCGTTGCCCATGGCCGGCCCTTCCACTTATGTAGTTGATCTACTCTTCCCCCGGGCACCTGCCCCAGCCTGCCAGCGTCACGGAATGCTTCAGTGTAAATCCGTCCGCGCCGTCCCGACAGGTCCCCCAAGTTCGGCCCGGCACCGGTGGCTACTACAGTCGAAGTGGTGCATGCCAAACAGAACACTAATGAACTGACCGAGCTGGACCTCCAGGCCCCAACGGCGGACCACGCCGAAGACGGCTTCGTCCGGGTGCGGGGTGCCCGTGAGAACAACCTGCGCAACGTCAGCGTGGACGTGCCACGGGACGCGATTGTGGCGTTCACTGGCGTTTCGGGCTCGGGCAAGTCGTCACTGGCCTTTGGCACCATTTATGCGGAGGCGCAGCGCCGGTTTTTCGAATCGGTGGCGCCCTATGCCCGCCGGCTGATCCAGCAAGGCCACAATCCCAAGGTGGAGCAGATCACGGGGCTGCCGCCCGCCGTCGCCCTCCAACAACGCCGGGGCACGGCGACCTCCCGGTCCACGGTAGGGACCGTCACCACGCTGTCCAATTCGCTGCGCATGCTGTTCTCCCGTGCCGGCAGCTACCCCGCCGGCGCTTCCCCGCTGGATTCGGATGCCTTCTCCCCCAACACCGCGGCAGGGGCCTGCCCCGAATGCCACGGCCTGGGTACCGCCCACACAGTTACCGAAGCCTCATTGGTTCCGGACACGTCCATGAGTATCCGCGAGGGCGCAATCGCCGCCTGGCCCGGTGCCTGGCAGGGCAAGAACCTGCGCGACATCCTAAGCCACCTGGGCTACGACGTGGACGTTCCCTGGCGGGAGTTGCCCCGCAAGCAGCGGGACTGGATCCTCTTCACCGAGGAACAGCCCGTGGTGGAAGTGACGCCTCAGCGGGACCGCGTTGCCAAACCCTACAAGGGCCGGTTCTGGAGTGCCAGGAGCTACGTAATGCACACCCTGCACGACTCCAAAAGCCCTGCCATGCGGGAAAAGGTGCTGCGCTTCATGGAGACGGGACCGTGCCCGCGGTGTGGCGGCACCGGGCTGCGGCCCGAGGCCCTTGCTGTGACCTTCGCCGGGCACACCATTGCCGGACTCAATGCAGTGCCCATGGCCGAACTGGCGGAGATCATCCGCCCCACCACCATGCTGGCCACGGCAGGCACGGCGTCGCGCAAGCAGTCGTCCGAATCCAATGAAGTGGCTGTGGCCATCACCGGCGACCTGCTGCAGCGCATCACCGTGCTGTTGGACCTTGGCCTGGGGTACCTGGCGCTGGGGCGGGCCACGCCAACGCTCTCGCCGGGCGAAATGCAGCGGCTCCGGATTGCCACCCAGCTTCGTTCCGGGCTGTTCGGAGTGATCTATGTGCTGGACGAACCGTCCGCCGGCCTGCATCCCGCTGACGCTGAACCCCTCCTGGCTGTCCTTGACCGGTTGAAATCATCAGGAAATTCCGTGTTCGTGGTGGAGCACAACATGGACGTAGTCCGGCGTGCCGACTGGCTGGTGGATGTGGGTCCCAGGGCCGGCGAAGACGGCGGGCAGGTGCTCTACAGCGGGCCCGTCCAGGGCCTTGACGCGGTGGCAGGGTCCGTGACGCGGCCGTTCCTGTTCCCCACGGAGCCGGCAGGGTTGATGGCTGACAGCGGCACCGGCAGGAGTGAACCGCGGGAGGCCTCCGGATGGCTGGACCTGCGGGGCATCAGCCGCCACAACCTGCGGAACCTGGATGTGGCCTTTCCGCTTGGCGTCCTGACGGCAGTCACGGGCGTCTCAGGCTCGGGTAAGTCCACCCTGGTCAGCAAGGTCCTCGCGGAGGTGGCCGGCACCTCCCCGCGGGCCAATGATGACGGCCAGGACTCATGCGAAGAGCCGGGCGCGGGGATTGACGACGACGGTGGCCCCGGCAGTGTGGGGCAGGTGTCCGGGCTGGAGCGGATCGACCGCACCGTCAAGGTGGACCAGAAGCCGATCGGGCGCACGCCCCGCTCCAACCTGGCCACCTATACAGGGCTGTTCGATGCGGTTCGCAAGGAGTTCGCAGCCACCGGCGCCGCCAGGAGCCGGGGTTTCGGTCCCGGGCGCTTTTCCTTCAACGTGGCCGGCGGACGGTGTGGGACGTGCCAGGGCGAGGGCTTCGTGGCCGTGGAACTGCTCTTCCTGCCGGGCAGCTACGGTCCGTGCCCGGAATGCAACGGTTCGCGCTACAACCCCGAAACCCTGGAGGTCACCTACCGGGGCAGGAACATCGCGGAGGTGCTGGGAATGACGGTCAATGACGCCGCCTGTTTCCTGGCCGGGGTTCCCGCCGCGGCGCGGTCGCTGGAGACGCTGCAGGACGTGGGCCTGGGTTACCTCCGCCTGGGCCAGCCGGCCACCGAGCTTTCGGGAGGTGAGGCGCAGCGGATCAAGCTGGCCACTGAGCTGCAGCGGGCCCGGCGCGGGCACACGCTGTACCTGCTGGACGAACCCACCACGGGACTGCACCCGGCCGACGTTGAGCTGCTGATGGCCCAGCTCAACCGCCTGGTGGATGCCGGCAATACGGTGATCGTCGTGGAACACGCCATGAACGTGGTGGCAGCCGCCGACTGGGTGATGGACCTGGGACCCGCCGGTGGCGACGCCGGCGGCCAGCTCATCGCCGCCGGCCACCCGGCCGCCGTCGCACGTTCCAGTGAAAGCCGCACCGCGCCCTACCTGGCTGCCGCGCTCAGGGACAGTTCCGGCGGCAAGGGCCGGTAGGAGGCTGCACTTTTGCCCTCGCTGGCGTGGGGGCTCGAGCCGCGGGCGGTACGGGAGTACGGCTCCCGGCATAATTCCGGCTGGTGCAGACGGACCTCAGGGGCGGGCGGCGTCCCACGTGTTGCGAAATGTGTTGGGGCCGCCGCCTGGGCGGGACAAACAGGATGCCACGCAGGTCACAGCCGTGGACAATGCGCCGGCAACCTGAAAGGGGCCCCTTCACCGCGGACCGTTAGGCAACCGATACCCCGCCAATGCGGGCTCGTGACGGCAAACACACTATGCTCGACAGCACCATCCGGATCGCGGGAAGAGGCACCATGAGCATCGATATTGAGGTTGGGTCCATCCGCAGCACCGGGGACCCGGCGCCTTTCGGCGCCGCAGCCGGTATCATCGCGTCGGCCATAACCGCTGCCATGCAAAGCGTCCTGGAACATCACGTGGCCTACAACTGGGTGTGGACCGATGAGATCCGCTGCAGGGGATGCAACGCCAGCCTGCCAATACCGTTCCTTGCCAGCACACGCGCCAACGCAGACCGCGTCTTTGAGGCCCACCGCTCCGCGCAAGTCGAGGCACTCCTGGCAACAGGGTCCGGGTACCTGACCCGCCGCTGACCACTACCTGCCCGCCACCTGACCGCAGCCCCGGCGGGTGCCACGTGCCGCCGTCGTGCGCCACTTTTCGTTGCTGCAGGCAAATATCCATTCCGCTCTGGACTCTTGGCCGGTGCCCAACCAGACTGTTCACAACAGCTGGCCAGGCGTGCCGCAAGAGACGTGCTTTCGTTGGTCGGGTAAATGGACGGCTGCATTTATTGGGGCTTTACCGTGAAGCTTTTTTCGCGGCACTGAAAGGACCTTGGCCATGCCGGACTTTGCACCGTTCTTCCCACTCATTGCCATTATTTTGGGCGTGCTTGTTGCCATTGTTTTTATCTGGGTGGCAACAAAGTTGATGTGGAAGGTGGCCGAACCAAACGAGGCCCTGATCATCTCCGGTCTGACCCGCGGAACCCTGGAAACCCGGGCAGGAATGGACTTCAAGATCGTCACCGGCAAGGGTGCCCTGGTCCTCCCTGGCCTCCAGACGGTGCGGCCATTGTCACTGACGCTGAATGAAACGGAACTCAAAGTTTCCTGCGTCACCTCCCAAGGCATTCAGGTCATTGTGGAAGGGGTCGTCATTTATAAAATTGGCGATGCGCCGCCTTTTATTGCCAACGCGGCCCGCCGCTTCCTGGGCCAGCAACCCAAAATGCAGAGCCAGGTATACAACGTCTTTGAGGGACACCTGCGCTCCATTATCGGCAGCATGACCGTGGAGGAGATCATCCGGGAACGGGACAAGCTTGGGTCGCAGGTCCGCAGCGCCAGCGGGGTGGAGATGGAAAAGCTGGGCCTCGTGGTGGATTCGCTCCAAATCAAGGACCTGCAGGATCCTACCGGCTACATCCAGAACATTGCCAAGCCCCATATTGCCCAGGTGAAGATGGAGGCCCGGATTGCCGAGGCCACCCGCAACCGGGAAGCGGCGGAGAAGGAGGCGGAAGCGGCAGCCCTGATCGCCGACGCACAGAGCGTTTCGGCAATCCGGCAGTCAGTGGCGCAGGCCAACGCCGAGCGCGCCCGGGCCAATGCCGCCCAGGCCGGGCCGCTGGCCGAGGCCACCGCCCGGCAGCAGGTGGTGGTCCAGGAAACCGAAGTTGCCAAGCTTGAGGCGGACCGTGAGGAGCAGAAACTGCAGACGAGTATCCGCAAACCTGCAGATGCGAAGGCCTACGCCAAACGCACCGACGCTGAAGGCCAGAAAGCGGCGGACATCAGCGCCGCCGAAGCGCTGGCCCGCCGCACCGAGCTTGAGGCCCAGGCCAACGCCCGGCGCACCGAACTCCAGGCCCAGGCGAATGCCACCGCAGCCGCAGCCGCTGCCGGAGCAACCAAGGTCACCGGCGAGGCCGAAGCCGCCGCAACCAGGGCCAAAGGTGACGCCGCGGCGTCCGCTATCAAGGCAAAGGCGCTGGCCGAAGCGGACGGCATCAAGGCCCGGGCCGAAGCGCTGGGCACCAACCAGGACGCGGTCATCTCCCAGCAGCTTGCAGAGAACATGCCCGCCATCATTGCCGCAGCAGCAGAGCCTTTCTCCCACGTGGGCAACATGACCGTCCTCAACGGCGGCGAGGGCGTCAACAAGATGCTGGGCGGGATCCTGACACAGGCAGGCGACTACCTGCCTGCCCTCGCGTCCGCGCTCCGAAAGGGTGAGGACACCAAGCGTCCACCCAAGGCTCCCGGTGCATAAGGCTGCCTGTGCGCAAGGACGTTGACCGCAGTCTGACCGGGAAAATCGGCAGGGTGACCGGGCGCATCGGCCCGGGCACCATCGGCGAAGTGATGCTGCCCTACCTCGGCGGCATTATGGCCTTCCACGCCCATCCGTTCGACAAAACCAGCGAGTTCCCGCTAGGTACTGAAGTGCTGGTGATCTACTTCGAGCCGCCGCAAACGGTGTACGTGGACGAGCTTCCAGACGTGTTGAAGCACTCGGAGTAGGACCTTCTGCGTCTTTTCGTCGCGGTGGAGCTACCGCCCGCCCTCCATTTTGCGGCTGCGCTGCTCCCGGGCCATTGGCCCGTAGGGGTAAACGCCAGTGGCCGGCTGGCTGGCCTGGGTGAGCCGGTCAACTTCTTCAGGGGTGAGCTGCAGTTCAGCGGCGGCGAGGTTGTCAGCGAGCTGCGCCGTGGTCCGGGCGCCCAGAATCACTGATGTAACCGCAGGGCGGCCCGCCAGCCAGGCCAGGGCCACCTGGGACGGGCTCACGCCGTGGGCAGCAGCGATGTCCTGCACAGCATCGATTACCTCCCACGTGCGCGGGTTCCCGTTGCGTGCCTTCCAGGCCTCCATGCCGCGTTCGGGGTTTTCGCCAAGGCGGGTTGCGCCGGATGGCTGCTGGTCGCGCTTGTACTTGCCGGACAGCCAGCCGCCGCCAAGGGGCGACCACGGCAGGAGGCCGATTCCCGCGTCAAGCGCCGCCGGTACGATCTCGAATTCGATGTCCCGGACCAGCAGGCTGTACTGGGGCTGCAGGCTGACAGGCGGGTTCCATCCCTGGTTGCGTGCAACATGCACAGCCTTGGTGAGTTGCCAGCCCAGGAAGTTCGAGAAGCCGTAGTAGGCGACTTTGCCGTGGGTCACCGCGTCATCCAGGAAACGGAGGGTCTCTTCCAAAGGTGTGATGGGGTCCCACGCGTGCATCTGGTACAGGTCGATCTGTTCCACGCCAAGGCGGCGGAGGGAATCATCCAGGGCGCGGGCCAGCCGCCGCCGGGACGTTCCGACGTCGTTCGGTGCCGTCCCCATCGGAAAGCGCCCCTTGCTGGCGATCACCGCCCTGTCCCTCACGTCGGGCCGTTTGTCCAGCCACCGGCCGATGATTTCTTCGGAGACTCCGGCGCTGTAGACGTCGGCAGTGTCAATGAAGTTGCCCCCGGATTCGAAATAACTGTCCAGGATGGCATGGGACGTTTCCTCCGTCGCCTCCGCACCGAATGTCATGGTGCCCAGTGCGTAGCTGGTGACCACGGTGCCGCTGCGGCCAAGGGTTCGATGCTGCATTATGTCCTCGCAATCAGTTGTGGTGCTCAAAGTTCCGGGCCGCCGCATCCCTGGTGGTGGTGCGAATCCGGTACAGGCTCGTAGTTGCCGTGATGTAAAGATCCCGGCCGTCGGCACCGCCAAAGCAGAGGTTCGAGACGGTCTCGGGTACGGCGATCGTGTCCAGGAGTTCAAAGGACGGTGAGTAAATCCTTACCGAGGGGCCGGCGGAGGTCCAGATCCTGCCTTCGACGTCCACCCGCAGGCCGTCAGCCGCATGGCCGTCGTCAAGCTCCAGCGTCCGTGTCCTGGAGCTGCAGCGCCCCTCGTGCACGCCGTAGGCGGCGATGCGCAGCGGAACGCCATAGCGGGAACCGGCCGTATCCGCGACATAGAGGACGGACTCATCAGGCGAGAAGGCGAGCCCGTTGGGGTGCACGAGGTCGGTGACTTCCGCCGTCATTGATCCGGAGCCCGGTTCAAAACGGAACACATGGCAGCCGCCATATTCCTGCTCTCCCTCGTGACCTTCCTTCGTGCCGGGAAGAATTCCGTACGGGGGGTCCGTGAACCAGATGCTGCCGTCGCGGGCAATCACCACGTCGTTCGGTGAATTCAGCCGGCGGCCCTGGAAGGAGTCCACGAGGCGGGTGACTGTCCCTTCGCGGTCGCGCTCCACCCGGCGGAGTCCGTGGCTGCACTGCACCACACTGCCGTCGGCGTCCAGCGTGCGGCCGTTGGTGAATTCAACGCCTACAGCGTATTCCCGGGCAGTCCCGGTGGCGGGGTCGAACTCCAGAATGCGATCGTTCGGAATGTCGCTCCAGCGCACAGACTGCGACGAGGGTACCCACACAGGTCCCTCGGCCCACACCGAACCCGTGAAAAGGCGCTCCAGCCGGCCGCTCGTCAATCCATCACCCATTGGCGCTCCTTTGCCCAGGTTCCCGCCTTTGCGCCGCCCACCTGGGCGGGGCCGTGGTCCACGGCGTGCACAACAACACCCTAATGCGAAGGTCGGACGCCGTAGCGATTCCGAAGGTTAGACATGGAGTGGCATTACGTTCGCGTTCCGAACTTTTGTGCGTTTCTTGAACTTAGAGTATTCTCGCTGGCTGAAGGCGTGCCACAGATCACTCCCGCAGGTAATGGAGCTCCCACCCCGGCCCGCCTCTTCCCCGTATTGATCAAAGAGGATTACATGACAACTTCTCCCACGACCCGCCCGTCCCGATGGCCGGTCTGGCTTTGCTGGCTGGCCATGGTCCTGGACGGCTTTGACCTGGTGGTGCTGGGCACCGTTATCCCGACCCTCCTCAAGACCGGCGAACTGGGCTTCGATGCGGTTGGTGCCACGCTGGCCGCAACCATTTCCCTCGTTGGCGTCGGCCTGGGCGCGTTGTTCATAGCTCCGCTCTCAGACAAGTTCGGGCACCGGAAGCTGCTCTTCGCATGCGTGCTCTGGTTCTCGATCTTCACCATCGCCGTCGTATGGGCTCCCAACGTGGCAGTGTTCAGCGCTTTCCGGCTCCTGGCCGGCCTCGGACTTGGGGCGTGCCTTCCGGTCGCCCTCGCATACATGAATGACTACGCCCCGTCCGGTTCGGCCGGTAAGTCAACCACCCGCACCATGACCGGCTACCACGTCGGCGCCGTGGCAACAGCCTTCCTGGCGCTGATGGTGATTCCCGACTGGCGCACGATGTTCGTGGTGGGCGGCCTTACCGGCTTGGCGCTCCTGCCGTTCCTCTGGTTCAAACTGCCGGAAACATCGCCCGCGGAACGGGCTGCCCGGAAAGAGGAGCAGACCACCTTCAGGGATCTGGCCAAAAAGCCCTATCCCGTGGTGGCCGCGGCGATCGCCGCGGCTTCATTCATGGGGCTGTTGCTGGTCTACGGGTTGAACACATGGCTTCCGCAACTGATGGCATCGGCGGGATATCCCGTCAGTGCAGGCCTTTCCCTGCTGCTCGTTTTGAACCTGGGTGCCGTCGCAGGCCTCTTTATCGCGGGCGTCCTTGCCGACAGGCACGGGACCAAGCCCATCGTGCTGCTGTGGTTCGGTCTTTCCGCAGTGTTCCTTGCCCTGCTCAGCTTCAAGGTTGACAACGCGATCCTGCTCAACGCGCTTGTCTTCGTCACGGGCGTCTTTGTCTTCAGTTCGCAGGTGCTCGTTTACGCCTGGGTGAGCCAGTTGTTCCCGGCGCGCCTTCGGGCAACCGCCCTGGGATTTGCTGCTGGAGTGGGTCGCGTCGGCGCCATTGCGGGACCTGCCGTCACGGGCGGGTTGGTCGCCGCAGGGATCGCCTACCCGTGGGGCTTCTACGCGTTCGCGGCAGCAGGAGCACTGGCCGTCGTAAGCCTGTTGACAGTCCCCCGCGCGGTTGCGTCGGGCCAACCGGCTGAGGAGCGCGTCAGCTGAAAGGCGCTGCTGAACTGCGCTGCTGAACTGCGCCGCCCGGCTGGTTCCCCCGGCCAGCCGGGCAGCACAGGCGTTTCCGGTAGCCAAACTTCGACGACGGGGGTAATGACCCGGGGGGCAGGCTTTGGTTAGGATCAAGGTTCCACGCCCAGTCATTTGAGGCCTTGGTGCCGGTCGTGTCCGGGGAGTGCCAGGAGGCAGGGAGGCCACCATGGATGTCACACAGCACGCCGAATATCCGCTGGACCCTTTTCCCCACTATGAACGAATGCGGTCAACCGCCCCTGTCTTTCAGGACGATCAATCGGGGAGCTGGCACGTGTTCCGGTATGACGACGTCCAGCGGGTGCTGTCCGAGCACGCTACGTTCTCGTCCCGCATGGGCGGTGATAGTCCAACCGGGTCCGGCCAGCTCTTCGCCGCAAGCCTCATCACCACCGATCCCCCAAGGCACCGGCAGCTTCGCTCCCTGGTCACACAGGCATTCACACCGAAAGCCGTCGACGCTCTGGCTCCACGCATTGCCGGACTTACGGACGAGCTGCTGGACGGGATCGTGGCCCGCGGGAGTGCAGACCTGATCAAGGAACTGGCGTACCCGCTGCCAGTGATAGTGATTTCCGAGCTCATGGGCATCCCGGCCGAGGACCGCGAGCGTTTCAAACAATGGTCGGACGTGATTGTCAGCCAAGCGCAGACCGGCCCACCCACCGGCGGGCAGGATGCCACCGCCGCCGAGATGATGGAGTACTTTCTGGCCCTCATTGACCGGCGCAGGAACCAGCCCGGCAATGACCTGATCAGCGCCCTGCTCTCCGCTGAGATCGACGGCCAAAAACTGACGGTCCCTGAACTGCTGGGCTTCTGCAGCCTGCTGCTCGTCGCCGGCAACGAGACCACCACCAACCTGATCGGCAACGCCGTCCTTTGTTTGGCTGAGTCGCCGGATACCCTCGGCCGTGTCCTTGGAGAGCCCGCCTTGCTTCCCCAGACCCTCGAAGAAGTGCTGCGCTTCCGGTCTCCGGTCCAGTCGATGTACCGGGTGGCCGTGGCGGAGACAATTCTGGGCGATCAGCGAATCCCGGCAGGGGCACCGATCGTGGCGTGGATCGGTTCCGCCAACCGCGACGAGCAGCAGTTCCAGCGCCCGGCTGAGTTCGACGTGGACCGAAACCCTAACCGGCACCTTGCATTCGGGCACGGCGTCCACTTTTGCCTCGGCGCGCCACTGGCCCGACTGGAGGCCAGGATTGCACTCGAGGCGCTGCTGGCCCGCCTGCCCGGACTTTCCCTGGCACCCGAAGCGCAGCTGGAGCGGATGGAAAGCACCATCGTCTACGGGCTGAAGGCGCTTCCCGTCAGTTGGCAGCCCGCCTAACGGGCAGGTGGTAGCCCCCGGCCTATTCCGGCGTTCCCGTTTTTTCGGCGTAATCGGCCGCTTGGGACTGCACCTGCCGAAGATAGGCATCCGACTGGTTATAGGAGTGGATGGCGTCTGTCCACCCCTGCGCCGTTGTGAGGTTTCGGCCGTGGGCGCACAGATACGTGGCGGCGCTGAGGGCGGCGTCGTCGATGTTGGACGGGTCCGCTGTCCCATCCCCGTTCCCGTCCATCCCCGCAAGCCCCCACGTGGACGGAATGAACTGCATCGGTCCGACGGCGTGATCCCAGCGGGCGTCATCGTCCAGGGCACCGGCGTCCGTGTCCGCGATGGCAGCGAAACCATCGCCGTCGAGACTTGGGCCCACGATGGGGCCACTCGCCTGCCCTTCGGCGTCAAGCCTGCCGCCGCCATATGTTCCGTGGGCTGATTCGACGAAACCGACGGCGGCCAACGTGTTCCAACCGATGCCACAGATGGGAGTGGAATCGTTGGCCGTGGCGGCGGCAGCAACGTAAGCCCGCAGCGCCCGGGCGGGGATGCCTGTCTGCGCGGCAGCCCGCATCAGCCACTCGGCATCCGGACTTCGTGTCACGTTGACGGCGGTATCGATACCGCTGGGCCGGGCTTCGAATGTCGCACCCGCCCGCGGCGGCGCCGAAAAGGCAACCCGGGCGTCCGCGGGCGACTGCCGGATGAACCAGAAGGAGACAGCGGTGCTGACGCAAACCACGAAGAGGCTGAAAACAACAAAGCGTTTTACCCGGAGCACTGACTAATCAAACCATCAAGCTTCATGGCTGGATAACATCACGGTTCCCAGCAGCGCAGCACGAGCCATGCGAGAACATGATGGATCCACTTTCCCTGACACTCCGTCTCGATACCATCAGGCATGGGCAGGAAGAACTACCTTATCGAAGGCGGCTCCGGTACCGGCAAGACATCCGTCTGCAACGAATTGCGGCGGCGTGGCTTCCAGGCTATCAATGGCGACCGCGAACTGGCTTATCAAGGCGATCCGGAAACCGGTGAACCTCTCGCCGGGATCACGGGCATCTCCGTGCATGATCACCACCTCTGGAGGGTGGATGACGTAAAGGCCCTGATCGCGGATCAGCGGGAGCCCGTAACGTTCTTCTGCGGCGGCTCCAGAAATCTCTCCAAGTTTATTGACCTGTTTGATGCGGTGTTCGTTCTCGAGGTGGACCTTGAAACGTTGCACCGACGGCTTGACGAACGTCCGGACGACGAATGGGGAGGGCGGCATGCGGAAAGGAAACTGATCGAACGCCTCCATCGAACGCGGGAAGAAATCCCGGCCGGCGGCACGACGATCGACGCCACCGCACCGCTTTCGCGCGTCGTGGACGAAATCCTTCAGCGGATCCGAAAGGATTCGTGAGCCCGGCAGTGCTACCTTGAGTGGGCCTTCCGGGCCCTGGAATAAGGTTCTGACTTTACGGAACCACTGTGCCCGGACAGGAACTCGAACTACGTTCCAGCCCTGCAAACTCAGGGACGTGCCGGGAACATAAGGAATTATTTGTGGTTCGAGGGCAGTGGATCCTAATCCAGAGCCGGCAATGTGGGCAATTTACACGCCTTTTTGTGGCCCTATTCGGGACGTTACCTGTAGGACCCCCTACTTTCCGCGGCTACTTCAGGGGGCAGTCCCCCTCCTTTAGAAATGCGTAGCTCATCTCGCCCGATAGTAGTGACCCGAGAAATACAATTGTCCCATCCCGGCCTGTGCTGCCGGAAGAATTAGGTGGCCCTTGTGGGCCGTAATCAGGGACCTTGTCCCGGAACTTGGGGCAGTGGACGCCTGGGCTGTAGGGGGTGACACCGTGTGCCAGCCACCCGTTGCGCCAGACCCTGTTGGCAGTAGCCTTGGAGGGCAGTCATGCACCTCTATGATCGCGACCTGGTCGCGCGCGGTATGCGTTTCATGCGTGAGGCCCGCGTTCGCGCCGCGGTGCCCCGCACGCAAATAAACCGCGCTATGTCTCTGACCACAACGGCCGTCAAGACAACCCTTGCGCCCGGTCCAGAACCGGGGCACGGCCAGGGCGCCTCCCACGTCACCGGGAGCCGGAGGCCGTGGAGGAAGTTTCGTCTCTCTGCCGCTCCCCCGGAATTTGAGGACAGTGTGCGGCTACTGGGGCCCAAGGCGCGGTCGGTCCGCTTCCGCGTACTGGCCACGATGTTGGTCCTCATGTGCGCAGGCCTTGCTCTCGCCGGCTTCATCACTTACGGGCTGGAGTTCCGGGATCTGGACAGCCGGGTGGATCAGGCTCTTCTGGACAGGACCCGTCAGATCCACAAACTCATCGCCCACCCAGAGCCCAACTCGGCCCCGTCCGCCAGCGGCGAGGCTGGTAGGGCCGTTGCACGGGTCAAAGACGCCGTGGACGAGATCGAGACCAGTCGGCATGAGGTCATCGCCGTGCTGATCGACGGAAGGGTGGCCTGGAAGTTTGAAGGCGAGCCCGAGACGAGCCTCCTCCGCAAAGACAGATACGACGGCGCGACTGCCCTTGCTTCCCTCGACCACCCCGTGTTGGGCGAGCTTGCCGCGGGTCAGCCGCTGCGGATCGCGGTCAGCCCCCTTGGCGGTGGAAAGGATGCGACGACGGTGCTGATGGTGGGTAAAACCAATGAAGACCAGCGCGAGCGCGTCATAGCCTCGCTTTGGACCTACACCTCGGTTTCCGCCGCGACGCTGGCAGTCTCCGGGGCGGTCGGGGGCCTCCTGGCCGGCCGGCTTCTTGGCCCGCTCCGGCGGCTCCGCGAGGCCACGGAAATCGTCAGTCACAAGGACCTTAGCCGTCGTGTTGCTGTTCGGAGCGGCGTTGACGACGTGGCCCAGTTGGCCCGCACCTTCAATACCATGATGCAACGTCTGGACGATGGGGTCCGGGAACAACAACAGTTCATGGACGATGCCAGTCACGAACTTCGTACACCGCTGACGATCATACGAGGGCATTTAGAGCTGATGTCGGTCCTTGACCCAGCCGACATCGCGGGGACAAGGGACCTCGTCCTTGAAGAGACAGACCGCATGCAGCGCCTGGTCGACGATCTCCTCCTTCTGGCCCACTCCCGCCAGCCGGACTTTGTCCGGAGGGAAAGCATCCACCTTGTCGATTTCACCGCGCATGTAATGGAAAAGATCCGCGTTTTGGCCGACCGTCACTGGCAGATCGACGAAACAGCCGGCGCAGTCATTTCCGCCGACCCGCAGCGGCTGACGCAGGCACTCGTGCAGTTGGCCGCAAATGCCGTGAGGTATACGGACCCATCGTCCACAATCGCCGTGGGCACCAGAATCGATTATCCCGCTATGCCGGCGGAGTCCCCGCTGGCAGGGAGGCCGGTATTTGCCCTGTGGATGCGTGACACGGGTGCAGGCATCGCGGCCGAGGACCAGGGCCACATCTTTGATCGCTTCGCACGGGCGGTCCCCGGCCGCGGCCAGGAAGGGTCCGGCCTCGGTCTCGCGATTGTGAGCGCCATCGCCGAGGCCCATGGCGGCCACGTCAGCTTGGCTTCCGAACGCGGCAGGGGTTCCACCTTCTGCCTCCATCTTCCGATGTCCGGGCCGGAACCTGCCTCATGAGCCGGATCCTTATCGCAGAAGATGAAGAGCGCATCTCCCGGTTCATAGAAAAGGGGCTGCGCGCCGCGGCCTACACACCATCCGTCGTCGCCGACGGCATCACTGCCCTTGACTACGCCACCACGGGTCATTTTGACCTCATGCTCCTTGACGTCGGCCTGCCCAGGCTCGACGGCTTCACTGTCTTGAGCCTGCTGCGCAAGTCGGGATGCAGCCTGCCAGTCATTATCCTGACTGCCCGAACGTCCGTGACCGACACCGTCGCCGGACTGAACGGCGGCGCCAACGACTACCTGGCCAAGCCCTTCCGGTTCGAAGAACTCCTGGCACGCATCAAAGTCCGGCTCCGGGAGAACAGCCCGGAAGATCAGGGTCGGATACTGCGATGCGGGTCCCTTGAACTGGACCTGCTCACACGCCTCGCCCGGGCCGGAAGGACGGAAGTCGAGCTCTCCGCCCGCGAGTTCACGATGACCGAGCTTTTTCTGCGCAACCCGGGGCAGGTCCTCACCAGGGATCAGCTGCTCAGCCGCGTATGGGGCTACGACTACGTGGGGGCTTCGAATGTGGTGGACGTCTACCTGCACTACCTGCGGCAAAAACTGGGCGCAGACCGCTTTGTCACCGTCCGCGGCGCCGGCTACCGCCTGGTAGAGCTCTGAATCAATGAGAGACCTCTAACCACCACCCAATCCGGTTCTCATGACGGCCCGGCACAGTGGCAAGCAGTTGATCCGGCCTGGGGCGGGCATAGCTGCGGGAGGACCATCGTGGAACCGTTACGAATTGCACTTTATTCTCATGACTCTCTTGGACTCGGGCACGCCCGCCGCAACCTGGCCCTTGCCCACGCCTTCGCCAAGGAACTACCCGGTCTCACCGGACGTGCCGTCACCGGCCTACTGATAACAGGCACGGCTGTCGCCCCGGGTTTCCAGGCCCCCACTGCCTGGGACTGGGTCCTCCTGCCGGGCGTTGATAAAGGAACCGACGGATACCAGCCCCGGAACCTGAACATGCATATGAAGGATCTGGTTTCGCTGCGAGGCGCCGTCCTGGAAGGCTTCCTGAAGGGATTCCGCCCGGACCTGATCATTATCGACCGCCACGCCACCGGGATCCACGGCGAACTGGAAGCTGCACTAAACCGGGTACGGGCACGCCGGGGCGCCCGCACCGTGCTCGGACTGCGTGAGGTCCTGGACTCCCCGAAAGCGGCGCTCGCTGAATGGGATCGCCTTGGCGGACCCGGCGTCGTCAGGAAGCTCTTCGACGAAATCTGGGTGTACGGCGACCCTTCAATCCACGATCCAGTTGCGGCTGGCGAGATTCCCTTCTCTCTGCGGGGGATGATCCGCTACACGGGGTACCTGGCAACAGGCCGGTCACCCGGCTCGGTTCCCACCTTCATGCCGGCGCCCTTTGTCATGACAACCGTGGGCGGAGGGTCGGACGGACGCGCTTTGGCCGGAATCGCTGCGAGGACACGCGTCCCGGTGGGCCTCCGCCACCTGATCGTCACAGGACCACAAATGCCTGCCCCGGACCTATGCCACATACGCCGGCTGGCAGCAGCCACCGGAGCAACGGTTGTGGCAAACCTCGACGACGTAGTCGGCCACCTGCGCCAGGCGTCCGCCGTCGTTTCCATGGGCGGTTACAACAGCGTGTGCGAGATCATGAGCACCGACATTCCCGCGCTGGTCGTACCGCGCGAGCACTCACGGGCTGAACAGCTAATCCGTGCTCGGTCACTGGCCCGGGACGGGTATCTGCAACTCCACCGTATCGGGACGCTGACTCCCCAGATCCTTGCCGACTGGCTGACTCAAAGCGTGGGGACCAGGGTGGACCGAAGCCGCATTGGCCTCAACGGACTGAACCGGGTCCCGCAACTGGCCGCTGACCTGCTGCACCCTGGCCCGCTGATCGAAGTACTGCCCCGGCCCTCCCGGACTACGGAGAGTGCTGGCCGTGTGGCAGTCTGAGCCTGCGACGGCTTACGTCCTGAAAATGTATCCCCGGTTCTCTGAAACCTTCATCGTTTCCGAGATCCTGGCTCGGGAAGCAGCCGGGGACAGGATCGAGATCTTCTCCCTGCGGCCGCCCCAGGACCCACGGTTCCACGCCGAACTTGCCAGGGTCCGCGCACCCGTGACATACGTGGAGCGCCCGCTCAAGACAGTTGAGCTGTGGGAGGCCCTCCACGCCGCCGGCGGCGCCGGGCTCACGGAGGCCGTCGCGCGCAATTTCGCGGGGCTGGCCGCCGCAGAACCGGACGACGCCGGCCAGGCTATACATCTTGCGACGGCCCTCCATCAGCGGAACATCCGGCACATGCACGTCCATTTTGCATCGGTCGCCACCAGCGTGGCACGGCTGACCTCCGCGATCACCGGCATCCCGTTCTCCTTCACGGCTCACGCCGTGGACATCTTCCATAAGTCGGTCCGGAGCGAAGACCTCCGCCTCAAGCTCGAGCAGGCTGACCATGCGGTGACGATCAGTAGATATAACCTCCGCTATCTGCGCCAGCAATTCCCGGAATCCACGTCCCGGCTGTACCTGGTGCGCAACGGACTGGAACTGGAGCGTTTCCCCTATCGGGATCCGCCGCCTGTCCGGACAACCGTGCACATCGCCGCTGTGGGCCGGCTCGTGGAGAAGAAGGGATTTCAGCATTTGCTTCCAGCCGCAGCCGAGCTTGTAGCGGAGGGGTACCACCTCGAAATGAGGATAGGCGGGACGGGAGCCCTTGCCCAGGAACTGCAGGACAGCATTGAACGGCTCGGGCTGATCGATAAGGTCCGGCTTCTCGGAGCGCTGACCCAGGACCAAGTCCAGGAACTGCTGTGGTGGTCGGACATCTTTGTGGCACCCTGCATTGTCGCCGCGGACGGGAACGCGGACGGCATGCCGACCGTGCTGCTGGAAGCGATGGCCGCGGGAGTACCATGCATCGGGACCACTGTAACCGGGATCCCCGAAGTCGTCCGCGACGGCCACACCGGCGTCCTCACCAAGCCGGGTAGCGCACCGGCCCTTGCCCGGGCGATCCATCGCATCACTGATGGGAGTACCGACAGGACTGCCCTGGCGCGTAATGCACGCGCCTTGATCGAACACGACTACGACTCCCGCCAGCAGGCGCAAACGCTCCGGGCTTTGAGCCAGAATCGAAAAAGGGTTTCCTGATGCATGTGGCCTTTATCTGTGCCGACCCGGGGGTCCCGGTCTTTGGCACCAAGGGATCCTCAGTCCATGTCCAGGAAATCGTACGGGCGTGGCGGAACACGGGCGCGGAGGTGACGGTTTACTGCACCCGGCTGGGAACGGACAGGCCGGTCGACCTTGCAGATCTTGAGGCCGTCGAAATCATCCCGGAGCCAGTGGCCGAACCGGCCCGGGAGTTCGCGGTCGAAGACGCAGCCCTTGCCCTGACCGATAAAATCCTGCGATCGGGGTGCAGTCTGGCCTATGAACGGTACTCGCTGTTCAGTCCGGCCCTCTCCATCGTGGCCAGCATCCTCGAAGTTCCGACGATCCTGGAAGTCAACGCGCCCCTCATTGATGAACAACGGCGGTACCGCAAGCTGACAGGGGTGAAAGCGGCCGAAAGTGTCCTCCGCCGGAACGCCGGTGCAGCCGACGTCGTGGCCTGTGTTTCCGAACCCGTCTTGCGCTGGGTCCAGCAGAGAGTACCCGCAGCGCGGGCGATCCTGGCGCCAAACGGCGTCAACACCCGGCGTATCACCGCACGGCCACCGGGGCGGCGGAACCCCGACCACCTGACGGTGGCGTTCGTCGGGACGCTTAAGCCCTGGCACGGCGTGCCAGACCTGCTGGAGGCCACCGCAAGTGCCAACTCCACAGTGATCCGCCGGGAGGACCGCTGGTGCGTGCGGATCATCGGTGACGGACCGGGCAGGACCCAGCTTGAGCAGTTGGCGTCGTTTCTTGGTGTTGAAGTTGAGTTCACTGGTGCTGTCGCGCCCGGGGCTGTCCCTGCGCTGCTCCACCAATGCGATGCGGCAGCCGCCCCCTATCCCTTGGCAGAGGCTGGGGGCGGCAACTACTTTTCCCCGCTCAAAGTTTACGAATACATGGCCGCGGCGATGCCCATCGTCGCCAGCAACGTCGGACAGATTCCCTACATTTTGGACCACGGCCGGACGGGCATTTTGGTGCCGCCCTCGGAACCAGGCGCTTTGGCTGTAGCGCTCGCCCAACTGGCGTCCGATCCGGCCCTCCGGGGCCGCCTCGGCGTCCACGCGCGGGAAGATGCCGTTGCATGGTTCGACTGGAACGGCGTTCTGGCGGGAATCACGGCTGCCTTGCCGGCTTCACGAAAGGCTTCCAGCTCATGAGGCTCAATCCCCAACACAATAACCATCCGGCGCAAAAATGGACGCGCCGTGTTTTGGCCCCCAGGCAAAGCGCTAAACCGGCGTCAGGGCTCCGCCGGACCCTGCAGTGCGTCAGCCCGCACATGCAGGGGCACCGGCTCCTGATGGCGGGTGGATTCGCGGCGCTGGTGGTCGAGGTGCTCCTGCGACTGTTGGAACCATGGCCGGTGAAACTGGTCATCGACGCCGTGTCCCGTTCACTGGGCGCGTCATTGCGCAAACCCGGTCCGAGCATGACTGCGAACCTCGACTCGCTGCTGTTGTGCGGGGCCGCGATCGTGGTCATCAGCGTCCTGCGCGCCATTGCCAACTACTGGTCTGCGATTTCCTTCGCCCTCATTGGGTCACGGATCGCCGCTGACCTGAGGGCCCGTGCCTTCCGGCATGTGCAAAGCCTGTCCATGCGGCACCACACCCGCGCCTCGACGGGGGACACAGTCCAGCGCCTGGTCGGTGACGTCTCCCGTCTGCAGGAGGTCGCAGTCACTGCGGGACTTCCGCTGTTGGGAAACGTGGCCACCCTTCTCGCCATGACCGTAGTCCTGCTCTGGCTCGACCCGCTGCTGGCCCTGGTCGTCTTCGTGGCAACGGGGATCTTCGCTCTCCTTTCCCGGAAGACCTCCGGCCCTATCACCGCAGCGGCAGGGAACTCGCGCAAGGGGGAAGGCTCCCTGGCGTCCACGGCCGCCCAGACCCTGGGTGCTATCCGTGAAGTGCAGGCGTATGGCCTTGAGGACGCGATCAGCGCCGGTTTCCGGTCCAGCAACAAGTCGACCCTGGGAACCGGTGTTGTCGCCCTTCGCCTCGCAGCGGGGCTCGAACGTCGCACCGATGTACTGATCGGCGTCGCCACTGCCGTTGTCCTGGCGGGAGGTGGCTGGCGCGTACTTGATCACGCGATCACCCCAGGAGATCTGGTTGTCTTCCTGACGTACCTGAAAACCGGGATGAAACCGTTGAAGGATCTGGCCAAGCAGACCGGACGCATCGCAAGGGCAACGGCCTCGGGCGAACGGGTTGCGGACCTCCTGGACGCGCAAACCGACCTGCCCGAGGCACCCGAGGCCCGAGTGCTGGACAGCCGGAATCCGGACATCGACTTCGAGAACGTTTGTGCCGGGCACGGGGAAGGAACAGTGCTGCAGGGGATAACCCTTAACATCCGCGCCGGGGAACATCTGGCCATCCTCGGACCGTCCGGGGCTGGAAAATCCACGCTCGCGAGCTTGGTCCTCCGGATGATCGACCCCTCCTCCGGAACGGTCCGCGTCGGAGGCATTGACCTCAAGGACCTCAAGATAGCGTCGGTCCGCTCGCACGTCTCCATCCTGCTCCAGGACTCCGTCCTCTTCGGCACAACGGTCAAAGAAAACATCAGATTCGGACGCTTGGATGCCACGGAGGAGGAAATCCACACAGCCGCATCGCTCGCCCAAGCTGATTCGTTCATCCAGCAGCTTCCCCTCGGCTACGAGACCGTTTTGGGAGAAGCTGCCAAAGATCTCTCCGGCGGGCAACGCCAGCGGCTGGCCATCGCCCGAGCCATTCTCAGGCAGGCGCCCATCGTCATCCTCGATGAAGCTACCGCCGGACTGGATCATGAGTCCCGCGACTCCGTCCTGGACGCCCTGGCCGCCCTGACCAGGGACCGGACATGCATCACCATCACCCACGACGTTTCTTCCGCACGATCGTGCGACCGCATCATCTGGCTCGAAGACGGCCGCATCGTCGAGCAGGGCCGTCCGGCCGATCTGCTACTCGACCCCGACACGCGTTTCACCAGGTGGGTGCAAAAACAACGCCGCGCGCACTCCAGGGACGCTGTGCAGGTGAAGGCATGAGACGGGTTCCAACAGGTTCCGCTCAGCCGGACCGGGCCCTCGCACAACGTGACTCTGAGCTTCCCTGCCTTGCTGACCTTCTCGACGACGACCGTCTCTCGGAACTGCTGGGCGAACCCGTCCATGTCACCAGGGTTCGCTACAAGCCCCACACGTCGGTGCTCGTCGCATTCCGGCACTCGCTTCACGGCAGGGACCACTACGGCTGGGCCCGGGGCGGAACGCCGCACGATGACAAGATCCTCGGTCGGCAGCAACTCTCCAGAGCACGCGGACGTGACATCCGCCTCGTGCCCACCCACGAGTCCCGGCACGGTGCCCTTGTCGCCGTCGGAGGTTTCGAAGACGACTGGGAGTTGGTGGCAAACCTCCTGTGGCTGCGTAACCACGGCCTTCGGCGGCTGAGTGCACGATGGTCGCCCGGCAGTGCCAGCCCCGAAAGCGCTGGCACGGTTCTGCGCTACAAGCCCGAACGAAGGGTGGTGTTCATGGTGCCTTCCGCCGCCGGATCCGTCGTGATCAAAGCCGGCACGGAGCCCTACGACCGGAACCGGCAAGTGCATTTTTGGAACGTACTCAACCGTCACGGGGTCCCGGTCCTTCCACTTCTCGCGGACGCAAGATGCTCGGCCCACGGCATCGGCGCCAGTCCTCTGTGGGGTGCGGGAGACCTGGGTACCCTTCACGGCGACAACGCGGCCGGCCACGCCGGTGAGGCCCTCGCGGCGCTCCATGGCATCTCTGATGCTGCGCGTGTTGCCACGGCCGGTTCGCCACCGAACCTGGGCGCCCAGCTTCTCGCCACCAGCGCCATGGTCGCCGCGCTCCTGCCCCAACTCGCCGAAACTGCCGATCTGGTCGCCTCAAGACTCAGTGATCGGTTGCTGGCGCAAAAAGCCACCTTCAGTGGTTCACTGGTCCACGGCGACTTCTCTTCCGACCAGGTGCTCGTTGCCGGCACGGAAGTGCGCTTCATCGACTTTGACCGGGCCCACGCCAGTGCACCGGAAGCGGACCTCGGTTCGTTCGCTGCCGTCGAGGAAACCTCCGCCCGAAATACCCGGCGGGCGCGTAACGCGGGCGGACCCAAAACTGCACAGCTGGTCGACGGCTACATCGGTTCCGGAGGTACCTTCTCCTCCGGCCGCCTGAACCTTTGGGCGGCTTACCGACTTTTCGTCGGCAGCGTCGAGCCCTTTCGAGACCGCGCCCCGGAATGGGCCGCCGACATGGCCTGGCACCTTGACCGGGCAAGGGAATTGATCGTATGAACTGGCATCCGCCGGTACCTGCGCACGTCACCGATGCCGCTGGCACCGAGTGGTCAGTACGCCGGGCCTGGCCCGGGCCTCTGGCCGGCGACTACGACATGGAAGTCCAGGAGGCACCGGGGTCAGGAGTGCTCGCTGCCCAACTCCGGCACGGAAGCGTCGACCCTGTCCCCCGCGACGACCCGCTGATGCCCGCCCTTGCCCGGGAAGCCGCCAAGGGCGAGCTCCTCGTCCACCGGGCCCACAAACGCGCTGTGATCCATGCCGGGAACCAGTACATCAAAGTGTTCCGCCCAGGGCGTGCCACGGAAGCCACCGTGCGGCACGTCCTCGCCGCCTCAGTGGCGGGCAGGTTCTTCGCCACTCCGCGGATCATCACCGCAGGTCCCGACGTCATTGTCTTCAGCAGCCTTCCCGGTCGCTCGTACTACGAACTCGATCAGGACCACGCGATACTCACCAACGAAGCCTTTGCCGCCATTTGGATCCAATGGTCACAGGCTTGGGCCGCCACCGTGTCGCTTTCAAGCAGTCCCCTGCACCGCCCCACCCTTGAGCGCCTGCCCGAACACACTGCGGAGACCGAGGCAGCCAATCTCCAGCGCTGGATTGACCACTGGCTCAGGCACAGCGCGGGTATCCCGGAGGCCGCACCGGCTCGCGCAGCCCTCCAGGAACGAGCGGAAGCTGCTGTTACCGCGCTCGCAGGCACCCCAAGCGATCCCCTGGTGTGGGCCCACGGGGATCTACACGATAAACAATTACTCGGATTGGGCGCCCAGGCGGTGCCCGGTCTTTTGGACTTTGATGAAAGCTGCCGGGCCGAGGCCGCCCTTGACCTGGCCAACCTCGACGTCCACCTGGAGCTGCGCCTTCGCCAACACCTCCTGACAACCAGACGTTACGTCATCGCCCACCGCAGCGTCCTTGCCACAGCACACGGGCTACACGTCAGCCCCCATCGGTTTGCCGCCTATGCAAACTGCACGAAGCTGCGTCTCGCATGCCTGTATTCGTTTCGGCCGCCCTGGGGAGCTGAAGCCTCGCGATACCTCACCACTGCAGAGAATCGGCGGCGGAACAAACTTTGACGAACGCGTGTCCTTCAGCATCTCGCCTGCATCCGCTGTTACCCGAAACCGTGGCGCAGGAAGACGCCAGGGGCGGAACGGCTACCCGCCCCTGAGCCCACCTCCGATGCCTGCCCGCACTTAGGCGTCGCACAACCGCACAAGCTGCAAAGGAGAACTCCATGAAATCCATCGCCGCCATGCTGCCACCGGTTGCGGCCGTGACACCCTCGCTCACCGTATCTGTGATAGGAACCGGCTACCTGGGTGCCACCCAAGCGGTCTGTATGGCTCTCCTCGGTCATAACGTTATGGGAATCGACGTAGACGAAGCCAAGATCAGCGACCTTTCGCGAGGCCACCTTCCATTTTATGAACCCGGTCTGGACGAGCTCCTTGGGCAAGCGCTGGAAACCGGACGGCTGAGCTTCACCACCGGATTCGCGGAAGCTGCGGATGCGGATATTCATTTCATCTGTGTTGGAACACCCCAGTCACCCGATTCGGATGCGGCTGACCTCCGTTTCGTCCACACCGCCGTGCGCCGGCTCGCCAGTCATCTGCACAACAGGTGCCTGATCGTGGGCAAATCCTCGGTACCAGTCGGCACGGCCGCCCGGCTTGCCTCCCTGGTCCGCAGTCTGTCGCCCGGCGGCCTCGCGGTGGAACTTGCATGGAACCCGGAGTTCCTCCGCGAAGGCCATGCCGTTGAAGACACGCTCCGGCCCAACCGCATCGTCTTCGGAGTGGCCAGCGACTGGGCGCAGGCACAGTTAAGCGCTGCTTATGCGCCCCTGATTGCAGCAGGAACCCCTGTCATCACAACAGACCTTGCCACTGCGGAACTGGTCAAGTCGGCAGCCAATTCGTTCCTCGCAACCAAAATCTCCTACATCAATGCCATGGCTGAAATTTGCGAAGCCGTCGGCGGTGACGTGAACCTGCTGGCCGAAGCACTCTCCTACGACGAAAGGATCGGCGGCCAGTTCCTCAAACCCGGACTAGGCTTCGGCGGCGGATGCCTGCCCAAGGACATCCGAGCGTTCGCTTACCGTGCCCGCGAACTCGGCGTCGGACAGGCCGTAAGCTTCCTGCACCAGGTGGATGACATCAACCGGCGCCGCAGGCAGCGGACGGTCGACCTCGTCTCCGACCTCGCTTATGGGAACCTGGCCGACGTTAAAGTCACCATCCTTGGCGCGGCCTTTAAGCCCGACTCCGACGACATCCGGGACGCCCCGGCTTTGGACGTCGCACGCATGCTCCACCGCGCCGGGGCGCAAGTCACGGTATTCGATCCCCAGGCCATGGACAATGCCCGGAAGAAATACCCTGAATTGACCTATGCTGCCAGCGTGGAATCGGCGGTTGCGGGCGCGGAAGTCCTCGCGCTCCTGACCGAATGGGAGGTGTTCAAACGGGCGGACCCCGTCGCGCTGGGCCGGCTGGTCTCGCGTCGCAACATCGTCGACGGTCGCCACGCCCTCGACGCAGAGGCGTACCGGGCGGCCGGATGGGACTACCGCGCTTTAGGGATCCCGTCGGCTCTGAACTCGCTCACCCTCCTGCCTGCGCCGAGCTCCGCTCCCGGACCTAGCATTAGCCGCCCAGCACTCGCCGTCCACTCGCACCCGGTCCCGTAAGCGCGTCACCCAACTTCTGGGCCTGACTCATGGAAGCCGGATGGCAACTCAGCGCACCACCGTGCGGTGACCGGCATCCAGGCGCTGGGTCCAGCCGCGCGAATCGAGATGTTCCAGCAGCGGAACCGCGGTCCGGCGTGTTGTGCCAAGTGCCTGGCGCGCCTGGCTTGTGGTGAAGGGCTGGTCCAGGCGTGCGAGGGCGCGCATGGCAAGGGCCGGCGCCGTGGGCAGCAACACCACGCCGTCGCGCAGCCGCAGCAAGCGGCCCGTACGTTCGGCGGCGGCCAGCTCCCGGGCACCGAGGCCCAGTGCAGCCAGCTCATCGGCTTCCGGGGAACGGAACGCGTCTGCGCTGAGCCTGCGCTCCAACTCAGCGATTGCCGGCTCGACACGTCCAAGGTTGCCCTGGCTGCCGGGCAGCTGGATGTGGCCGCTGTGCTGTTCAAGCGCTGCCCCCTGGATGACGGGGGAAAGCAGTCTCTCGTCGGGAAGCCTGAGCAGGTCCCGCGCGGCACCCATGGAAAGGCCGGGCGCCAAGGGATCCCGCTCCTGCAGCGCCTGGACTGCATGGCGCAGCCGGTGCTGCCAAGCCTCAAGGACAGGGGCATGCACCCACCAATCCCCGAAAGCCTGCACGCCGGACGGCGCCTCCGCATCGTCCCCGGACAACAGCCCGAGCCTGCGGAGGTGTTGCACCTGGACGGCCCCGCGTGCTGCTACTTCTCCCAGCACGTCTCCGGCAGGGTCCATGGCTGCAAGCCGCTCCGCCCATTGGGCCCCGTCGCCGCGCCGCAGCAAGGCCGGAGGGTCGGCATCGAGGACGCGGGCGCCGCCCAGCACCGAGCGGCTTCCCGGGTCACGCAGCACCATCCGGTCTCCGAGGACGAGCGGCAGATGCCTGTCAAGGACGAGCCGGGCGTGATCGGTTCCGAACGGTCGCAGCCGGGCAGGCACGGACGCAGTGCCAACATGCACCGTGAGTTGCTCCGGCGCCTCCGTATACGGGACGCCCGTGGTGCGGTGGATGCCGACGACGCCGGTAGTGGGCCATGCACCTGGGGTGACCAGCGCATCTCCACGCCGGATGTCCATGGCAGCAACATCACGGAGGTTCAGCGCCACCCGGTTGACCGGTCCCACGGAGGTGTATGAGGTATCGCGGCTTTGCACGGCACGGACCACAACGGACCGGGAATCGGCGTGGCCCAGCAGCTCCAGCCGGTCACCTTGGGCGAGTGTTCCTGCTGCCAATGTTCCGGTCACCACCGTTCCGGAACCGGTGATTGTGAACGAGCGGTCCACCCACAACCGGACCCGACCCGTGGTGGCGGGGGCCGGCACCCGGGACAGGACGTCGTCGAGCACGGCGCGCAGGTCAGCCAGGCCGGTCCCGTCGATGGCCGACACAGCCACTGCGGGCGCGTCCTTCAGACCGGTCCCTGCCAACTCGCTGCGGGTCCGGGCGAGCACGTCTTCCGCCCGCTGCCGGGATGCCCGGTCCGCGCGGCTGAGGACCACAACACCGTGTTCTATCCCAAGCGCAGCGACGGCGTCCCGGTGATCGCTTGACTGCGCCTGCCAACCCTCATCCGCGGCTACGACGAAGCAGACCACCGGCGCTGGTCCAATCCCAGCGAGCATATTGCCGAGGAACCGTTCGTGGCCCGGTACGTCAACGAACGCAACATCCTGTCCGGACGGCAGGGTTGTCCAGGCATACCCCAGGTCGATGGTCAGCCCGCGGCGCCGTTCTTCCTCCCAACGGTCCGGCTCCATGCCGGTGAGCGCGCGAACCAGGGTGCTTTTACCGGAATCGACATGTCCGGCGGTGGCGACAACGTGCACGGTTCAGCCCGCCCTGCCTGCCGCACCCTCGAGGGTTGCCAGTGCCTGCCGTACCGCATCGAGAATCCGGTCGTCGTCCCCAGCCGGCACACAGCGCAAATCGATCAGGCAGGAGCCGTCGTGGACGCGCGGCAGCACGGCCGGGTTGCCTGTGCGCAGGCGGCTTGCGATTCCCTCGGGGAGCCGCAGCGCCCACCCCGGCAGGGGAACACCGGGAGCACCGCCGCCACCCACCCGGCCGTCATGGTCCACGACGGGTACGGCCAGGGCTTGGGCCAGCCTGTCCGTACGGCGCCGTAACTGCCCGGCGTCGGCGTGCAACGCCTGGACAACCGGCGGCGGCCCGCCTGCGACGGTTGCCTCCAGGGCGGCAAGGGCAAGTTTGTCTGCCCGGACCGCACGGGCAAGCGGGTGGCGGGCCAACCGCCCGATGATCTCCTTGCGGCCAAGCAGCAAGCCCGCTTGGGGGCCGCCCAGCAGTTTGTCACCGCTGGCAATGACGACGTCGGCCCCGCTCGCCAAAGCGGAGGCAGCATCGGGTTCATCTGGCAGGTACGGGTCGGGTGCCAACAGCCCGCTGCCCAGGTCGGCCACGAGTGGCACCCCATGTGCCACGGTAAGCCGGCTCAGTTCGTCCAGCGGAACAGCGGATGTGAACCCGTCCACGCGGAAGTTGCTGGGGTGCACCTTGAGTACGCACCCCGTGTCCGGTCCGAGGGCGCCCGCATAGTCATGCAGGTGTGTCCGGTTGGTGGTGCCCACCTCGTGCAGTGTGGCGCCCGTCGACTCCATCAGGTCGGTCAGCCGAAAGCCCGCACCGATCTCGACAAGTTCCCCCCGGCTCACCACCACTTCCCGGCCGGCGGCCAGGGCTGTCGTTGCCAGCACCAGCGCTGCAGCTCCGTTGTTGACCACCAGGGCGTCCTCGGCGGCGGGACAGGCGGCGAGCAATGCGGCGCGGGCGCCCGCGCCGCGGCGGGAGCGGGTGCCGTCTGCCAGGTCCAGCTCCACATCAACATAGCCGCTGGCGGCGACAAGAGCTTCCACCGCGCCTGCAGAAAGGGGGGCACGCCCAAGGTTCGTGTGGACGATGACGCCGGTAGCGTTGAGCACTGGGCGCAGGGTCGTGGCCGTGCGTGAAGCCAGCGCGGCGAGCAGGGCTGGTTCCACCTGGCCGGGAGGGAGGTCGCCCCGCCGGGCCTGCTCCTGGACTTTCCGGACCAGTTCGCGGATGACGCGCTCGTTCAGCCGTGTCCGGGCCTCCCGGACGGCCGGCAGTGCCAGCAGGTCATCCGTGCGGGGAATAAGGCGCCGGGGATCGACCTGGTCCACAGCCCCTCCTCATTTCGCGGCAGCGCGTGCCGGTAGTTGGCGGTGGCGGACGGGAATCGAACCCGCCAGGCCGAGATACTCAGCCGCACCGGTTTTGAAGACCGGGGGGCCCACCAGGACCCAGACGCCACCGCGCCTCAATATAGCAGGTCGTCTGTGGGGGTACGCTAAGCGGGTGAATCAGGCTCAGACGTCAGTCCAGCAACTCGATGATGCCCCCGCCAGCGCAGTCCGGCTCACCGACTATGCCCACGGCGGAGGCTGTGCCTGCAAAATTCCGCCCGGCGAGCTCGAAGATGCGGTCCGCGGCCTCATCGGCCAACAGGGGGCGGAGGTGCTGGTTGGTCTTGACAGCGGCGACGACGCGGCGGCCGTCCTGGTGCGCGACGATCTGGCGGTCCTTACGACCGCCGACTTCTTCACTCCCGTCGTCAACGATGCGTTTGACTGGGGCCGCATAGCTGCCGCCAATGCCCTCTCGGATATTTACGCGATGGGCGGCCGGCCGGTGACGGCGATCAACCTCGTGGGCTGGCCCCGTGGAGTTTTGCCGCTGGAGTTGATGACTGAGGTCCTCCGCGGCGGCCTGAGCGTCGCGTCACAAGCCGGGTGTCCGGTGCTCGGTGGGCACTCTATCGACGATCCGGAACCAAAGTACGGGATGGCCGTCACCGGGGTGGCCCACCCCGACCGCCTGCTGCGCAACGACGCCGCCCGCCCCGGTTTGCCGATTACTCTCACCAAGCCAATCGGCGTCGGACTTCTCAACAACCGGCACAAGCAGACGGGTGAGGTGTTCGCTGAAGCGGTGGAGACGATGGCGGGGCTCAATCGGGACGCAGCCGAGACCGCGGTGGCCGCCGGCGTGCGGGCAGCGACAGACGTGACGGGTTTTGGCCTGCTTGGACACCTGTACAAGATGGTCCGCGCCTCGAATGTGGGCGCAGTGATCGATCGATCAGCGGTACCGCTGATCGAGGGGGCGCGGGAGGCGCTGCGGGATGGCTTCGTCTCCGGCGGGACCCGGCGCAACCTCGATTGGGTGCGGCCGCACCTGGGGTCTGGTCCCGGCGTCACCGAGGACGATCTGCTGGTTCTGGCCGATGCCCAGACCTCCGGCGGCCTGCTGGTGGTCGGCGAGCTGCCGGGTCATCCCGTGATCGGCCACACCACCGCGGGGCAAGGCATCGAGGTGCGCTGAAGCCGGCCCGCCCGATCAGCTGCCGGTAGTGATCGCGTCGCCGGTAACACCGGCGGCACGGCGGGCCGCCAGCCGGTTCTTCTGCGGTTCGATTGTGTACCGGGGATCCCTGGCAGAGGCGAGCCCCGCTTCGAACACACCGAAGCGGGTCAGGGCCGATGCGGCCAGCAATGCCAGTCCCGAAGCCGCCGCCACCACGCGGTAACGTCCGCCAAGCAGTGTCCCCAAGCCGCCGGCTACCGCCAGCCGCTCGCTCCACTTCAGCATGGCGCCAGCCTTGCCCTGGTGCAGGGGCTCGGCTGCTACCGGATCCATCCGGCGCTCCATCACCTTCATGGCGGCCACGTCACCCAGAACGCCGAGCACGGCGAGTTTCCGGGCGGGACCCGTCTCGCGCACGGGTGTGGTGACCATGGCGAGCCCGGCAGAAGCGAGGCAGGCCGAACTCACAAAAACGAACGGCAGTTCCTCGTGGGCAGCGTTCCACGTGGGCGTGGCAGTGTCGCCAAGCAGGACCGCGGTGTAGGCCGCCAGCGGTCCTGCGAAGAGTGCAGCCTCAAAGCCAGCCGGACCCTCGACGGCTTGCAGGACATTCCGCAACGGACCCAGCGGAAGCCGGCGCCCGCTCATCCGGTCGATTTCCGCCACAGCCGTGACGGCTGTGCCGGCGCTGAAAGCGCTGAGAATCCATGAACCCACACTCATGGGCGAGGTCACCTTGAAGGTCCGCAACATGTGCAGGAAACGCTCCGGCCTCCCCAGGTCCTTCACCAAGGCAACGGCACCGGCACTCACTGCCGTCAAGGCGCTCAAGCGGGCATTGCGGCACAGAGTCGGCCGTCCGGTCAGCTGTCCGCCGAGGCCAAGGAGGGCCGAACCTGCCGCCACGCCACCCAGGAAGAGGTAGATGGCGACGTCATCGCCCCATGGAGCAGGCTTCACTACCGGACGTCCATAGTAAGAAGTGAACTCCGGCTCCGGCACCATCGGCATTTCCCGGGAGCCGTCACTGTTGTCGCGTCGGCGCCCCATACCGCGTTTACCGCCCTGCCGGCTGCGGCGGGCAGGCTCGGATGGCCGGAAGCTGTCAAACTCTGAAAGGGTCACGCACGTCCTCCCAGGAAAGCCAGTGCAGCTGCTGCGGCCATGCCCGCTACCGCCATTCCGGCCCGCCGGTACATCCGGGGCAGATCCGCCGTGGGCACCCGCGGATCCGGCGGGAGTCCGTACACCTCAGGTTCGTCGAGCAGCAGGAAGACCGATCCGGTACCCCCAACGCCGTCGTGTTCGTTCGCGCCGTAAAGCCTTGCTTCGGTAAGGCCTTGCGCATGCAGGTCGGCCACCCGTTCCCGGGCCGCCTCCACCATGTCGTCATGGTCCCCGAACTTGATCGACGTCGTCGGGCAGGCCTTGGCGCACGCGGGCGTCTCGTCGGCCACCAGCCTGTCGTAGCACAACGTGCACTTCTGGGCGATGCCCACGTTGGGGACGGCGGGATGCTTGGCGTGCTGTTCGTCCCTGCTGCTGGCGACCTTGACCGTGCCATTGCTGCGGCGTTCGATCACACCGAAGGGGCATCCGGCCACGCACGTGCCGCAGCCGTTGCAGACGTCGTCCTGTACTACTACCGTGCCGAATTCGGTGCGGAACAGCGCGCCCGTGGGGCAGACGTCCAGGCAGCCGGCGTGCGTGCAATGCTTGCAGACGTCAGAGGACATAAGCCACCGGAAGTCTGCCGTGTCCGGCGGCGTGGTATCCGCGTCCGCCAAGTCCGTCACAGCAGGCGCCGCCTGGGGAGGACCTATACGCGGCATGCCCAGGTTGACCAGGGCACGGCCTGATTCCCGCGCCTCAACAATGCGTTCCTGGCCCTGTTCGATGAAGGCGACATGCCGCCAGGTGCTGGCGCCCAGGGCGCCGGTGTTGTCGTAGGAGGACCCGAGCAGTTCCAGGTTTCCGTCCTGCGGGTTGTGGTTCCACTCCTTGCAGGCAACTTCGCAGGCCTTGCAGCCGATGCAGATCGAAGTGTCAGTAAAGAACCCCTTGCGCGGATGGTTGTGCTCCCAGTGTGCATCGGCGGTAGGGTCCGTCGGTCCGGACAGCTGGCCCATCTAGTCCTCCCTTGTGGGATCGGTATCCGGAGCGGGTGTGATGCCTTCCGCTGCCGGATCGGTGACGGCGCGGTTCCCGGTCTCGACGGTCACCCCGGCCCGTTCCTGGTACTCGGCAACCAAGGCAAGCAGTTCCTCCCCGCGGGGCCGGCGGCCCGGCCGGATGTCGCAGGAGGCCACCTTGGATTCCTGGATCTGTACGTTGGGATCCAGCGTCACACCCAGCAGATCGTTGGCCGCGTCACCGCTGACGACGGCATTGCTGCCGACGCCCCAGTGGTAGGGCAGGCCGATTTGATGCACGGTGTGGCCGCCGACGGCCAGGGGCCTCATCCGGTCAGTGACAAGTACTTTCGCCTCGATTGCCGAACGGGGCGAGATGATGGTGGCCCACCCGTAGGGCTCCAGTCCGCGCTCAGCGGCCAGTTCGGGCGAGACCTCGCAGAACATCTCCGGTTGCAGCTCTGACAGATACGGCAGCCAACGGCTCATTCCGCCCGCTGTATGGTGCTCGGTGAGGCGGTAGGTGGTGAAGACGTACGGGTACACATCGGCGCCCGGAGTTCCGGCGCTCGGCGCACTAAGGTTATCGGCGCGGGGGAACACCAGCCGCGCCGGGCTCTGCTGTTGCGGGTACAGCGCGTTGGCCACCGGCGATTCCTGAGCCTCGTAATGGGTTGGCAAGGGCCCGTCCATGAGTCCCTTCGGGGCGAATAGCCAGCCCTTGCCGTCCGCCTGCATGATGAAGGGATCATCACCGCTGAGGGCGGCTGCACCACCAACGGAGGGGTCCGGCTGGCTGCCCGGTGCCCGGTCCAGCGGGAAGTCGGGCACGTCGTCCCCGATCCATTTACCCTGCTCCTGGTCCCACCAGATGTACTTCTTCCGTTCGCTCCACGGTTTACCCGCGGGGTCGGCCGACGCCCGGTTGTAGAGGATCCGGCGGTTGGCCGGCCATGCCCAGCCCCATTCCGGAGCCGCCGGCCCCTGCTCCTGGCCCGGCTTGCGGTTTGCAGCATGGTTGAAGCCGTCAGCGTACACGCCGGTGTAGATCCAGCAGCCGGCAGACGTGGAACCGTCAGCGCGGAGTTCGGTGTAGGCGGAGAGGGGTTTTCCGGCCTCCGGACCATCCAGGTGACGGCCATTGATCTCGGCAAGCACCGCCTCCGCATCCGGATCGCCGTGTTCGTCCACCGGATAGTCCCACGTCAGGTCGAGCAGCGGACGGTCGCGCTCGTCCTCTGAACCAGCCAGCTTCTCCCGGATCCGCTGGCCCAATTCGAAGAAGAACTGCAGTTCGCTTTGGCACTCCCCTGGCGGTGCCACGGCTTGGTGGCGCCACTGCAGCAGCCGCTGGGTCTGTGTGAACGAGCCGGCTTTCTCCACGTGGGTTGCTGCCGGCAGGAAGAACACCTCGGTCTCGATGTCCTCGGTGCGCAGTTCGCCGGATTCGATCTCCGGACCGTCTTTCCACCAGGTTGCCGACTCGACGAGATTCAGGTCGCGCACCACGAGCCACTTCAAATGCGACATGCCCAGCCGTTGCATGCGGCCGTGGGCCGAGCCCACTGCAGGGTTTTGTCCGAGCAGGAAGTAGCCCTCCACTTCGTCCTCGAGCATGCCCATGACCGTCTCGTAGGTACCGTGGGCTCCGGTGAGCCTGGGCAGGTAGTCGTAGGCCCAATCGTTGTCCTCGTTCGCGGCGTCGCCCCACCAGGCCTTGAGCAGGCTGATGGTGTAGGCGTCGGCATCAGCCCAGTAGCCCTTCTGCTGTTTCGACCCGACAGCTTCCAGGTATTCGCCAAGGCTGTCATGGCGGCCGGCACTGGGCATCGGCAGGTATCCGGGCAGCAGGTTGAACAGGGTGGGGATGTCGGTGGACCCCTGGATACTGGCGTGACCGCGCAGGGCCATGATTCCGCCGCCCGGGCGTCCCACATTACCCAGCAGAAGCTGCAGGATGGCTGCGGCGCGGATGAACTGGGCTCCCAGGGAGTGCTGGGTCCAACCGACCGCGTAGGCGAAACAGGTGGTCCGGTCGCGTCCCGAGTTTTCCGTGATAGCGCGAGCCAGGTACTCGAAGTCAGAGACGTCGATACCGCACATGTCCCTGACCATCTCCGCGGTGTAGCGGGCGTAGTGCCGCTTTACGATCTGGAAGACCGTCCGGGGGTCCTGCAGGGTATCGTCACGCTGCACTTCGGCGTGCTCCAAGGGCGGCCCGCCGCTGCCGAACGCATGACCAGCGGCACGGGCCGTGGC
The DNA here is from genome assembly GCF_031844305.1 of Pseudarthrobacter sp. BRE9. Classification (NCBI taxonomy): domain Bacteria; kingdom Bacillati; phylum Actinomycetota; class Actinomycetes; order Micrococcales; family Micrococcaceae; genus Pseudarthrobacter; species Pseudarthrobacter sp. BRE9. The sequence goes on along the minus strand of NZ_JAUZUY010000002.1, from coordinate 165,743 downwards.
ATCCGCGCCGTGTTCCGAGCCGGGCCCGGGGTCATCAATAGTGCCGTCCCCTTGTTCCGCGTAAGACCACGACGACGTGTCGTACGCCCGCTTCTCCGGATCGAAGCCGGAGAACAGGCCGCCCAGGTCCTCGGCATCGCGGTAGTCCTCATGAACCAGCGTCGCGGCATTCGTGTACGCGCTGACGTACTCCTTGAACCAGAGCTCGTTCGTGATGACGTAATTAATGAGCGCGCCCAGCAGCACAACGTCAGAGCCCGCCCGGATCGGAATGTGCTTATCCGAAACCGCCGATGTCCGCGTGAACCGCGGATCCACGTGGATAACCTTCGCTCCGCGGGCCTTCGCCTCTGCCACCCACTGGTACCCCACAGGATGGCATTCGGCCATGTTCGAACCCTGGATGACAATGCAGTCGGCATTGGCCATGTCCTGCAGTGATTGCGTGGCACCACCGCGTCCAAACGAGGCTCCCAAACTGGGAACCGTAGCGGAGTGTCATATGCGGGCCTGGTTCTCGGTCTGCACCGCCCCTGCAGCCGTAAAGAGCTTCTTGATCAGGTAGTTTTCTTCGTTGTCCAGGGTGGCCCCGCCCAGCGAGGCTATGCCCATGGTCCGGCGCAGAAGCCTGCCTTGGTCGTCTTCCTGCTGCCAGGTCCTGCGCCGCGTCTCGATGAAGCGGTCCGCCACCATCTCGACAGCCGTGGCCAAGTCCAGGTGTTTCCATTCAGCGGAACGCGGGGCGCGGTAAAGCACTTTAGTCTGGCGGCCCGGTGAATTGACCAACTGCTCGCTGGCAGAGCCCTTGGGGCACAGCCGGCCGCGGGAAATGGGCGAATCGGGATCGCCCTCGATCTGGATTACTTTTTCGTCTTTGACGTAAACACGCTGGCCGCATCCCACAGCGCAGTACGGGCACACACTTTGCACGACGCGGTCCGCGGTGGCTGTGCGGGGGGCGATTGCCTGTGTCCGGGGCGAGGTAACTGATGGCCCGCGCCCCAGTAGATCGCCCGTGGTCAGCTGACGGACGACCGGCCATTGAAGAAAACTTCGCGGTGCCATTTCAGGAGCATATCCCACAGGACGTCGCCAGTGACAGAACAAAGTTGGGCGCGTCCTCCCCCGCAATGCGGTGCAGCAGCGGAGGCTTTACGAGACCTCTGGGCGAGGCGTAGCCGAAAGGGCGGCGAGGTCGCGGATCAGGCGCTGCACCTCATGTTCCCGCCTATTGGATCGTGAAGCCGGTTGTACTGCTGTGGGCCTTGCCAAGGGTTTCCTGGGCGGGGCGGGCACGGCGAATCCGCCCCTCGGCGGGACCGCAGTCTGTGCTTCCATGCCTGCCAGCGGATCGCTTGTGCTCATGCGCCCCCCTTTATCTGGTCACCCGGGAAGAGTCCCCCGGCCGTTCCTGTACGGACACTCTAGGAAGACCCGGGGTGCAGGCGGAAGGTATTACGTCCAGCGTAGGGACTTATTGTTTCAATCTTGAGCTTTGGCTATTCGAACAGCTCAACACGCGGTTCACCCTGGACGCCACCGCGTTCCATAGCGTCCCGCAGGTCGCTTCTGCCGAAGAACGCCCTGGCGCTTTCCATAGTGTCGAAGTGATGAATGACCAAGAGATTGTCCGGATCATCGACCATACGGTGTACAGATTCCTGGGTCACCCCGCCGTCTTTCTGCATGTCGCCTACGGAGTCATAGACTTTGCGCCAGGCGTCGTAGTCGGCGACACGGTGAAGGATATGGGCAATCGTCATGGTGCTTCTCCTTTGAAGCGTGCCGCACTGTTTATTTGAGCAGGTGCTTGGTGGAACGGCACCTTTGCTGTGACTGCGCATGCACAACCATCTGCGGCAGTCCGGGATTGGACCGTCACCGGCCGTGTTACTCCCGCCTGAGGCTCCTGTCAACGGCCGCACCCTTCCCTTTGGATCGCGGGGATGACCACCATGGAAAGGTGGGAACGACGGACAGGGAACCCGGACGCGCCCTTGCCCTGTGCCTGCTGGGTGCCCTTGGCGGAACCGCTGGATGCGCCTACCAATACAACGAGCCTGTGCGCAGCCCCACGACCGCCCCGGCAATAGTAACGGAGTCCCCTGTTCCGTACGTTGACCCGCTGGTCCTGGAGCGCGAGGTTCAGAATTACTCGGAGCTGGATCTGCTTCTTAAGGCTGCCCCTGGGCCGGTGCTCCTTTTTGAGGAAGGACCCCTCGATGGCCCGGTGAGGGGCTTTGGCACGATGGCAAAAGTGCCGGCGGCCGGGCAGTACACCGTCACCTCAGCCTGCGTCGGTGCTTCCGGAGCTACGGTCTCCATTGGACAGGAGCATCCCGGCGCCCCCTTTCAGCCGGTGGAGCTGGCGCTGGATTGCACCGAAGCCGCCTCCCGGATCATCCCATTTGAGCAGGGGTACGTTTTTGTGCATCTGGTGCTGCCCACCCCAGGCCCTTCGCCGTGGACAGGTGCAGTGGGCGGAGTACGTGTGACCGGCTGACGGGCTGCCCTCCACACGAGACCTTGTCCAGCTTCTACTGCCGGGAATAGAATCTGAGTACACTCAGTTATGAGTGGTGTCAGTATTAATGGCCCTCCTGGATCCCTTCAGGGAAAAGAATCCGCTGAATCTGCGCCGTCCGGCGTGCCTGGAGCTCATCAAAGAAGGTTTACGAAATGCCCTCACTCAAGGACGCAGTCGTGCTGGCTACCGGTGCAAACGGCAGCATCGGAACCTGCTTCGTCCACGATGCCCGGATCCCTCACTGGATCCGGCCGATTTCGTTCGCGCCGTCATGGATGCCGTCGAAGCCGGCGGGAACAAGGTTCCAGCCGGCGAAACCTCCGTGCAGCTCAAGGCGGGACTAAGCGCCACCATCAGGGCGATGTGTACCCACAGCTTGCCCACAGCAGGCCCTGAGACTGCCCGATACCGCTGCGGCAGCGGCAGCAACTACTCAATCAACACTGGACCCAAGAGGAGCATTAGGGCATGCGTGCATTCACTATCACCAAATACAAGGAGCCACTGCGCGAAGCGGATATCGCGGAACCCGTCGTCGGGGATGGGGATGTTCTGGTCCGTGTGGAGGCGGCGGGCTTGAACCAGTTGGATGACAAGATCCGGTTGGGCGGGTTCAAGCAGATCCTCCCCTACAAGCTCCCGCTGGTCCTCGGCCATGATCTCGCCGGTACCGTTATCCACACCGGGCCAAAGGTGCGGGATTACAAGCCCGGCGACCACGTCTACGCCCGCCCCGCCACGGACCGCATAGGCACCTTTGCCGAGCGTATCGCCGTCGCTGAGGAGGACCTGGCACTGAAACCCGAAACGGTCAGCATGGCGGAGGCCGGCTCACTGCCGCTCGTTGCGCTCACGGCGTGGCAGGCCCTCGTCGAGCGGGGCAACGTGCAGCCGGGGCAGAAGGTGCTCATTCACGCCGGAGCCGGCGGGGTGGGTTCGATCGCCATCCAGCTCGCCAAGTACCTTGGCGCCACCGTTGCAACCACTGCGAGCGGCGCCAACGCCGGCTTCGTCCGTGATCTCGGAGCGGACATCGTGATCGATTACCGCAACCAGGACTTCGAGCAGGTCCTCACGGGATACGACCTTGTGCTGGACAGCATCGGCGGAGAGAACCTGGAGAAGTCACTGCGCATCCTCAAACCTGGCGGCAAGGCGATCGGGATCTCCGGGCCGCCCGACCCGGCGTTTGCACGCAAAGCCGGCCTGAACCCCGTGCTGCGCCTGGCGGTTGCTGTGCTCAGCAGCAAGGTTCGGCGGCAGGCCAGGAAGCTCGGCGTCAGTTATGAGTTCCTTTTCATGCGTGCCAGTGGTGACCAGCTGCGCCGGATCAGCACTTTGGTGGACGACGGCGTGCTGCGCCCCGTGGTGGGCGAGGTTTTCGATTTCGACGACACCCCGCAGGCACTGGAGTCCCTCGCCACGGGCGGAATCCGCGGCAAAGCAGTGATCACCATCGCCGGCTGACCGCCGTCGACCATCCACCCTTTATCAGACCATCCAGGAGAAAACCGCCATGGACAATACCGGCACCCCCGACGACTCCGTCGTCACCTCGTACGCGAAAGCACCTGCCAAAACCATCACCGCGGATGGGAACACCTATGCCTACCGCGAGTTGGGACCAAAGGGAGGAATCCCCGTCGTTTTCTTCGTGCACCTCGCGGCGACGATGGACAACTGGGATCCACGCATCATCGACCCCATTGCCCGGAACCGCCACGTCATCACCTTCGACCACCCCGGTGTCGGCGCCTCCAGCGGACGCGTTCCCGACAGCATCGAGGCAATGGCCGACGACGCCTACAGCTTCATCACGGCGCTTGGCTTCAGCAAGATCGACATTTTCTCCTTCTCCATGGGCGGCATGATCGCGCAGGACCTGACCCTCAAGCATCCCCACCTTGTCCGCAGGCTAGTACTCGCGGGAACCGGCCCGCGCGGCGGCAAGGACATGGACAAGGTGGTCTTCACCACCTACTGGGACATCTTCCGCGCAACCCTTACACGCTCGGACCCGAAGGAGTTCCTGTTCTTCAACCGCAACGCCACCGGCAAAGCTGCGGCAAAGGCCTTCATCCAGCGGCTAAAGGAACGCACCGAGGACCGCGACAAGCCGATCAGCACCGGTGCATTCCAGACCCAGCTGAAGGCAATCCAGAAGTTTGGCCGTTCCGCGCCGTCCGACCTGTCCGTGCTTACGCACTCCACCCTTATCGCCAACGGCGACAACGACCGTATGGTGCCCTCCGTCCTCTCCGGGGACCTGCACCGGCGGATCAAAGGGTCCGAACTGATCATCTACCCCGACTCCGGCCATGGAGGCATCTTCCAACACCATGCTGCTTTCGCTCCGGCCGCCGTCGTATTCCTTCGGAACTGATCCAGGCGCACCGGTGCCCTTATACTCATGTCTGAGCCCACTCAGTTATTTGCCAAGGAGTCCTCATGCCTGCCGTTTCCCCACAGCCCACGCGGCGCGAGCGGAACAAGCAGCAAAAGCTGGACCGCATCACGGCCGCGGCCGGTGAGCTGTTCGCCGAGCATGGCGTTGACGATGTAACGACGCAGCAAATCGCCGACAAGGCCGATATCGGCACCGGAACCCTTTTCCTTTACGCGAAGACCAAGGGAGAGCTCCTTCTGCTGGTGCAGAATGCGCACTATGCCGAGGCGCTCAAGCGGGGCCGGGCTGATGCTGAAACCATTCCGGATGTACTGGATGCCGTAATGGCCATCCTGCAGCCGATCGTGGAGTGCAACCGGGTCCAGGTCGACAACGGGCGCACCTATCTGAAGGAGATGGTCTTCGGCGACCCGACGGAGCCACGCCACAGCGAAGCCCTGCACATAGTCGCTCAGACAGAGGAGGCCATCGCTGCCGTCCTTGCCCGCGGTGGAATGCTCAGCGCCGCTGATGCCGCCACCGCCGCGCACGTCATCTCGGCGATCATGTTCCTCGGCATGGCAGGGAGTGCTGATCCCGCTAGCCGCGTCGAGGACATTGTGCAGGACGTCCGGAGCCAGGTCCGCCTGCTTCTTCGTTCCCCTTGACGCAGGAAAGTCCTGTGCCTGTCCGTCTTGCGGATCAGGGACTTGATTCAAGGCGTTCCTGGGCCCATCCGCCGCATTCTTGTTGAATCCCTCCAAAATGGAGTCGTCAAACGGGAACTAGCGTCTGCTTTGAGGGATATTCCAAGTAGACGTGAAGGACCACATCATGGCGATACAGGCAAACCTTTCCAGCGCAGCGGGCCGCGGCACCAGCACCGGCGAAGGCTGCGAGATCCTTGAGACCGCGCGCCGGCAGGTTCTCGAGGACGGCGTCGGCCTGGACCAGGCCCAGCTCGAAGAGGTCCTGCGCCTTCCGGACGAGGCGCTTCCCGCGGCCTTGGAGTTGGCACACCAGGTCCGGCTCCGGCACTGCGGCGAGGACGTGGAAGTGGAAGGGATCATCTCCATCAAGACCGGCGGCTGCCCGGAGGACTGCCACTTCTGCAGCCAGTCCGGCCTCTTCGACTCCCCCGTGCGCGGCGTCTGGCTGGACATCCCGGAACTGGTCAAGGCCGCCAAGGAAACCGCCGCCACCGGAGCCACCGAGTTCTGCATTGTGGCAGCCGTCCGCGGCCCCGACATCAAGCTGATGAACCAGATCAAGTTCGCCATCGACCGCATCAATGCAGAGGTGGACATCAATATCGCCTGCTCCCTCGGCATGCTCACGCAGCGCCAGGTGGACCAGCTCAAGGACTGGGGTGTCCACCGCTACAACCACAACCTGGAAACAGCGCGAAGCTACTTTCCGCAGGTAGTCACCACCCACACCTATGCGGAACGGCTGGAGACCTGCACCATGGTCAAGGATGCCGGCATGGAACTGTGCTGCGGCGCCCTGATCGGGATGGGCGAAAGCCTGGAGCAGCGGGCTGAACTCGCGGCACAGCTCGCTGCCCTTGAACCCCACGAAGTCCCGCTCAACTTCCTCAACCCCCGCCCCGGAACTCCCTTGGAAAACCAGGGCATCATGGACGGCAAGGACGCCCTGCGCGCCATCGCCGCCTTCCGCCTGGCCATGCCCCGCACCGTCCTTCGATACGCCGGCGGGCGCGAACTCACCTTGGGCGACCTCGGTACCCGCGACGGCCTGCTCGGCGGCATCAACGCCGTCATCGTCGGCAATTACCTCACCACGCTGGGCCGCCCCGCCACCGCAGACCTGAACCTGCTGGTGGACCTCAACATGCCCATCAAGGAACTTCAGAAGACGCTGTGACGGAGGTTTCGACAAGGTCAACCACGGGGAACTTTTGCGGGCACTGCGGGGAGGCGTACGACGACGGTGATCGCCCGCCGTCGTACGCTCACCAACGCTGCCGCGACCGTCTGGCGATGGAGCCGCCGCGGTACTGTGCCGCCTGCCGGCGACGCATGAAAGTCCAGGTGACCCCGCTGGGGTGGACGGCCGAATGCTCCCGCCATGGCGTGCTCACGCCATGATCGGCCTGCTCCTCCTCACTGTCTCTAGCAGGCGGACGGCAGTTTCGATGATGGCCGTCGCGCGTCACGGACAGTAGCTGTTCATCGGTATCGCAAAGCAGTTCTCCAATTGCACGTCCTACCGCTTTGAGCTCCTGGCCTGCGACGTACTGGGCGACATGGCTTACACGGCTGGCCTTGAACACCCCTCCGTCCCGGTTGACGGTGAACCACGCACCTACATCCTGCGGGCCACGCAGATCTACCGCCGTGAAGACGGCCAATGGAAAGTCGCTCACCGGCACGGCGACACAGTGGCCGCCTAACAGCAGTGCCAAGTCAAGCGCGTACGCCCGATCCTCGAGTAGGTCATAGACAAGATTCCAGGCCGATGCGCCGCAGCCCACCGGTCAGATCGCATTGAGTACTACAGTGTATTCATGGCTCCCAGCCGCCATCCGCTCGACGACCTGCGTGAAACCATCGGCCACCTGGCCGATCAGCTCAAGCTGCCCGGTTCTGAGCGCGTCGACGACCTGGTCGGCGATCTCATTGGCGCGAGGCCCGGGCCGTCCCGACCGCTGTCCGAGGTGCAGGCCGAGCTGGACGCGCTGGTCGGACTGGAGACCGTGAAGGAACAGGTGCGGGCCCTCGTCGCACTGCTCCAGGTCCAGGCCCGCCGCAAGGCGCACGGCCTGCCGGAGGTGGCCACATCACAGCATCTGGTGTTCCTCGGAAACCCGGGCACGGGCAAGACCACCGTGGCGCGGCTCCTGGCCGAGATGTACCGCGCGGTCGGTCTGCTGCAGAAAGGCCACCTGGTCGAGGTCGACCGTTCGGGCCTGGTGGGGCAGTACGTCGGCGCGACCGCCATCAAGACGGACCGGGTGATACGGCGTGCGCTGGACGGCGTCCTCTTCATCGACGAGGCGTACGCGCTGGCGCCGGAGGACGGCCGGACGGACTTCGGCCCCGAGGCGATCGAGGTCCTGCTCAAGCGGATGGAGGACCACCGCCACCGCCTTGTCGTGATCGTGGCCGGGTACCCGCGGCTGATGGAAGCCTTCCTGCTCTCGAACCCCGGGCTGCGCTCCCGGTTCGCCCGCGAGATTACGTTCCCCGACTACTCCGTCGACGCACTCCAGACGATCTTCCACCAGATGCTGGCCCAGCACGAGTACATGCTGGAGCCGGGTGCGGACCAGATGCTGCGCCGCATCTTCATCGGACTCCACGCGGGCGAGGACTCCGGCAACGCACGGTTCGCCCGCACGCTGTTCGAACAGGCGCTCAACCGCCAGGCGCTGCGGCTGTCGCGCGACGAGGAACAAAGTCTTGACGCGCTTGATCGTGAGGCCGTCATGACGCTCACCGCGGACGACATCGTGGAGGCCGCGCTGGCCTTGGGCGAGGAGCCCGAGCCAGAGCCGGAACCGACGGCGGAACCGGAGCAGCCACGCTGGTGGCGTTGGCTGGTCTGACCGGATCCGCGGCGGCTGCCAGGGCCCTCCTAGTAGTCGATGGACTTTCGATCGATGGACTTGAGAGCAGCGAGGCGTGCTTCCACTTCGGTCTGCTCTCCGAGGTCTTCCAAGGAGGCGAACTGGGCCTCCAGTGATGAGGCGGCGAGTTCCTGCTGGCCGCGCACGGTCGCCTCCTGCCGGCGGATGTTCTCCTCGTACCGGCCGATGGCAGAGGTGGGATCGCCGGCGTCGAGGGACTTGAGCGCGTCATGGACCTGGGACTGCGCGGCCGCGACGCGGGAGCGGTTGACCAGCTCGTTGCGTTTGGCGGTCAGCTCATGCAGCTTGCCCTTCATCTGGTCCAGGCCCTGCTTGAGCTTGTCGACGACCTGGTTCTGCGCTGCCAGGTTCGGTTCCTGGGCCTTCGCGGTGGATTCGGCGGTCATCTGCCGGCCGATGGCGACCCTGGCGAGGGCATCGAACTTGTCGGCGTCCACGCTGTTCCCGGCGGCCCGGAACTCGTCAGCTTTGCGGGACGCTGCGATGGCCTTGTTCCCCCAGGTGTTGGCGTCGTTCACGGCGCGGGCGTGGTCGTCCTCGGCCATCCGGAGGTTGCCGATTGTCTGCGCGACGGCGGACTCGGCTTCACGGATGTTCTCCGAGTAGTCCCGGACCATCTGGTCCAGCATCTTCTGCGGGTCTTCGGCGGAATCCAAAAGGGCGTTCAGGTTGGCCTTCGCCAACTGGGCAACGCGGGCGAAAATACTCTGCTTCACGGGGTCTTTCTATCGGCGGTGGAATTCACATTTTATGTGCAGGGCAGCGCCGAGACCAGTATCGGCGATGCTGTGCCGAGCCAGAACCGGTGCCCCTCAGCGGGCAAACGAGGCTTTCTGTCGTGGCAGTTCTGCTTCAAAAGCGGTGAGGTCGGTTTCTGAGGCGGTGTTGTCGAAGTCGATGTGTATTGCGCCTTGCCAGTGGCAGGAGTTTGCCTGGGCTCCGGCCCAGAAGGTCTCCCAGTTTGCGAGTTTCCATTCGTCCCGTGGGTAGCCGCGGGAGATGAGGCGTTCCCGGAGGGCCTCTCCGGCCAGTTTGACGTGGACGACTATTAGTTCGGCCTCTGGCCATTTGTGGTGTGCGCGTATTTTGGTGAGGTAGTTGTTGTCGGAGAAGTATTTTCCGAACGGTGCGTCCAGGACCACGGAGTTGCCGGCCTGCAGATTGTCCCTGGTCAGGTCAAGGATTGTGGCGTATTCCAGGGGCATGATGGTTGTTTGGTAGAACTCGTTGTTGTCGCGTTCGTTGGGGTCGGAGCCGTTGAGTTTTAGCAGCAGCTCGGTGAATCCGGTCGCGGCGGTGTCCTTGTCGATGTATGCGGCCCGGAATCGTTGGGCGATCCGCTGGCTGACGCTGGACTTTCCGGAACCGGCGGGGCCGATCACGATGAAGACTTTGGGAATGGTGGTGATCAACTGCCTGTTCTCCCTTGAACTCGGGTTGCCGTGGCGGGTGCCCGGTGGCACCCGCCACGGCGGTGGGTGATTTCCGTTAGGCCGATGCGGTCATGCGGCGGTCTTTGACGAAGATGCCGTAGGAAAGGGCTCCGATGATCAACAGGATGCCACCGATGAGGAACACCATGGTGTAGTTGCCGCCGGTCTCGGTCAGGATGAATCCGGTCACGATGGGTGCGACGGCGGCGCCGAGGAACCCGCCGAAGTTCTGGATCGCTCCGAGGGATGCTACCTGGTTCGGTTCGGCCACGTCGGAGGCGAGCGTCCAGAGGACGCCGATGGGAACCTGTGCTGCGAAGTAGCCAACGGAGAGCAGGACGATAGCCAGGGCGGTGTTCTCCACGTAGGCGACCGGAAGGACGGCCGCGGCTGCGAGCAGCGCGCCGCCGACGATGGGGATTTTACGGGCGGTGATGGTGGGCACGCCTCGTTTGATCAGCCTCCCCGAGAGAATGCCGCCGGTCAGGACGCCGATGATGCCGCAGAGGAAGGGCAGGCCGGCAAGCCAGCCGATCTGGCTCAGGCTGAAGCCGCGGGCGGTCTGGAGGTAACTCGGCAGCCAGGTGAGGTACACCCAGACGGTGTAGAAGATGCCGAAGGCGCCAAGGACCATGAACCAGGTGTTTTTGTGCTTGAAGAGCTCGCCCCAGCCGGCCTGCTTCTCCTTGGGCTTCTGCTCATCCTCAAGCTGTTCTCCCTTGATCAGGAACTGTTCCTTGAGTGTGGGGTCGCGGTAGATCCGGAGCCAGACAAGTGCGATGACGATTCCCAGGGCGCCGATGACGAGGAACATACCGCGCCAGCTCATGGTGAGCATGAGGAACGTCAGCAGTGGGGGTGCGATGGCGTTGGCGATCTGGGAGCCGGTGTTAACAATTGATACGGGAAGGGCCCGCTCGGTCTTGTTGAACCATTTGTCGGCGACTTTCAGCCCGGAGGTGAAGAACGGGGATTCCGCGATGCCCAAGGCTACACGGGCGGCGTACAGGAAGCCGAAGGAGTTGGCCAGCGACGAGAGCATCGACACGATGGACCACAGCCCTGCCGCCCAGGCGAACATGCGCTTCGGTCCGAACCTGTCCACCAGGTAACCGGCGGGAAGATTGGCGATGGCGTAGGGCCAGGAGAAGGCCGAGAGCAGCAGGCCCATCTGCAGGGCGTTCAGGCCGAATTCCTTGGCGATGGTGGTGTTGGCGATGCTGAGGTTGTTGCGGTCCAAATAGTTGATGATTCCGCCGATGACGAGAAGGGCGATCAGGTACCACCTGATCTTCACGCTCTTCCGTGAGGCATCCACCTCAGGGGCGTTGGTTTCTGCTGAGGCCTGGCTCATGCAGCTCACTCCTTTGTGTTCTGATTCCGACGGTCGCTGTCGGTTCTGGTCTGGGTAAGTCCGGGTATTAGCCGCGGGCGGCGTTGATGGCGTCGAGGAACGTCCGGGCGGCCTTGGTTACGAGTTCGTAGTCTCCGTTGCCTTGCGCGGCTTTGGTAACGAAACTGCCGACGCCGACGGCGGTGACGCCGGCTGCAAACCATGCGCTGACGTTTTCCGGGGTTACTCCCCCGGAGGGCATGATCGGCGCCTGCGGAAGAGGCGCCAGGATCGTCTTCACATACCCCGGCCCTCCAAGCTCGGCGGGGAACAACTTCACGATGTCCGCCCCCGCCTCTAGAGTGTTCACGACCTCGGTTGGGGTGAACGCCCCACTGGCAGTGACCGCCTGGTACCTGTTTCCCGTAGCGATCATCCTGGGATTGAGCTGGGGGCTGACCAGCAGACGTGCACCGGCGGAAATTGCAGCGAAGGCCGCCTCGGCGTCAAGGACAGTGCCGGCACCAATGACGATTCCCTGCTCGCCGTACTTGTCGGTCAACCGCCCGATGACGCCAAGTGCTCCCGGGACGGTAAGCGGAACTTCCACCGCACGGATACCGCCCTCGATCGCAGCTTCGGCCACCCGGTAGGCCTCGTCAGCGGAATCCAGCCTCGCGATCAGCAGGGCGCCGGACGTGACGAGAGTTTCGAGTACTTCAAACTTGGTTAACATGATTTAAGATCCTATCCCAAATTTTCACATATAGGAACAGTGCGTGAAAATTTGTTAAGGTTGTAGTGCCCGCCTAGCGAAGGAGCCCGTGCGTGAATCCGACAGCCAGACCGCTCATCCCCGAGCAGCGCCACCAGGAAATCCTGCGGCTCCTGCGGCGCGAAGGAGTCCTGAGCATCCGCAGCCTCACCGACTACATGAATGTCTCCCACATGACCGTCCGGCGGGACATCACAACCTTGGAGGACTCGGGGCAGGTCGTCTCAGTACAGGGTGGAGTTCGCCTGGCGGAGTGGACCGGACAGGCCCCTCCCCGCGAGCGGGAGTTCAGGGCGCAGCTTGAGCTGCCCCGCAAGCAGGCCATCGCCGAGCTTGCCGCCGGATTCGTCGAAGACGACATGGTGGTATTCCTTGACGCCGGGACCACCTGCCAGTCGGTGGTGCCTTATCTGAGCGCGCGTAAGAACCTCACGGTGGTCACGAATGACTTTTATGTTGTCACCAGCCTTTTCACGCATCCCCACATCGAGGCCATCCACACCGGCGGGGTGGTTGACCCGTCCAGCGCATCCAGCTCAGGGCGCATCGCAGCCCAGGCGGTAAAGGGCATTACTATCGATCTGTTCTTCCTCAGCACCGGAACCTGGAGCATGTCCCGCGGTGTCACCACACCGTCGATGGACAAAGTGGAGGTGAAGCTCGCGGCCCTCGAGGCGTCATCGTCGTGCTTCCTCCTGGCGGACAGCACGAAGTTCGGCACCGCCTCGAAGTTCCGCGTCACCCCGATCGAAAAGTTGGACGCCGTCGTCACCGACGATCAGCTGCCCCCCGAAATGCAGGAGAACATCCGCGAGCTCGGTGTTGCGGTCCATGTCGCAGGGCTTCAAAAGCCGGCCCTTTCCTAGGCATGGCGGGCGGGGATGTCCGTCGCGTTGGCGCCGGCCTCTCTGCGGACTGTGGCCGACCACGTCGCCAATAGGTTGAGTGCGTCGTGCCCAGGCGTGCCAGGCGCGGCGCTGTAGGCGATAAGCGTGAGGCCATCGTCCCCTGGAAGTTGCATTGCCTGGAAGGTCAGTTCGAAGTCGCCCACCACGGGGTGGTGGAAGGGCTTTGTCCCGGAGCGGTGAAGCCGGACGTTCTGGGCGGCCCACATGGTCCTGAAGTCCTTACTGTGGGTGGAGAGTTCCCCAATGAGGTCGGTGAGGTCGCGGTTGCGGGGGTCGCGTGCGGCTTCCTGCCGGAGGATCGCGACGACGTCCTGCGCCGTTGATTCCCAGTCCGCCACCTGTCCGGGAGACACGGGATCGAGGAAAACGAAGCGGGCAAAGTTCTGCGGCTGTTCAACCTCATCGCCGTTGGGATGGTACAGCGCTTTGGCAAGGTCGTTCATGGCAAGGACGTCGAGCCGGCCGTTCTGGACAAAGGCCGGTATGCCCGTCATGCCGTCCAGGAGGTGCTGGATGCTGGGGCTAAGTTTCTGCGGACCGCGTCTGCGCTGCCTGGGGCGTTTTTGGTTTGCGGCGCGGGCGAGGTCGAAGAGGTAGGTACGTTCGGCGTCGTCGAGTTTGAGGGCGCGGGCGAGGGATTCGAGGATGCTGTCGGAAACGCCGGTGAGGTTCCCGCGTTCGAGGCGGTTGTAGTAGTCGATGCTCATCCCGGCGAGCATGGCGAGTTCCTCACGGCGCAGGCCGGGCACGCGGCGCAATCCACCGTAGACCGTCAGCCCGGCCATGTCCGGGGTGATCCGGGCACGTCGTAATTTGAGGAATTCACGGACTTCGCTGTTGTTCGTCACGTTTCCACGCTACGCGCCACCAGATGCCCGGTGGGAGGTACTGGCATTACATGGAACACCAGCCACTACCTCGGCAACAGGGGCAACGGTTGACTTGTTGATGAAGGGACGCGAAAGCGCCTCAACGTCCAACACTTCTACGGAGAACCCTGCATGGCAGACACGCTTGCCGCCCACCCCGCGGACGTCACCAGGAGGCGCTGGACCGCGTTGGTCTTCATCTCGATCGCCCAACTGATGGTGACATGGAAAGCCCAACACTCCCGGGCACGCACGTATTAGTCGAAGCACCAATCCAGCTCATCAGCCCACCACAGACAGTCACAACAAGTAGAGGAAAACACACCATGGCACAAGAAGTAGCAGTCATCATCGGCTCAGGCAGCATCGGAGTAGCGATCGGCCGTGTCGCCGGAATCGGCCGACGCGTCCTGCTCGCCGACTACAGCGAGGAAACCATGAACGCCGTCGCCGGCCAGCTGCGCGGCGAAGGCTACGACGTCACCACCCACCAGGTCGACATCTCAGACCACGACGCCGTCGCAGCCTTGGCCGACACCTCCGCATCCGCCGGAGACATCACCCGCGTGGTCATCGCGGCCGGTGTGTCCCCTGTCCAGGCGACCACCGAACGGGTCCTGCACGTTGATCTTCTCGGCACGGCGTACGTCCTGGAAGAATTCGGCCGGGTCATCGCCCAAGGTGGTTCCGGCGTCGTCATTTTCAGCATGGCCGGCCACATGGGAGAAGGCTACCCGCGCGACATCGAACACGCACTGGCCTACACCCCCACGGCCGAGCTGCTGGACCTGCCGTTCCTCGCGGCCGACAAGGTGGGCAACTCAGGCGCCGCCTACACCCTGGCAAAACGCGGCAACGCCCTCCGCGTCCAGGCAGCAGCCACCACCTGGGGCGCGCGCGGGGCCCGCATCAACTCCCTCAGCCCGGGCATCATTTCCACGCCCCTGGCCCAGGACGAGATGTCCGGGCCCTTCGCCGAAGGCTACCGGAACATGATCCGCACCTCAGCGGCCGGCCGCATGGGCACCCCGGCGGAAGTGGCAGCCATTGCCGGGTTCCTCCTCGGACCCGAAGGTGCCTTCATTACCGGCTCAGACCTCCTCATGGACGGCGGCGTCATCGCAGCAATGCGCGCCGGCCAGCTCTGAGAACAGACAGTACTTCCTTGCCCATGATGCCAAAGGTAAGGACGCCTCTACCTGGTGCCGCCAGAACAGAAATTGACCATGACAAAAGAAGCACTCACCATCCTCTTTGTGGGAGCCACCGGCAGCGCCGGGCACGTCACCAGTAACGGCCGCATGGAAGTGGGGCTGGCCCAGGCCTGCATCAGGGACCTGGCGCGGAATGCTCGACGAAGGCGTCGCCGGATGGGATTCTGGACCAGGGCAGCAGGCGGGACTCGGCTCGTCGGTCTGTTGCTCCCGGAGACGTCAAGGCCACCATCTGGAACCGAGGTAAAGAAGTGAATTTCACCGCTGCAATCCCTGTAACCGCCGTTCGCGTGGCCGAGCTGCTTCCCGAAGGCGAGCCGATGCCCGTCTACGTGCACATCATTGACCACCCCGAAGCGCGTGTACTGGTGGACACGGGCATGACGCAGCTTCATCCAGCGGTCGCCGACATGGATCCCCGGCTTTACCTATTGACGGAACAGGACTTCGACCTCCAAAGTGTCGACATCGTCGTAAACACCCACCTGCACTTCGATCACTGCGGAGGCAACCACCTCTTCGCGGGCAAGCCCATCTACGTCCAGCGTCAGGAACTCGACGACGCGCGCAACCAGAATGACTACACCATCCCTGAATGGGTGGACCCGCCCGGGATGCACTACATTCCCGTCGACGGCGAGTTGGAACTGCTTCCCGGGCTGCGACTCCTTTTAACGCCAGGCCACACCCGGGGCTCACAAGTCGTTGTCATCGACGGAACTGAAGGCCCGACGATCATCGCTGGAGACACCGCAGTTTGGTTCGACGAACTCGACAACCCCCGCACGGAGGGCCAGAAACTCGTGCGTTCCCTAAACCCCGCCATGGTTTGGCTCACGCACAAACACAATCCATGGACTCCAGAAACCAAAGCCTCCCACTGAGCCACCATGTCAATGCCGTCCGGGCGGGAGGACACACCCAATCCACATTCGGGGGAAGAATTCGGGGATATCCCCTCGACACCATTACTAAGTCTGCTTAGCATTAAGGCTCGATCAGTTTCTTTGCGTACAGACCGGCCAGCCGGGACCTCCCGGAACCAGCTGCCGGCCTGAAAACCTTTGGCCTCCCGAGCCCTTAGGCGGGTTCAGGGGCCACGATCCTTGTTCCCCCTTCCCACGCCAGCTCCAATACGCGTATCGGGTGACACTTCGCCCCCTTCCGGGCCGCCTCCTGCAGACCCTCTGCTTTGCTGCGCCCGGGATACCACTACTGGGCCAACGAACGGGATGGGATAAAAGAAAAGAGCGAAAAGTGAAGGCAGTAGTCTACAAAGGACCGAACGACGTCAGTGTGGAGGACGTACCGGACGCCAAAATCGAGCATCCTGCCGATGTGCTGGTGCGAATTACATCGGCCAATATCTGCGGTTCGGACCTGCACATGTACGAGGGCCGCACGAGCTTTGAACCCGGACGCACCTTCGGACACGAGAACCTGGGCGAGGTGGTCGAGACCGGCCCGGCAGTCAGCAAAGTAAAAGTGGGCGAACGTGTCGTGCTGCCGTTCAACGTCGCCTGCGGCTTCTGTAAAAACTGCGAGCGGGGCTTCACCAATTACTGCCTGACGATGCAGCCCGAACCCCAGCTCGCGGGCGCGGCGTACGGGTTCGCGGAGATGGGCCCGTACCAGGGTGGACAGGCTGAATACCTGCGCGTGCCGTACGGGGACTTCAACTGCCTGCGTCTCGGTGAGGACGCCGCTGAAAAGGAGCTCGATTACGTCATGCTCGCGGACATTTTCCCCACCGGCTGGCACGCGACAGAGCTGGCCGGGGTCTACCCGGGAGACTCCGTCGTCATTTACGGTGCAGGACCTGTGGGCCTGATGGCAGCCTACTCGGCCATTATCAAAGGCGCCGGCAAAGTCATGGTGGTGGACCGCCAAAGCGACCGCCTGAAGCTGGCCGATCAGATCGGCGCCATCCCCGTGGATGATTCGGAAGTGGACCCGGTCGAATTCGTCAAGGACCAGACCATGGGATTCGGGGCCGACAGGGGTTGCGAATGCGTCGGCTACCAGGCCCACGACCCGGGCGGAAACGAACAGCCCAACCAGACCCTTAACCGGCTCGTGGATTCCGTCCGCTTCGTCGGCGGCCTGGGCGTAGTGGGAGTGTTCCTGCCGCAGGATCCTGGAGCCCCGGACGAACTTGCCAAGCAGGGGCAGGTGGCCTTCGACTACGGCAACTACTGGTTCAAGGGACAGACGATGGGATCGGGCCAGTGCCCGGTCAAAAAATACAACCGGGCCCTGCGCGACCTCATCGCCGGCGGAAAGGCCAGCCCGTCCTTCATCGTCAGCCACGAGCTGCCACTGGATCAGGCCCCCGAGGGCTACAGGAACTTCGACAGCCGCGAAGACGGCTGGACCAAAGTCGTCCTCCACCCGGCCAACGCCTGAAAGCCAGGACAGGAGATTAGAAATGCCAGAACCAACTATTTTCCGGAGGCGGTACTGATGAGGTCAATGGTGTATCGCGGGCCGTACAAGGTGCGTGTGGAAGAAAAGGACATCCCGGTTATCGAGCATCCCAATGATGCGATCGTGCGGGTGACGAGGGCTGCAATTTGCGGCTCCGACCTGCACCTTTACCACGGCATGATGCCTGACACCCGGGTGGGCATGACCTTTGGACACGAATTCATCGGAGTGGTGCACGAGGTTGGCCCGTCGGTGCAGAACCTGGCCGTCGGGGACCGCGTGATGGTTCCTTTCAACGTGTACTGCGGCTCCTGCTACTTCTGTGCCCGCGGGCTGTACTCCAACTGCCACAACGTGAACCCGAACGCGACTGCCGTGGGCGGAATCTACGGCTACTCCCACACCTGCGGCGGGTACGACGGCGGCCAATCCGAGTACGTGCGCGTGCCGTTCGCCGACGTCGGGCCAGGCTTGATCCCTGACTGGATGGACGAAGAGGACGCCGTCCTGCTCACCGACGCGCTGCCCACCGGCTACTTCGGCGCCCAACTCGGCGACATCGTTCAAGGCGACACCGTGGTGGTGTTCGGCGCCGGACCGGTGGGCCTGTTTGCCGCCAAATCCGCCTGGCTGATGGGCGCAGGACGGGTGATCGTGATCGACCACCTGGAATACCGGCTCGAGAAGGCGCGTTCGTTCGCACACGCCGAAACGTACAACTTTGCGGAGTACGACGACATTGTGGTGCACCTGAAGAAAGAAACGGACTACCTGGGCGCCGACGTCGTCATCGATGCCGTGGGTGCCGAAGCGGACGGCAACTTCCTCCAACACGTCACTGCCGCGAAGCTGAAGCTGCAGGGCGGCTCCCCGATTGCCCTGAACTGGGCCATCGACTCCGTCCGCAAGGGCGGCACGGTGTCCGTGGTGGGCGCATACGGCCCGTTGTTCAGCGCAGTAAAGTTCGGCGATGCGATGAACAAAGGCCTGACGCTGCGGATGAACCAGTGCCCGGTGAAGCGGCAGTGGCCACGGTTGTTCGAACACATCCGGAACGGGTACCTCAAGCCCAGCGACATCGTCACCCACCGCATCCCGCTGGAGCACATCGCCGAGGGATACCACATGTTCTCCTCGAAGCTTGATAACTGCATCAAGCCCCTCGTCGTTCCCACGGCCGCCTAAACCCGGCCTGAAAGGAAAGAACATCATGACTGAGATACCTGCGGCGTACATCGCCGGCAAACCAGCGCTGAAAGAGCCCACGGAAGACCTGCGCGCCAGGATCCCGGGATGGGGCGTGGACCTCGACCCGGCCGACAGGCCCTCCTACCCCCGCGAACAGCCCGGCATCGAAACCGGAGCGCACTGGGACTTTCCCGAACGCCAGCCCGAGAAATGGCCCCGGGAACGGTCCGTCGAGCACGCTTTCCTGACTCCCGTTTTCGGCACCTCCACCCCTCCCAAGGGCGCGTCGGGGGCCATCCGGAAGTACGCCTACAAATACAGCGAGGGCCGGACAGCGCATTGGCTGCTGCTCGTCGCTGCGGACAGGGTGGACGCGTGGGAACATCACCTACGGTCGTTCGCCACCCTGCGTCCGGACAACCCCGTCACGGAGACCGGAGTGCTCAGCGAGTTCTCCCGCCACGGTGTCCGCTCACGGTTCGGACACAAGCGCGCCGACCTCAACCACCTTTGGATGGATCCTTTGGTGGTGGGCGGGCCGTGGGTATTGGCCGGGCTGGGCGGTCTCGTCGCAGTGCGGGCGCTCAAGCGGGCGACTGTGGGGCGGAGATGACTCCGTCCCCATGACCGCGCGAAAACAGTGCGCAGCCTGACGGCTGTTCCGCCACTGGCCGGAGCAAGGGTGTCACCAGCAACGCATGTGCTGGTGACATCCGCACGTCATCCTTGGCCGAGGTTTGTGACGAGAATGATGAAGACCGCGATCAGGACTGTGCCGAGGAAATATGAATCATGAAGGAGCCGAGCATTTCCGCGTAGAATCGGGGCAGTGAGCCGCCCGCTTCCTCGTGAATACAAAGGAATCCGTAGGTCCTGAATATTCCGTGATGTTGAGATTCGCTCTGACCCAGGCGGCGGGCCATCGGACGCTTTCACGGTCAATCGAGGCTGGAGGGCAACTTCTTCAATGTCGCACATAGATCTCAAGGCTCTAGTATCGGCCGTCATCGGCCTCGTTATCGCATTCGTTCCGGTGTTGCTCGGTGCTCCCGAACTCGCGCCCTTGATCGGATGGGCTGTCGCCGGCTGCGTCTTCCTGGTCTGGGCGTGGACTAAGGCGTGGCCCGCTGGTCCGGACGCCACGGGAGAACTCGCCCGTCACGAAGGTCGGTCTCGACGGCTCGTTGACTCCCTCATCATAGGCGCGACATTCGTCAGCCTCGTGGCGGTCGTCTTGGCATTGATCCGCAGCCAGCAGAAGGACGCCATCGGCGTGGCCTCGGCGCTCCTGGCGGCTTTCGGCGTGGTGCTCGCATGGGCTCTCGTCAACACTGTCTATGCGTTCAAGTACGCTCGGATGTACTACCACGACGACCGCCACCGCTTCCGCTTCAACCAGGACGAGGACCCGTCGTACAGCGACTTCGCCTACGCAGCATTTTCCATCGGCATGTCATACAACGCGAGCAATGTGAACGAGTCATCCACTCCCTCCCGCAGGATCGCCCTGGGGCACGCTTTGCTCTCCTACTTCTTCGCCACCTTCGTGGTCGCAGTGGCGATCAACCTTGTCGTCAGCCTCGGCCAGTCCGGTTGACTCCGACACGGTGTGGGTGACGTGCTGCGACGTCGGGTCGTTCGACGGAGGT
The DNA here is from genome assembly GCF_031844305.1 of Pseudarthrobacter sp. BRE9. Taxonomy (NCBI): domain Bacteria; kingdom Bacillati; phylum Actinomycetota; class Actinomycetes; order Micrococcales; family Micrococcaceae; genus Pseudarthrobacter; species Pseudarthrobacter sp. BRE9. Next base: position 145,421 of record NZ_JAUZUY010000002.1, on the reverse strand, counting down.
CTCCGGAAGTTCGAAACAGTGCCACACGCATTGTGCTCTACGACGGGCAGCGAGACCAACCAGGCCGTCTTGAGCCGTGAAGTTGGCGACACTTCAGCTGGAACGCCTCCCGTGGACTTGAAGTTCTCTTGTCTGCGGCCGCAACCGAAACGAGGAAGCACTTCGCCTCTACAGCAGGCGGAGGGCCCACCAGCCTCGGACTTGGGCACGCCACCCCAAACACATGAGTAGGCCAGGGCGGCGACCTGGCCACAGCCAGCGCAGCTAGCGTCGGAGGGACGCCACCATAAGCCATGTCAACACGATAAAGAAAGTTCTCCCTCTGCGCCGAGGAAATGTAACGGATCGATCACGAACGCTGACGTTCGTTGACAGCGCTGTCGGTCTGAGAGTTAGATCACAATCATGAATGACAGCGCTGTCGAGCCAGCGGCTAAAGAAGCACCGAGGCGGGCACTTCCCCGCCTTTCCGATGTGGCAGCTCATGCTGGCGTATCTTCCAAAACGGTGTCACGCGTGGTGAATAACGAAGCGAATGTGCGGCCCGAGGTCCGGGCGCAGGTTATGCGTTCGGTTGCGGCCTTGGGCTATCGGCCGAATCCTGCGGCGCGCGCTTTGGTTACGCAGCGCACTCATCAGATCGGGGTTATCGCCACGGCAAGCTCACTCTACGGTCCCACAGCCGGATTGTTCAGCCTGGAGCAAGCGGCGTGGAAGGCCGGGTACTCCCTGACGCTGACAACCGTCAGGGAGGCCTCCGGGTCGGAACTTGAAGAAGCTATCCAGTACCTGGTCATGCGCGGCGTGGAGGGTGTGATCATTTCGGGTGTGGCTGGCATCGTCCGCCTGGCACCCTCGACGCTGGCCGGCATGCCCGTGGTCAGCACCGGCCCCCTCACGGAGGACTCAGCAAACCACGTTTTGGTCGACTCGGATCAGGTGGCTGGGGCGAGGGCCGCCGTCCGTCATCTTTACGACCTGGGGCACCGCCGCATTGGCCATCTCGCCGGGCCACTGACTTGGGATGCCGCCGCTCGGCGCCGTGATGGGTGGCTGGAAGAGGTGCAGGTCCTGGGTCTGGTCCCTGGCCCTGTCCTGGAAGGTGACTGGTCCCCGAAATCCGGGTACGACGCGGCGCTCACGATTGATCGGACCGCAGCGACTGCCATCTTCGTGGCCAATGACCACATGGCAATGGGCGCCATTCGAGCCTTCACCGAAAGGGGCATCCGTGTCCCGGATGACATGTCGGTAGTGGGCTTCGATGACGTTCCCGAGGCGGCCTACCAGGTGATCCCTTTGACGACGGTCCATCAAGACTTTTCCGCTGTGGCGGAACGCTCCGTCCGCGAACTAATCCATCTGATCGAAAAACTCGACATCGAAAGCAACAGCATTCACCTTCCCATCGAACTTGTTGCGCGATCGTCGACCGCTCCCGCCCCAACTCTCGGCACCAGCTGAACCAGCCCTGATTCCTGTGAGAGGGAGCATCCCGGTGTTCCCCGGCGCAGCGGCGCGCCGACCCTCACAGGCCTGCCGCAACCACACCAACCCACCCATTGAAAGCAGAATCATGTCACGAGAAATTTCACGTCGCTCGATCCTGGCTGCATTCCCTCTTGCTGCCTTAGGTGTTAGCGCTCTCACTGCGTGCGGTGGCAGCTCGTCCTCTGCCCCTGGCGGTCCTGCATCCCCTATTTCCCAGGCGGATATTGATGCTGCGATGAAGAAAGACACCAAGCTGACCTTCTGGACCTGGGTGCCCGACATCCAGAAGGAAGTCGATCTGTTCCAGGCCAAGTATCCTGCGGTGAAAGTCGAGGTGGTGAACGTCGGCCAGGGTGGAGCCCACTACCAGAAGCTGCGCGCAGCGATTCAGGCCGGGAAGGGTGCCCCTGACGTGGTGCAAATGGAGTTCGACAAACTGCCTTCATTCACACTGACCGACAACCTCCTTGACCTCACCCCGTATGGCATCGCAGACCTGAAATCAGACTACCCGGGGTGGGTTTGGAGCGGGGTCACGCCCGGGGGCAAGGGGATCTACGGCGTGCCCCAGGACACCGGTCCCATGGGGATGCTGTACCGCGAAGACCTGTTCACGGGAGCAGGCATCACCGCTCCCAAGACGTGGGATGAGTTCGCGGCCGCAGTCTCGACCTACCGGGGAAAGAACCCGTCGAGCATGCTCGTTAACTGGGCTCCCAGTTCCGAGGCGAACATGCTCGGTCTCTTCTGGCAGGCCGGCGGCCGACCCTTCTCCTATGACGGGACAAAGAACGTCAAGATCAACCTCACCGGAGACGCCGCCTGCAAAAAAGTCACCTCCTTCTGGAACGATCTCTTCCGGTCCGGGAACATCGGCAACGAACCCGACTTCGCCGACGCCTGGTACCAAGGCTTGAACAACGGAAAGTACGCAGCGTGGCTGACGGGGGCTTGGGGCCCGGTCTTCCTGCAGGGAACGGCGAAGAGCACGGCAGGTAAGTGGCGGGCCGCACCCCTACCGCAGTGGGACCCGTCCAAACCGGCCAGCGGCAATTACGGCGGTTCAACGGACGCGGTCCTAAAGTCCACCGAGAACCCGATCGCGGCAGCCATGTTGGCCCGCTTCGTGAACACGGATGACAAAGCCGCGCTGACCCTGGCCAATGAACAGTTCCTGTTCCCGCCCTCGACGAAAACCCTCAATAACACAGCGTTCGCTGACGCCCCTGCCAGTTTCTACGGTGGCCAAAAGGTCAACAAGCAGTTCACCGACATCTCTTCGACCGTACAGGAGGGCTTCCAGTTTCTGCCCTTCAACGACTATGCCGCGAGCAGCTACGACAAGACCATGGGCAAGGCGATAGGCGACCGCGGTGACCTGAATGCCGCATTGTCCGCTTGGCAGGATGACCTGGTGCAGTACGCCAAGGGACAGGGATTCACCATTGCAAGCTGAGACCGTGCCCCAGCAAGCGCCCCCACCCCTGCGCAGAAAGACGGCGAACATCGCAAAGCGGCGCCAATATCTGGCGGCCTACGCATTGTCCATGCCGTTCATGCTCGCGTTCGCTCTCATGATCGCCGTCCCGCTCATTTACGCCGGCTATCTCTCCCTCTTCAAAAAGCAGCTCATTGGCGGGGTCTCGTTCGTCGGCATGGACAACTACGCACGTGCGCTCACCGACCCGTCCTTCCTGGGCGGCGTCGGCCGCATGGCGCTGTTCCTCGTCATCCAGGTACCGGTCATGCTGGGTCTGTCCCTGCTGTTCGCTCTCATCCTGGACAGCGGAATGCTGCGCCTGCAACGGTTCATCCGGCTCGGAGTGTTTTTGCCTTACGCGATTCCCAGCGTGATCGCCACCTTGATGTGGGGCTACCTGTACGGGAAGGACTTTGGGCCGTTCGCTCAACTGGCCAAGTCGACAGGGCTTCCGGCACCGGACTTCCTCGCCGGCGGCAACGTCCTGTTCTCCATCATGAACATCGTGACCTGGGGATTCGTCGGCTACAACATGATCGTGATGTACGCGGCCCTCCGGTCCATCCCCGCTGAACTGTACGAAGCGGCACGGGTGGACGGGGCCGGCGAGTGGAGAGTGGCGTGGTCGATCAAGATCCCCGCCATCAGGGGTGCCCTGCTACTGACCACGATCTTCTCAGTCATCGGCTCCTTCCAGCTCTTCAATGAGCCGAACCTCCTGCGCGTCATCGCCCCTGCGGCCATCAGCCAGGATTACACGCCGAACATGTACGCCTTTCAACTGTCCTTCGTGAACCAGGACTCCAATTACGCAGCCGCTATCGCCTTCCTGCTCGGGATCGTGATCATGGCGGTCAGCTATGGGGTCCAACTGACAGTCAACAGAAGGGAAAAGGCATCGTGACCGCCACCCTTGCTGACCGGCAGGCAACCCGAAACAACGATGCAGCGTCACCGCGGCGCAGACGCTCGGGCCGGAGCACGCTTCTCACCGTCGCCATGCTGTTGTGCCTTGTCTATTTCCTGTTGCCCATTTTCTGGCTTGTCGTTGCCTCCACCAAGGCCAACGAGGATTTGTTCAGCAGCTTCGGACTCTGGTTCTCTAACATGAACCTGGCGGCGAACCTGCACAATGTCTTCACCTTCCAGAATGGGGTCTTTAGCCACTGGATGATCAACAGCCTCATCTACGCGATCAGCAGTGGCGTAGGCGCAGCAGCACTGGCCACGGCCGCCGGCTACGCTTTCGCCAAATACAAGTTCCCGGGCGGGAACACAATGTTCACCATCGTGCTGGGCGCCGTGATGATTCCGATGACGGCCCTTGCCATCCCCACGTATCTGCTCTTTGCCGGTGCGAACCTGACCAACACCCCCTGGGCAGTGATCCTGCCCTCGCTGGTGAGCCCTTTCGGCGTGTACCTCATGAGGGTCTACGCCGCCGACGCAGTCCCGGACTCTCTCATCGAAGCGGCACGCGTTGACGGCGCCAGCGAAATGCGGATCTTCGTACAGATCGTTCTCCGGCTCCTCGTACCCGGTTCCATCACTGTGCTGCTTTTCGCACTCGTGGCGTCCTGGAACAACTACTTCCTACCCCTGATCATGCTCAACAGCCCCGAACTGTTCCCACTCCCCGTCGGACTGGCGCAGTGGCAAGCAGCTTCCGCGGCCGGTTCCGGGTCCCAGGCACTCTTCTCCACCGTCATCACCGGATCCCTGGTCTCAGTGCTACCGCTCATGGCGGCCTTCCTGTTCCTCCAGCGCTACTGGCAGTCCGGCCTCGGCAGCGGCGCCGTCAAAGCCTGACGCAATCCCATTCCTCAACGAAAGTATGAAATTCATGTCTGAACGACCCCGCAAAGTACTCTTCGGCGCCGCCTACTACCACGAATACCAGCCCTCCCCCCGCCTTGAGCAGGACCTCGACCTCATGGCAGCCGCCAACATGACCGTCATCCGCGTCGGCGAATCCACATGGTCCCAGTGGGAACCCGAGGACGGCGCGTTTGACCTGGAATGGATGACCCCAATCCTTGATGGCGCCCATCAGCGCGGCATCTCCGTCATTTTGGGCACCCCGACCTACGCCATTCCCATGTGGCTCGCACGGCGATACCCGGAAATTGCTGGAGAACCCAAGACCGGGCAGCCACTGGGATGGGGTGCCCGGCAGGAAGTCGACTACACCCACCCGGCCTTCAAATTCCATGCCGAACGCATCATCCGCAAAATCGTCCAACGCTTCGCAACCCACCCAGCGGTGATCGGCTACCAGGTCGATAACGAACCCGGCCTGCTTGCCTTCCACAACCGCGGCGTCTTCCAGCGTTTCGCGGACGAGCTCCGGCACCAATACGGAACGGTGGAAAACCTCAATAAGGAATGGGGCCTGGTCTACTGGTCCCATCAGCTATCCACGTGGGCGGATCTCTGGACGCCTGACAACAATGCCCAGCCGCAATACGACCTCGCCTGGCGCCGGTTCCAGGCCCGCCTCACCACCGAATTCCTGCAATGGCAGAGTGCCATCGTCCGGGAATACTCCACCCCCGAGCAGTTCGTCACCACCTGCATCGCGTACGACCGGCCCTCCCAGCACGATCAGGACATGACCCGGGACTTCGACATCACGGCAGGAAATCCGTACTACGCCATGCAGGAGGCCTTCGCCGTCCCGCCGTCGGCCAGCACACCCCAGGGGTGGGCGACCAGTGGGTCCTGGACCCTCTTCCAGAGCGGCGACCGCATGTACTCATCCAAACAGGCCCCGTTCCTGGTCACAGAAACCAACGCCGGCGCCATCGGCGGATCAGCGATGCAGTACCCGGCGTTCGACGGCCAGTGGCGGCAGGCCGCTTACGCATTTATCTCCCGCGGCGCAGAAATGATCGAATACTGGCACTGGGCCACTAACCACTATGGCACCGAAACCTACTGGGTCGGCGTCCTACCCCACGACCAGAAACCCGGACGCGTCTACCGCGAACTTGCCCAAATTGGCGCCGAGCTCAAAACTGCCGACAAGGCCCTGGTCGGCCTCACACCCGATGCAAGCATCGGCATGATCTACTCCAATGACTCCAAATGGGGACTCGCCGGCCAGCCCTGCTTCCTGGCCGAAGCCCCCATGACAGGAGACGAACGCTCCTACCAGAAGATTTTCGAAGCCTTCTACCAGGGAGCCTTCCGCGCCGGTGCACCGGTCAGGATCCTTCACGACCGCCAAATCCTCGGCAACGAGAGCCAGCATCTGGACCCTGCCCAGGTTGCCAAGGAACTGCCCGTCCTGATCGCCGCGGGCCTCTACATTGCCGACGACGAGCTCCTGGACTGGCTGTGGGCCTACGCGGAAGCCGGCGGACACCTCGTCCTGGGAATGCGCACCGCGTACGCGGACCACGAGGCACGTGCCAGGCTCGAAACCAAACCTTCCCGGCTGGCTGAACAAGCAGGGGTCAGCTACCAGGAATTCTCCCAGCTCGCCGGCCCGATCGAACTGGAGCCTGCCGAAGGATTCCAGCTTTCACCGGGAAGCCTCGCTACCCGCTGGATCGACTATCTCGAGCAGCAGGACAGCACCGCCCTTGCCCACTACGTCCACCCGCAGTTCGGCCGCTACCCCACCATCACGACCACATCGGCGGGCGCCGGCAGGATCACCACGATCGGAACGCTGCCCAATACCGAACTGGCCGCAGACCTGGTTCGGTGGCTCACCCCGGAACGCAACGCAGGCTGGGAGGACTTGCCTGAGAACGTCACGATCCACTCCGCGACAAGTGCCGACGGTCAGCGTCTACACTTCGTGCACAACTGGGGGTGGGAACCCGTCACGATTGCCGCGCCGGCTTCCGTGGACGACCTCCTCGACCCCGAACAGAAAAATCTCACCAAGATTGAACTGGCGGCCTGGGACGTGCGAGTCCTTAAAGAAACTTCCAAGCAGGAAACTAATAGCTAACTGGCTGGAGCACAGGGAGGAGGCCCGGCACTCCGGACCTCCTCCCTACCTTCCCGTCCGCTTCGATGCTGGCGCCACGACAGTGCCGCCCGACGAAAAGGGTGGGCCCTCGATTGCCGGGGCGAATCAGAGACTCGCAACGGCGAGGACGTGCGCCCCGCAGCTCCAGCTCGCAAGTCTTATGAACCGTCGCGTGCTCCCATCCGCAAACGATCGTTTTTGAGGTCGCTCTCCATCAAGAACTCACGGGGTAACAATTGCAAACTACCGTACGAATGGCAGATGTCGCAGTGGCAGCAGGCGTCTCAGTGGCCACCGTTTCCAATGTTCTCAACCAGCCGGACGTTGTCACTCCCGGTACTCGCGAGAAAGTAAGGCAGGCGATACTCGCCCTGCAATACACACCGGTCCCGCAGGTGACACGGCCTTCGGACAAAAACCAGCGGACACGCCGACCGAAATCTAACCCCGCCCCGGCGACCGAGTGGGAAAGGCATGGATTTCCAAAGGCGAAATCGCCTGCTCACATCAACCCATATTTCACTGCCGATCAGGCCGCCCAGGTCCGTGCGGCATTTCACGCGGCCGGGCCGGGGGAAGGCTACGCGTCGCTCTCTGATCTAGTCGTTGCCGCGACGATGGAGGAAGTCAAACGACTGCAACGCAAGTACAACGAGGGGCGGACTTGGCCCGGAATATCTGCCGGGAAGATCCGGCGGGGACGGCCCACCCTCGGTGAAGCTACCATGCGCAAGAACTCGCCGTGACCCTGCAAAATCCTATGACCAAAAGACTGGAATCCCGGCCTTTGAAAACGTCAAGATTCGTCAACATTAATAGGACAATGGCCTTCTGACGTGCGGAAACACTGTGCCCGAGGTGGAACTCGAACAGTACTCCAACCCCTGAGGACAATGGGATTTCGCGAAAACAAGCGGAATCCGAGGCGGTTGGACCGTGTACAGCCCGATCCGAAGCCGGGCATCTGGACAATGTCCACACTCTTCTTTCCGCGCAGGAACCCCGAACTGGTCCAGCGTCGACAGCATTGCCCCGAAAGCCGGGTTGCTTGACCTGAATCATCACTGAGGACGACGGTGAGGCAGTAGCCGCACGCAACGGCAAGATAGGGGAACCGCCCCCTCGGCCTGTAACCGTCGGCGCTGTCGTACGGGGCAGCGGGCAGTCTCCGGTTCCGCGAACGAAAAAAGTTGGCGTGATGCTAGGCAGTTCTGTTCAGAGTCGGCGACTGATCGTTCTCGCGGTCTTCCAAGGCTCCCGTCGCTGCAGCTGTAAGGCTGTGGGCGATGTGAACCCTGGCAAGTTCAGCTGCGCCCGCCCCATCCTGGGCAACGATGAGTTCAAGGATCTGGTGGTGCTGGTTCAGGTCAATCGTGCGGGGCTCATCGCCCGAAGGCAGCTCGAGCCCGATACGCCGGTAGCGGTCAGACTTGTCCCACAGGTCATCAAGGAGCTTAATCATCGTGGTGTTGTGGGACGCGCTGTAGACGGCGCGGTGGAAGTCGCGGTGGGCGGTGATGGCGTCCTCGCCCCAGACCCGAGTGACCGGCAGCAGCTTTTCAGCAGCTATCCGGATGGCCTCAATGTCGGCGTCGGTCCGGCGATACGCGGCCAGTTCGGTCGCTGACGGTTCCAGCGACAAACGGACCTCCAGCAGTTCGCGGGCCTCGGCGGCGCTCATGTCAGCCACGCGGGAGTCGCGGTGGGTGTCCATGATGATCAGACCCTCACTGGAGAGCCGGCGGATCGCTTCACGCAGGGGCGTGATGCTCATCTGCATGTTGTCTGCGAGTTCGTACTGGGAGATGCGCGACCCCGGGGCCAGGCTCCCGGAGAGGATCAGTTGGCGAAGTTCGCTGTACGCCAGACTGCCTTTACTCGAAAAGACGTTCGTGGTGTCCATCGCTGCTCCGCTTCTCTCATGGGGAAAGTGGCATCCCAGCTTCCTCGTGTGAACATCTTATAAGAACTTCGTTCCAATAGCTTGTGCTGCCCGTCACTGACCCTCTACGCTTGAGCCAAGGTCTTATAAGATATTCGCTGAGCGCCACTCCCTCGCTTTTCGAGGAACAACGTGTAGCCCTCAGTCTTATAAGAAATAAGATTCCCAATGAAGAGAGATTCAAAGATGAAAATCGTTTCCGCCCACGTAGGCACCATTCCCATCAGCTCGTCGATCCGCAATGCCTTCATCGACTTCACCAAGATGGACTGCACCATCATTGCGCTGGTCAGCGATGTTTTCGTCGACGGAAAGCCGCTGGTCGGCTATGGATTCAACTCCAACGGCCGCTACAACGCGACTGCCATCCTGGAAGAGCGCATTCTCCCCCGCCTGCTCGACGCGCCGTCGGAGGACCTTCTCGATGACGACGGCGGCCTCTCGCCGGAGAAGGCGTGGGACCTGATGATGTCCAACGAAAAGCCCGGCGGCCACGGTGAACGTTCCGTCGCCGTCGGCGTTGCCGACATGGCACTGCACGACCTCGCCGCCAAAATCGCCGGCGTGCCGCTCTACCGCTGGATTTCGGACCACTACGGCGACGGCAACCCGGACAAGGACGTCTTCGTGTACGCCGCCGGCGGTTACTACGCGCCAGGCAAGAGCCTCGAGGACCTGCAGAACGAAATGCGGGGCTTCCTGGCCAAGGGCTATGACGTTGTCAAGATGAAGATTGGCGGCGCCGACCTCGCCGAAGACCTCCGCCGCATCGAAGCTGTCCTCGAGGTCCTCGACGGCGACGGCTCCCGCCTCATGGTCGACGTCAACGGCAAGTTCGACCTGGAAACAGCCCTTGAATACAGCAAGGCGATCGACCAGTACGGGCTGTTCTGGTACGAGGAAGTCGGCGACCCGCTGGACTACGCCCTGAACGCCACCCTCTCCGAGCACTACCGGAACCCGATCGCCACCGGAGAGAACCTGTTCTCCCTCCAGGACGCCCGGAACCTGATCCGCTACGGCGGCATGCGGCCGGACCGCGACTTCATCCAGGTCGACCCAGCCCTCAGTTACGGCCTGACCGAATACCGCCGGATCCAGGACATGCTCGCCCAGCACGGCTGGTCTTCCCGCCGCTGCATCCCGCACGGCGGACACCAGTTCTCCCTGCACATCGCCGCCGCCCTCAAACTCGGCGGCAACGAGTCCTACCCCGGGGAGTTCCAGCCCACCGGCGGCTTCACCGACGACGCTGTCATCGTCAACAGCCGCGTAGCCCCCGGCGACCTTCCCGGTATCGGCCTGGAAGGCAAGGCCGAGTTCTACAAGGTCCTCCGCGGGCTGCACGAGTAAGACCAGCTGTTCGTGCCGGGTCCCGGGCAGCACCACTGCCCGGGACCGCACCCTTCTTCCCACCCAAGTCTGACGTGCAAAGGAGCACCCTAGATGTCGTCCCACACTGTCAAGAACCCGCAGCATTCCTCCCCGCCGCGGCAGCGCTCCAGGTTCGGGCGCCTGCTGCGCGAACTCTGGTTCCAAGTCGTCCTGGGCGCCGTCCTGGGCATCGCCGTCGGCTTCCTCCTGCCCTCGGTCGGCAAGCAGCTCACACCGCTCAGCGACTGGTTCATAGCCCTCGTGAAAATGATCGTCATCCCCGTGGTGTTCTGCGTCGTTTCCCTGGGAATCGCCTCCATGGACAGCCTGCGCAAGGCCGGCCGCATCGGAGTGAAGGCGCTCGGGTACTTCATCGTCCTGTCACTGGTATCCATGCTCATCGGCCTGGTGGTCGCCAACGTCTTCAAACCCGGCGCAGGTATGAACATCGGCCCGGACAAGCTGGACGCCAGCAAGGTCCCCGCCGCCGCCGGCAAGGGCTTCAACGGCCTCGAATTCGTCAACAACATCATCCCCGAATCCCTGTTCGGCGCCCTGACCGGCCACACGATCATCGCCGCCCTCATGGTCTCCATCCTGTTCGGCGCCGCGATGAACGTCTCCGGAGAATCCGGTAAATTCCTCACCAAAGGCATCCAGGCCCTCTCCGTGGTGATTTTCAAGATCGTCGGCTGGGTCATGCGCCTCGCCCCGATCGGCACCTTCGGTGCCCTGGCCGCCGTCGTGGCAAACTACGGCACCCAAAGCCTGCAGCAACTGGGCATCCTCGTCCTGCTGTTCACCGCCACCTGCATCGTCTACGTCCTTGTCATCCTCGGCACGATCGCCCGCGCCTGCGGAATGAACATTTTCACCGTCATGCGCTACTTCAAGGCCGAGCTCCTGATCGCCCTGAGCACCTGCTCCAGCGAGGCCGTCCTGCCGCAGCTGATCAAGAAACTCGAAAACATGGGCGTCGGCAAGTCCACCGTCGGCATCGTCATCCCCTCGGGGTTCTCCTTCAACCTCGACGGATCCGCCGTCTACCTCACCATGGCCTCAGTGTTCCTGGCCCAGGCCGTCGGCATGGACCTCTCCTGGGAACAGCAACTGGTCATGGTCGGCGTCATGATGCTCACCAGCAAGGGCACCGCCGGTATCGCCGGAGGCGCATTCATCGTCCTGGCCAGCACCCTCAGCTCCGTCGGCGGCATCCCGCTCGCGGCCCTCGCCCTCATCGTCGGCATCGACCGCCTCCTGAACGAAGGCCGGGTGTTCATCAACGTCCTCGGAAACGCGATGGCCGCCGTCGTCATCGGCAAATGGGAAAAGGACTTCGACCCCGAGCAGGCCCGAAAGGCCCTGCACGCCTCCGGACAGAAGAAAAACCAGCTCCAGGCGAGAACGCCTGAGCCGGTGGAAGCCGCTACTGTCGACGCCCACTAAAAGTGCCAGGGCCGCCGTGCACCCGCGGCGGCCCTGACCCCCGGCGCACTTCACGCGGCAGCTTCCCCCGCCACACCACCGACGAGGAACACCATGGCCCTTCGCATACTGATCACCACCGATTACCTCCATCCCGGGGATGCCGTCGACCAACTGCTGTGCGACCACGGTCTGGAACCCGTCTACTCGCCATTTCGAGGCCCGCGGCCCTTTGAGGAACGCCGCGCGCTGTTCGACGGCGTCTCCGGCGCCATCGTCGCCAGCGAGCCGGTCACTGCCGACATGCTCGCAGATGCAGCGTCGCTCAAAGTCATAGCCCGTAGCGGGGTCGGGTACGACTCCATCGACCTTCCTGCTGCCGTCGCTAGCGGGGTCAGGGTCTGCAACGCGCCCGGAACCAACCACCACTCAGTCGCCGAATTCACCATCGGGCTGATCATCATGGCGGCACGCCGCCTCTCCGAGGTCACCACCGCCGTCCGCCAACGGCGCTGGCCCCGCGAAGCCGGGCACGAACTGCGGGGCTCCACCCTCGGCATCATCGGCTACGGCCCGAGTGGGCGCGCTACCGCAAACCTGGGCGTCGCGCTGGGCATGAATGTCCTGGTCACCACCCGCCACCCCGACCCGGACAACACTGCAATACTGTTCACCGGTCTCGACACCGTCATACGCGGCGCTGACTACCTCTCCCTGCACACGCGGGCAGGCCAGCACACCGGCCCGCTCATCGACGCGCTCCGGCTGGAAGCGATGAAGCCCTCCTCCATCCTGATCAACACGGCCCGCGGCTCACTCGTGGATGAAGAGGCCCTGGCCAAAGCACTCCACGACGGCACCATCGCCGGCGCTGCGCTGGACGTGCTCCAGAGCGAACCCCTGCCCGGCGACAGCCCCCTTCGAGGCCTGGACAACGTGCTCATCACCTCCCACCTCGCTGGCCAGACAGCCCAGGCCCGAACACGGGCCGGCCTGGCAGCGGCCCAGGCCGTCATCGATGTCCTCGAAAGCCGCGAACCGGCACATCCGGTCGACCCCTAACCCTCGAACAGATAAAGAAGGATCCCTGATGTCGAAACCACACCGCGTCGCATTCACCGAAGGCGAATACTCGAGCATCGGCGGCAAAATCTTCGAAGGCACCGACCGCGAAACCGCGGTCCAGGAAACCCTCATCACCCGGCGGGCGTGCCCATTGGCTCTGTCGGAGCAGCAATCGCAGCTACCGCCTAAGGCAACATCAAGCTTGGAAAGGACATCACGTGGCAGAAGTGACCATCACCCGCGACGAACCCTAAGCTGGCGACATCGCCGCCGCCTTCATCAGTGACAGATCCGCTCGCATCCCGGACCGTCATAGGCCTGGCCACGGGAGTCACTCAACTGTCCACAGACGCTGCCTAAGCCCGAGCAGTGCGGAGCCAAAGTGCGCTACATTCAGTTCACAGCACCCTGCCGTGGATCGGAGCTCAACATGGTACCCGCAACCAACGTGTGGACCTTCGCCCTCGCGGCGTTCGCGCTCATCATCATCCCGGGTCCCAGCGTGCTCTTCGTGATCGGACGCTCGCTCTCGCTCGGCCGCAAGAGCGGCTTCCTGAGTGTGCTCGGCAACGCCCTCGGCATGCTCCCCGCAGTCGCCCTCGTTTCCCTCGGATTGGGCTCCATCGTTGCCGAATCGATCATCGTCTTCACAGTCATCAAGTTCATCGGCGCGGCCTACCTCGTCTATCTCGGCGTCCAAGCCCTCCGTCACCGCAACGACCACACCGGCACCTCCCCCACAGCCAAAACCCGACCGTCCTCTTTCCGGCTCGTGCGCGAAGGATTCACAGTCGGCGTGACCAACCCCAAGACCATTGTCTTTTTCGTCGCAGTCCTCCCCCAATTCGTCGACTACGACCACGGAGCCATCCCCCTCCAAATGACAGCCCTCGGAATGATCTTCTTCACGATCGCCCTCGCCAGCGACACCGTCTGGGCCCTCACCGCAGGCACCGCACGCGCCTGGTTCGCCCGCAACCCGAAACGACTCGCCCGTATGAGCGCCGGCGGCGGAGTCATGATGATCGGACTCGGCGGAGGCCTCGCCCTCACTGGCAACAAAACATAAGCAGGTCGATAGGGCTCGGCCCCGCCCGCCCCCTTCTCGAAAACCTAAAGGATTTCGGCACATTCTCTTGGATGAAGCAACTCCATTGGAATGGTCGCTAAATGACCGTATGGCTCTTAGGAGCTTGAACCGCACCCTCTTAGGAGCTTGAACGCGGGTGCATGATCCGCATCTGGTCCCACGTCTTTTCGGATGCGGCGATGTTCTTGTTGGACCGCTCCCGGTCCAGTGAAGCGAGTTCGACGGCGATCGCCTGCACCGCAGCGACGGCCCCCGTCAGCGACGGGAAAAAGCCGGCGCCTTCAGTGGGAACGACAATCCTCTGCTCGGCGTGCTCCGCCACGGGAGACCCGGCACTGTCCGTGATCGAAGCGATGGCGGCGCCAGCATTGTGGGCGATCTCCATGGCCCGCACCGTGCTGTCGTAAACCCGCCACAGGCTGATCGCGATCACCAGGTCCTCCGAGGTCACCCTCGCGAGAGTATTTGTGAGTGCGGCGACGTCGGCGTCGAGCAGCCGGACGTTGTAGCCGGCAATGACCGCGTTGTGCTCCAGGGCCTTGCCCGGGATCGCGTAGCTGCCCGCGGCGACGATCAGGGTCTGCCGCGCCCCCGCGATCAATTCCGCGATGGAACGGACGGTAGTTGGATCCAGCGTCCGCTCCAGGTGGGCGAGGTTGGCCCGGTCCGTGGAAACGGCAGCCTGGGCGGGGCTGCTGACGTGCCCGTTGTGCTCTGCCGCGACTTCGAGGGCGCTCAGGGATGCCAGGAACCGCGATCGGAGCTCGAACTGGAAGTCGGCCCAGCCTTTGAATTCCAGTGCCTGCGCCGTTCTGGTCACCGTGGAAGCGTTCGACGACGCCGCTGCCGCGATGTCGCTGACTGAACCGTAGGAGGCAAGCCGGGGCTGCGAGCGCAGGACGCCAATGACCTGCATCTGCCGGGCAGCAAGTCTCCTCCCCTGCACCCGGCTGTCCAGCCACTCAGTGACCGACGACGAGTTGGTTTCCTGTTGCACCACCTATTGACCTACCTCACACTCTGGCGTAATTTCGATTACATCACATCTGCACAGATCTGTGCATATTTCTCAAAATGTACAACTTGGCCCACTCTGGCAGGAACCCCATGTCACTCACAGCACGCTTGGACCGGCTGGCTCTCAGTCGCCCACACTACAAGCTTCTCCTTATTGGAGGCCTCGGTTACTCGTTCGACGGCATGGACGGAGCAGTGGTCGCCTTCCTGCTCCCGCGCATCCAGGAACTCTGGGGCCTCAGCAACGCAAGCCTGGGCCTGGTGGGGTCAGCGGCTCCGCTCGGCTTCTTCTTCGGGGCCATCCTGTCAGGCTGGATGGGCGACCGCTTCGGCCGCAAGAAGGTCATGCTCTGGGCGCTTGCGTTCTACTGCCTCATGTCAATAATTGCCGCCACGGCTCCGAACTTCGAGGTCTTCCTGATTGCACGGATCTTTGCAGGATTGGGTGCCGGCGCAGAGAGCGTGATCATCGCGCCGTTCCTGTCCGAATTCATCCCGCCGAAGCGCCGCGGCTGGTTCATTGGAACACTGGCCGGCTTCTTCTCCTTTGGCTTCGTGGGTGCAGCATTGATTGGCCGCTTCATCGTCCCGATGGGCGAGGACGGCTGGCGCTGGGCCCAGGTGGTCACCGCCGTCCCGATCCTCCTCCTGCTCTGGTGGCGCCGCAGCCTGCCCGAATCCCCCCGCTTCCTCATCAGCCGGGGCCGCATTGCCGAAGCAACCGAAGTGGTGGAACGCTTCGAGCAGAGCGTCGTGAAGGCAACCGGCAAGAACCTTGCCACGCTTCCGCCAGCCACCGAGGAAATCACCAAGCACGAGCAGAAGATCAGCATCTGGAATGCCCTGAAGTTCATGTGGTCCAGGGCTATGCGCCGCCGGACCGCCGTGATTTGGCTGATCTGGTTCGTTATCACGTTCTCCTACTACGGCTTCTTCTCCTGGATCCCCACCCTGCTGGTGGGCCGCGGCATCACCGTCACCAAGAGCTTCGAGTACTCGATCATCATCTACCTCGCGCAGATCCCCGGCTACTTCTCCGCCGCCTGGCTCAACGACCGGATCGACCGCAAGAACACGATCGCCCTCTACCTGACCGGATCCGCGCTCAGCGCCTTCTGGCTCAGCCAGTCCAACGACTCGGGCATGATCCTGGTGGCCGCGGCAACCCTGTCCTTCTTCCTGAACGGCACGTACGCCGGCGTCTACGCCTACACACCCGAACTGTTCCCCACCTGGATGCGGGCCACCGGCGTTGGCCTGGCCAGTGCCGTGGGACGCATCGGCAGCATCCTGGCCCCGTCCATCATCGGCATCTTCTCCGTGGCCCTCGGCTTCGGCGGATTGTTCGTGATGACAACGGTGGTCCTGACCATCGGCGTCCTGGGCGTGGTCATCTTCGGCGCCTCCACCGCCGGCAAATCCCTCGAAGACATCAACGCCCGCGCCGAGCATGATCCGGCGCCGGCGGGAACGGGACAGAAATGACAGAAACATCAATGAAATCCGAGGTCGTCTTCCAGCAGGTCTTCGACGCCATGCGGCAGGATCCCGGCGTCATCCTTTTCACGGTGCTGCAGTGGATCCCGGAGCGCTCCAGCCTGCGGCGGCTCTTCACCAGCCATCCGGCTGAGTACCCGGTAGGCGGTGAGAAGACCGTGGAAATCTCCCCCGGCTGGCTCGGAACGGTCATCGAAGGCAAGAAGCCGTTCATGGCCCCGGACCTGGCCGCGCTCCGCGAGGTCTTCGCCGATTCCGAACTGATCGAGCAGCTCGGCTGCGGCGCCGTCATCAACGTTCCCGTGCTCGACGGCGGCGGCAACGTGGCGGGCGTCCTCGCCCTGCTGGACGCGGAAGGCAGCTACACGCAGCAAAGTGTGGAAGCCGCCGTCGACGTCGTCAAGACAAACCTGGCCGACATCATCCACGCCTTTGCAGCCCATCCCCACGACGTCCCAGGGAAGGACGCCCCTAAATGAGCACCACCCCGAATACCCAAGCCCCCGCTGAAGAAGCGGCCGCCTTGGTGATCCGCAACGCCAGCGTGCTGAACGTGGACGCAGGCACCTACTCCATTGCCGACGTCGTGAGCATCGATGGGAAAGTAAGTCACGTCGGTCCGGACGCCGAAGCACCCTCCGGTGCCCGAGTCATCGACGGCACCGGAAAGTTCGTCCTTCCGGGGCTGATCGACTGCCACGTCCACGTGGTGGCCTCCAGTGCCGACTTCCGGTCGCTGACCTACACGCCGGCGTCGTACGTCTATGCACAGACCGCCCGGATCATGGGCGGGATGCTGCGCCGCGGCTTCACCACCGTCCGGGACCTCTCCGGCGCGGACTTCGGTCTGGCGATGGCCCAGCAGGAAGGCCTGCTCGAAGGCCCGAAGCTGCACTTCTGCGGGCACGCGCTGAGCCAGACGGGCGGCCACGGCGACATGCGCCTGCCCGGTGAAGACCACGATCCGAACGGGCGGGGATGCTGCGGAATCGGCCGCGTGGCCGACGGTGTAGACGCCGTCCGCGCCGCCGCCCGCGACGAAATCCGCAAGGGCGCCCACCACATCAAGATCATGGCCTCCGGCGGCGTCTCGTCCCCCACGGACCGCATCGATTCCACGCAGTACTCGATGGAGGAGATGCGGGCGGCCGTGGAGGAGGCCGAGGCCGCGAACCGCTACGTCGCCGCGCACGCCTACACGGCCCGGGCCATCAACCGCGCTCTGGAGGCCGGCGTCCGTTCCATTGAGCACGGCAACCTGCTCGACGACGAAAGCCTCCGCCTCTTCCTCGAAAAGGACGCCTTCCTTGTGCCCACCCTGGTGACGTACTGGGCGCTCAAGGAGGAAGGCAGGAGTTTCGGCCTTACCGAAGAGATGTGGGCCAAGGTGGACTCCGTCCTCAACAGCGGCCTCGAAGCGATCGGCCGCGCGCACGAAGCGGGCGTCAAGATGGCGTTCGGTACCGACCTCCTCGGCGGTATGCACCGCCACCAGAACGAACAGTTCCGGCTGTTGGGAAAGGTCCAGCCGGCCATCGATGCCATCCGCTCGGCCACCACGACGGCGGCCCGGCTGCTGGAGCGCGAAGGCCAGCTCGGCGTCGTCGCGCCGGGGGCGGACGCCGACCTGCTGGTGCTGTCCGCGGACCCGCTTGAGGACATCTCAGTGCTGGCTGACATCGCCGACCACCTGGACGTACTGGTCCAGAACGGGAAGGTGGTCAGTCCCTAACCCCGATGCATGGCCATTTTGGTGCCCGTTCCCAAGGGGCTCAGGGGACGGGCCGCTCTCTGCCTCGGCGACCGCCGCAAAGCGCCAGCACTATCGCGACGTCATGCGCCACGATGTCGGTATCCAGCTTCATGCGCGCTCTGGCGGCGACTGGCAAGCAAGCGTAGCGTCTTTTCGAAGAGGCCGCCGCAAGCATGGTGTCTGCTTGTACCGCGCTTCGGTAAGTCGCGGAGGAGGCCGGAATGGCTGGGTGGAATGCGGATACGGCGGCCGGTCCACTAGGGGCTGGCTCTGTGACGTTGGTTGAGGGCTCATCCTTCTGCATTTCGTCATCCAACGGGGATATTCAGGCCGGTCGTCCGCATGGCCTCTTCGTGGCCGACGTAAGGATCCTGTCAATCTGGCGCGTGACAGTGGATGGACAGGCGCTTGAACCACTCACAGCGGAGACAAAGGAGCCGTTCCGTGCCGCATTTGTTGCAAGGATCCCCCGGTCCGACGGTTACGCGGACAGCCCACTTATCGTGGAACGGCTGCGGGAAGTCGGGGCCGGCCTCCAGGAGCAGCTCATCGTCCACAACTACTCGCAGGAGCCTGCTGAGTGCGTCATTGTCCTGGAAGTAGGGGCCGACTACGCGGACCTCTTCGAGGTGAAGGAGGCACGCGTCCGGCGACGGTGGGAGGAAACACGAGAAGCCGACGACCAAATGCTTACCATTCGGGGCAGTTGGCAGGACCTCCGCAAGGGCACCGCTATCCACGTTCCTGGGGCCGACGTATCCGGTAAGACCGTTCGATACAGGGTGTCCGTACCCGCTCATGGGCAATGGAGCACAGTCCTGACCGTTCTGCCCACCGACGATGGAGCCCATGCACCGGCTTTCGCCCATTCCGAGGGGGATGGATTGTCCCCCCGAGACCGCCGCCGACGGGAGTGGGTGGCTAAAATCCCCGTACTGCAGGTGACCAACCGCTCCGTGGAACGGACCCTGCGCCGCAGTTATGATGACCTCGGCGCACTTCGCATCGAGGACCCCCAGCATCCGGAGCGGGTTGTCGTCGCCGCCGGTGCACCCTGGTTCATGACCCTGTTCGGAAGGGACTCCTTGTGGGCCTCGGTGATGGCGATGCCGGTAGACCCGTCGCTGGCCCTGGGCACACTCCAGACCCTCGCCGACCGCCAGGGCACCGTGGTGGACCCCATGACGGAAGAGGAACCGGGCAAGATCCTCCACGAGGTCCGGCTTGATGTCTCCAGCGGTCTGTCCCTGGGCGGCAAGTCGAACTACTACGGCAGCGTGGACGCCACTCCCCTGTTTCTGATGGTGCTCGGAGCCGTCAGCCGTTGGGGATTCGCCGCGGATACCATCAAGGCCCTGCTGCCCCACGCCGACCGGGCAGTGGACTGGATCGTGAACTATGGCGACAAGGATGGGGACGGCTTTGTCGAGTACCAGCGCCTCAACGACCAGGGGCTGGTCAATCAGGGCTGGAAAGACTCCTGGGACGGCATCAACTTTGCGGACGGCACCCTGGCTGAGCCGCCGATCGCGCTCTGCGAGGTACAGGCCTACGTGTATGTCGCCTACCTGTCGCGGGCATGGCTGGCCTACGACGCCGGTGACATGGCCTTGGGCAACGACCTCACCGACCGTGCGGCGCGGCTGAAGAAGCAGTTCAACGAGCAGTTCTGGATCCCCGAGCGGGGGTACTACGCCATTGCCTTGGATGGCAGGAAACGGCAGGTCGATGCCTGCGCCTCAAACATGGGGCACTGCCTGCTCCAGGGCCTGATCGACGAAGACAAAGCCCCGCAAGTCGCCGCGCACCTGATGTCACCGGAAATGTTCAGTGGTTGGGGCGTACGCACCCTGGCCAGCAACATGGGCGCCTACAACCCTGCCAGCTACCACAACGGGTCCGTCTGGCCCCACGACAACGCCATCATTGCAGCCGGGCTCCTCCGGTACGGCTTCGTCGCCGAAGCCCAAAGAATCGCCACCGGGATGATGGACGCGGCCGAGTTCTCCGACGGCCGCCTCCCGGAGCTGTTCTGCGGCTTCAGCCGTGACCACCTCGCCACTCCCGTTCCGTATCCCACCGCCTGCTCACCCCAGGCGTGGTCAGCCACGGCACCCATCCAGATCGTGTCCAGCCTGATGCGTTACGACCCGGTCGTTTCAGCCGGTGGAGTCTGGCTCGATCCCGTCCTTCCCCAGTCCTTCGGGGACCTGCACATCTCCAACGCCCCGCTTGGCAACGGCCGCATCACCATCGACATTGCCGGCTCCGTCCCGTCCATCAAGGGACTACCCCCGGGGATGGCGTTGCACCGTGGCCACCGACCCTGGATGTCCGAACTGGTTGAGGAAGCGGTACGGCGTCGTGTCAACGCCCGCCCCACGTCAAACCCTCTTCGTTAAAGATTCGGCTCCATCCCATAACGAATCGCTATGCAGGGACACAAAACCCGACTTTGTGTGACCCACACCGCAAACGTTAACTTGATTTCTGAGGCCAGTCCGCAAAGCCGCAAACACGACTTGCGAGAGCAGCTCACAGCAGGACCACCCGGATATTCCACGCAAAATCTCTTTCCCAGAGCCCAGGTGTCGCGGCAGCCGGTGTTCACCCATCGCCAACGGAGACGAAATGACTGAAACCATACTTCCGAAGAAGACCCCGGTCAGGGCCGCAGTCGCGGCCTGGATCGGCACGACGCTGGAGTACTACGACTTCGCCGTGTACGGCACCTCGTCGGCGTTGATTCTGAACGTCCTCTTCTTCTCGCCCGAGCTACCTCAGGGCATCAGCGTGCTGCTCGCCATGATCACCTTCGCGGTCGGCTACGCGGTACGCCCCCTCGGCTCTCTCATCTTGGGACCATTGGGCGACCGCCGCGGCCGCAAATTCGTCATGATGATCACACTGTTCGGCATCGGCGGCTGCACCTTCCTGATCGGGTGCCTGCCCACCTACGCCCAGATCGGTCCTCTTGCTCCCATCCTGCTCGTGCTGATCCGCGTCATCCAGGGACTGTGCCTTTCCGGCGAGCAGCCCAGTGCCATCACCATGAGCCTGGAGCATGCTTCCGAGGGCCGACGCGGTTTCCTCGCAAGCTTCACCACGTTGGGCTCCTCCTCGGGCACGCTTCTCACCCTGTTGGTCTTCATCCCGATCGCCGCAATGCCCTCGGAGCAGTTGCTGACATGGGGTTGGCGGCTTCCGTTCTGGGCGTCCGCCGTCGTGGTCGTCGCTGCGTACCTGATCCGCCGTCACATCCAGGAGCCCCCCGAGTTCGTAAAGGTCCAGGCCGCCAAGGTGAACGTCGCCCCCCTCAGGCACCTTCTGCGCTTCCACTGGCGCGCGGTGCTGCGGATCGTATTCTGTGCGCTCATCGCCGGCACGAGCTACATGATGCAGACCTTCTCGGTGGCGTTCGGAACCGCCGGATACAAGCTGGACAAGCCGACCATGCTCCTGACGACTACAGTCTCGGCAGTGATCGCCCTCGGAATCACCCCCCTGGCAGGATTCCTCGTCGACAAGATCGGCCGCAAGACGATGTTCCTCATCGCAACGGTCGGCGTAGGCATCACCATGGTGCCCTACCTCTGGTCGATCACGACCGGCAACTGGACGCTGATCTTCCTGTTCGGCATCATCAACTACTCCCTCTTCTACTCGATGGTGAACGCATCCTGGCCGTCATTCTTCGCAGAGATGTTCCCTGGCCGGCTGCGCGTCTCCGGGCTCGCCCTGGGCACCCAGATCGGCTTTGCCATCTCCGGCGTCATCGGCCCTGTTCTCTCGACAGCATTGGCCGGCCCCGACCTGAAAGATTGGGTCGGCCCGTCCATGGTCGCGCTCGGGTTCATGGTCCTGGCAGGGATCTCGGCACTCACCGCCAAGGAGACCAAAAAGTACACGCTCAAGGAGCTCGACGAGGTGCAGCAGAGCGCGCGGGAGACGGCCGCCCTCACGGCCGCGACCGCGACCTCCCCGGGCAGGGCCAGGCGCGATCTCACTGTTAAGCCTGGCGTGCAGAAGTGATGAAGTAGCGTCCGCCTGAGCCGATCGCGCGCTAGCGGTACTGGGTCAGGACGTTCGTTACATCGTGGACGAGTGAAGACCTCTTAGGTTCGTGGCTACCACACACAGCCGACGACTAAGAGGTCTTCACTATTGGTTTGTGACGGTCAAAAGTTCACTCCCGGGTTTCCGGTCTGGCCCAGTCATTGCTCCAGCCATGGATACGATTCACCTGAACACTGCGCGGTCTCTGGTTGTTGTGCCGCTTCCAGGATGTTTCAGGCTGGGGCCAAGTCGAAAATCCCTCCACCGGTGAGGTTGATGTGGTGGGCCCGCACCTGTGTCACGGCGAGATCCAGCAGCGGCGTAGCGACATTCAGGATTCCTGCCCGGGCCGCGAGAGAACTGAGAAGGTGCCCGGCTTCGACTGCTTGCCCCTTTGCAGGTAAAGCGAAGAGGGGAACACAGACCCCGAAGCTGACAGGATGTGCAGGCTCTGCTGATGCCCTGGCTCGCTCACCGGGTAGCCGGCTGCTGCTCCAACGCTTTCGGCCTCGGCGATGGCTTGCATGATTTGGGGGCGACCTCCCGCTTCGAGGATCGCGACCGCATTATTCCGTAGCAGGCAGGTGGAGCTCCGGCTAAGCTGATGAACGCCCACTTTTCCCAGAGCTGCTGCATCATCGCGGTCGTGGGCACGATTTTCACGAGACCACCGATCACCTCGCCAGCTCAACTCAGGGCGAGAAGGAATCCGAGGCCGGCGAGCACAAGCGACACCGGGGCCATAACGCGCCGTTCGTACTTGCTCTTGGACGCAAGGTTTGGCAGCAGGCTGAGCAGTAGGTAGACCGCAATCACCCACATCGCGACCACTGCAACAAAGGGGGAAGTGAGGATCGAAATCAACCCGGCCCGCTCCAGCGCAACGACGGCAAAAGCCGCGTAAATCACGATCGAAACTGCACTTCCCACACGCTGCCTCGTCGGAAGCACTGTGTTTTGACCTCCCCACGCGAACCTTCCGAAGGGAAGCCCGACGATGAGCAGCAACTGGAACACGGCGAGGACGCCGAGCACTGCGCAGAAGGCGAGGGGGATTGCTGGCGTCATGATTCGAAGCGTACCGGGTCGCACAAGCCAGTCCGCAGTCTTTAGGCAACCCGAATTGCTGGCCGGATCCCTGGCCTCACCGGTTGAGGAGCACGGACAAAGCAATGGTTCACTGGAGTCCGCCTAACGCCGTCAGAACCTCTGACGTTAGCCGGGGATCCCGAGCAGCAGTACCAGGAACTGCTGGCGGCAGTACGGGAAGTGAGCGAGGACGACAGGGCCGAAGCGGTCATCGTTGTTGGCGGGCCCCTCATCGACACGGCCCGGCGGCTCGCCGCAGCAGGCATGGCGGCGATCATCCAGCCAGTGCCCAGCGCCTGCTCCATGGTTCTGCGAAACCTCGCCGACCGGGAACCCCCCCATAGCGCCACAGTACCGGCGATCACCAGGGGCTAGTTTCAGATGATTAAGACAGGGGCTGCGTTCTCTCTACGGGAATGCAGCCCCTAGTTATAGTCCCGCCCCCATCGCCTCACGCCGGGTGGACCCTAAAAAGACGAGATGCTGCATAGCCTGGATGAGCCTCCCTCGGCCAAAGCCGGGACGAGATTCAGATAGTCGAGCAGCCGCCCCCGTTGCGGCTTGCGTAAGCGATGCCAGTCAAGCCGCCTTCGGAAAAGCTGCCCGGTTTCCCCACAGCCAACACGCTCGCGCCTATCACTGCTGCCGGCGCCGCGGACCCAGATGACCTGCGACGCAGGGCCAGCGGCAACGCCACGTACGCGGCCCGGAAGCGTAGCGGATTACCGCGCCTTGGCCCGTGCTGATTGACCACGAGGCGTGGTTGAATGTCTCCGCGCCCCGCTGCAATCAGAGGTCTTGCCTCAAGCATGTCTGGGGCGAGAGCCAGGAAGATTGCAACAACGTCGATGTCCGGCACGGACAGCGAGAGTGGACGGGAACCAGAATGTTTGACCAACTCAGCGGGGCCACGCGGCTGTTTCCTATCATTGGCGACCCTGTCCGGTCTGTGCAGTCACCCGCGAGACTGACCCGGACATTCGCCGAACGTGGCAGGAACGCCATCTGCATACCCATGGAAGTCCCTGAAGGACAGTTGGACGTCGTTATGGCAGGACTCGCTGCCACGCCGAACATCGACGGCCTCCTCGTCACAATGCCTCATAAGTTCGCCGCCTACACGCACTGCACCACGAGCTCCGAAAGAGCCAAGCTTCTGGGCGTTGTAAGTGTCATTCGGAGGAACACCGACGGCACCTGGCACGGTGACATGCTGGACGGGCTGGCCTTCGTCAAGGCGCAGCAAGAACACGGGGCAATCGTCGAAGGCGCCAAGGCATTGCTCGTTGGTGCTGGTGGGGCGGGCAGCGCAATCGCCATTGCGTTACTGGAGGCAGGGATCGCCGAACTCATCATCCACGACCGAGACGAGGCGAGAGCTCAGGCGCTCCTCCGGGTCCTCGTCCGGTTCGAGAGCCGTGCCCGGATTGGGTCGGCGGACCCTCGCGGATGCGATTTGATCTTTAACGCCAGCCCCATGGGGATGGGCGACTCGGACCCCATCCCCGTGGATCCCAGCCTGCTCTCATCTCGCATGTTCGTTGGCGATGTCATCTCCGGGCACGGAATAATCCCTTTGCTCGCGGCGGCGCAGGCCGCCGGCTGCAGGACCGCCAATGGCGACAATATGGTGGACGCTGTCCAGCAACTGATGGCCGATTTCATGCTCGAAGTCGGCTGACGCTCGCGGCCCGGTAGTAGTGACTTCAGCAACGGTCGGTGCGCTTCTCATTGACGAGGATGGCATGCTGGGCGATTTCGAAAGACTGGCCGTTGGCGTCCAGCAGCCGCTTAACACTGTCCCGAGGTGGGACTCGAACTACATTCCATGCCTTGCAAAGACTGGGAACCCGCGACAACATGCGGAATCCCGGCCAGTCCGAAGGCTGTTTGGCCCAGTACGAGATGAAAGGGACATTGTCCACACCCCCTTTCGGGGACGCTGGAGGACTACCGGGGCAGCAGATGCGTGGAATCTCGGCGGCAGAGTCCAGCAAGTCGACAGTGTCCGCGGCGACTCCGACGACGAGGTCGAAGCCTTCATCCGTGGTGAAGCCATGCCGGTAACCGTTGATCCACAGCAGCAGCACCATCATGGAAGCCGTACCGATCAACTACCTGAAGTGCATCCTCAATGTCTAGCTACGCTGTCACGCGTCCTCAAGGCGCTTCAGCAGATCAGCATCATGACTCATAACAAAATCAAGGCCCTGGCTGATTTCGCGCCGGCGCGTGTGGCGCAGCAGAACCAACTCTGCGCCCTGCAACAGAAGCACGGACTTGGATGTCTGTTCTTCGCAGCCAACTTTTCCAGCCGCCGATCGAGGTCTTCAGGGACACGGAAATTCATAGCCATGTCGCCGTGGTACTAAAACGGTACCCGCCCTTGACTGGACTGCACGCCTCGCCAACTGGACCAGACTCACCCGAGCAGGGTCGCGGCGTCTTGGAAAGCTCTGTTGTTTTTCAAGACGCTACGCTGCTGAACCCAGAAGTGGGTTCAATTGCGGCCTCGCTCTAATCTCCTCGAGCCGACGCCCGCTCGCTGTCTCACAACCAAGGATGAGTACAAGATATTGGCTACGAAGTTATGAGACTTGTTACAAAAATCGCCTTTGCTATCGCGCGCCCAAGATTCACTGGAAAATCAGCGACCGTATAAGTCAGACGTCTATCCGCTCGTCGAGACATCTCGTTTCCCAAGGCTTACGAGACGTAAGGGACGGCCAGATCTTACTGGCTAGTTAGACCCGGCCGGTGAAAGCTGCCTCAAATTTGGCATTTCCTCGCCGCTGCTTCAGGGCGCTCCTGTCACTTCGGGGGATTGCATGAGTCGAAACTGATCACTGTCCAACTCTTCATTGTCACGGGTCCTGTGCCGGAGGAGACTTGAGGCGACGGCATCCCATCCTGGGGCCGCCCGCGGGGCCAGCCGGCTGCGGGGCCTCACAGTACCCTGTAGCGGCTTGGTGGATCGATGAGCTCCATGGCACCTACCGAAAAGGCCGGTCAGCGGTCGCGCCATCTCTTGCCCTTGGTGGCTATCGCACTGATTGGCTGTCTCAGCGGTTGCCAGTATGAGCCCGATAACATCTCTCTCCCGTCCGCCAGTTCTCCGACCACGGAGGCTCGCACGGTCCCACCGCTGCCGGAGAGTGGCGACACGCGCACGGTCCGACCGCTGCCGAAGAGTGGCGACATCGACGCCGGCACATACCTAGTCCCCATTGCCGGCTACAAGGAGCCTTTCCAGATCACCGTCCCAGGCGGTTGGTTTGCTCTCGACGGCGACAGCCTGGGCAAGGACGATCCGGATCACCCGGCTGAATGGGCCGTCTACCTGACTCTTTGGCCCGCGAAGTATGTGGCGATGGACGCATGCAAGTGGAGGGGCGCCCTTTCCGATGATGGTCCGTCGGCCGAGGCCTTCGTTCACGCGATGGCGGCGCAGTCATCAACGACAAGCACTCCTCCCGCCAAGATCCTGGTGAGCAATTACTCCGGCTTCGAGTTCGACCACTCCGTCGAGGGCGGCGTGGACATCAAAGCCTGCGACGGCGGCAAGTTATGCATCCACTCAGAAACTAGATCCGACTGCTCCCGCTGGTACTCAACTCAGAATGAACACGAAACCTACCGGGTGGTCGACCTGAATGGCCAGCGGGCTGTCGTCGCGGTGGCCCATATCGACGAATCGGTCAATCCGGAGCTGATGAGAGAGGCACGCGCCGTCTTCGACTCGATCGTGTTCAAGTCCGACAAGTGACCAGCTGATCCGATAGGCGATCCCGCCCGCGGACGCCGGCTCCTTCTCTGAACCCACCTGCATGTCTCATAACCGAGGCGCCTCGAATCCCTGGGGTTTCGAGGCGCAGAGGTTTCGAGACACCGTATCGGGCTAGGCGTGTTTGGTAAGTGGTCGGGCTGTGGCCGTTCCTCGGCCTGCCGGTGATCGTCAGCATGCATTGCGGGAAAGCCCGGTGCCTCGGTGAAGCGCCAGCTCCTAGAATGGGTGCGTGGAACTTTCGCATCTCGGCGCCCCGATCGGGCCGATGATCCGCGTGCATGGCGGGTTCGCCAACCGGATGTATCGGCTCGACACCGACCAAGGGTCGTTCGCAATAAAGGAGCTAAACCTCGTCGGCCGCCGCTGGACCTATCGCGTCGAGGACGTGTTCAGGTTTGAGTGTGCGGCCTTCGCTGCCGGCATTCCGATGCCGGAGCCAATCTCGGCTGGCCAATATACGCTCGTTCACCGATGGGTCGAAGGCGAAAAGGTGCCCGAAGCGCCGGTGTCGGCGGCGTACGCGTTTGAGGTCGGCGAGATCCTCGCTCGCATCCATGCGCTCGACGTAACGTGGACGAATGTATCGATCGAGGAACCGGCGTCACAAGACTGGTCCGAGCTCGCCGCGCGGGCGACGGCAACCGGACAGCCATGGGCCGACGAGCTCGCCTCTCAAGTCGAGACGTTCCTCGCGATTGCCCACTTCGTCGACACCTGCGAACGGCCAGGCCCCATCGTGCTGACCCACAGGGACATCCAACCGTGGAATCTGCTCGCTCGAGAGGGACGGCCGGTGGTGCTCGATTGGGAGCTCTCGGGGATGCTCGACCTGTCCAGTGAACTCGGCTCGACCGCGCTAAGCCTCGCAAAGGGACCCGGCTTGGAGGACATCAAGCCCGCCATTTTCCGCTCCGTTCTCGACGGCTATGTCACGGGAGGCGGAGTACTGCCGCCACCAGGGCCAAGCTGGTTTGTCTCTATGATCGGCGGCTGGTTGGGCCACACGAGGTGGAACATCCTCCGGTGCCTCGCCGGTGTCGAGGCGAGCACCGGCCCTGACCTCGCGCTCTCACACGAGTCCGTACGCAACGGTCTGGGCGGCCTCCCCGACCTGTTTGGGCGACTTGGAGAGCTCACGGCGCTGCTCTTGTAACAGTGACCGGTATCCGCGCCTTGGTACGGGGCGTAGGCGCTCCCGATCCCGCCCGGATCCATCGTCGATGACTCTAGCTCGCGGAAAATCGAATTGCTGCAAGCCGGCCAGCAGACGTCGCATCACCGCGAACCAGGTTCGACTGTCGAAAAAACGGATCTCGCCCGTTGCCGCGAAGAACACCGGAACTATTGATGTACTCGGCTCTTTGGACGTTTCGTAGATCTCAGCCGCACTCCCGTGTTTCCTGGCAATTGTTCGGACCACCTCGGTACCGCGAACCCGGACAGTTCGATATTTGTAGCTCATGGCGACCCCTTCGTCGGCTACGGCAAACCTTGCCCCTGAGAGTTCCCCTTTTGGGAACTTGGCTGCGAGCAGGAAACCCGGTCAAACAACTAGCCCGGCCACTGCCCCACTGGTACCATATCCAGTACAACAAGGAGGGAGCCGTGGCAATCACAACAAGCGAGGCACGAAGGGACCTCTTCGGTCTTATCGAACGCGTCAACCTCGATCACACAGAAGTGGAGATCACGTCCAAGCGCGGATCCGCAGTCCTCATGTCCAAAGATGAGTACGACGCCCTGGTGGAGACCACTCACCTGCTGCGCTCGCCCAAGAACGCCCAGCGGCTGCTGTCATCCCTTGCTGCTGTGCGGGATGGTCAAGTCTCCGAGCACGACCTGATCGAGCCGTGACCGCCGGCCGCAGGCTGGCATGGACCGCCGAAGGGTGGGAGGACTACCTCTACTGGCAGACCCAAGACCGCAAGACACTCAAGCGGATCAACACCCTCGTCGAAGACGCCTTGCGCGATGATCCCTTTGAGGGCATCGGGAAGCCGGAGGCCCTGAAGCACGCGCTGGCCGGAGCATGGTCCAGGCGCATCGACCAGGAACACAGACTCGTCTACATCGCGGATGACCAGTTCCTAACCATCTTGCAGGCCCGCTATCACTACTGACGGCTGGCACCGGTGCACATGCGCCTGTGCCAGCCGTCTTCCATGTGCTTACGAGAGGGCCCATGGCAGTGCAGGAAAGATGAGCTTGAGAGGGCAGCCCGCAACCCGCAACCATCGGATGCCCCGGCGAACTTCTCGAGGAGTTCGACGGTGTTGCGGCGGCGATGGCGTGGCAGTCCCACCCAACCTGACTGCGCAGTTACTTTTCAGGTTCAAGGGCGTTGATAGCAAGGCGGCCTCGAACGGCCCCGCTTGCGCTGGGAGGGTCCTACATCGTACTGCCCGGCAGCCACGTCGGGTTACTCGACTCGGCTTGGATTTTCCTGCTCACCCCATGTGTCCGGAGCCCCGAATAAGCCTCACCGAGGCTTCACGGTGACAAAGGGGTGGGAACGTGGCCGGCAACGCTGTACCGGCCTCACTGAACGGCAATCAGAAGGGACGGGTAGTGCATTTCAGCTGACCGATAACCAGGTTCCTCTAAGTGCTGATCTGGTCAGTAGTGACGCTGAAACCCCTATCCCTATGCCGCGTCGTTACCGGTGTCCGCGCTCACACTTTTCGGGTTTTAAGGCGCATCCAGCCGGGTGGTGTCGACCGGCCCAGCCTAGCGCAATGTTCGCGTCCTGCATCGTCCTGCCTGGCATAGGCCGTTCCAGACCGTAGACTGCCCGGGATCGACCCCGGGGCCGTTGCCGGCACCACTCTCACCGCTCACCCTGCTGCTGCTACTTCACCGGTGGGAGCCCCGTCCCGTACTCGATCTTCACGGTGCCGGTGGACGAAACAGTGATGCGGCCGCCCTGGTAGTCCTGCACGGTGCTGCCATCGGCAATGACGTAGTTATCGGTAGCCGGGTATCCGAGTTTGCCCCATTCGAAGCCGGTGACGGCCCAGGCGTCCCGGGTCTTGCCGATGGACAGCCGAACTCCAACGGAGGGTGCCGAGATCAGGGCGCCCTTCAGGAAGTTCTGGTAGTCGCCGCCGTCCTTGAGGCCGGTGACTTTGTTCGTCCTGGGGAAGCCCAGGGTGTCCAGGCCGCCTGAGCCAGTGAACTTGGCGTTGTAGTCAGTCAGGAGTGCCCGCCCGCCGGTGGCCGGGGACCAGTAAATGCTGCCTCCCTGGTAGGTCTGGTAAACGCCGCCGGGGACGCCGATCTCGTCGGAGGTCGGGTAGCCCAAGGGGCCGTTCTCGAAGCCGGATTCTGCCCAGGCAGCGCGGGTTCCGCCGAAGGAGACGTGGGCGCCGCTCGCCGGGGACCAGAGGATGGAGCCGTACTGGAAGTTCTGGTAGTAGCCGCCGTCCTTGATCGCCACCTGGTCGCTGGCCGCGTACCCGAGGGAGCGGTCCATCGACTCGTGCTTCTTGAAGATTTCCCCGGTGACGGAGTGGACGCCGCCAGCGGCCGTTGCAGTGATGACGCCGCCCTGGTAGTTCTGGGCGACACCGCCGCTGATCCCATACTCATCGGTGGTCGGGTAGCCCAGCGTCCCGTGTTCGAAACCCTGGGCTGCCCAGACGCCGCGGATGGATCCGAGCGAGATCACCGAACCGTAGGCCGGGGTCCAGAGGATGGCTCCGCCCTGATAGTTCTGGAAGGCTCCACCCTCTTTCAGGCCGTGGACGACATCGGACACCGGGTAGCCCAGGCGGCCGCCCTCAAAGCCGGTGGTGGCCCATTTGTCCCGGATCGGGCCCACCGAGAGGTGCGCTCCGCTGGCCGGCGACCACAGGATCGCGCCGCCCTCGTAGTTCTGGTAGACGCCGCCGCCCCTGAGTCCGCCGACCTCATCGGTCGTGGGGTAGCCCAGGACCCCGTTTTCGAAGCCGGTCGCGGCCCAAAGCCCACGGATGGCTCCGCGGGAGATCCGGGCGCCCGTTGCCGGGGACCATAGGATCGCTCCCCCGTCGAAGTTCTGGAAGGCCCCCCCATTCTTGATGCCGCCGATCTCGTTGGACACAGGGCTGCCCAGGCCGCCTGCCGGGCCGCCCGCCTGGGCGTATTTTTCGGTAATCGCGCCGAAGGCGTTGGCCGAGTACGGGGTGAAGATGTCGTCCACGGCGCCCATTATGATCCGGTCCCCAGGCTGGCTGGACCGCAGGAAGCGGTTGACGGCATCGAGGCTGGTGGAGATGCAGCCGGCGGACGTGGTGCGCCCGGCGTGCAGGAAGATCGCGTACGACGCTCCCTGGACCGTTTCCATGTCGGGACGCCGGTTGTAGTTGATGACCGCGGCCTGCTCGTAGTAGCCCTGGTTCATGTAGTCGTACAGGTTCTCGTCCGAGGGGCGGCCGGCGCCTTCGAAGTACTGGTTATACGTGGCACCGTACTCTCCGCCCCACCGCGAGTTCGGATTGACCGTGTGGTATGCAAGTGCCGTTCCCGGGTTGGACCGGCCGAGGGCTTCGGTGACGCTGTAGGACCCGGTCGGGGACTTGAAAGTGTCCTCCCAGGTCAGCCCGGGAGCGGCGAAGCCCTTCAGCCCCGCGTAGCCCCAGTCCTGCCACTCCTGGACGTAGCTATTACCGGAACGGACACACCCGGTAATCGTGACAACGTTGGAGTCCCTTGTGCTGGCCGTTGCGAAAGTGACTCTGTTGGCTCCAAAGCTGGAGTATTTGGTCTGTCCGGCCGAGAGGCGCTGGCATGGGTTACCGACCTGCGGTGATGCCCCAGCGCTGTTTACGCCCAGGAAGGCGCTGGCCGCGACGGATAAGACGGCCAAGGCAAGTGAAAGTGGTCTGGTCTTACGCAAGGCGTTCCTTCTGTTCAGCTAAGAGTTCAATGCGTTTGTCCTCTGGGTGGAATTATTCAGGCGAAACAGCCTGTGGGCGGGTAGCGACTCTCCGCGGCGGCTTTGACAGCTTCCGCTCCGAGATAAGCAGTCGCGCTTTTGAGGATTTGGTTCGCACGCCGCAGCTCGAAGACCTCACGACGGAGGGCAAGGATCGTCACTCCAGGACATCCCTCGAAGAAACGCGCGGCAGATAGTGGGTGAGCCTGAGCGAGCCCCTGTTCAGATTCACCGCGCACATCGACCAAGTTCTTCAGTGCGGACTCGTCTGGGACCTCCGCACATGCCGCTATCGGTTTGGCTGCTTCAAGATGCACTCATTTCCTGATTGGAGCCGCACCATCGCTGCGCTCACCAGGGTCCTAGCCCAACGGGGCATCAACATCCGGCATGGACTCTTCGTCGGAGACGAGGCCTTCTCCCCCCATGACGGCGAACCCGGCACCTGCCTCGCCTTGCCTGTCAGCTCCACCCAGACCAGCGCAATCAACGCCAATTCATCTACCGCGGCGGCTTCATCGAACCCACCGACCACGTCACCCTCCCAGCCCCAGCCGGGACGACGACTGTCACGCCCTGGTCGCCAACCTGCGGTTCCCAGCGATCCGCGACCAGCTCATCGCCGACGTCCCCGGTATTGACGAACCCATGTAGCAGAACCTGTTCGCCCAGACCGAGGAAGCCCCGAAGTGGTCACGCATCGAGTGGGCACAACAACTTCTTCTGCACGCCTACACCGGCACCAGCACAGAACATGCAGCACCGGTCCTCACGGCCATCGGCTACATTAACTGGTGGGAAGGCAGAGGCAGCAAAGCACACCAATTCCTCCAACTCGACCTATCGCCCTTCGAATTTGGCCGGGGAAAGTCTCGGAGAAGAACTCGCCTGCGCTTTTCTCTCATTTACCAGCGGGTGTCCGCGTCGTCCCCGCGCAGTGCCGACTTTTTACCCTCAGTCGCCGGCGCCTGCCATCACCCTTGGCGGAGTGGTGCCTCAGGGGTAGCCCGGGGCGGCCATCCGGAGCCATGATGGCACCATGATTGATCCCCAACGGAAGCTGTCCGCCGCCGAGCTCGCCGAGGCCGGGCTTACCGGCTGGCGCGTGACCGGCGAGGCCCTCGCCGCGACCTTCAGGACCCGGAAGTTCTCCACCGGCCTGGAGCTCGTGAACCGCATCGGCGCCTCCGCCGAGGAGGCCAACCACCACCCCGACCTCACACTCACCTACCCCGAGGTCGGCGTCACGCTCTCGAGCCACGATGTCAGCGGGATCACCAGCCGTGACATCGACCTGGCCCGCATCATCAGCGGCCACGCCGCGGACCTCGGGGTCGCTGCCGCGGAGTGAGTCCGCGTCGTCGGGCACTGGGTGAACGGCGCCTGCAGCTCAATGACGGGGTCCGCTACAGGCAGCCTAGGGGCAGTCCATGTTGCCGCCGGTCTCGTCCTCGACCCGGAATGACGGGCTAGAACAGTGCAGACTCTGTTACCAGCTGGGCCCGGCCTTCTGCGAGCCGGTAGGCAACGCCGACCACCGCGGTGGAGGAATTGTGCACGGCGGCGGCGATTACCGGGGAGCTTTCGAGGAGCCGCTCGGCGGTCAGCCTGGCGTGGTCGACGATCATGTCGTTGATCTCCGTCCTTCCGTCCCGCAGCGAGGTCAGCACCGACGGAGTAATCCGTTCCACCAGGTCGCGGATGAAGCGCTGTGGCATCTCCCCAGTGTCAAGTGCTTCTTTGGTGGCCGTGACGGCGCCGCAGTTGTCGTGGCCGAGGACAACGATCAGCGGGACGTTCAGAACCGAGACGCTGTACTCCAGCGACCCGAGAACGGCATCGTCGAGAACATGCCCGGCCGTGCGGACCACGAACGCGTCACCAAGCCCTAGGTCGAAGATGATCTCGGCGGCCAGGCGTGAGTCCGAGCAGCCAAAAATGACCGCGAACGGGTTCTGGCTGTTCACCAGCTCGCTTCGCCTCGAAGCGCCCTGGTTCGGATGCCGGGCCTCTCCGGAGACGAAACGGGCGTTGCCATCAAGCAGGCGCTGCCATGCCTGGGCCGGGCTGATGTTGTTAGTCACCCTACTTACTTTACGGGAGCCGTCGGAGACCGCTGGAAAGCCTTCGATCGCGACAACAACCCAGAATCCCCCACACGTGACATCTTCAAAAGCAGGGGGTATCGAGGGGGCTAGTCCCCCTCGACGGTGCTGCTGCCCAGGACTAACCTGTCCCCGCAGGAACCCGACAACAATGACAGAAGGCTCGAAATGGGATCGCAGGAAAACGCGGAACTGGTTCGGCGGGGCTATGAAGCATTCAGCGCTGGCGACATGGATACGCTCCGGGACATTTTCAGCGAGGACGCCACGTGGCACGCCGCTGGAAACGGGCCTATATCCGGGGTCAAGCAGGGCCGGGACGAGATCCTCACCTATTTCGGCGAGCTTGGATCCCGATCCAACGGATCGATGAACGTCACCGTGGAGGACGTCATCGTGGGCGAGACGTACACCGTCGGCATTCAACTCACGCGTGCCGAGCGCAACGGCAAGACCCTGGATGAGCGGCAGGTCATTGTTTTCAGCGTCTCCGACGGGAAGGTGACGGAGGGCATTGAAATGGCGGAGGACACGTCCAAGGCCGCCGACTTCTGGTCCTGACATCTGGCGGGCGGCCAGTGGCGCTGCCCCGCGGGTGGCGAACTGAGGGGCTTGAAAACCCCATCCGCGGCATGCTTACTGGAGGTGTAGCCGCACATACCGGCTGCAACACCGTAGGAGGTGGAACCGTGGGAGCGGGAGACAAGATTCGCAATACCGCCGAGAAGGCGGGCGGCAAGGTCAAAGAAGCTGCCGGCGCAGCGACTGGAAACGAGGGACTGCGGGCCGAAGGCCAGGCCGACCAAACCAAGGGTGATTTGAAGCAGGCCGGCGAAAAGGTTAAGGACGCCTTCAAGAAGCGCTGACCCGAACCGCGGAATGCGCGCGCTCAGCTGGGTGCGCCTTTTTCGTGCCCTGGAAGGGCCAGTGGAACATTACTGCTGCTCAAGCGCTTGCCACCGGTTGGGGACCTCCGGCGGGCCGACTGTGTGATTAATTACGTTCTCGGCGTGGTCGCTGAAACTCTCAGGTGCGCGTGGAAACCTTGAAGGTGAAGCGTCAACAGCTCAACGCGTTCATTCAGAATGCCGACCCGAATCGTCGGCGCGAATCTTCTGCACAAATACAAACTTGGGAACCATGATCAACACCGACGATAACAACTCCGAAGGAACATCCAAGAACGCCCCCGAACCCGTGAAGAAGGGCCTTGATCTGAGTCCGACTCAGGTCATCGCTGGCGGAGGCGCGGCGGCCGTGGCCTCCGTCGTAGGCGGAAACCTCGGACTTGGCGGGACCGTCATCGGGGCCTTTATCCTCAGTGTTATTTCCGCAGTTGCCGTGCCTCTGTTCCGGGCATCCCTGGAAAGGAGCCACGAGCAGCTCAAGCGCGTCGTGCCCCGCCGCGGTGCCGTCGCAACGAGGGCCGTCCCGCAGGAGCCCACGGGCACGGCCAGCATCCGCGCCACCTCCGGCAAGGTGTCCGCAGCTCCTTTGCCGCTGGAGCAAGTGGATACACCTTTGATCGCTAAGCCGCACAGGTCACTGCCGGGCCGGGCCCGCATGGCCTTGGGTGCAGCTGCCATCTTCGTGATCGGGCTGGGGTCCGTTGTTGGTGTCCAGGCCGCCACCGGAAAGTCCTTGTCGAACGGCACTGCCACGCTCCAGTCAGGTATTACCCAGATGGCCTCCAATGCGGCGAACACTTCGGGCACACCCGCGACGGATCCGCGGCCCAGCGCCAAGGCGGTGGTCCCCAGCACCTCGCCGACGGAGGAGGCCACCAGCCCCACGGAGGAAAGCACGGCCTCACCCACTCCCACGAGCAAGGCAAGCCCGAAGCAGACTACCCCTGCGGGTAAGGCCACGTCGCAACCGTCGACGGCGCCAAGCCAGGCCGCCGCAACAACGGTCCCAGGCAGCGCAGCGAATGGAACTGTCGATCAGCCGGGATCCGGCCTGACAGCTCCTACTGTCGGCCCCGCCGCCAAGTAGCAAGGACTAACCGCTTTTTCAGGAAGGGTGCGCTCAGCGATGAACGGGGGCGCACCCTTTCCCATGTCCGGGTGCGGGGTAGCGCCCCGCGAATCCCGGCCCTACCGTCCTAGGCTGTCGACATGCACCCCTTGGCGGCGATCGGCCTGGTGTTCCTGGGCGCGATTGCCTGGACGGGCACCCGCCTGCCCACTCAGCTCAACTCAGGGCGACAAGGACTCCGAGGCCGGCCAGCACAAGCGACACTAGCCCGCCGTTCGTACTTGCTCTTGGACGCAAGGTTCGGAAGCGCGCTAAGCAACAGGTAGGCCGCAATCACCCACATCGCGACCACGGCAACAACGCGGGAAGCGAGGATCCAAATTAACCCGGACCGCTCCAGCGCAACGACCGCAAAAGCCGCGTAAATCACGATCGAAACTACACTTCCCACACGCTCCCTCGTCGGAAGCACCGTGCTTTGACCTCCCCGCGCGAACCTTCCAAGGGAAGGCCAATGATGAGCAGCAACTGGAACACGGCGGGGAAGCCGAGCACTGCACAGAAGGCGAGGGGGATTGCTGGTGTCATGACTTGAAGCGAACCGGGTCGCACAAGCCGATCCCCGGTCTGCCTGGCCACCCAAATCGCTGTGAAGCAGTACGTCCTTTACCTCAAGGGACCCGGGCGTCTCCGGAAGGTGCGGCGCAGCAAGCTGGACCAAGCACTTCCTAGGCAGATGCCCCGCCTGCGAGTGTCGCGCGGAAGTCCTTCCGTCTGGAAAGCAGATCCTCCAGTTCGCGTAGCCTAGGGTCCAACGACTATTTGGGGGTAGCAATGTTTAGTCTCAGTCCGGCCTTTGGCATCCTCGGGATCCTGTACGCAGTCTTCACGGTCGTGGTGGCCGGCCTCGCGGTGTACGCCCTGGTGCTGGCCGTCATCTTCCTCCGGTTGCGGATCGCCGAGCTCAAGCGGGCTGCACCACCCAAGGGCGGCTTCCTGCGGTGAGAGCAAGAACCAGCTGCCCTTCAAGAAGAATTTCGGACCAAAATCGGCGACGTCATGTTGTGCCCGCAACCCCGGGCCATGAATAGGTGTTGGACAACCACGCCCAACCAGACAGCACCGAAACGAGGACCCACGAAACCCCAAAAAACGCAGGCGGAAGGCCATCAGCCAGGGTCCTGACCCCGCCACCCCACACACCTGAATAGGCCACCGCGGCGGCCAGCCCACAGCCCGCGAACCAGCCGTCAGAACGACGCGACCACAAGCTTTGTCAACACATCAAAGCAAAATCGCCTCTGACGAGGGAATATGTCGTGCCCGAGGTGGGACTCGAACTGTCCTCTAGGCCTTGAAAACACTGGGAACCCGCGGAAACATGCGGAATCCTGGCGGGTTCGAAGGCTGTTTGGCCCAGTCCGAAACGAATGGTGTGGACATTGTCCACACCCGCTTTCGGGGGGGGCGCTGGAGGACTACCGGGGCACCAGATGCCTGGAAATCTCGGTGGCAGAGTCCAGCAAGTCGATAGTGCCCGCGGCGACTCCGACGACGAGGTCGAAGCCTTCATCCGTGGTGAAGCCATGCCGGTAACCGTTGATCCACAGCAGCAGCACCATGAGCGTCCACGCCGTCCGTTTGTTGCCAACAATGACTGGATGGAACCGGGCGACCGACTCCAACAAGGCTGCCGCCTTCACCGCCAGTTCCGGATAGGCTTCCTCGCCCATGACAGTCGTAGCCGGCCTGGCCAATGCTGAGGCCAACAACCCGACATCACGGATATGGAGGCCGTTTTTCAGAAGTCGCCTGCACAAAACCAGCAGGAACTACTTCTTTGGTGCCTCGGTCGCGCCTGTTGCCGGGACCCATCGGTTAAGGGTGGGCACGGAGACTCCAAGGGTGTCGGTGACCTCCCGGGGAGTTGTTCCCTGGTTTAGGAGCTTTCGGGCTGAACGGATCTTGGCATCCGTCATGATGCGTTTGCGTCCGCCGACCCGTCCTTGTTCGCGTGCGGCCTGCAGTCCGTGCCTAGCCCTTGTGGCCATTGACGGCTGGGCGTAACGTGCCCAGCACAAAGTTCGCCCTTGGAGGCCTCCATGTCCGTGCTGCTACGTCGCGCTATAGCCTCGGCATCGATCGTGTCAGTCGGACTACTCGGGCCCGTCGGCCTAGCGGCGTGCACCTACGAGGAGCCCTCCCCCGCACTAACTATGGAGGCGCCGTCCCCCGCACCAAGTACGGAGGCTCGCTCGGTCCCACCGCTGCCGGGCTCGGTCGCACCGCTGCCGTGCAGCGGCGACGTCGGCCCCGGCTGCGACTTCGACGCCGGCACGTACCTCGTCACCAGCTTCACGGAGCCGTTCGAGATCACCGTCCCGGACGGCTGGTCTGGCGGCGGCAGGGGCGTGGGCAAGTACGACCTGGATCACCTGGATGAAGGGGCGGTCTTCGTGGGTTGGTGGCCCGCCGACTACGTGCCGACGGACGCATGCGCGTGGCAGGACGCGCTCGTTAAGCTTGATCCGTCGGCTGAGGCCTTCGTCGAGGCGATGACGGCGCAGACCTCAACGGCCAGCACCCCTCCCGTCAAGGTCGTGGTGGGCGATTACTCCGGCTTCGAGTTTGACCACTCCGTCGAGGGCGACGTGGACATCACAGCCTGCGACCGCGACAGGTTCTGCATCCACTCAGAATCCTCATACGAATGCTCACGCTGGTACTCGACTCACAATGAACGCGAAACCTACCGGGTGGTCGACCTGAACGACCAGCGCGCTGTGATCTGGGTGGCCCAATACCACCCACTCATCAGTCCGGAGCTGACGAGAGAGGCTTGGGTGGCCTTCCACCCACCCATCAATCCGGAGCTGACGAGAGAAGCACGCGCCGTCTTCGACTCGATCGTGTTCAAGTCCGACAAGTGACCGGCTGATGCGAAAGGCGATCCCGCCCGCGGGCGCCGACCCCTTCTCTGAACCCACCTGGGGTGTCTCATAGCCTCAGTGTCACGAAACGCATGCGATACAAGACGACTCAAGGCCAGGCTGAGCCATGTTTGAGCGTATAGACCCGCTCCGCGAGACGGGTGTACTTTGAGCTGTGGAAGGCTTCAGGCACTCTTCGGACGCCGACCGTGAGTTTTATGAGCTCCGCAGGCGGGCATACGGTCCGGATCCAGACATAAGTGTCGACCCTCCGGGCCTAGCGAGGTTGCGCGAACTTGAGGCGGCGGACCGCGCTGACGTCAATTCTCTGCCGGTTGCCCCGGCGAGCGAGAGTGCGCCAGATTCGGAGGCCCCCGCGGACGCTGCCTCGATGGAACATCCGCTGCCAAGGTGGAGTCGCTTGTACTGGGCCGGTGCCGCACTGGTCCTCGCGGGAGGGATCGTTACGACGACCCTGCTGTTAACCGCGCCGCGTCCTGATGCCACTCTTCATCCGAGCGGGGCCGCGGTCGATAACCGGCTCCCCGAACTGCTGCTTAGGGGAGCACCCCTGTTGAAGATCGAGGCTTCAACCCTCCGCGGATACGGGTCGTATCTCGGTCTCGAGATCTATTCCGGGGTGAACGCGTTCGACTCGCCGTGTCTCGTGGCACTGCACAGGGCGAGCGGTAATCTCTCAGACGTTCGCTGTGCTCCGGCTCCAGCAGATCTCATGATGGACGTCGCCTCATCCCGGGATGGGTTTGAAGGATTCGAAGGACGCGCCGGCGACGGCATCATCCGATTCGTACTTCGTGACGACACGGTGGATGCTTACGTCTACCTCATCCCGGAGGCGCGCTGATGGACCCATCCTCACCCCGGTCCGACGCTCAGCGGGAGCTGGACGAGCTCCGCAGGAGGGCATACGGTCCGCATCCGGATATCCAGTCCGACCCCGCAGCACAGTTAAGACTGGCGGAACTGGAGGCGGCACGCAGCGCGAGTCCCCGCGCCCCCACCGACACCGACGTCAGAACACCCGCTGCAGCCCCGGATTCCGGTTCAGTTGCTCACCCCACCAGGACCAGGTTCATTGACGAAGTGCCGGACCCGGCAAACAGTATTGCGCCCGTGGCGGAGTCCAGGATTGGATCGATGTGGTCGACTTGGCGTCATTTCACGGCGACACGAGTACGCCGTTACTCATTTATAGCCGGCGTGCTGGCAGTCTTGCTTGCCGCTGTGTTCACCGTGGCATCGATCCTCAGGCCGCATCCCGATGCCACATTGCATCCGATCGCAGACGAGGCTGACAGCGACGTTCTCACAATGCTGGAATTCCTCTCAACGCTGGAATTCCCTTGGGGGGAAGCTGCCGGCCAATCCAGCTTCCGCGGCTATCAACAGTATCGGGGATTCGAACCCTGGTTCTTCGTGGACGGACGGGGCTACCGGTGCTTCATGCTCATCGATCGTTCCGGTCCTTTTGTAGACGGCGCCAATTGCGTGCCGCCCGGGGTCGATCTTTTTGCAGACGTCGGCGGGCAAACCCATTCGGGTGATGATGCCGTAATGGGCCTCCCAAAGGGGAGCGTCGTCCGGTTCCACTACCGCGGCGACTCCGTAGACGTCTTCCTCTACCCCGCATCGTCGGAGGCAGAATGAGGCGGGCCCGGAGAGACGGGCCGCCAGCGCAAACGCCCTGAACAGAAGAGCGCCAAAAATCTCCGAAGATCAGACCGGTCATCGCACCGTTTCCCGCGACTGGTGTGACCGACCGCGCGGTTCCGAAGGTTCCGGATTCCCACTAGACCGCCCGAAATATTGCCTGGTGATGGTGCCACAAACGGTGCGGCAGCTTGTATGCAAAACGGTCGATATCTTTAGTCCCTCCCATTCGGTCCGTATATTTGCGGGGTGCCTGCGATGAGGAAAGTTTCCAGGACGCATCTCCGACGGCCGGGTCCCCGAAGGATAGGAATGGGAAATCGTGACGCACTCGAGATGTTTCCGGTGCGCTGCCTGGTTGCTGATGATTGGGCGCAGCCTTGGTGTCGTTTTTGGAAGTCGTTTGTGCTGCAACTGCGGTCTTTGCGCGCGGTAGTCGGTACCCTAGGGTCCGTCCTGTCCGCCAGCGCTCAGGTGTCGTTCCTGGTAGTTGGCGCCAGCGTCCGTCGTTGGAGCTCGCGGTAGACCGTCGTCCGAGACACCCGGAACAGCTCCGCCAGTTCAGCCTGCGTGTGCTCGCCGGCATCGTGCAGAGTCAGAAGATGCTTCCGTTGGGTCTTGGATAATTTAGGCTGCCTGCGTTTCAGGCGCCCCTTCGCTTTGGCGACCGCCATTCCCTCACGGGTTCGCATGCGGATCAGGTCCGCCTCGAACTCGGCCACCATTCCTAGGACGTTGAACAGCAGCCGGCCGACCGGATCAGTCGGGTCGTAGGTGCTGCCGCCAAGACTAAGTACTACCCCCTTGGCCGTCAGTTCGTCGGCGATGTCCCTGGCGTCGGAAAGGGAGCGCGCCAACCGGTCGAGCTTGCTCACCACGAGAGTGTCGCCGCCTCGGCAGGCCGCCATTGCTTCACGGAGCCCGGGGCACACCCGATTCGCTCCCGTAAGTCCGTGATCGACGAAGATCTGGGGCGCCTCTACACCGAGAGCAAGGAGAGCGTTGCGTTGGGCGGTGAGGTCCTGGTCGTTCGTCGAGATCGGGCATAGCCGATCTTCATTCCTGTCATGAGGACATAGTTACAGTAATCCCCTCATCACCGTGCATCTGACCGTGCGGGTCTTACGTACATGGCGCTGGTCAGTAATCTTGCGGGCAGTACTAGCGGGTTCTTGTAGTACGAAAATCGACCGGCTTACGAACGCTGGTGGCTCGCTGTGATCGCTGAGCGGCGATGTTGGCCTCCGCGAGACGACAGGGCGAGGTAGATAAGGTTCCTATTTGTATCGCCTTGAACCTTTCGGCCGCCGTCGCCACCAGGCTCGTTGACGCAACTCGGCCTGCGCGCGGGCAAGCAGGAGTTGAGTCTCGCGAAGAAGTTCTAGCGACGTCTCTTTAATTTCTCGCGACGCATCCGTCGCCGCCTCTGCCTTCTCTGCCGCACGGCGGGGCAGGAGAAATTCCATAAGAAGCGTTGCTGCGGTGCCGAGCAAGACGCCTGACAGCACCAGTAGGAATTGCGCCATGGATCGCATCTCGGGAACGGTCCAGCGGACAACGAAGCCGTAAGCGATTGCGGGGAGGCGAGCTATCCACTGATCCAGGTTGTCAGCCACCCACGGACCCTTGGGACGAAGGGAGAATTGCACGACCGCGACCCTTCCGATGTCGTCTAGGAGGACAGAGATCGTTTGCTGGTCAGGGGGTCTGCGATGCCTTTCTGCGTCGAGTGGAGACCTCGCGAGGGCACAGGCCAGACCCTCCCTCCTGCCGGAGGAGGGCAGGTGACGGGGTGGTGGGAGCAAGCGCATACTTGACGGCTCCCCGAAATCCGCGCAAAATTTGCGCCCATGGGCGACTCGCACGAGGAAATGCTTCGTCACTACGAGCCGGGCGGACTTCTGCCGCGAATCGTGGCGGGGTTGCAAGCTCTCGGCAAGGACCTGGACTCGGTCACGCACGAAGATCTCGCGCCGGCCGACGAGTTTCACTCCGCGGGACGTTCGGCTACGCGCGCATTGGTGGAGCTTGCAAAGATTCCGCCAGGATCGCGAGTGCTCGACGTGGGCAGCGGGTTGGGCGGCCCGGCGCGTTACCTCGCCGCAACTTTGGGTTGCGACGTGACAGGCATCGATCTCTCGCCTGAATTCTGCGGGGTGGCCAACGCCCTTTCTCGGATGACGCGGTTGTCCGATCGCACCCGCTTTCAGGCGGGTGATGCCCTGGAGCTTCCGTTCGCCGCGTCCAGCTTCGACGTGGTGTGGACGATACAAATGCAGATGAACATCCGGGACAAGCGCCGCCTGTATTCCGGAATCGCCCGGGTACTCAGGCCGGGCGGGCTGTTCGTCTGCCAGGAAATTTGCGCGGGGAACGGCGAGCCGATCGAGCTTCCGGTCCCATGGGCGAGCCGCCCCAACCAGAGCCATCTGGCCGATGCGGAATCCCTCCGCGGGTTGATCCGCGGTGCAGGTCTCCTGGAGCGCACCTGGCGCGACATTACCGCCGACATCGTGGCGGCGCGCAAGGCACAGCAGGCGAAGGCGCAAGCGTCGGGTGCGAGCGGCTCCAGCGCCCCTCCTCCGCTTGGAATGCATCTCGTGCTGGGAGAACAGGCAGCCGTCAAGACGAGTAACTCCGGGCGCAACACCGACGCCGGGCGCACGGTGTTCATCCAGGGCGTATTCGACAAGCCTGTCTAGTGGTCCGATCCGCTGATCCCGCTGGAAACTCTGTCGAAAGCACGGGCGCGGCGAATCTCCATTGATCGTCCGGTCAAAGGGCGCATTCGGTCGCGACGACCGAAATTCGCCCGCTGAGGGATCGGTGGATTCTGGCGGTCATCGCAACAGGATGTCTCCGATGACTTCGATCGGTGGGACGCCTGGAATTACCGTGATTCGTCGGCTCGCGCAGCTGAGTCCGGCACCATCGTGGGCTATCGCGTTCACGCCTCCGATGGCGACATCGGCAAGGTCGACGAGGCCAGCAACGCGGTCGATGAAAGCAGCATCGTGGTCGACACCGGCCCATGGATCTTCGGCCGGAATGTAATT
The DNA here is from genome assembly GCF_031844305.1 of Pseudarthrobacter sp. BRE9. Taxonomy (NCBI): domain Bacteria; kingdom Bacillati; phylum Actinomycetota; class Actinomycetes; order Micrococcales; family Micrococcaceae; genus Pseudarthrobacter; species Pseudarthrobacter sp. BRE9. The sequence continues at coordinate 101,716 of NZ_JAUZUY010000002.1, read as the reverse complement.
CTTCCGGCGGGCACGATTCAGCGTGTCGACGACGCGGACGAGAAGGTCTAGGTCGATCTCACGAAGGCCCAGATCAAGGATTCGCCAGAACTCGATGATGCCACCGCTGACGATCCCGCCTATCGAGACCGGCTCGGGACCTATTACGGCGAGTTCTACCGTTCGCCCGCGGGTGCCCGGCGCCTGCCGGGCACCCGGCGCCGCTGCCCGCTTCGCCACCCATCCACCCATCCATCCATCCATCCATCCACGGGATCAGCACACTCAAACTCAGAGGAGTCCGCACTGGACGTCCTCGCGTCGGCCTGCCATGTAGAAGCCGACTGCGATCGGTGAAGGAACCTTCTACGGGACGGTTGCCAACGATCTCGTGACCAGTGCCCGGATAGGGATCCCCTTACGGGCACCCGAAGCTGGCGTAGCCCGTCGCAACGTGTCTCGAAAACTCCGTGCCTCGAATCCCTAGCCTTTCAAGACAGTCGACCGGCGCATGCCGTGCGTGTGTGCCTCGAGTGGTGCTTGCTACAGCATCTAAAGGATCGGCCTAGCGATCGAGGGTGGCATTTAGCGCTGCGAAAAGACGGCCATTTATTGCTGCGACGCACAGCGCAAAAAGCGCCGAAGACAGCAGATGTAAATGTTGACACTGTCAACACCATCTTTGACAGGACAACGGCCGGGATGGGACTCCCAGGCGCCCCCGCGATCGCATCGAAGAATTGCCTGCACAGAAAATCGGCGCGGTCATGTCGTCTTCGATCTCCCGGCACATGAATAGGTGTAGGCCAGCCCGGGCCTACCCGACAGAACCGGAAGGAGGAACAGCATAACCTCATGTCAGCAGGCGGAGCGCCCACCAGCCAGGACACTGAACCCGCCACCCCACACACCTGAACAGGTCCCGCGGGGGCCAGGCCACAGCCCGCGAACCAACCCGTCAGAGCGACGAAAATCAAGCTTTGTACACACGTCAAAGCAAAATCGCCCCTGACGAGGGGATATGCTGTGCCCGAGGTGGGACTCGAACTGCCTTCCAGCCCTTGCAAACACTGGGAAACCGCTAAAACATGCGGAATCCGGAGCATTCCGGAGCCAGTACCACCCGATAGAAACCAAAAAGTGTGGACAATGTACGCGTGCAATTTTGACCTCGTCACAGACTCGACACCCCCAACCGCACCCTGCAGGGAACGGATCCGGTTCCTTTGCGTCCTAAAAGATCCACTGCTGCTATTCGGCCTTAGGCTCCCTAGTCATGCCGCTCAGTTCTTGATCACCGGTGGACAAGCAGAAGTACGAACTCCCTGTCATTCTGATAGTCCCATGATCGCTGGGCGGGTCCTCCGCGCCACCAAGGCGCTGCCGCGCCGGCCCAGGAACCGAAAACTTTCCAAAATAAGGCACATGCGCTCCGCAAGGAAGTCTTCAGCCCCGCGCCGGTCCCCCAAATTGCACTCCGGCCCCTAAACCCCGCGTGGCCTCTGGCCAGTAAGCCCGCGGCCTGCCGTCCAATGCACGCCACCAGACGTCCTCAGCGTCAGCGGACACGGGTGTTGGAGTCGCATGCTTTACCGGTCGGGCAACGTGTTGTCCTTATGGTCGCGCCAGTTTCCGTACAGTCCATCGTTCAGATCTGCAGAGGGCTAACGCCAATGGCGGCCGCTGGTCGGCAGGGGCGGGAGCCGATCCGGGTCCTGGGCAGGCGTGAAGGCGCCAGGGCGCGGGTTTGCCGAACCGTTTGGCGTCTTCCTGTGCACTGAAGTCGGCATAGTAGGTTGTTGCTGCCGTGGGAGCTGCACAGGAGTTGGCCGCTGTTGAAGCTATTTTCTCTGCCGCTTGATGTACTCGAGGTCACTGCCGACATCTTTGAAACCCGCTGTGCCTTTGTGAATCTGGGAAAGGTCCAGCAGCTCGGCCTCCAGCCAGTACATCCTCAGCAACGTCTCTTCTCCGGGGTATCCCGCACCTTCTGCCATGATGAGCGCGTGGCCGGCTTCAAGCATCAGCTGGAGTCTGACCGCTTCGCGGCCGGCCGGGGTAACGGCCCTGCCGTAGACATCCGCCAGGGAGCTCCATGCCTGGAGCCGCGCATCGAGAGCGCCAGAATGTTCATGACCAGCGCGTTCGGCATCGTCGTGGAGTGCTGGCCGCTAAGCCGCAGGATGGCGTCGACCCTTGCGGCTGTAATGCCAAAGGCCTTTAGCCAAGCGAGGGTCCACTCGTAGTCGTTCAGATCGATTGAAACGACACGCTCTCCGGCTAATGTAGCGCCCAAAGGCATACGGCCCTCCGTCCTCGTGGCTGATCCACCCCATCGAAACACATGACAGGATCGAGTCATCCAAAACTGGAGGCCATGACACCTCCAGGCCGATCTTCTAACGCGAAGGACCCCGGCCCTGCCCTCGCCTCAACAAAGGTCTGGTCAGCTTCGTCCAGAAGCACCTTTTCCCCGTCATACCGGCGTAGCCTTAGCGGAACCGACCGGACATGGTGCCCATCCTGGTGGAAACACGAAGAAGCTATTAGCTGACTCGAAGCATTATGGCGGTCCTGGGAATTCCTCCGCCTCGACGGCTCAACCGGGATGAGCGTCTGGTGGCGCGACCATGCAGACCACCACATGGGAGTCCTGCTCTCCGCCGACGGCCCTTTCAAAGGCTGCAAACCTGTTACTGGGGGACACGCAGGAAACAAGCTCAAAGCTCTTCCGTGTGATCCTCCCCCCGAAGGGCTCTTCTGAAGTGCCGCAGAGCTATACAGCCGCCAGGATGCTTTGTAACAACCTAACGAACACTCCCGGCGAAGGTTTGCCTCGGGAGTTCACCCATGCATCCTTACTTTTCGTCTTACTCCACTTAGATGGCAGCACGTGATCATGGGCCAGTATGTGTGTACGGAGCCCAACGGCTGGGCCGAAGACGGTAGAGCGCACGAAGATCCTGCGTTGCAGCATGCAAAGCGGCGGCTGCTTCGGTATTTTTCTGACTGGAGTAGGAGCTGTAGAACCTGGCGGTGAGCCATGCAGTGTCATTGTCATTAATGGGCCACAGGGCTGCAATGACGTGACGATATCCCGCCAACTGAGAAGCGGCTGATAGGTGGATCGGCTCATCAGGCATGTCGACGCTCGGGCGGGCCGTCGTGCAGGCGGACAAAAACGCAAGCTCGGCGGCATGGAGGTGGGCTGCCATGAGATCCAGCACCGTGAGTGGTTGGGCCCGGTAGTCGTCGAGCAGCAAGCGACTTGCAGAGGGGTTTGCCAAATTGTTTTCGCCGTGACAGGCGAAGTGCACCAAGGAGTAATCAGGCAGGACCGCGAGCACTGCATCCCTCGTGGCGGCACCCGTGCCTGGAAGGCCGAGCACTGTCACCTTGTCGGCGTATATGGTTCTCAAGGTTTCAACCTCATGGATAACGCTAGGCAGATCTGTCTGATTAGGGGTCCGCGGCATCGCTACGACAAGCATCCGTCGCTGTTCACTAGAGGTGGTTCTTCGACGAACCGCTTGCAGCACTCCCACAGTTGGAATAGTGGAGGAAATTGCACGGTCGATTACGGCGTCGGACGTAACGTTGGCGGCCGAGTGATGACCAGCTGCATGCAGAGGAAGGAGCGCTAGTGCACCTGAGGGGCACCACCACACGCGCGGCAATGAACGACCTTCGCCGGCAACAGCCGTGTATCCCAGGTGGTCAAGAACCGGTCCAGTGATGCGATCTCCTAACCACGCTAGGACCTCAGCGAGAATTGTTTCCGCCGTGACCCTGTTTGATTTCAGGGGGTGGGTCGACAGGGTGAGGGCATCCAAAAAAGTTGTCAGCTGGTTGCCCACCGCCAGCGGGTTGACGCCAGACAGGGGAACGACGTCAACCCCGCCACTAGTAAGTATGAGTGCGTCGGACCGCACATCATTGATGTTGAGCAGCACTATGGGGCCCTCATTGGCGGCCAAAATCAGGCTTTCCGACGAGGAAGGTTTTAAAAAGAACTCGAAGTCAGGTTTAGTTCGGATTTCGTCTACAACTCGCATGAGCTCGGCGACCGCATCCCTTCGTAAAACTGTTTCGTCCTTGTTTGTGGTGACGTCTGAGTCTGCTGTTAGGACCTGGTCGGACGGTCCTTGATCACCTTCGAGGGCATTACTGAGTTGAAGGAAATGCTTGGCCAAATCAGGGTGAGCTTCATGTAATTCTGCTAGAGAAGAACGCCTATCAAGGGTCTGAGTGAACAACACTGCCCGTCCATACTCGAACATTTCTACTGCCCGATCCGGCTGGCCCGCCATTAAACACGCCGCGGCTGCCTCTGTTCCCAAATTACGCATAAGTCCAAGTCGAAACTCTTGATCTGCTCGTCCCAATTCCCTTGAGGACACCCGTCCAGCTAAGTCAATGGCAGTGCCGTAGATCCTCACTGCATCTGCCCAACTTTGAGCCACCACGGCCAGCGCACCCCATTGTCTGGCTGCCCTAAGACGTTGGTAAGGCGGGGCCGATATGTCCTCCGTAGCTTGCCGGAATACATTGGCCGCTGCCTCTAAATCCTCGCGCTGGCCGGAATGCTCGCATTGAGACCGAAGGGCCTCCCCGAAGAGGATCAGCAAGGCGGAACGGTGGATATGGCCTGGTGGGCACGCCGAAACTGCTAGACGTCCTACCTCAAGCGATTCGCCCAAGTCCTCCATTCGACCGGAAGACTGGAACCGGTGATGAAGAAAACTTCCAAGATTGGACAGATACAAGAATTTGGGCAGTGCAAGGTCCCCTTCGGGAATCTGCTCAATTACTTGGCGCATCAAGTAGATGGCTTCGTCAAGGTCCTTAAGTTGACCTGTTCGGTCGAACCGATCAGCGAGGTGAGATGCGAGTGCTGCCAGCGCGCGACACCAACTGGGGGTTCCTTGTTGGGGGTCAAGGACAGCTTGGCGGGCGATGTCGATTGCTTCGTCCAGTTTTTCGATTTGACCAGTGCGGCCATACCAATCCGCCAACGCATTCCCTAGGTTGGTCAACGAAGACGTTCGACTGAAATGTCCCTCCGGAGAGGCATCAACAGCGCGTCGCAGGATAATAATCGACTCGTTAAGATCTTCCCGTCGGCCGACTCGGTCAAACCGGACCCGCAGGGTAGCTCCCAAGTTGGACAGGAACACTGACCGAGCAGGGTGACTGTCAGGGATTGCATCAACCAGCTCGCGCCAGACATTAATCGCCTCGGTCAAATCCGTGAACTCCCCAGTGCTCAAGAACCGCGTCCGCGATGCGCCTGCGAGGTTGTTCATGTACCTTGGGCCGTCAGGATGATCCGCCGAGACTACATCAACTAGTCGGCGGAAATATTCAATTGCCGCGTCCAAATCCCCCAATTGTCCTCCGCGCTCGAACCGTTCTTGTAAAGCTACTGCGAGGTCGTTCAAGTACCTTAACCGGACTGGAAGGCTCTCCGGTGTCGTGTCAACCAGCTGACGGAAAACGAAGATAGCTTCGTCTATGTCCCTCCCACTACCGGAACGGCTGGAACGCAACTTGAGGGCGCTGGCAAGGTTGGACAAACGGTTCAGCCGGTCGGGGCTGTCATGTGCCGTCCCGAAAAGAAGCTTACGGTGGATCTCGATGGATTCATCTAAGTCGTTGCCCGAGCCGGTGCGCTCGGACCGCATAAAGAGGGCCAGCCCGAGATTGGACAGGCATCGAGGGTAATAGGCGTCATCCTCCGGTGAGCAACCAACCGCCTGGCGAAGCAGCGTCACCGTCTCGTCTAGATCGGCACTCGAGTCGGTCCGCTCAAATCGGAGCTTCAGGCCGAGCCCTAGAGTAAGCAGATAGATGTGGCGGAGTGGGTGCCGCTGAGGGGTGGATTCAACCACCACACGAGCAAGGTCTAACCCCTTGTCCAAATCCTCAAGATTGCCAACGTACTGAAAACGGGCAAGCAGAGCGGCACCGAGGTTGCTTAGTCCCGCGTACCGGTCAGGACTACCGGGGGCAAGTGCGTCAACGGCGGACTTTAAGAAATTCACGGCCGAATCGAAGCTTTCCCGTGCCCCGCTAGCATATGCCCTTTGTAAGGCCTCTCTGCCGAGTTCGCTGAACTGTTCCGCGCTATCCCCGTCCAAGGGGTGATTGTTTGTCACCAGTTAGTCCTCTTCGGAAACGGTGTCATGTGTGAACTTAGGTTTGGGTTGATCGGAGCCGCGCGTTAGGTACTGGGTGAGGGCTCTACCGCTGCTGGGTTCGTCGGCGGGAGCAATAGGCAAGGGCCAACACAGGTATCTGTATACCTCCCACCTATACAGGTCGTAGGCTGATTCGACAAGTTCGGCGAACACTTCGGCCTTTGTCGGCGCCCACCAAAGAATTGCGGCCATCGACACGGAGAGGCCGACAGGAGTTGCCCACCAGGCCCATGGTGTAAACGCCAAGAATCCTGCTCCCCAAACGACCACAGACACGGACGCGTCAAGGGCGGCCCGGGAACCGGTGAGTTCAGACCGAACCAGGTCGGGTAGCACCAGCCATAGTCGAGGCCAGATGACGACTGCATCAAGCCCATAGCGATGATTGGGGCGGGTCTCGGCGGCTCGCAGAATATTTCCCAGCCGTGTGGGTAGCAGTTCACCATCGAGAACGGGCCGGTGACGCCGGCGTTGTTCCAGTTTGGCTAGCTCCGCCCGTATCTGGGCAGCAATTTCAGCTTGCTCCGCACGTTGCTCGGTGTCAAGGTTTGCCTGCTGGCCGTGAGCCCGGGACTCCCACTCCCGCATCAGCTTTAACCAAGCGTCATTGTCGGCCATCTTGAGCTCCAGAAACTTCCGGCGGCGGCGGGCGGCGACACTTGCTAACCATGCAGGCCAGTAGCCCTCTAATATCCGTAGGACTGGAGCGGTTAGTCGCCGCGTCACCAAGAACGAGACCGCTAATAAGGTCACGGCTGCCAGGCCTGTGGCAATGTGCACGATAGTGCTCTGCCCGTTAAGCCAAGCCGTCACCTCGCTAAGGCGGGACCTGCCGGACGATGCCCAAGCTAGGAACGCCCCGGCCCAAAACACAAGTGCAGGCGCGGCCATGATCTTCCACTGATCCGGGACCTTCCCAAGCGCCGCGTCCCAAAGGCCTGCAACCATGGTCGATGCTCCTAGTCCCGTTGAAGGATGCAGCGGTGTGTATCACATTTGGGTACTTCTTCGCCGACCTCAGTCCGGTACCAGACATAGTCATCGCCCTCGGGGCAAACGAACCTGTCAGCCCCCACTGGTGACGTGGCGCCAGGAAGAGGGTTGTAGTCTCCTCCCCTTTCAAGTTGACCCCTCACATCTGGTGGCCTATAGAAGGGAGCATCACGGAGTACTCTGTCCAAAAACACGCAAGTAGCATGATGAGCGGTCAGAAGCTGGCGCAACTGCTCCTCAGTCTTCTCATCCCCGGCTCCACTGATGAGAAACGCCGCCAGTTGCGCGTCCAATTTTGCTGCTAACGTATCCCCGACATACTCCTGGAGGTACGGCCGTACGCACCGGGCTGCCTCCCACACGCCTTCATCCATCAAGTCCTCCCTCCAGATGCACCTTAGGTTCCGATCCCGTTGATCCGGGTGCGTTACGGAGATCAAGAATCAGTAGGAGCCACGAGGCTTGGCCGGGGCTTCAACCTGCAGCCTCTTGCTGCTAACCCCACTTTTTGCTGGCTTTAGGCCACAAGCCAGATGTCCCGGCTTCAGGCTGCGCGCTCTCAAGGTGCTCAGGGTGGGCTGACCGGGTCTTCGCCGCCCACCACGGCTTGCGACATGACCAGCCATTGGGGTACCAACTTTCCGAAACAGTTGGCCTCGTCAGGTTTCCCCCAATAGCTGGAATGTGTTCTCCCGTTTATGAAGATTTGGTTGAGTTTGATCGTCTCATCGGTGTAGCGGATTGAAATTGGTTTCGTGGTTCCGATCGAGAGTGGTGCGACACCGTTTTTTTGATCCGCCCGGCCATCGTCTTGGTCCGTGATTCTCTCATTTTTGTCACTGCCGTCCCATAGGTTGGAGGCGAAGATGTCGGCTTCATTGAAGATGTTTGTCCACGCCAGGTTCTCTTTGCGTTCCAGTCTGCTCTTGTCGTAGGACGGTTCGAAGAGCCGCACGAGGTCGAGTGGGCAACCGATCGTGACCAGCGAAGAGACCCTCTCGACCGGCTTCGCCGATAAGAGGGCGTTGACGCGCGGATAAAGGGCTTCGAACAGGACTAGGCTGCCGAAGCTGTACCCCAAGAGGTGCAGCGGACCGTTCCAACCGGTCTTCCTCAATTCGTCAATTGCGGAATCGAGACGGCCTGTAATCGTATCCGCGATTTGCTTGCCATTGTTGGTGAAGCGGATCAATCGATCAGCGGTATCGGCTAGGGCGAGGACCTTTTTGCGTAGTGCGACCCAAGTAACTGTTAGGCCCAGAGAGGCGATGCCAAAAGTAATGGGTGCCCCCTCCGGGCCCAAAATACCCACGTGCCAGGGTACGTGGCCCAGAAAATCCGCGAGCCAAGGAAGTTCCACGCTCAAAGCAACCAAAAGCGCATCCAAGGCCATCAGTGCCGTAAAGATCAAAGCAATGGCAGCGGCGAGGCCGAGTAACAGCTGCGCCTTCGTTTTAGCAGTCTTGGCTTTCTGGCGGCAGGCTACGACCCACTTCGCGACACCCTTACATGCGATGACCGCGGAGCGGATCATCCCGGGCGCGACGGTCGGAAGGGCGGCACTCTGGGGAACTTCCAGTGCCGAGGCATAATCGAACTGAAATAGCTGTAGCTTGGGGTTGTCCGATCCGTCGACGACCGTTTTGCCTAAACTCAGTCCACGCGGTGCTGTAAGGCGCATGGTGGTCTTTGTTCCAAAGCTGGAACCACCGTCTAATGTATCGGCAACCACCGCGACTACTTCGGCCAAGCGGTCCGCACTGTTGGCGTCAGCCACGCCCAAACCCGGGACAAAGATGAGAATAGGGACTTGGTTAGAATCTGCTGGCTGGTCCTGAGTGGTCATGGAGCCGCATCCTTGCCGCACGTTGAACCTCTCCGGCTTCAACAGAGAGTCAATATTCTGACATTAGTTTCTCGCGACTAACGCGGGAGCGGAAGTAGTTTTTGCGCTGCGGTTTCCTTTTTTATGCGCTCCCCCCAGCAGTTTAGTTAATCTGGAAAGCTCCAGCACCGCCGGGGACCTCTGTTCCGTCTACCGATGGGCTGCTCGTGTTGCCAGATGCTCCGCAAGAGGTTCACTGACATAGATCAGACGGTCGTATACGTCGATGCCAGTTTACTTGGTGTGCATGACCTCGCCAGCGGTGTCTAGTGTCAGCGTTCGTCCTTCTGGCTCATCGGTGGGAGCAGCAGCCTCCAAACGAAATATGCGATCCGTCCCCCTGAGGCGCTCTTCTAGATGGTTGAGTGAGCAACTAGTACATGTGTCTGCTGTTCTCTCGCCTTTTGCTAAGCGTTCCAGCCACCAAACGCTGCGCTACTGGTCGCCGCCCTAAATGGGCGGAGACGGAACCACATCACATAGTCCCGTCTCCGGTTTACCCTGGTGACAAAGGAAATCTATAGGGCCTCCCGTCGTGGGAGCCTCGTCTGTACAGTAGCTGCGCTGCGGGCGCACGTGAAGCCCTGCGGACACAGCCGATGCCCAATTGCCAGTCATCGCTGCGTGATCTTCCCGGTCGCCGTGCTCATGCAGGCAAAGGTGGGCTCGCCCGCCCATCGGGTTGATCCCCGTTTCGCCTACAGAAAACACCCAGAGGGTCTCGCGGGCCCACACATTTAGGGCCTTCGGTACAACTGTCGTTGACTGCTGCATTGTTAGCGTCGAAACTTGACCCAAGTCGATTGGGCGTGGGCAAATGCAGGGTTTCAGACGTTGGCTTCTGGGGTTTATAGCGGCGATCGGGGTTGGCTTGCTTATCGGCGTAGCGATTGTTTCCGTGGTTTACGTCGGCTTCGTCCCCGCTGCTCACCAGTCTTCAGTTTCCGAGTGGACGCCCGACAAAGAGTTGACGATCGTAGCGATGGGCGACTCCTATATGTCAGGCGAGGGTGCGGAGGCGTTCCTGGTTGGAACTGACGGACCTGATAACAAGTGTCGGCAGGCAGCGCATGCCTATCCGTTTCGGGTCGCACAAGAGTTGCGCGCCGAGCTAGTCTTTGTCCCCTGTTCCGGGGCGGTAGTGGAGAACATCGCTTCGGCTGCGGAGCCCGGTATCCTGACGCCGGCGCCCCATCCCCGATCGGATGGGCGACAACAAATTGAAGCTCTGAAGGAGCACCCCGATGCCGAGCTCGTCCTGCTCAGCGTGGGTGGCAACGATGCGAGGTTCGCCGAGATCATCTCGATGTGCATGGGGATTAACCACCAGTGCAGTGATGCTGGAGGCATGTGGCTGGAGAACCTTCGCCAAGTGATCATGCCGCGGCTCGAACTGCTACTTCATGAGATCCGGGCAACGGCCCCCCGTGCTCGCATTCTGGTTATGACCTATCCGTCACCACTCGCCGCCCAGCAGATGGAATGTGCGTCAATAGGGCTTTCCGAAAGTGAGATCGGCTTTGTCGCCCGCTTCGTCGACACGCTCAAGCGCCATATCGACCAAGCCGCCATCGAGGCCGGCGCCGAATCCATCGATCTGACCGGAGCGTTTGACGGCTTCGGGCTGTGCTCGGACTCGACGACGCCGGCGATCAACGGCTGGCATCCACAAAAGCCAGCCGTGATGACGCTTGATCCGGTCGACGTGGTGCGGGGAAGCTTCCACCCAACTGCTTATGGCCATCGACTAATGGCAGAGCGCATCCTGGCCCACCTCGACACCTTCCGGCCAACCCCCGGTGAAGTGCCCCCGATTCCGCCCACTGCCACCGGTGTACCTCCCGACGAAACCGGATCGCCTTGGTCCAGGTACGGACTTCCGCCCAACGACTGCACACCGGCGGTCAACGGCAAAGAGTCACTCGAGAGCGACGACCCGTCACTTGACCTGCGTGGTGCCTGGCCGGGAACTACGCTCTGCTATCGCATCGGCAACGATCGCTTTTCGCGCGCCGTCGTTGACGTCGATGGCACCGTGCAACTCGAATTCTCACGCCCGCCGGTGCTCGGCGAGAGCGGCCGCAGGCAGATCATCTACCAACGGGCGGACGGTGGATGGTGGCTTCTCGAAGTGAATTCGAGCATGAATGCCCCTCCGCCTGAGGTCGACCTTATCTCCGCCTGGTTCGGTGGCAAGCCCCAGTTAGTCTTTTCCGGTGTTGGAGCATGCTTGGCCTTGACGTTGATGGGTGCGGTGGTGCTCTGGTTCATCCGCTGGCTCGGAAGGCGCTCGAAACGGTTGCTCGAACGTGGCTAGCGCGGTAGAGCCGCGGTGGGGATCAGCGTCGTGTGTCAACCCGGAGGGCGCGGCCTGCCGGAAACTTCCAGGAAATAGGCGACGAAGGAGCGTCGTGGAGGTTTATCGCCGACCACGTCGCGTCAGCGATTGACGGTTTGGAGCGGGGGCGCACAATCCGCAGGAATCTCAATGATGTTGTCAACGGATGTTGGCGGACCGCTCGAGTGCCCTGGCCAGTCCGCACCTCGGAGCTGCTAGGTGGTCCAGTCGGGGTTAGGTTTTCGGTGCTGGTCGGCAGTTGGACGGCCGTGCGGGTAGGGTGTCCCGGGCGTCGGACTGCCCGTCCCGATGGAAGAAATCGAGAACGACACAGCCGTCACCGAGCAATTTGCCCCGCGGCGGAAGCCATTCCTAGTTTTACTGTCTGCTCACCCGCAGGAGCTTCAGGCCTGTGAAGCCGATGGGCGCCAGAGTTCGAGTAGATCAATCCGCGGCTCGCAATCTTCAAGCTCGGTTGCGGACAGCAAGAATCATCGATGTCCTCTGACGGTTCACGACGGTGAAATGGGTGCGCGGACGTGGCATGTCGGTCACCACCCAGGCCAGCCCCAAGGGGCTTTGCTGATGCACATGATGACCTTGCCGCCTTCCGATCACCGGTGTACGCCAGAGCCGCCGCGGAACCTGAAAGCACAGGCCGTGCCCCTTCGACTTCTGCAGCTGTTTACCAGGCCGGCGAAGCGGACAGTAGCCCGGTTATTTCTGGCGCGATCGGCTACCGTTGCCTGTCCGGCCCTGTCTCCAGCTGGGAAGGACGCTGTTCAGTTGCGCTTCCCTGTCCGCGCTCAATTTGCCCTGACGGTGGTAAATGCGCTGCACGTGCAACCACACCCCCAGCATCCGTTCCTGTTCGCCGTCACTGCCCTTATGCCGGGGCCAATCGCTTCCGCCAGCTCGGTACCCGGCGAGGTCGGACAAGCGTTGACTCCAGCGTGCTTCTTGCGGGCCTTAAGAGGGGGACGCCGGTCCCAGCCCGGAATGGCTGTAGGGCCTTCGCTGTAGACGGCGGGTAGCGTGCCTTTTTGTGCTTCCTGGCGCCGGCGATGAAGCCAGACAGCCAGCGCCCGTTCGCGGGGTGAGGCCGCATGAGTCGAGGGAAATCTGCCTTCAGCCTTGCACAGGGCAATGATCTCGTTCATGTTCCTCAGCCCGGAGCCGGGAATCCTCTTGGCCGGCTTTGCTGCTAGCCTATGCTCCTCCCGGAGGAGCGGTTCGGCGCGGGCCCCTACGTGGAGATGGGATCGGACTGTGCGCACCCCAACACCTGCCAGTTCTGCGACCTTCAAGACGTGGAGATCTTGGCGGTACATCTTCACCCATTCAGGATTCGGAACCGTGCATTTAACCCCTGTCTGAACCCCCATCATGATGATCATCTTATATTTACCGTCACCACGCTTGAGCTCCAACCACGGTCACGTCAATACGCACCTATGAGGATGTCAGCATCGCAGGGCACTCTGCCTTCCACGGGACGTCGTGGGCAACCAGCCCCAAAAAGCGACATCGAGCGTGGTGAAACCGCCGCCACTGCTAATCGGGGGGACGCTGCCGGCACTATTGGCTTCGTTGTCTTCGCGGGGCGGGATCCTTCACGCTTCAGCTCCGAAATCCATAACTTTCGACGGTTACATTCCAGCTACCGGCCTGGCCCCGCCGGCAAGCATGAGCCGTACTAGGCGCGGTATGGGGAGCATACTGGAGAGTAGGCCGCGTATGCGGGTTCGCTGTCCTGGGTCGCCCTCCTTGCAAAGGGGTTGTTGTTTGGGCATAAAGAGAGGAGTGAGGCCGTCATGGCCCACGAATCACGTCCATTGCCGTCTGAGCTTGTCGTTGATCACCTGCAGGACCTGGTCCTAAAGACCGATGACGTGAAGGAAATGCTGGATGAGCTGGCTGACTTCACGGCTCTGACACTTTCTGACCCTGGCATGACTTTGGCCGGGAGCTGCGGTCCTCCAGCCCTTACCAGCCGTGGGCGCGGTATCGGTTTATCCAGCGGTGGGCGCAGGTCCGCGAGATACCCATTTCCTTGGCCACATAAGCAATCGGACGGCCGCTCAAGACGCGCTCGATGATGATCCGTCTACCGGTAGGGGTCAGGCGGGCATTACGGTGGAGCATGAAGACCTCTTAGATTCAGTTGGCAGTTGTGGTAACCACCAACCTGAGAGGTCTTCACCCTTTCACGATGTAACCAACGTCCTGACTCAGTACACCTAGGTGGGTGATAACGCGTTGGTTGTGGTGGAAATTCTTCCAGCCAGGCGAGGATTCCGCTTGGCAAACCGACGATCGCCCCATCGGTGACCAAGCTCGGTCGCTAATACCGGGCTGCTTGCGTCCGCATTGAACCACGCTTTGGTGGTGCACAAACCGGATGGAACGCGTACCATCAACGCATGTCAGCCGTGCGGGTTGAGAAAAGCCCCTACGCGGGCATGCGAATCATAGACGTGCGCGCTCCACGCCGTTGGTCAGAGCCGAGTTGTGATGCTGGCCTCTAAGCCAAGGTGGGAGCCGAACTGGAAGAAAAAGCCAGACCAGCTCTTAAAGTTTTTAACCACGCGAAGTCGAGGTCGTCTAGTTGCTTGGATCGCCGCCCTCTACGCGCTGCCAATTTTTTCTTTCGCGGTCCTCTACGAATGGCAAGACCTTCTGCGCGACAACGGAAGCCCCATCCAAAACTACGGTCAAGCCCTCTTTTTCAGCCTGATAATCCAAGCGAGCGGTGGATTCCTGGACATTACGACGACCGGGGTATTTGGGCGTTCATTAGTTGCGGCTCAGATATTGATTGGAGTTTCGTGGGCCGCCTTCCTTCCTGCAATCATTCTTATCCGCTTGACCAACCCGGACACGCGGAGTCTGTATTTTGCCGATAAGATGGCCTTCAATCCGGATAGCGGCCAATTCGCCATCCGGTACGCTAGTTTTTCGCGCTTGTTGATTTTCAATACCCACCTCACCGTATGGGCGCGGGTTCTAGCTCCGAAAAGTCAGGATTGGAACAACCTCCCGGTTCAGGTGCGATCCTCTATCGAGTCCAACCGCCGATTCGGCAACATACGCCCAGGAATTGCATTCATCGTCTACACAGACCCCAGCCCAAACCGCTTTATCAAACGTAGGCGGGCGGAATTTCCGGAGGATATCAAAGAAGTCTTCCTCGATCCGGAACACCTCAAGGGGTTCGAAACGCAACAAAGAAAAAACGAAGCAATCGTTACCATCGACATCGCTGGCGGGACCAGTGCGGGCACCGTACACGCATTCCACGAATACCGCTACGATGACATTATTTGCGGCTATCCCATCCCGGTACAGGATGATCCCGACGGGCCCAAAAACTGGGAAAACTTCAACAGGTTTTATGACACAACAAAACTCCCAAATGGCAACAAGAAATGCCTCGGCTGCCCCCACCACGCCACATGCGGCCTCGTCAACAAGTACAAAGGAGCACCGTGAATAACTCAATCAACCAGCTTGCTCAAACCTACAGTGAGCTAGCGTCGAGGCTGAAGGTTGACCAGTATGAGGTGCCTTTGAACCTCGCCGACGAGGCCACACTAATTGAGAAGGCATACCAATCTGGGGCACGCCATGATCCTCTATTTCAGTTCACGCCGGTTCCGGAGGAAGCGATCGATGAACTCCTACAATTCCGCACCACTCTGACTGCTTTCGACAGCCCTTGGGTTCTACTGCTGGCCACCACAGTGGACTACATGATCCAGACACTTGTCGACTGCCGCGCGCACAACCCCGCGGCAATCACTACGCGAACCCTCGCGATGTTCGGCGACGTGTCGGTGACCACCTTGGTCGAGGCAAACGGACAACTGGAAACGCCGTACAAGCCGTCAACTGAGGAATCGAACTTGGACGCGGAAGGCCTCGCGGAGGTCTTTCGTCAAGCACTATCGGCCGTATCGCTGACAGACTGGTCGATTTGCGTCGAGCCCCGCATGAACGCCATGTTGGATGCAAGCAGCGAGCGTCGTGAGGTCCGCATAAAAACGGGGTCCTCGTTCAGCCGCACCATGGCCGCCCGTCTCCTCGTGCATGAAGTTGGCTGTCATGTATTTCGGTCGGCGTCGGGCCAGCGCCAGCCGATGCGACTCGCCGGATTCGGGCTAGGTGACTACTTGTCCACAGAGGAGGGGCTAGCTGCCTACATGGAAGATGGCAGTGGCCTCTACGATGCGGTCGACTCCCGGAGATTTGCTCTGCGATATGTGGCCGCGTCTCGCGCCCTCGACCACGGGTTCTTCGACGTCTATAGCGAGCTGAGGAAATATGCGGATCACAATCAAGCATTCGAGACGGCGGCTCGCTCAAAGCGGGGCATCGCCGACACCTCGCAACCCGGCGCTCATGTGAAAGACAAGGTCTATTTCGAAGGCCTGGACCTCGTTTCGGACCACTTGAACGAACACCCGGACGACCTACCGCTCCTTTACACAGGAAAAGTCTCTCTAACCATGCTCCCTCTGGTTCGAGATTCCATCGGCCGGGGAGAACTAAATCAGGGCGCCTTTCAGCCAGAGCAAATCCCGCTGCTTCTCGCGACCCTGTAAACACTTATCCAAGGGCCGTCTTACAACAGTTGGAATACGAGACGTCTCGCCGATGTGCATACACTCCCCTGAGCGGAGTCCGAGCCTAGACCCAGGCGATTCTTGCAATTACTTCTCGCAACTAGGTGCTTCGATATCAGGCGAATTCCAGTGGTGCCTGCAACACCAGACTTAGTTGACTGGGTTCGAGACTAGCTCGGCGAGGACTTCAGCGGCGTTCGGTAGCCGTGTCGTTTCCGTGGCCGGCGGTTGAGTTCCGCGGCGACGTTTTGAAGGATCCCGGGCCCGTGGAAGGACAGGTCGGTGCTTTTCGGGAAGTACTCGCGGAGGAGCCCGTTGGTGTTTTCGTTGCTTCCGCGCTGCCAGGGCGAGTGTGGGTCGCAAAAGTAGATCGGCATCCCGGTTGCCATTGTGATCTTCTGATGCCGGGACATCTCTGATCCTTGATCCCAGGTCGTCGAACGGCGCAACTGCTCGGGAAGGCTGTTCATCGCGGTGATCATGGCGTCGGCGACGGTGCTGGCGGTATGGTCCTCGGGCAGATGCAGGAGCATCACGTAACCGCTGGTCCGTTCGACGAGGGTTCCGATCGCGGATTTCGATGCTGTTGAACCGATGATTAAGTGGCTCTTCGCGGTTGGTGGGGAATTGAGTTCGTGTCGTTGAAGACAAGGGGGCCCGTGGCCCTGTTGGGATGAGTGTGTCTAGCATTCAACCTGGAACAGGACCACGAGCCCTTGAACGAGCCTACCGGGGTCGCAGCCGACGCTGCCACCATCCTCTTCAACCTGCCCGACTACCGTGTCATCTCCACCTCCATCAATGCCGGCCGCCGGCAGGTCATCATCGAAACCGACCAGCCACCGGGCTGCCCGAGCTGCGGAGTCATCTCGTCCCGCCGGAAGGAACGCCGCGTGCAGCGGCTCCGGGATATTCCTGTTGCCGGGCCAGTTGAGGTGCTCTGGTCCAAGTACCGCTGGTACTGCGAAGAGAGGGCGTGCGACCGGTTGTCGTTTTTTGAATCAACGCCGCAGGTGCCACGCCGTGCCCGTTCCACGAGCAGGCTTCGGGACCAGCTCGTGGACGCTGTCATCCGTTCGGGCAGGGCTGTGTCGGAGACCGCCGCGGGCTTCGCGGTGTCCTGGTGGATGGTCCGGGCCGCGGTGACCGAGGCCTGCCTGCTCCGGCTGCCCGACGTGGACAAGCTCAGCCCGCGGATGCTGGGCATGGATGAGCACCGTTTCCGGTCAGTGCGCTACTTCCAGGACCCGGCAACAAAGGCGTGGACACGCTTCGAGCCGTGGATGACAACTATCGTGGACCTGGACACCGGTCAGGTCCTTGGTGTGGTCGACGGCCGAGATCACAAGGGTGTCGGGGACTGGCTGTTCGCCCGGCCCCTGGAGTGGCGGCTGGCGGTGCAGGTCGTCGCGATCGACCCGTCGGCGCGTTCCGGAAGGCGTTGCGGATGTGGCTTCCGCGCACAGCAGTCGCTGTTGATCACTTTCACCTGATCTCGCTGGCGAACCAGGCCATGACCGAGACCCGGCAGAACCTCTCCCAGCAGGTCAAGGGCCGCCGCGGCCGGGCCATCGACAAGGCCTGGGCTCACCGCATGCTCCTGCTGCGCGGCGGCGACACGTTGAGCTGCCGTGCCGCCCTCCGGCTCGAGGAAGTGTTCGCCGTCGACGATCCGACCGGCACCCTCCAAGCGGTCTGGAAGGTCAAGGAACAACTCAGGGTCCTGCTGCGCACGGGCTCCCTGAAGGACGCCGAAATAGCGAAAGCCAGGCTTGAGGAACTTGTCACCGCGGCCGCGAGGCCGGAGACGAACAGGCTCTACCGCACCGTCTGCCGGTGGTGGAAAGAGATCGAGGTGCTGATCATTACCGGCGCGACGACCGGCAAGGTCGAGGCCAACAACACGGCGATCAAGAACATCAAGCGAACTGCCCGCGGGTACCGCAACCCAGCCAATTACAAATCGGTTATTCTCTTGAGAAGTGCCGTCAGGACGGCGGCATGACACTCATTTCAGGGATCCATTTCCCCACGAACCGTGAAGTGCCGATTAAGTCCCCTTCCCAATGGCCGGGAACGGCGCGGTCCTCGACCTCGGCCGGCCGGTCAGAGATCATCACCATCTCCTTGAATCGTTGCGGGCGAGGACCCGCAGGCCTTTGCGGGCGCCGGCGCACCCGCCCGGACCGTAGCGCCGTCGCAACTTCCAGGCGCAAGGATCCGCGGCCCTGGACGTAGAGGGCCTGATAGATCGTTTCGTGTGACACCTGCATCTCCGGATTCTCCGGATGCTCCACCTTAAGTCGGCCAGCAACTTGTTCCGGGCTGAAACGGTCGGTGAGCATCGTGGTGACCTGTTCCCGTAACGCTAACCCGTCCAGTTTCCGTGGCTTCGGCCTGCGGGCACGAGCCCACGTCTGTTCCTGCGCGAGCGATGGCGAATACCGGTCACTGACGCGGTTCCTCGCGATCTCCCGGCTAATTGTCGACGGAGCCCGGCCCAGGGAGGCGGCGATACGCCGTACGCCATGGCCCTGGGCAAGCTGAAGGCCGATCTCTTCCCGCTCACGCAACGACAAGAGCCCTGCACGGGCACACTGAAATCCGGAAGCGGCGATGGCAACACCTTCTGATGGTCGCTCAACCACCGGTACGCGGTCGGACGCGACACCCCGGCGGCCCGCGCCGCTACGGCTACCGCCAGCCCGGCATCCAGCCCTTCCCAGAACGCTAAACGAACACTCAACGGCGACCACGGCCTGCCCATCGACGACACCCCACAGAATTCAGGGTGTTGCGCTCACCATCTGAACTCGCCTCCCTAGCATTTCGAGACAACCGGGCGGCAGGCGAGAGTTGGCCTGACTGCCTCTTGCACCTGCGGAGGGGCATGCGAAGGCGACATGTTGGGGGCCCGGCCTGACATCGGTCTCGAGTTCTCTCGGCCATCCAATAAAGCAGACGTAAGTGTGGACACTGTCCACACCCTCTTTGGCAGGACAAACCTCGGGGCGCGACCTTCGCGGGGCATGCCGTAAGACCGACTGCCAGGGGCGCTCTTTAGCGGGATCTCCGAAGTCATGTCGTCCCCGCTCCCCCGGCACATGAATAGGTGTAGGCCACCCCGGGCCTACCCGAAAGAACCGGAACGAGGAACCGCATAGCCCCAGTCCAGAGCGGGCGGAGGACTCACCAGCCAGGGTCCTGAACCCGCCACCCAACACACACCCGAATAGGCGATCGCGGCGGCCAGGCCACAGCCCGCGGCCCAACTCGTCAGACGACGCGACCACAAGCTATGTCAACACGTCAAAGCAAAAGCGCCTCTGACGAGGGGATATGCTGTGCCCGAGGTGGGACTCGAACTGCATTCCCGACCCTGCAAACACTGGAACCCGCGGAAACATGCGGAATACGGGCCGTCCCGGCCGGTGTACGAGCCGATCCAATGCCGAAGGTGTTGACACTGTCAACGCCTTCTCTTCCGCGCCATAAGGACGGCTGCCACGAAAGTACGTCGCCGAGGCCAAGAAGGATCACAGAAGTATGTGGTTTGACAAGGGAATGCCCGTCCTCGGCGAGCCGACCGGCACCAACCTGAACAATTCGAAATTGCTCGCGAAGCAAACGGGACTTACTCCTTCAGAATGCAAGCGGTCGCCCTGCCGAAACCCGGGGCGCAGCGAAGCTCAAGGTTGCGTGAATCTTTACTAAAGGACAGGCCGCTACCGATTGCAGTGCGGCAGGATGAGAGGCGTTCGGCACTTCGTTTCACTGCTATTCAAGGGAAACGACTCAGCTGACAGGACGGATTGGCTGGAATTTAGCCGTCACCGCAAACGTAGCTTGCTGGCGGAGAGTTGGAGAACCATGCGAATGGACGACGTTGGAGCTGGACCCGATGCCGGGCGAGAAGGGAATTCGGACGTTCCCGACGGCGGCACCCTCGTGATACGAACGTGGCACGAACACCCTGTTCAACTGTCTGGATTTCGTGCCAGAATCACTTACGGGTCTGCATCCGGCACTGAGCACACGACGGTGTATGCCGCTGATCCGGACCAGGTCCTAGGCGTTGTGAAGCAGTGGCTCCTGGCTCAGACTGCTGCCTCTGGGGGCAATTAGCTGCTTGGCTGGCACGCGGGAATGGCGGCCAACGCCATCAGGGATCAACTGTCGAAGACCTTCAGATGGAGAGACGCCAATGTCCGTGTGCAGTTGTGCCTCATACCTTTCGTAAGCGAGAAAGGCAGAGGCAACGTTTCCTTGGGCCATCTCTGCCATAACAAGTAGTCGGACGGCGCCCTCGTACAAGGGTTCGATTTCCAGAGCTGCGGTCGCCGCTTCGGATGCAGCCTCGAAATTCTCACAGGCAGCCAACCGCTGTGATAGCGCAATAAGCGCCCGAAGTCGGTCGTGTTGCAGCCGGCTCTGCTCAAACACCACCCAGTCCTCATACCACCCAGGGAGAAAGTCCACATCCCGGATCTCTTGCAGGAGGTCTGACGCGCCACCACTGCCTGTTTGGGCTTTTTTCAGCGCCCCACGCACCCTATACAGGTCCACATCAACCCGCCTGTCCAAGGACAGAAGCGCTCCGTCCTTGACCAGCAGCCCCGGTAATTGCCTTGTCGTCAAATGGACCGCCATCCGCAGACTTTCCAGCGCGTTGGCTTCCGGGCACTCCGGCCACAGTACGCCCGCTAAGTAATTTCTAAAACTGGCGCCGCGGACGGCCAGCGCTGCTATGAGACGCTGCTGACGTGCAGCAACACGGACTGCTTCTCCCTGCCGGCGAATCCGCCAGGCACGCATGAGGTCCAGTTCAAACATTCCACAGTCATCGATGCCCATGGCTACCCGATCTCAGCAGGGTTTACTCCATCAAATATGTAAGTTCGAGGATCCTCAGATTCAAAAGGGAAGTCAATGCAGCAATCCCCCTACTTGTTTTAGGGAGAGCCTTCTCTCAGACGCCTGCAGACGCCAGGCCTCCTTAGAAACCGTTCGCACGGCTCGGATCGGGGCGGCAGAGTCGGTCGAAATGCGGGACCTGAAGAAGCGGAACCGTTTGTTGGAGCTGAAGAGTGCGGCACCACCCCTACCAACTCAACAGAAGGAGAAACGCGGCACCCTGAAAAGTCACCACCAAAAAGGCGCAAAAAGGGCCCACATATAAACTTCTGTGCACCGCCAGAAGATAACACGCCCCTGTGCAGAGGAACAGTTACGCGAGGCGGGACCCGAACTGCTTTCCCGGCCTAGCAAACACTGCAAGCTCCGGAAACATGCGGAAACCTGAACACTCCAAGGCCTGTAAAGCCCGATCCAACGCCGGAGGTGTGGACAACGACCCTCTGCTTACGTCAGCGTACACGTGAAGCAATGTTCACCAACTCCGTCGCGGAAGGAGGAAAGCGCTCTCGGGTCACACGGCTCCTAAAGCGCTGATATTGGACCTTATGTCAAGTAGTACTCTGCGTATTGCATCAGATGAATCAATCCGGCCCCGCCCCGCGGTTCTATGCCGCGTGTCTGACGGGCTTTTGTAGCGCGGCATTCGGGGGTTTTCGCCGAGTCGATCGACACCGGCAGCGATGGTGCGTGGCTCCGCGGCGGTCGCGCTGGACGACAGAAAAACGCCTTTGACCAGCAGAACAAAAGTTCCAGAACGCCGGCGTCCAAGTCGAAACCGCCGTCACCGTACGCAACGAGACTTCAGAATGCCAGACGTCTGGAGTCACCAGGCGCCAGCGGGTTTTGAAACCCTGAGCGCGATTACCGTGGAACGAAAGTCGACAAGCGAGTATCGTGACTCGGCCTATGCAGAAGCAAACGGGACTGCCCCGGCTTTTGTTGACTCGGGGTCTTAGGCCGCTGTGAGCGCGGTCCGGTTGATTGTTTCATATTCGATGGGCGTGAGTTTTCCCAGCCGTCTTTGCCGTCGCCGGCGGTGGTAGGTTCTTTCGATCCAGGTTGTGATGGCCAGCCGGAGGTCCTGTCTGGTGAGCCACCGCTGACGGTCCAGGACGTTCTTCTGCAGCAGTGAGAAGAACGATTCCATGGCGGCGTTGTCGGCGCACGCGCCGACCCTGCCCATCGAGCCGGTGAGCCCGTGGTGCCGGAGGGATTCGACGAACCGGCGTGACCGGAATTGTGACCCGCGGTCGGAGTGCACCACGGTCCCTGCCGGGCGGCGTGCCCGGGCTGCGTTCTCCAGTGCGGCGACGGCCAGCGAGGACTTCATCCGGGCGTCCATCGAGTAGCCGACGATCCTGCCGGAGTAGACGTCCTTCACCGCGCAGAGGTAGAGCTTCCCTTCTTCGGTGGGGTGCTCGGTGATGTCTGTCAGCCACAGTTCGTTCGGCGCCGCGGCGGTGAAGTCCCGCTCCACCAGATCATCGTGGACCGGTGGCCCCGGTTTCCGGTTCAGACCCCGTTTCTTCGAGAACACTGACCAGATGCCGTGGTCCCTGCATAAGCGCTGGACCCTGTTCTCGCCCGCAGTGATGCCCTTCTCCGGGAGCTCGTCGGCGATGAACCGGTACCCGAACGCCGGATCGTCGGCGTGGATGTCCAGTGCGGCGTTGACCAGGTGCGCATCGATCCAGTCCCGTTCCGTCACCGGGTTCGCCTTCCACCGGTAGTAGCCTTGCTTGCTGAATCCCAACACCCTGCAGGTCACCGCCACGGGAACACCGTCGGCGGCAAGATCCGCGACCAGCGGGTAGGTCATTTTGGGTTGATGTCCCTGGCCAGATAGGCAGCTGCCCGGCGCAGAATCTCGTTCTCCTGCTCCAACAGGCGGTTTCGCTTCTTCAGCTCGCGCATCTCGGCCGACTCCGTCGCCGGACTGGTCCCGGATTCCTTACGTTCGGCGATGGCAATCCAGCGCTTGAGCGTCGTGACCGACAGCCCGAAATCCTTCGCAATCTGCGTCAAAGGCGCCTCGCCCTTGCGGGCCACATCAATAACATCCTGGCGGAACTCCGCCCCATAAGCCGTGGGCATGGTCAACATCCTTCCACGAGCACAAGCTCGCTAGGTCAAGGAGTCAACAAAACCGGGGGCAGTCCCGAACCTCCTGGCTCGGCTGAGAACCCCGTTGCGGATTCTTATGGAGGACACATATCTCACGTGGCGTTACTACAGCGTTACTGCGGATTCCAGGGTGCCATTTGCAATTCGCGTCCGATGCTTTTTTCAAGGTTCCGGACCATGAGGCCTAACAGCTCCGGGGGAAGCCACCAGTCGAAAGGTAGGAACTGGTCGCCAAGTAACGGCCCAGTAACGGCCACGCACTTATCCTCAAGAAGGCTATGTCCCTGCGAACCGGAGGAGGTCCCCATTGACCAGCTTGGGGCGGGAATTCGGTTATTTGCAAGTACATCCTTCTACGCCTGAGGCTAGACGCAGTGATCGAGAAGTAGTGCTCCTGCTTCACGGCCTTGGCGGAAGTATCAATGATTGGAGACACCCGCAATGGCGAGGGCTCCATTGGCAGCATCGAACGCCGCGAGACCGTCACGACAATGACAACTTCATTCCACCTCCGACCGGATTCCTCCTTCCTCCGTCCCTAGCCGACATGCGCTCGGATATCCGATGTTGGGCCGGAGTCCTCCGCGGCATGGGTCATACCGTCATCAACTACAGCCAGGACGGTAACCAGGAAACCGTCGACGTCCCGCTCCGTCAGCTTGAGTCTCACATCATTCCCTTTATCAGGCAGCAGGTCCTGCAGGGGCCTCTCGCGAACAAGAGGGTCGTGGTGCTGGCGCACAGTCGCGGGGGCATTCTCGTTCGTCGATACCTCGCTGATCATTTACAAGATGGACCGGACTGGATCAGTAAGGTGATTACGGTAGGAACTCCGCACGGCGCCACCAACGCCCCCTTGGCGAAAGGGAGAATTGGGGACATGGTAGACGCTCTCCTGGGGAATTTCTTGCCCATTCCGGAGATCGACTTTCTAAGTCCAAAATTTCTGATCAGATATGCACTTGATCGAATTTTTGACTGGTACGACGTGACGCCCGGTGCCCGCCAACTCCTGCCAAACGACCCGATTTTCAACAGTCTGTCAATGCCCGTGGACACACCCTCGATTGACTTCCACACTTTCGGCGGTTCATCTGTAAGGTTCTCTGGCCTGTTCTTCTGGAGGTATACCCTTTCGAGCTATCTTCCCGGTGGCTTTCCAGACGTGCGCTTTGATTGGACAGAGGAAGCCAGCGAGCTGCCGATCATTTCGCCGTTACTGGACTCGGTTCCGGACGGTCTACTTTTTGAGGAACAGGTGGAGGGAAGGGGTGACTCTTGCGTTACCGTGAGGAGCTCACAACTTGCTGGCGCCTCCCACGAGACGCTTCCGTTCAATCATGCAGAAGCTCTTTGGGATGAAGGGCTTTTCGATAGGGTCGGACAGATCCTCGGAACGCCGGTAAGAAACGTTACAGCGGTAGGGTGTGGCGCCGGGATCATTGGAAATGATTCAACTCACGAATTTCATGACCTGGCGCGAAGGAGTGCCAACTGTCAAATCAACGAAATACTTCGAGTTGTTCTTTTCGACACACCCGCGGAGGCGAGAAACTCCGGGTTTGACGCTTGTGGCTGGTGCCAGCCGGAACATAGATTGGGTTGAACCGGAGTTGTTGCAGCCCGTATCCAGCAGCAACTGATGCCGTCGTCTAACCGGTGGATGGCACACAAAAGAGGCAGTCGTGGGGGCGTGAGCCAGCCTCAAAACCGACAAGCTTTGAAGCGCAAACATAGGGGTGCGCCCGACCGGGGCGGCGGGACGACGGCTCAAGTTCTGCGGGGAAACTCGAAGCTGCCTGGTGGGGTGGAACTGACTTTGAGTTGGGCTCAAATTTTGGCGCTGACGAACAGAACACTTCCAAGCGTGTGTCGCAGTAACCGCTTGGCCAGACGGGGGTCGAGGGTGCGTTCTCGCCGGCCCTAGGACCTGCTGGGTGAGTTCGTCTAATTCATGAGCATGTAGTTGCGCGGGCGGTAAGCAGGGCCATTTGCATCACAAATTCTTATGGCACTGCTAGGAAATGCCAGGGGGGCAGTTCAGCCGTACGTCATGACCGCCTACAGCAGATTGATTGCGGCCATGATCAGTGGTTTCATCGTAAGACTTTGAAACTTCATCCAATTGGTCTTTGGACTCGGCCATGTATTCATCAATTTTCCGCTGCAAGTCCGCTTGGGCTTCCTTCCGGGTGCTGCCCTCCCCTGTGATCGTTTTTCCGTTTTTTGACATGAAGTCAATGGCTCGCTCATGGTGGCCCTCTTCATGAGCTCGAAGCGCATCGGAGTAGTCCTGTACGGCTGCCTTGTCTGCTTCGGACATATTTGGCCACTCAGGAACTTCCATAACCGTGGCCGTCTTACTGGGGTTCAACTTCCAAGTAACGTCTACCGACACTTCGTATCCGTTACCGTTGTTTCCTACTAGCTGGGGCTTCCCAAGCACGGGAGTGAATCCCGTCGCAGCACTGCCAGTCTCGACGCCCGAATTGAGCCAGTCACTAGCCGCCCCGCAGTTTTTAAACTTTTTCTTTTTTACCTTCGGCTTAGGGCTGCCCTTGGAGGCGGCGGCAATGGCCGCGGCCGCGGCGCCCCCTGCTGTAGCGATGATGCCGATGGTCCATCCAGTGTTTTGACAATCCTGCGGGGAGACGAAAATATCGCAGTTGTCGGCAGCAGCAGGATCCGCAACTAACAAGATGAACAATGCAGTCAGAACACCACTGACAGCCATCTTGACGAGATGCGAGACTGTTGCGCCACCGAAGGTGTTGATCAAGAGGTCTCCCGTTCGCGAATGAGCAGCACCGAGCACGCGCTAGCGATCAAAGTGGCGAGGAAGAAGCGTCCGTCCAACCCCACTGGCGACCGAGGCGTCAATGTAGCGCCACCGAATAGTGCAGGTAAGTCAAGAATTGAACCGTGCACAATAGTGAAGGCTAGAACGATAGCCACCGCCGGAGCTAGAACCAAGCGAAGCCACCGGGGGACCAAGGTGTCTCGTCGCAGGTAGTAGTGCTGAAGTGATCGGTCTATCTGCTCACCCATGAGTATGACTGGCACGGCGACAACAGCGGCGCCTAAAAGTACGGCACCTCCTGCTCCCGAAGTGCCTTGGCCACGGAGCAAAAAGTAGAGAAGCGGCGTCAGCGCCACCAGTGTCCTTCGTATCTTCCAAGGAAGCGCCAACCAGCCGTTCACGAATCTATTTGTCCACCCTGAGGTATCCCTTAGGGAAATCGCCTGTATCGCACGACCGATTCGTGCTCGAAATAGTGCTCCAAGGATAACCACACCTCCAACGAACACAATAAAAGGCACGTTTCGATGGGTCATCCAATCTAGCCATGCGAAAAGTATGACGTAGGCAATGAAGCCCCAAAGGCGCCGCAGGTTCTGAATCATCTCAGTACCGCTTTAGCTGGCAATGAGCATCGCCGCTGAACATAAAGCCCAATAGCCACGCCGTACGACGCGTGGGCAACAAGACTAATGGTGACAAACGGCATCAGGGCAGGCGGCCGCAAGAGCGTGCTGGAAGGATAAATTGCCAGCATTGCCACCTCCAATGCCAGACCCCAAAGAAGCCCGTAGTGCCACCGCGCAGCTCCTGCAAATAGGGCATAGATGATCGCGAAAGTTATTCCATTGCTTATGTGATACGCCCAGCCAAAAAGAATCGAAAGGCTTGAATCGGGCGTTTGTCCCGTAATTAGAGATCCGAAAATATAAATGGAATAGAATGGTGACAAGTCGGCTGCAAGTATCAATCCAATAATCCAACGGACAAGGTTGTAGGCACCAAGACCAAGAATTCCACCAACGAATCCAGCACTCAACCGCTGTACTATTGTGTCACGTCCCGCATGGCCTGCCCGGATTCGAATGCCCAACAAGATGACCATCCCAGGGAGTGTGACGAAGGACAAGGTGTAAGGCATGCGAGTGAAACCAGCCAGATGGAGTAGAAGGGCAGCAATTGAAGTAGTTGCCGCTGCGAATGCAAGAAAAAACATTAAAGGGTCTTCTTGCCAGCCCGCTCTGGGGTTGGGCAGTCCGCCCCCTGAGACGGGAAGGCGCCGCTCCATAAGCCATCACTCCCTGATCCCATTAACGTACGACGGTTGAGTTTCTCGAATGGGTAGGCATATCTGAATCATTCACACGTTGCCAGTTGTTCAGCCACTTCGTCAATTACCTCGGCGCCTTGCACAACTTGGAACTGATAACTTGCAGTGACTCCACGTTCGAATGTAACTTCACCGTAGATTGGATGCTGTGTTTGCGGTTCAAGATTCTGCAGTCCATTATGGCGACTGAAATCGAGTGTGAATCTGGAGCTATCTTGATCGCGCATCTGCACATGACCCACGACGTTGATCCCATCTGCTCTCTTTAATAAATTGTTGAAGACAATGACGATTATCTGGCAATTAGCACTCGGCGGTATCCTGATGAATTCGACACCTGTAATAGTAAGGTCCCCAGGCCGGATTGGCGTGGAGGGAGTTTCGTCTTTGGTCTTTCCAACTATCAGGTGAATCCTGTCATTTTCGCTGAGCACTGTTCCGGGAGCCGGATCCACCCTGACCACCCTGCCGACCTGAGATTCTTCAGCTTCCTCTAAGAGAGTGGTGAAGAGGATTCCGGCGGCCAAAAGTTGTGCGCTGGCATCCTCAACGGTCTTATTGATCAGTTCTGTTGGAACCCTCAGCGCTGCGTCCGGAGTGTCTGTGCCCGATGGGGCAGGGGTTTGGACTCCAGTATTGCTGCCTGACGTTTCCGGCGTCGGCGCTGAAGAGGATCCAGTGTTGTCTGTTTGAGATGAGCATGAAGCGGCTAACAGGTTGACCGCCATTGCCCCCGCTATCACTGGCATCCAAAGGCCTAGCTTCCTTTTCGACTGCGACATCTGCCTCACCTCTTCAAGAGCTTGCGACTGTTGCTCCTTAGTTCGAAGCACCGCGTCTGACCTATTTGCGCCCAAGCACTAAACCTCGATAACGCGAAAGCTTCAGAGCTAAAGTAGGCCGTGACCACCTAGACCTCCCTAATTTGCACGTTTCTAAACGAGACGCGCCCACCATGGGCTTGAAGGCCGATATAGCTCCGAGCGTCATGGCTCCTCCTAGCAATCGTTTCCGTTCAGCGTTACTGCTCCGTTACTGGTCCATCACCTCGGCTAAGGGCCCACTGTCTGGTACGGGAAGCCTGCGATCTTCAGAAGAGTCCTTCGGGGGCCGCTCACACGGGAGAGCTTTGAGCTGTTGGTCGCGTGGCCTCCGGTGACGGGTTTGCAGCCTTTGAATGGGCCGTCAGCGGATAGCAGGACTCCCATGTGGTGGACTGCGTGGTCGCGCCACCAAATGCTCATGCCTGTGGAGCCGTCGAGGCGGAGGAATTCCCAGGACCGCCATAATGTTTCCAGTCGACTGATGGCTTCTTCGTGTTTCCACCACGACGGGCACCAGGTTCGGTCGGTTCCGCTGAGGCTGCGTCCGTAGGACGGTGCGAGATGTTCCTGCACGAAGCTGACCAAATTTTTGTAGAACAGTTCCGGTTTAGCGGCATCAGCGTACGCGCCGCGCGGCTCGGAAACCATTCCACAGGCCTCTTTAACTGGCCCTGGGTCCGGCGACACCTTTTCTGTAACGCGCCAGTGACGCAGCAGCACATATGTTGCACATTAACGCCCTCCCCCGGCTTGCCGATGAGGTCGTGGAGGGCTAAGGGGTATTAGCTATGCGCCGGAATGCTTACGAGTTTGAGTGACAAGAACAATGAAAGAAGTTTTTCCTGATCAGGATCCAGTAGCTGCCGCGGAGGTCACTGGCCCCCGACAACCACGATTCACATGTCCTATTGGATGGCAGCCTTGCGCCTTGCGCCCCGTATTTTGGGGATTCAAGGAGTACGGTCCGAACGAAGGGGCACCTGCTCCTCTGCGGCTGTTTTATCCGACACTTGACGGTGCTGTGGATGGCCCGGTACTACTAAAAGGGTGCGGCCGCTACCCCCTTGTCGTCTTCTTGCACGGCCACTGCCAAGGCGGCGGCAGCGAACACTATAAGAGCTGGGAGTTGCTTGGTGCGGTCCTCGCAAGGTGCGGCTATATTGTTGCAGCTCCTCAAATTCTCGACATAGCATCCGCTCCCACCGCCGACCTGCTGCCATCCGGCATGTTGAACCAGCTTGTGACTTGGCTTCGAAGCGCGTGGGAGCACAAGGACGTACTCCTCCCGGCGCCGTCCACGGCATTCGTCGGACATTCTTACGGAGGGGCGCTGGGCGCGCGGTTCGCCACCACATTTGGCGGCGTCGCAGCACTCGCCTCGCTCCACACCGGCTGGCAGCACGATGCAGGAAATGCAGCACCGCTCCTTGGAGGGCTCACTATACCGAAGCTCTTCATCATGGGCGACAATGACGTCTTTTCAATGATTAGTGAGCCCTTCTGGAACTCAATCCCTTCCCCTAAGCACAAGGCAAATTTCAGGGAAGCCGATCACTGGGACTACCTCCCCCGCTCCCCCCAGAACTGTGGAACCAAATCCTCGTGTCCCGAATACCCCGCTGCTGCCCTAGCTATATTGGCAATGTTCCTAGGGAAATACCTCCCCCCGGAACTGGCTACAGACCTTCCTAGCAGCATCCCAGACAGTCTTCGTCCTCCCACCCCCTTAAATCTCACTACCGATCAAGAGTTTTTCGCCGGCGGCACATGGCTGCAAGAAATTGATCGGATGGAACAGGGATCTGCGTGCCATGTGGCTCTTGACTATGTCACCCCAAATACTCGAGTCGTTCCCTTCGTACGGGATCTACCTCCCGGCCGAGCGGCAGAGCGTATAAGGGCGGAGGACCTGGTGCCTAAATTCACCAACGAGACGGGAGACTTTGTGTTTCGACAACACCCTTTCCCTGGAACACGTGTACAGGTCGGCTCGACTGTGACCATGACTCTCAGGAAAGGACAACCGCTCTAATAGGAGGCAAATGCAGTGCCCGTGCAACGGCGGCAACCCCTGCGCGGGCTGCACACGGAGGACAACCCTTTCGATCGACCTAACTTTTGAGGCGTCTGCATCCCGCAGGGTTTCCCATCCAGGTCCTAGTTCGTAGAAAGGGCACAGAGGTTGAGGAGGACGAACGTGAACAAAAGCACAGCTGGCATTACGCCGGTATTTGGAAGCGGCCGTAGCCCCTTCCCTTACGCGAAACTCAGGGGCACGAGCCGCGCTGACGTCGCCGGTACTCCGTCTCCGAGGCGGGACAGTCACTTACCGGAAAGGGTCTCGGCGTGACCAGCGAGGAAAACTCCAGCCAGAAGAAGCACGACCTCGCCCCACCTCCCGAGGATTTCGACCCGCTGGCCGCACATCCCAAAGACCTGTTCCGGTACGGCCTCCCGCAGCGGCCCGACCCCCAAAAGGAAGCGGGACTTTCAGCGCTTTGGGAGCAGCGGGCACGCCGCTATCGAACCTTCCAGCACCTGCAGGCGGAGTTCAGCCCGACTCCTCACAACAGACCTAGATTGGAACCCGAGGTGTTTCGCCTGCAGCCGCTATTAACCTGTGGCTACTCACTGGACACCGGTGAAAATTGCACGTCCTTGGCAGTCACGTGGACCGTACCAAACCTGCGGTATACACCGTCCCCGCTTGCGACCAACAGGTTCCGCACCTTCGTTAGCCTTGGGTTCCTCGACGTACATGTAGAAATGACTATTGATACGGCGCATAACGTCACGGCAAATGTAACGAGGGTCGGTGCCAACGGCGTCGAGGCGGTCGGGCTCCCAGTTCAACCCGGCGATGTCATCAGCGCCGTAATGTGCCTAGCTCCAAAGCCGCCGGGTGATGCCAGCTACATTCTCGCGAACGAGACTAGTACGCAGACAATAAATTTTCGTTTCGATTCCGGATTTCCGCCCGCCACGAGCGTTAGTGTCGGTATAAGTCGCGATATCGGCGGCAACCCTTCGCTAAATCCTCTGGCGCGTTTTGGCATCGTCTATTTTGACGAGATTGCAGTTTTCACAACAGGGGGGACACCCCTACTAACCGACGGCCAGGCAGTCACAATGCTGGACGTGGACGGTAGTATCCTGGCTAGGCCCGTTCGCCTGAACGGCTCGGCGTTCAAGATTGTGGGTGTCGACTAATCCTTATTGCAGGGGTGCATGGCGCATTTCCCTTGGGCGAATTTTCTTATCATGAGTACCGAAAATCCCTGCTGAGGTCGCAGCAGGGAAGCTTCTGCAAGCTCGATCGAGCTGATATCGAGCATGCGGAGCCGGGCGCCGCTCAGCAGCCCTTACCGACTTTGGTTGGTCTCCCAAATACACCGGCCCACCGGCATCCCTAACATTCCCTGCAACTCCGCCCACTAATGAGAGCACGTGAAATCCTCATTCAAGGATCATCTGGGTAAGGGTAGAGCACACCCAACCTGACGTGAGGTACGTGACGAGGGCGGACTTGGCCTGTGGGCGGATAGTCCAGATCTTTGGACTATTTTCGGGCTACCCACGCGAGTTTCATTCCCCTCCGACTGCCAGGGTGGGATCTTCTGCGAACATCAATAGCCAAGTCAACAAAACGGAAGTTCACACTATTCTGAACGGCTCTTTGTCCATTGCAAGAACGCAAGGGACAGCGTCGACCAGACGGCTGAAACTCAATAACGCGACAGTAACGACACCAGCTGGACACTTGCAGGACGAGCGAGCCAAATGACCCGCTCCTTGAGCTAGGCGGACCGGACATGTGTTCAGGCCTGGAAGTATTCGCGGATGGATGAGGAGGCAGCAATGGTTGTGGGTTTGACGATTGCAGACGGTTTGACCCCGACTAGCGGATGCCGCTATAACCCGATCGATGACAGGTTCTATGTCGCGGAAATCTCGGGCCGAGTCTCGAGCCTCGGTTTGGACCGCTCAGTGCAGGCACTGACCCGCGACCTGCGGGGCGCCGTCGATCTTGCTATCACCAGCGATGGTCTCACCGCGTTCGTCGCCATCCGGGACGGCCGCCTTTACCTGCTCAATCTGTCATCGCCAAATTCGGCGCCCCAGCTCGTCTCTAAAGATCTCGGTGGGGTCGCACAGATCGCCTGGATTCAGGCGCGGACTGCCGTATGGGCAGTGCAGACGGGACCGGAGGGAAGCCTCATCGAAATCGCACCCGCGACCGGCGATGTCTCGCGTCTTTCGGGTGCGCTCCATAACGGAGTGGGCCTTGCCGCGCGTGCTGACGGCTCGCTTGCCTTCGTCACGTGTCCCAACGAGATCCTCGCGGTCGATGTTTCGGGCGGATCGATCTCGTCGTTTACAGGCTCGTTCGAGAGCCCGGGCCGCCTCACCTGGACGGACGACAGCGAAATGACGCTGCTGCACGCGGAACCCGGAACAGGTGGCAGAGTGGAGCAGATCGACTCGGCCGGTGTGACGACGGTGCTGTTCGACGCAGGGGATGTGCAGCCGGCAAGCATTGGAATGGTGCGGGATCAGGTGGTAATCAGCGGCCTGCGGGAGGTCATCGTCTACGATCTCTCCCCCGTGCCGCCAGGACCGGTTGTCACAGACTTCTCGCCTCTGCTCGGCCACGGTGGCGACGTGTTGGTACTTTCGGGCAGTGGGTTCGGGGACTGGGCGATGCCGGTTAACGTTGCGGTGGGGGGTACGCCAGCGACGGTCCTGGAGCACTCGGACCACCGGCTGCGTGTGCTTACGCACCCCGATACGCGGGACGGCTCTGTCATCGTTGAGGTCGGGCCCGATGTGGTCGATGCGGGTAAGTTCACCTTGAACGAGAGCCCGGGGTACTTCGACGACGGGCCGCCGCTCGTGCTGGCAGACATTGCCCCCGCCCCCGCGCTTGGCGAGCAGGGTCTGCCGAAGTCAGGCGGCGCGGTCTTCGTCGCGCTGGTGACCCCGGCCGATCTGTCGTCGCCGCCGACGGGCACGCGCACAACGATCGACGACCGTTGGAACGGTCCCGGAGGTTCGGTCTCCACGTACTACGAGCAGGCGAGCTACTCGAAGAGCGCGGTCAGCGGTGCGGTGACCGCGGGATGGAAGACGCTCAGCGGCAATCTGCTGGACTACCACTGGACGTCAGAGCTGAAGCAAAAGGTCGATGCCAACGGCAACCCGATCTACGACACGAACGGCCACGCAGAGTTCGAGACGGACGCCTCTGGAAATCCTGTGACCCAAACCAACCCCGACGGCACCGTCAAGATGTACAACAATTTTTGGAACAACCCGCGGCTGGTCGCTGAGGCAGTCCAGCTCTATAAGACCGAGATCGCCGCGGCGCAGCCTGACATGATCGCCGTGACGTGCTACACCGGCGGAAAGTTCACGCGTGGGTGGGGAAACATGAGCGCCAAGACATTCGCCTTCTCCGCGGCGGGGCTAAGCATCAACGAGACGCTCAGCAAGGACACCCCGTATATGACGATTAACGAGGACGCCGACTGGGGTCGTCTCGCGCACGAGACCGGGCACAACATCATCGACCCGAAGTTCGTGGCGGGAGCACACCTCGGCGAGGACATCTACGGGTCCGACCTTATCGACCCGGCAGAGGCGACCGCTGCGGCTTTCGACATCATGGGCTCCCATGACGCATTTCACCCACTGTTCAGCGGCTCCAATATGGAGAACCTGGGCTGGTTCACCGACGCGCACGCGGCAAAACCCAACGACGAGAACCTGGGAGGGCAGACAAACATCGGGCGGGTCAAGTGGGACCGTAATCCCCGTGTCCTGGAGGTCGAGTTGCAAGCACACGGCACGACCGAAAACACGGTTCAGGGTCGGTATCACGTACTGAAGATCATCGTCACACCTTCCTTGGCCTACTACGTCGAGGTACGGCAGCGCCCGGGCACAACCGGTCTGGTCTTCGACCCGAATCTGCCTCTCGGCAGCGGGGCGAACCCGAACCAGGGCGGAGTTATCGTTACACGCGTGCTGCTCGATTCGGTCAATAACAATCAGCAGACCCGCTTCATCACCCTTGCCCATGCCCCGAACGTATTGCGCACCGGCGGCGTCGGCGTTGATCCGCTGCGTGACCTCAAGATCACCGTTGTGAACGACAACGTCCAGGCATGGCCCCTGATCTGCAGGGTGAAGATCGAGTGGGCACAAAACATCCCGAACGATCCCAACGGCAAGTTCGACTTACGCATCCAGCCGTGGGACGACAGCTATCAGACACCGGACGTCTGGATCGACCGTAAACAGGACGGCGTGTACGACCAGCCCTTAGACGCTGAGGGCCGACCGCAGGGAAGCGGGGACAAACCGCTCGTCAAGGCCAAGAACGACTTCTATTGCCGAATCCACAACGACGGGACAGATGCAGCAGCCAACGTCCTAGTCACTTTTTACTCAGTAACACCCCCAGGTGTGGGCGACAACGGCAGCTGGACGCCAATCAAAACAGCCACCGTGAACTCCATCGCGAGCGGCTCCTTCTTTGACGCAACGACGGTGTGGGTGCCCCAGATCGGTGAGCACACCTGCCTCAAAGTCGCGGCAACACATCAGCTGGGAGAGATAACTGGCGGCAATAACCAAGCACAGGAGAACATCTCGGAGTTCGACCTGTCGGCCGGGAGCCCGGTGCATCCGCTTACCTTTCCGGTCGCGGTTCGCAACCCGTCCGCCAATCGCCAGCGCATCCACTTGCGCACCCGGGTCACGGGGCGTTCCAAGGGTTACCTGGCGCAGATCCCACACCAGTGGGTCTGGGTCGACGGACACGACGAGCGAGTCATCGAAGTCATTGTCGCGGCACCCAACGACGTCGGGCGGTACGTCGAGCAGCCCGCGATTGATGTGCAAATCGACGGATTCCTCGAACGACGCTACACCGAGACCGCAGATGGGATCGAGCCAGGCGAATTCCTCTCACCCATAGGCGGGCTTACCGCCCGATGCAAGGCCAAGTTCACCGGCAGCGTGCGCATCTGGGCGGAATCCGGTGAAGGTTCAGTTGCCGTGGGCGGGGACGTCAGCCCCGGAGGCTCCGGAACTCCCGTGCTCATCGTCATCACGGGAGGACCCGAGGGCGATGTAGTAGTGGACGAGACCGTGACGGGGCCGTCTGGGGCATTTGATACAAAATTCGATCTGCGCGCGGTAATCGACCGCAACCCCGAGCTGGACGGCCGGGCAATCGACGTTGTCGCCGTGGTAGACCGCGCCGAATTCGTCGCGGGCTTACGCTCGAACTCGCTACGTATTCGGCCCTGAGCAGCTAAGGAGAGGACCAGACAATAGGGTTCCCACCGGGTTCGAGACCCATAATTTTTCCCTGGAAGAAGTGTCCCAATTCCCGAGCGGGAAAGAGCCGAATTCAGAGTCACCGCACGAGGCTCTGACACACGCTTTCCACACACGAAATCGATCAGCCGCTGCTCATCATATTTGAAGGATCTCAAATGATTGTTGTCCGCCTGTTAAGCGCCGTGAAGAAGCAAGCGACTGGAACTCCAGGTTCGAGCGCCGTTCAACGTGGATTCGACGTTACAGTACAGACCCTACCGAACCTTCGGGCCTACCGAGTCGTAGTCGTGTGGACACCGGATCGATGGCAATCAGTTCAGCGCACGGTGTGCAGTCTGAGCGATATCCAAAATGACTCTGACGTCTGGACCGGCAGCATAAGCTACTTCACGACGCCCCCGATCACTCTGCACTATGCCCTGGCTGCAGCAAGTCCTGACGGTATTTCTTGGGACAACAACTCTGGATGGAATTACATGATCTAAATCTGGACCTGCGTTTGGTCAGACCGGATGCATATTGTGGACACGGGGACTGGTATCCCTTCCAGGTATAGGGTGTCAATCCTTCCCGACTCAGCCCGCCCATGCAGGAGAAAAGTCGCTGGTGTGCACTAGCGGGGGTCTAATCCTGCCGACGACCTACCTATTGGCCGCAAGGAACCGAGTAATTCACGATGGCCAATGTGGCTCAAACTGGCTCCGGTCCATTTGGCATCAAAGGTGGGCCGAAGCTTTGATAGCGCTTCCAACCGCCACCCAATTTCGGAACGGAGCCATCGAATATTCGATCTAGACGGGGCAACTGCTTGGACTTCTTGAGATGAGCCCCGGTTCCGACAACGGCGGACAGGTCGCAACCAGGTTTGTCTGACGGGGTAACGCACCAGTAACGCGCTCTTGTTCATGCTGTTCTAGCGACGTCCTATAACTCGTGTGAGGAGAACCGCTGTGCCTACATCGCCGATTCCTACGCCCGACACCTTATTTAGCCGCGATGTTCTCGGCCGATATGTCTGCAACACCTTTGACGAAGCGAAGGCAGCCCAAGATGAGGCTTTGAACGCGGATGCTCGACCATTTGACGTTATTGTCGTTGGAGGCGGCAGCTTTGCTGGCACCTTCGCTCAGCACCTTTTGACAGTAGACACTGGTCGTCGGCACCGTGTCCTGGTTCTGGAAGCGGGACCGATGCTTATAGGTGAACACGTTCAGAACCTGCCCATGATCGGCCTCGGGGATCCCGGACCCGGTGGGGCCACCACGCTCGACGCTTTACAGGCGGCCGGAAAGGCTGACAAACCTCGATTCGAAGTGTGGGGTCTGTCTTGGCGGTCCAACGTTGCTTTCCCCGGATTGGCATACTGCGTTGGAGGCAGGTCATTGTATTGGGGTGGGTGGTCCCCGCGGCCGCTGCCGGAGGAACTAACGGGCTGGCCGCAGGCCGTCGTAACAAACCTTTCATCACCCGATGGATTTGATGCCGCGGCGCGGCAGTTAGGCAGTGACTCCACCAACGACTTCATCTATGGTCCGTTACAGAACGCCCTGCGGCGGGTCCTCACCGACGCCAACGGCGGCATCACTCATGCCATTCCGCCTGCTACGTTGCCGGATCATCCTGCTGTTGCCGCACTCGGGCAGGCCCCTTCTGCTGATGACATTGCTCGAGTACTCGGCCTGGAAAACGCAGGCGGACGCACTGCTAAGCAGCTTCAAAATGAGGCGAAACTAGAGGCTCCACTTGCTGTTCAGGCAACGGCTCGTGCTGGCTTCTTTCCCGGTAATAAGTTCAGCTCCGGGCCTCTAATTGTCAAAGCTTCCCGTACAGCCTGGGGCGAGTGGCAGCGTGAAGATAACCTGCGACGCCGTCTGATGCTTATTCCGAACTGCCATGTCCAGCAGCTGGTTCATGACGGATCACAAGTAACGGAGGTACGTACGAACCTAGGCAATGTTCCTGTGAAACAGGGCGCCGTTGTTGTTATTGCCGCAGGAACCATTGAGAGCACTAGGCTTGCCAGGAATTCCTTCCAAGGACTACCCCAGACCGGTGCGATAGGAACCGGGCTGACCGCGCACCTGCGATCAAACTTAACGATCCGCATCCCGCGCACGTCCTTGCCCACCAATCCACCCGTCGCCGAACTCTCTGAAGCTGCGTTGTTCCTGAAAGGCCTTCACACCAACCAGACGGACCGTTACTTCCACCTGCAAATTACAGCCGCTGGCCTGGGCCCGCAGGGCAACTCTAGTGAGGCTGAACTCTGGCAGAAGATCCCGGACATCGACACCCTAGACCGCTTCAAAACAGCCAGCGACTCTCACGTCGTCATTACCATCAGAGGCATTGGAGAGATGGACACCGACAACGCCGCCAGCTTCGTCGGGCAAGATATGGGAGATCCTGACTATGGGACCCCTAGAGCCCTTGTCGGTATAATGGCCTCCGCTCGGGATCAAAAACTGTGGACGGCCATGGACGAATGCAGTGATGACGTAGCACTAGCTTTTGCAGGTGGCAACGATTATGAGGTGCTAGCGGCTGGCCGCTGGCAAACCGTCTCGGCCAATGCTGCTCCCTCGACAGTGCAGCCGCATGCGTCCCGCCATGATGGGCTGGGCACCACTCACCATGAAGCCTCCACTTTGCGCATGGGAGCAGATCCAAACACTTCCGCAGTGAACAGCGATGGGCGCTTGCATGCTATCTCCAACACCTACGTCTTAGGTCCGGCTGTCTTTCCGCGGCTGGGCAGCCCCAACCCAATGCTCACGGGGGTAGCACTTTCCAGACGTCTGGCAGAACACCTGGCACCGAAGCCTGGTCCCCAGCCAGACAATCAGCAGGGAGAAGCACTACCCTATGTGGCAGAAGCCGGCTACCAAACATTGTTTGATGGATTGGATAACAGCAAGTGGCGCTTCGCGGGGAGTGGAGCTTTCCCACTGGTGGACGGGGCTTTAGTGAGCGAACCCGGCGACGACCTCGGATTGTCTTGGTGCACAACGCCAACCCCAGCAAACTACCGCCTTCGTCTTCAATTTCGTCTGTCCCGACATGACGACAATGTAGGTGTTTTCGTGCGATTCCCAAACCTAGACAGCAAGGGCTACAACAATCCAGCCTGGGTGCCCGTCCACTTCGGATACGAGATTCAGATTGATGACTTGGCCAGACCCGATGGAGCCGACAACCACCGGACTGGATCCCTCTACGGCATAGCCAATTCAAACTACAACCAAGTAGCCTGCCAGCCGCCCGGTCAGTGGAATGATCTGGAAATTGACGTCATGAACCACACGTACACCGTTCGACTTAACGGGGTTCAGAGCACGCAGGTTACGAGCAACATCGCGGGTAGAGGTGTCGCGAGTAGCGCGGCGGTTCCAAGCTTCATTGGCCTGCAGTCGCACGGGGGGCGTGTCGCCTTCCGCCACATGAGGATCCGACCTCTACCCTGACAAGAATTGGGTGCCTTGCCGACGGGCATTTGAAGCAGGGCTGGCAGCGCCCTACTTCGAAGGCACCAAGTGGGTTCATCGCACTTGAGGGTGTAGGTGGGCTGAGCGTCAGCCGTAGTCGAGAATTGTGAAGTCGAACGGGTTGGGTGCCGGGATCGGGTTCGTCTCGGGGTCAAGGCAGCTGCACAGCAGCCGCAGGTTCGTGAGTGGTCCGCCGCGTCCTGGCGGCCGCGACGCCCCGTCGATCTGCACGAGCAGTCCGGCTCCCGGCTCGAATCGGCTGATCGCGCGCGTGTCACCTTCGAGCCACGCCGGCCCGTCGAACGGGAAGAACTCGGTCCGCAGCCGCCACTGGGCGCCGGCGACCGAGACATCCAAAGCTTCGCCGTAGGCGATGTCGTACCCGCCGTCGGCGTTGTCGGAGCCCTCGATTACCATCTGCTGCGCGAAGTGCGAGTTCGCGTTCAGCAGCACGATGCGCCACGGTCCGTAGAACGTCTCGGCCATCACAACTCCAGACCGGTGCCTCGAGTGAAGTCGCTGCTGAAGCGGTTGTGGTTCCCCGACGCAGTGACGACATCCAATGCCTGACGCCAAGTCCCGAGGTCGCCGTTCAATGGATCGGAGGCATCACCGAAAAGACGCTGGACGTCGGCGGCCGTGGCATCGTTGCGCTGCCCCCAGTGCAGGATGCCGCCGATATTCGGATTGAGCGCAAGACGGACCGCGTAGTCGACCATCTCCTGCCCGCCGGAAACATCCTTCAGGCACGCCACCTCGACCGCGCACGTCAGGTCGTGCCGCTGCATCCCGATCTTCGCCTCGGTCGACCCCATGAACCGCAGCGAGGCGTAGCCGACGCAGGCCTTGCCTTGGAACTCCTGCATGATCTCGTAGGCGATCAGCGCGTCGACGAACGTGAGCAGGCGGTGGTCGACGGCGTTAAAGAACACCTCGACACGACCCGACGACGACCGACCGACGGAGTCGACGTTCACCTCGCAGCTAATGTTGCAGTAGTCCTTCTGATCGAGCACGGCGTAGTTGATCGCCTCGTAGTCGCGATCGCCCTGCTGGCCGCGGAAGCCGAGCAGGACGATCAGCTGCCACGCGAACAGGCCCGCTGCGCGCTTCAGCGGATCCGGCTCGTTCGGATCGAGCAGCTCGTTCTTGATCTTCTCCATGTGCTCGCCGAAGCGGTCGTCGGCGTCGAACGCCTCGAGCAGGCCCTTCAAGATCAGCAAGACCACCAGGAGCGCCGGGATGAGCGCCAGCAGACCCGCACCGCCGAGCGCGACCACACCCGCGATGCCGGCGCCGACGACCGCGCCGTTGGACTCTACGATCTCCTCGATCTCGGTGATGGCGGCCTCGATGACCCCCGCGAGGAAGCTGCCGTTCGAGCAAGCTAGTGCGATCGGGTCGGTGTCGCCCTCGGCTTTCAGTGGGTTGTCGGGGTCGTGCCGATAGCTGTGCGCGCGGCCGGCGTTCGAGAACCGCGGGCCCTGGATACGAGAGTCGAAGAGCGTGAGGATGTCACCGACACGCTCCGCGCGCCCGGGCGGAGCATCCTGCAGCTTCATCGCCCACTGCTTCGTGACGCCGGCGGCGAGGTTTTGTTTAAAATTGGCGTGCGGCGTAAGGGAGACTGCGATCTGCAGGAAGCGCTGCTCGCCGCGACTTCGGTCGAGGGAATGTACCCGCCCTTCACGACCGCGGTGTCGCGGTATAGCGGGCTCCGGCGGTCAAGGATCTGATGCTTGAAGTCCTGCCAGACATGCAGCCGCCGGCGCTCGTACCGCGCATACTGCGGCACCACGTGCAGCACGACTGAGTAGATGATGCCGAACCGTCCAACCGAGACGACAGCGGCATTGAACATCGCGTTGTCGGGTTCGCGGATGATCTCGAAGTTCTCGCGACCCGCGACCGGGTCATACAGCGTCCGCAGCAGGTCATCGTCCGTCAGCTGCGGCCAGTAGCGCTCATCGACCTTCTCGATCCAATAGTGCTTCCCGCCGTCCGCGACGAGGTGGATGGCGAGCACCGAGTCAGTGATCGGCCCGACCGTGAAGCTGTCGGCCAGCTACATCACCTTGTCCACGTCGGGGCTGCCCCCGCCCCGGCGCATCGCACAAAAGATCCGGTTGGGGCTTTCCGGCCATGATCAGCGTCGACCGAATTTCGAGTGAGTTCAATGATCATGCTTCGGCGGCCACCAATTCTCATGCAACAGCCGTTTCCTCTCCTTCGACCACAACCGGTTCGAACCAACGGGCTCCAAGCAACCTTGCCCACGACCCAAGGTAGAGCGCACAGCTCCATGTGCTCCCCCCTTTTCTGCCACGCTCTATCACCGCATCAGCGCCTTACACCTCTGGCGGGGCCAAATCGCCATCGAAAGTACACGGCGAAGTGGGTCTGGTTACTAGGTGGCTGCCCCGCGGGCATCTGCCGTCCAGCCGTATTCAAGGTGCCAGGGATCAGGTCCCCCCCGGTAGCCATGGTGCCCCCTCCCCAACAATTTGGAACGACCAGATGCCCACGCAGCTGGCTATTGTCATTCTGAACCTCATAGTCGCTGGGCGGCTCTCCTGCGCTACAAGGTCGCGCATCCGCCTCGGGCTGCGCGATTCCCTTTCATCCCCGGTCACAAGAAGGACTTGCATAAAGCAGATGTAAGTGTGGACAGTGTCAACACTCCCTTTGGCAGGACAAACACGGCAGTTACGTCTTCCGCGACGTGTAAAAGGAGGCCTCCACGAAGCATCTCTCACCAGCTTCTGAAACGTCATGTTGTGCCCGCCACCCCGGACCATGAATAGTTGTTGGCCACACCCGACCAACCCGACATAACCGGAACGAGGAACCGTATGATCACAGCCCGCAGCAGGCGGAAGGCCCACTAGCCAGGGACTTGGACCCGCCACCCCACACACCTGAATAGGCTCCGCGGCAGCCAAGCCACAGCCCGCACATCTAGCGTCAGAGGGACGCCACCACAAGCCATGTCAACACGTTAAAGCAAAAACCCCTCTGACGAGGGGATATGCTGTGCCCAAGGTGGGACTCGAACTGACTTCCGGGCCTTGCCAGCGCTAGGAACTCCCGGAAACGTGCGGAATTGGAAGCAGTCCGAGGGCAGTAGTACCCGATCCGAAGCCAAGACTGTGGACAATGTCCACACCCTCATTTGCCCCTGAAATGGGTCCCACAGGCCAAGCCGGTATGCCTAGTCGGGTTAAGTGGCTGGTGCTACAACGTCCTCCAGCATTGACCTGTCGAAAAAGCGGATCTCGCCCGTTGCCTCGAAGAACACAGGAACTACCGATGTGCTCAGGTCTTTGGACGTTTCATAGATTTCAGCCGCACCCCCGTGCTTCCTCGCAATCGTTCCAACCAGCTCGGTACCGCGAACCCGAACACTTCGATATTTGTAGCTCATCCTGACCCCTTCGTCGGCTACGGCACACGCTACCTCTTCGGAGTGCCTCTCAGGGGGAGTTCGCTCCTATGGCGCCAAAACCAGAGGTAGCGGCCGGCTTCGGATCACTCTCCATCAACGCAGCGGAAGCAGGGAACTGCACTCGATTCCTCACAAACACTGGGAATCCGCGAAAGCGTCATCCGAGCCGATACGAGACCAGCAGGAGCCAAACCAAGGCTAAAAGCGTCGACACCAACGCACTTTCCGACGCAGGGGCCCTGCCGTCGTGGCGCTGAGCCGTGAACGGTCATCACCGCAATCGAAACCGCCGCGCAAACCAAAACACTGAATTCTGTCGCTGTCGCAGCAGAAATATCATTCTCAAGGAACGGCCCCAGTCACCGCGGGCACCGCCACCCCCCAGCCAATAGGGATGAAACAGCCCTCGGGCTGAAACACGTCCGAACTCTGCGGCCGGCAGGGAGCGACCTGGCATGGGCGGGAATAACGAAAGAGGCGCCCTGCAAAACGGAATCGTTGCTGATGCCGAAGTCATGCCGCTTCGTTCCTTCACTCCGATAGAGAAGTGGAAGTTCTATCGCTGCTTGTCATTCTGATATGCCCCCATGATCGCTGGGCGGGCCCTCCGCGCAACCAGGGCGCTACCGCGCCGACCCCGGAACCGAAACTTCACCATTGAAAGACCGGAGCATTGGCTCGAGATGAAGTTTTCGTCCCGGCGCCGGTCCCCCAAGTTGCACTCCGGCCCCTCAACCCAGCGGGTGGTCCCCTACCAGAACGACACCCACAACCAACAACCGCAAAAAAACAGCACCACAAAGGGTGAAGGGAACCAAAGGATCATGGAAAAGCTCACGATCACAACACCATCAGATGTCCTCAGCTTCATCGGCCACACCCTGGGCTTCTGGCCCCACGAAAGCCTGGTCTGCATCACCCTCAACGAGAACAGCATCGGCGCGACCCTGCGCATCGACCTCCCACGCCAACCCGGCCACGAACTCCCCTACGCACGCACCGTCGCCCACTACCTCACGGCCGACACCACCGCCACATCCATCCTCTTCGCCATCTATACCAGCGAAACCCCCCAGCACGGACAGGCCAGACCACATGCCGGCACCATCGCCGCGCTCACCGGAGTCCTCGCCGAACAGGGCATCACCATAAGGGACGGACTCTTCGTCGGCGACGAAACCTTCTCCCCCTACGACGGCGAACCCGGCACCAGCCTCGCCCTGCCCGTCAACTCAACCCAGACCAGCGCCATCAACGCCGAATTCATCTACCGCGGCAGCTACATCGAACCCACCGACCAAATCACCCTCCCCACCACCGGCCGGGAAGCAGCCAAAGCGGCCGCCGTCGAACACCACATACAAGCCATCGCCACCCAACCAACCAACACCGCGCTCCAGCAAGGGCGGAAACTCTGGGCGGACATGCTTGAAGCCAAGACCTTCCCGAGCGAGGATGACTGCCATGCCCTGATCGCGAACCTGCAGTTCCCGGC
Organism: Pseudarthrobacter sp. BRE9; assembly: GCF_031844305.1. NCBI lineage: Bacteria > Bacillati > Actinomycetota > Actinomycetes > Micrococcales > Micrococcaceae > Pseudarthrobacter > Pseudarthrobacter sp. BRE9. The sequence continues at coordinate 57,926 of NZ_JAUZUY010000002.1, read as the reverse complement.
GATCCGCGACCGGCTCATCGCAGACATCCCAGGAGTCGACGAACCCATGGAACATATCCTGTTCGCCCAAACCGAAGCCGCCCCGAAATGGTCACGCATCGAATGGGCACAACAACTGCTTCTCCACGCCTACACCCGCACCAGCGCCGAACACGCAGCCCCGGTCCTCACAACAATTGGCTACATCAATTGGTGGGAAGGCCGAGGCAGCAAAGCACACCAATTCCTCCAACTCGCCCTCGACACCGACCCCGCCTACCGACTCGCCCGACTCAGCGACCAAATGATCGGCTCAGGCCTCGTAGCCGGCTGGAACATGAACAAAGACACCGCCTACAAAACACTGCCCTCCAACCTCCCATAAGGCAGGGTTTGTCGGAATTGAGAAGGAGGCCGGAACATTGGCGACGGTCCAATTCGGGGAGTTCACAGATTTATAGAGCCAAGGATTCTAACCATGTGCGGAGGCCGCACCGGCCTCGGTAGGTGCCTCGAGGCCGGTGCTCTTGGCGCCGCCGACCGCGGGCATCGCGATAACGGCGACAACGGTGAGTATGGCACTGACCAGCACGGCCACGAAGACAGCAGTAGTCGCATACACAATCGTCTGGGGGTCAGAATCGCCGCCTGGGACGCCAGCATATATCGAGTTAGCTACTGCCCCGAAAACGGCGACGCCGATGGAGCTTCCAATCGAACGGGCGAAGAGATTAGTGCCTGTGACTACGCCGCGCTCATTCCATTCGACGCTTGACTGGGCGGCAATGAGGATCGGGGTCGCTACCAGCCCCAGTCCCAATCCGACGACGAAACAACACGCCGCCACAACCGGAACGCTGGGGGAAGAGGCCGTGAGCGTAAGGACCGAAGTACCGATGACAGCAACCATGACACCAATCAGTGCCGTCCTCCGATAGCCAATCCGGAAATAAAACCGGCCAGCCTGTGAAGCACTGATCGGCCAGCCGATCGTCAATGATGCCAGGGCGAGCCCGGCCAGAACCGGGGAGGTCGAGAGGGACCCCAGAAGGAACGTAGGCACGTAGGAAGTTAGGCCGAACATGATTGCACCAATGCCGAAAGAGATCGTTGACGTCGTGGCCAGCAGACGCCGGGACACTACCCACGACGGCAGCACCGGCTCCGCTGCCCTCCTCTCGACGAGAATGAACACCGCGAACAGGAGTGCGCCCGCTCCAAACACGGAGATGCTGGTGACGGAGTTCCAGGCCCATGCCAGCCCGCCCTCGAGAGCCCCGAGGATCAGCAGGCTAAGGGAAACAGTCAGCAGTAGCGCCCCCAAATAGTCCACCCGGTGCTTTGTGCGGTCGATACGTTCGTGAAACGCTCGGATCAGCATCCACCCGGCCAAGAGGCAGAGTGGGATGTTCAGAAGGAAAATCCCACGCCAGACGCCGAGCGACGCGAACAAGCCGCCTAATGTTGGGCCAGTGACTGAGGAAAGTGCCCACACGCTGGCAAGGTAGCCTTGCACCTTAGCCCGTTCAGTCGCCGTGTAGATGTCGCCGACGATGGTCATCGCCATCGGCAGGACTGCTCCCGCGCCCAGGCCTTGCAGCACGCGGAACGCAATGAGGGCTGGCATGCTCCACGCCACTCCGCAGAGGATCGAACCGAGGAGGAAAAGACCTATACCGCTAAGGATGATCGGCTTACGCCCTACGACGTCCGAGAGCTTCGCATACACGGGCACGGAGACAGCCTGTGCCAATAGATAGGCCGAGAAAAGCCAGGGAAAGGAAGAGAAACCGCCAACGTCATGCACGATCGAGGGTACAGCCGTCGCAACAATCGTCGAATCAACCGCCACCAGGCCTGACGAGACCATCAGGGCAATAAGAATGGGGCCCCGCCGGGACCGAAATCCGACTCCGTCGGCAGTCGCTGTCGTCACTACCAGCTCATTTTCTCCATGGTTGTGCCGTACGGTACTTTTTCACTCAGGCTGACGGTAAAGGTCTCTGGACTGCTGCGCGTCACCAGCATGCCCTGCTTCCGCAGTTTCGCATTTTTTAGCAGTTTGCCAACGGCATTATCGAGCCGACGCTCCAATTCGGAGCGTCGCTGGATTGTCAATGTAATGGAATATTCGGAACTGTAATCCATTGCCGTCGAAATACCTTCCAAAAGTGATGTTGCCCTTCAAACCGAGCATGGCGGGTTATGGCAGAACGGGCGAAAGTGGAGCACTGGCTCATGGTCGATCCCACAACAGAGCCCGGCCATGGTGGCAGTGCGATAGTTGTTCCGCTAAGCCTTTGTTCTCATACAAGGCTAAAAGCGACCCGCCCGGTCCGCTCATAGCCATCCACGCCAACAACACCCGAAAATGCGCCACTATGTGGCCAACGATTCGCTCCTGGTCGAGGCTCTGCCCGCTCCCAGTGGGAGCGGGCAGAGGAGCCGGCGACAGGTGACAGACGATCAGTGCGTAAGGTCTCGCCCCGCTGTCTCCGTCAGGAAGAATACGCTCGCTGCTGTAATGAGCCCGGCGACGACGAGGTAAATGGCGACCGGCCAGGAAGCCAAAGTTGCTGCATACAGGCCGGTTGCAATCAGAGGCGAGAATCCGCCACCCAGGGTCTGCCCGAGCTGATAGCCCATCGATGCGCCGCTGTAACGGAACTTGGTGGCGAAGAGCTCACTGATCAACGAGGCCAGCGGGCCGTAAATCATGCCGCTTAGGGTAAGGGAGACGGCCATCGCCACCACGATGAGTACGGGACTCTTGGTGTCGACCATGGCGAACATCGGAAATGCCCAGACCCCGTAAGCAAGTCCACCAGTGAGGATGACGGGGCGTCGGCCGACCCGGTCGGAAATCGCAGAGCTCACCCAGTCACTGATACCGTAGAAAACATAGCCAACCACCAGGGCAATCAACCCCAGGCCCGCGCCAACCTTGAGGTCCACAGCGGTGTAGCTCAACAACCACCCCAGCACGACGTAGTTGAGGGTGCCAAATCCGAAACTGATTCCCGCGGCCAGGAGAAGTTGCTTGGGATTGGTCTTAATCACTTCGAGGATGGGTTTACGGGTGGTTTTTCCCTTTACCTCTGCGTCTTTGTATACCGGCGTCTCTTTGAGCCGAAGCCGGATGATGAGGCCAGTCACGACGAGGATAATCGAGAGCAGGAACGGGATTCTCCAACCCCATGCCTCGAAAGTTTCCGGCGGCAGAAGACTCACGGCGAAAAGTACGACTGTCGAAAGCAGGCCGCCGAGTGCTGATGATGCCGGGATGAACCCTGTGTAGAAGCCCCGCTTTTCCCGGGGGGCCGTCTCACTCACCATCAAAATGGCGCCTCCGTACTCTCCGCCGAAGGAAAAGCCCTGCACGAAGCGCAGTATGACGAGGAAAATCGGTGCCCAAATTCCGATGGCAGCGTAGGTCGGAAGAAGCCCGATGGCCGTGGTCGAAATGCCTGCGATGAGCAGCATGGCCACCAGGACGCGCTTTCGTCCATGGAGGTCACCAACGTGCCCGGCTACCAGGCTGCCGAGCGGGCGCGCAATAAATCCAACGGCCTGGGTTGTGAACGCCGCAAGCAGGGCGACAGTCGGGTCGAAGCTTGGAAAAAACAACTTTCCGAAGATTAGCGCAGCGGCCGACGCGTACAAGGCGAAATCGTATTGCTCCATGATGTTGCCTACAGCGCTGCCGGCGATGGTCCGGCGCAACAACTTCCTCTGCTGCGGCCCAAACTCCGTGGGAGTTGCAGGGGGTAAAACGGTGGTGGCCGTGTGTTGCCCGGGCGTCGGTTCAACAGCCTTTACGGCCTGCGACTTCGTTGTCCGCATTGTTCTCCTGAGCGCGTTAGGCCAGCGCCAGAATGCCGCTGGGATGCATGGGATGACCGGCCGAATTCAGTTCAGGCTCGGTATGCCGACAGTACTTGCGCTTCCGGGCGTGCGTCAAGGAAAACTTTCACGCTACTACCTAGCCTTTCATAATACGAGTATCGCGGGACGTGGCATATTCTTGGCGTTGTCGCTAGCGTTGACGTCAGGCCGGGAAGGCGACAGAGGAGCGCCATGCGTATCGGAGAATTGAGGTGTGCCCGAACGTATGCTCAGGTATGACGACGAACAGGGGCTGGTGGTGCCGCGTCGGCTCGACAACGGCTTACCGTGTCTATGACGACCACCTCCTGGACCGGGTGCGGAAAATCCGCGGCCTGATTGATGTCTGCATTCCGATGAGGATTATCAGTAGCATCCTGCCGTGCTTGGACCAGGCGCAGGAGATTGTGGTCGCGGACCCGACCCGAGACTTCGGGAGCTGCTGCTCCATGAGCGGGAGCGCATGCCACAGAAGATTGATCGCCTCATCCAGAACCGCGATTCGATCACGCGTTACGTCCAAGCGCCTGGACGACGCCGCCACCCGCTTGCAGAAACTCCGTTTTGGGTTAGGACCAGCTGATCTGCGGTACGGGCTGGACCCGAGATTGCGGTAGAGGCTCTTCAGGCCATCCAGAGCCGCAACGGGGTTTGCGATTCGTATGCTTTTCCTTGTGGAAAGGACACGAGTTCGAATTGCATTCCCCACGGCGCCAGGAAGTAGACCCAACGCTGGCCCTTGCTGGCTCCTGAACTTGAGGTCGGTTCCCCAAGCACCTGGATCCCGTGGTTTTTGAGATAGTCGACAGCTACGTCGAGGTCCTCGACATAGAAGGCGAGGTGATGACCGCCAATGTCACTGTTGCGGGGCTGTTCCCGCCGTTGATCCGGGGAGGAGTAGTTGAAGATCTCAAAATTCGCCCCGTTGAAGCAGCGGTAGAAGCGTATCTCCGCCAGTGTCGCCTCCGGGTGGACGTTAAGCTTTGTCCGCATCAACTCGGGGTCCTGCGGGTACGGCCCCAGCGAGTAGACATGCTGGCACCCTATGACGTTGACGAAGAATTCGTGGGCCTGCTCCATGTCGGGCACTGTGAAGCCGATGTGGTCCGTTCCACGGATACCCGGCAGTCCGCGCCGTTCCTTGAGTGCAATGTCTTGCTGTTCGGCGTCCTGGTTCATGTGGTTCTCCAGCAACTGTTTTTAGCGATCGAATATTTCAGGGTGATCAAGCAGGGCCATGCGGGTTTTCCGGACATGCATGGCCAGCAATTCCTCCGCAGAGCGGGTGTCACGACGGCGGATGGCCGCGACAAGGAGTCTGTGCTCCAAATGCGTGTCGTCGAGTCCCTCGGGACCGATCAGCTGCACGTACGCGCGCCGGTAATGCTGGGTGGTGTTCCAAAGCCTCTCGACCATCTCCAGCAAGGTCGGCATGCCCGCATCTTGAAAGCTCAACAGGTGGAATTCACGGTCCAGTTCGACGAAGTCCTCCACCACCTGGCAGTTCTCCATCTCGCTGGCCAGCTGAGTGAGCCGATCCAAGGTTTGAATGCTGACGCTGTCGATTGCCTGGCCCAGCGCGAGTGGCTCAAGCCGTTCTCTGATCAGATACGTCTCCTGGCACTCAGCGAGGTTCATGGAACTTACCCAGGCTCCAGATGAGGCGACCAGTGTGACGAGTCCGTGCGATTCAAGGATTCGCAAGGCTTCACGGATCGGTAGCCTGCTAACGCCGAACTCTTCTGCGATCTGCTCCTGTCGGATCCTCGTGCCGGGCGCGAGGTCCCCGTCGAGGATCCTTTGACTTAGTTCGTCTGCGATGCGCTGGCTTGCAGCGCCCGATTTCTTCAACAGAACAGCTTGGGTGGACATACCTACAGCATACGGACTGGGGTGCAATGGATCCATTCACGGGTATATGGCGCAGAAATATAGGTTTGACTCCTTGCATTGGATCCAATCGTCCACTTATGGTGGGACGAACGCAAAAGCGATGCAAGTACGCCCATGGGAGCCAAAGATGTCAACCGCTACGCCCTTGACTTACTCGACAGAGTGCACAGAGTTACGCACGACCCGCAAAGACTGGGACGCAGCAGCTCCCGAGTTGCTCGAATCCATGCTGGTTCAGATGCACACCATCCGCATTTTTGAGGAAATTGTCCTGCAGCTGGCGGCAGAGGGCCTGGTCCACGGCCCCGCCCACTCCAGCATTGGCCAGGAGGGAGCAGCCGTGGGGTCCGTTCTGGCGCTGCGGGGAGCTGACGGCGTCAACGGCACCCACCGCGGCCATCACCAATTCCTGGCGAAGGGTCTTGCCTATCTGTCCCCCAACGGTATGTCGATCATCGACGGGATAAAGAACGACCAGGTCACGGAGTTCATCCGACGGACGATGTCCGAGATTTTGGGTCTCAAGGCCGGTTTCAGCGGTGGCCGGGGCGGCTCGATGCACCTGCAGTGGCTTGAGGCCGGAGCTTTGGGCACGAATGCGATCGTGGGTGGCGGAGTGCCGCTTGCCGCGGGGAATGCCTGGGCCCAGCGCCATGACGCAGAAGTACACGACGACGACGGCGGGCAGGCAGGCGGGATGGGGGTCACGGTGACCTATTTCGGTGACGGCGCCTCAAATATAGGGTCGACGCTGGAGACGCTCAATCTGGCTGCGGCCTGGCGCCTGCCGCTGTGCTTTTACATCGAAAACAATCTCTACGCTGTCTCGACCCACGTTGCCGACGTAACCGGTGAACCCCGGCTGGCGGCTCGTGGCCCCGGCTTCGGCATCAGGTCCTGGCGCGTGGACGGCATGGATCCCCTCGCGGTCTACATTGCCCAAAAGGCAGCCGTGGATCACATGCGCGCCGGCAAAGGGGCGACCCTCATCGAGGCGGAAACCTACCGCTACTTCCACCAGAACGGCCCCTTCCCCGGCAGCGCCTTCGGCTACCGGACCAAGGAGGAGGAGAAGCAATGGCGTGAACGCGACCCCTTGGCCAAACTGGCGGCAGAGATGACCCGGCGCGGACTCCTCACCGACGAACAACTGAACGATCTCACCGCGCACATCACCGAGCAAATCACCCGGATTGTGGACGAAATCACCGAGAAGGACCCGGAGAGCGCCAAAGGCGCCCGCCGGATCCGCCCCATTCTTTGGCCGGATCCCGCTGCTGTGGATACGGACATCAGGAGCGAACCGGCGTTGACCGGCACAGCACCTGACGAACACAGCGGATCCGGCACTGTGGAGCGCCGCTTCGTGGATGCCATTGCGGATGTACTCGGGCGCCGGATGGACATGGACCCGGGCGTACTGGTCCTCGGCGAAGACGTGCACCGGCTCAAAGGCGGCACCAACGGGGCTACGCGCGGTCTGAAAGATGCTTATCCAGACCGGGTCCTGGGCACTCCGATCAGCGAAAACGCCTTTGCGGGCCTGGCCGGCGGCCTGTCTATGACAGGACGATACAAGCCAGTGGTGGAGTTCATGTACTCGGACTTCCTATGGGTCGCCGCTGACCAGATTTTCAACCAGATCGGCAAGGCCCGGCACATGTTCGGCGGTCAGTCCTCCATGCCCGTTGTGCTTCGCTCCAAGGTGGCAATGGGAGCCGGTTATGGCTCGCAGCATTCCATGGATCCGGCAGGCATCTTTGCCAATAACCCGGGCTGGCGCATCGTGGCGCCGTCAACACCGCAAGACTATATCGGGCTGATGAATACAGCCTTGGAACTTCAGGACCCGGTGCTCGTTCTTGAGCACGTAGACCTCTACGGGACCAAAGGAGACATCCCCGCCGAGAATCTCGACTACCAGTTGCCGGTGGGCAAAGCTGCCGTGCGGCGGGCGGGCGAGGGCGTCACTGTCCTGAGCTACCTGAACATGGTGGATGTCTCGCTTCAGGCCGCCGAGCGCCGTCTTGATCTCGATCCCGAGGTCATCGATCTGCGGTGGCTCGACCGGGCATCCCTGGACTGGGAAACCATAGGCGCCTCAATCCAGAAAACCAACAACGTGCTGATCGTCGAACAGGGTGCCCGCGGTACTTCCTATGGCGGCTGGCTCTCGGACGAGATCCAGCGCAGATTCTTCGATTACCTCGACCAGCCCATCCAACGCGTTACGGGCAAGGAAGCCGCGCCGAGTATCTCGAAAGTGCTTGAAGCTGCAGCCAACGCCGATCTCAACGACGTCCTTGCCGGCTTCGACGAAATAGCCCGCAATCTCGGCCTTTCCTGAACCGGATCCATCGAAGGACATTCATCATGGCAACCATCATTACAATGCCGGCCGTCGTCGCAGACGCCACCGAGGCAGCTCTCCAGGACTGGCTCGTGCAAATAGGCGACACCATCGCCGCAGGTCAGCCCATCGCCGAAATTGAGACTGAAAAGGCGACAGTTGAACTGCAGGCTGAGTTTCCGGGTACTGTCGGAAGACTGTTGATACGGCCCGGAACTTCTGTGGGTGTCGGCGAGCCCATTGCTGTGCTCGTCGAAGCAGGAGAGGACGAGGCGTCCATCGACAAGCAGATCGCCTCCGCCGGCGGTGCTTCGCACAGCCTTGCAGAGCATCCCGTGCCCGAGGACACTGAAGCACCAACAACCAGGCGGGACACGCGGCCTGCGGCTCCGGACGCGAGCCAGGAGCCGTCCAGCCATGCTCAGGGACGGGACTCGCGGGTATTCGGGTCGCCCTTGGCCCGGAAGCTCGCTAAAGAACTTGGCCTCGACCTTTCATCTTTGACGGGCTCGGGACCCAACAGCAGGATCCTTCGCCGGGACGTCGAAGCCGCCCGCATGCAGCATGCGGCAAGTCCGGAACGCGTCTCCCAGGCCGAAGATCTCCTCCCCGCTGACCCAATTGCTACATCCCAGACGGGCGGCGCGCAAAACTTCCAGGACGAACCGCTCTCGGGCATGCGCAAGGCCATCGCACGGCGGCTCACCGAGTCAAAGACAACCGTTCCCCATTTCTATGTCTCCATCGATGTCGAAATGGACGCCCTCCTGGCTCTGAGGAAGCAAATCAACCAGGGCGCGCTCCCTTCGGACCAGAAGGCAACCGTCAACGATCTTGTCCTGAAAGCACTGGGAGGAGCACTTGTGGACGTGCCTGCCGCGAACGCGTCATGGCAAGGAGACGCCATCCGCCGCTATTCCACGGTGGATGTCTCCGTGGCCATCGCCACCACGGACGGCCTGCTGACACCGGTGGTCCGCGGCCTGGAAAGCCTCTCGCTCAGCTCCCTGGGCAGGACCATGGGTGACTACAAAGAACGTGCGGCCGCTGGCCGAATCCGGCAACAGGAACTCGACGGCGGGTCCTTCAGCCTCACGAACCTGGGAATGTATGGGACACGGGAGTTCTCCGCCATCCTCAACCCGCCCCAGGCAGGGATCCTGGCCGTCGGGGCGGCCGAGCAGCGCCCGGTGGTGCGCGACGGCCAGCTGGAAGTTGCCACGGTCATGAGCTGCACCCTCTCCGCAGACCACCGGGTAATCGACGGCGCAGTAGCAGCACAGTTGCTGGCCGCTTTCAAAGCGCGCATCGAGAACCCGCTCAGCATTCTCCTGTAACCGCGTCCCCCCACTGAATCGTGTTGCGCAAAGACGCGGCATCCAGCGAAAAGATTTTATCCATGACTCAAGTAACAGCCGACCAAGACGAGTTGCCAGGGGCTCTGCTGCCGATATCCCGTAAGTCTGCCGGGCACGTCATCGTCGATACGCTGGCCGCCCACGGCATCAAGCGGGCCCATGTGGTGCCGGGCGAGAGCTTCCTTGACGTCCTTGACGGACTTCACGGCTCGTCCATCGAAACCATCGTGTGCCGCCACGAGGGTGGGGCGACGTACATGGCCGAGGCTGACGGAAAGATGAACCAGCTGCCCGGCATTGCGATGGTTACCCGCGGGCCCGGCGCCGCCAATGCCCACGTAGGACTTCACACCGCGTGGCAGGACTCCACCCCCATGGTGCTGTTCGTGGGGTTGATTCCCTTCGCCCACCGGGACCGCGAGGCCTTCCAGGAGTTCGATATCAAGGCCTGGTTCGACACCGGCGCCAAGCGGGTGATGGTCCTGGACCACGCCGCGCGTGCCTCCGAAATCGTCGCCGAAGCCCTTTTCGCGGCGATGAGCGGGCGGCCCGGTCCCGTCGTCGTTGGCCTGCCCGAGGACGTCATCCGCCAGCAAATCCCGGCCGATATTCATCCCCCCATCCCTGTCGCTACAGGTGGCATGACTACTGTGGACGCGGCTGCTCTGGCCGATGCCCTCGGTGCGGCGAGCAAGCCGTTGTTCGTCACCGGCGGCAACGACTGGACGCAAGAAGGGGCTGATCAGCTCACACGCTGGCTGGAGAAGCACCACATTCCTGCAGCGGCCGAGTGGCGCACCGAGGGCACCATCCCGTTTGATTCCCCCTCTTACGTTGGCCCCATAGGCTATGGCCGCCCGCGGCCCACCTATGATCTGCTCGAAGAAACTGACCTGCTGGTTTTTGTTGGCACAGTCCCTGGTGACGTGATTACCGACGGATTTCTTTGCCGCCAGGACTGGTCAAAAAAGAACTTCCTGGTCACTATCGACCCATCGCTTCGTGGCCGCTCGGGACCCGTCTCCTACCAAATTGTCGCCAAGCCAGACGTTTTCGTCCGCGACCTCACGAAGATCGAGCTTCCCGTCAAAGATGAGTGGAAGAGCTGGACGGCAAAGATGCGTGCGGAGCAGGTTGCCTTCGCCGCCCTCCCCCCGGCGACGCCGTCCGATGGTCCAGCCCGGATGGATACCCTGATGGCCAACCTCGTCCCCACCCTCCCACATGACGCCATGATCACACTGGGCGCAGGTGAGCACACGAACTGGGCTCACCGCTACTTTCCCACCCAGCGCTACGCCTCGATGATCAGTGCCCGCAACGGTTCCATGGGCTATTCCGTACCGTCCGCTATCGCCGCTTCACTGGAATACCCCGGCAGGCGCGTGGTGACGATCGCCGGAGACGGCGAATTCCTCATGAACGGACAGGAACTTGCCACCGCCGCCCAATACGGCGCCACTCCCCTTGTGGTCGTAATGGACAACCAGGAGTACGGGACCATCCGCACGCATCAAGAACGGCATTACCCCGAACGTGTTTCCGGCACCCAACTGAAAAACCCCGAGTTCGCGCTCATGGCACAGGCCTTTGGGGGTTTCGGCATCAAGGTGGAACGCGATGCCGAGATTCCTGCCGCTATCACAGCGGCGCTGAGAGCCATCGACGAGGACCGCGTATTCGCGCTCATCCATGTGGTGGTTGAACAGCGGGTCAAAGCCTACTAGCCCTCCCCACCGCCCCGAGCCTGCACCGGTGGTTGTGCCTGCCCAAATCCCTATAACTCTTAAGGACTTCCCTTTATGACTGTCTCCGAGCTTTCTCCTGCCATCTCACCCGAACGTGAAGCTGCCTTGCTCGCCACTGTTCCTACTGGACTTTTGATTGGCGGGCAGTGGCGGGAGGCGTCCGACGGCGGCACTTTTGACGTGCACGACCCCGCCACGGGAGAGGTGCTCGCCACCCTCGCCTCGGCCACGAGCGACGACGCGATCGCCGCCCTCGATGCAGCCGACGCCGCGCAGGCGTCCTGGGCGCGGACCGCGCCCCGGGTGCGGGCCGAGATCCTGCGCCGCGCCTTTGACCTGGTTACCGAACGGGCCGAGGACTTTGCCCTGTTGATGACTCTGGAAATGGGCAAACCGCTGGCCGAAGCCCGCGGCGAAGTCTCCTACGGGGCCGAGTTCCTGCGCTGGTTCTCCGAGGAAACCGTCCGCGATTACGGCCGCTACCTCACCACCCCCGAGGGCAAGAACAAGATCCTGGTCCAGCACAAACCCGTCGGACCCTGCCTGCTCATCACGCCATGGAACTTCCCGCTGGCCATGGCCACCCGCAAAGTCGCACCCGCCGTCGCCGCCGGCTGCACCACGGTCCTCAAACCCGCCAAACTCACACCCCTGACGGCGCAGTACTTCGCGCAGACCATGCTCGACGCCGGCCTGCCCGCCGGAGTCCTCAACGTCGTCTCCTCCTCCTCCGCATCAGGGATCTCCGGGCCCCTGCTCAAAGACTCACGACTGCGGAAGGTCTCCTTCACCGGCTCCACCCCGGTCGGGAAACGCCTGATCGCCGACGCCGCCCAGAACGTCCTGCGCACCTCCATGGAGCTCGGCGGCAACGCACCCTTCATCGTGTTCGAAGACGCGGACCTGGACAAAGCCGTCGAAGGTGCCATGGCCGCCAAAATGCGAAACATGGGCGAAGCCTGCACCGCCGCCAACCGCTTCCTCGTCCAGGAATCCGTCGCCGCCGAGTTCACACAGAAGTTTGCCGCGGCCATAGGCGCCCTGTCCACGGGCCGCGGTACCGAGCCCGCCACCCAGGTGGGCCCGCTCATTGACGCCGGCGCCCGCGATGAAGTCCACGCCCTAGTGGCTGCCGCCGTCGACGCCGGAGCCACCGCCGTCACAGGAGGTGCCCCGGTGGACGGGCCCGGCTACTTCTACCAGCCCACTGTCCTCGGCAACGTTCCGAACGATGCAGCGATTCTGGGACAGGAAATCTTCGGACCCGTCGCCCCCGTCACCACCTTCGCCACCGAAGAAGACGCCATCCGGCTGGCTAATGCCAGCGAATACGGGCTCGCGTCCTACCTCTACAGCCGCGACTTCAACCGGCTCCTTCGCGTGGCCGAACAGATCGAATTCGGCATGGTCGGTTTCAACGCCGGTGTCATCTCCAACGCCGCAGCACCCTTCGGCGGGGTCAAGCAGTCAGGCCTTGGCCGCGAAGGCGGATCAGAAGGCATCGCCGAATACACCACCACCCAATACATCGGCATCGCGGACCCCTACGCGAACTAGCCCCGCATAACACCAAAGCGCCGGCCGGCCCTCGTATATGGGGCCGACCGGCGCTTCACTATTGGTTCAAAAACGCTCGCCGTTGCAGGTGCAGGGCTACCGGGAGAATTCCGTCGGCGGGCTGTCCACCCAGTCCTTGTAGATCGGGTCCTCAGGATGCCAGGCTCCCCAGTGCGAGACTCGAGGGACACCCACGATGCCCCAGTCCGAGTTGATGGGCCGGACGTCGATCCAATCCCAGATGCAGGTGCGATGAAGGATTTTCCACACGCCGTCGCGCTTCTCGCACAAGTCGCGGTAGCGGCCTGCCTGGAACATGGTTACTTCGGGGTCCTTGAACGGGACCACGCAGATGAATGTACTCTCGCGCTTGGCCCGGTTCCCATCAATCTCGGAAAGGACATTGGAAATGTGGTGGCTGCAGCTATGGATCTTGTCGTGCCAGGTCATGGCAGCATCCGCCCACTCCTGGCCGTTTCCGACATAGCCGCCGTGGTCATCGAATGAATCAGGCCAGTACGTGGATTTCATCAGCTCGCGGTCGTGCCGGTCGGCGCCCCTCGCGTACAGCATCAGGTTGTCATGGAGGGCTTGCTTGTCATACAACTCAGTCAGCTGAGCATCTGTAAGGGACATGTATCCAGACTTTCTACTCCAAACGCCAGGCAGCGTCCTTGCTGCCCTCGTTAGAAACAACGCTAAAAGCCGGAGTTGCTGGACGGGTAGCATCTTGGGCGCCATGCACTTAAGAAGCAACGCCAGGTGCCGGGTACCGGGCCGCCTCGGCAGGCACCCGCAAACGCCTGTATGCCCCGCTGGCCTTAGTGCCGCCGTCGAAGGCCTGCCCCTAAGGCCAGCTGCCTGGAACCGTTCTTAGAAGGTACGCGCGTTAGAAGGTACGCGCGGCAACCCGCACCGGTTCGGCACGCTTCAGTGCGTCGCTCAGCCGCTCAGCGGACACAGGTGCGGCGGGAGCTTCGAGCATGCTGTCGTCCGGGGTGGCGGCGTCCGCCAGGTAAAGCCTGGTGTAGGCACCGGCTTCCGGCTCGAAACGCCAGCTTTCAGCCAACGAACCGGCGTCCACTGCATCGAAACCCAGTTGCTCGATAAGGCTCATGACCTTGGTCTTGGCGGAAGCGTCATCGCCCGCCACGGGCAGGGCGGAGCGATCAGGTGCGCCGGCGGGGCGCGCCAGCTGGGGGATGTGGTGCGCGAGGATGTTGTTAAAGGCCTTCGTCAGGCCGGCTCCTTGAAAGTGCCGCAGCACGAGCTCGCTCGTAGTCAGCCTTTCCTCGTCGAGTTCAGACACCCTTCCATCCCGGAATGGGTAGTAATTGGTGGTGTCGAGTACGGCCTTCCCTTCCAGGAGGGATGCGGGAATGGCGGTATGCGCCGTGAGCGGCACGGACAGCACAACAACCTCTCCGGCCGCCGCCGACTGCTCGATGGTGCCTGCGGAAGCCAGGGGACCCAACTCTGAGACAAGGCTGGCAAGAGTCTCAGGGCCGCGGGAATTGGACAGCACTACGGGGATGCCGGCACTTACGGCGAGACGAGCGATGGCAGCACCGATGTTGCCGGTGCCAATGATTCCAAGGGTGGGCATTTTTTGTTTCCTCAGTCGAGAGTTGTGGATGGGGCGGGAACCTGAGAGCTACGGCCCGCTAATGGCACGCACTGGCGGGTGGGCCTGGCGTTAAACCTGTTCCGCCTGATGGCGGCCGTGACTGACCCAGTGCGGCTGGGGATTGTCATCAAACTGGCTGGCAGCAACGAGGACATCCCGTGCACCGAATTTGCCCTGCCAGTGACAAAGTCTGCCGGGACCCGCCACTTTCGAGTGTTGCGTGAGGCTGGCGTGATCCATCAGCATGACGTAGGTGTCCGCCGCATGAGCCGGCTGCGCAGCGATGACCTGGAAGTCCGCTTCCCCGGCCTGCTGAAACTGATCCTCCAGGAGACTGCCTACTTCAACCACGGGGATCGTCAGGCCTCCTGACTTGGAGCGGCACGCATCCATCCCGGGAATGCCTCGGGTTCAGGTGCCGGAACGGTACGCGGGACATGACCGGTTGCATCGAGTACGTTGTCCAGCCAGTCCACGCGGTTAGCGAAACGCTTGGCCTTGTGGGGAGCGGTCCACCGGTAGGCGTCGTTTTCCCAATTGATCTTCAGCCGCCGTCGGGACGTCAAGGCAGTGAAGGTATGGATGAGCCACGGATTGCCCAAGCCGTCAGCCACCACCAAGTCCGGTCCCGGCAGGAGTCCCAGGAGGTCTTTGGTTTGCAGACCTGCTTCTTCAAACAACTCTTCAAGGGTCTGCTGTTCAGGCGTGGCCCCGGCTTCCATAAATCCGGTAATGCAGTGCCAAAGGCCACTGTCGTGGCCAAGATTTCCGCTTCTTCTGAACAGGGCAATCTTGTCCCGCCACTGGATGACGGCCGCTATAACGGTGCGGTCCGCTGGGATGTCATGCGCAGCGCGCGAGGGAAACCTCCCGCCGGACGCCGCATCAACGACGCTCATATTGTCCTTCCAACGCACAGCAACCGCTCTGTCTGCTACACGACGTCGATCGACTGGGCGTTGACGAGCTCGCGGAACTTGGCGCCGTGCCAAATGAGCGGCTCGTTTTCGCCCACTCCGAGCTTCTTCACCTCAAGCAGCACCATCCAGTGATCGCCGGCCTCTGAAACTTCGTGGACCGAGCACTCGAGCCACAACGCCGCATCTTCTATGAACACTGCCCCGTCCTCACCGACGTCGATAGCCACCTGCTCAAAACGTGCAGCACGGTCCTTGCCTGCAAGCTTGCGGGTCAGATGTCCCTGCCCCTTGCCAAAGATGGAAACCCCGAGTGAGGCTGCATTCTTGATCTGCTCCCATGTCTCCGATGACTTCTGCACCGCTACCGCGACGAGGCACGGTTCGAGCGACACGCCAACCATGAACGAAGACGCGACGAGAGCATGCTTCTCGTCGCCGGATTCGACCGCGAGCACCGCCACTCCTGACGGAAACTGTGCGAACGTGCTTCTCACCAGCAAAGGGTCGTTGCCGAATGCGCTGACCTTCGGCCGGGTCATAAATTTTTGGGACATGGGTCTTCTTCCTCTCGGTGCCCGTGTCGGAGTGATCGCTCTTTGACCACACGGGCCGAACAAGTCTGGACAGTTACGCAGCGGTCTGGCCGCCGTCGATAGGCAACGCGACGCCGGTGATGTACGAAGACTGATCACTGGCGAGGAACAGGACGGCATGGGCTACTTCTTCGGCTGTTCCAACACGACGAGCCGGAACCATATTGATGAGATAGTCCGCAGCGGCAGGGTTTTCTGCCAAGGCTTCCTCCATCATCGGAGTCCTGATGGGGCCAGGGCAGATGGAATTCGCGCGGATATTCTGCTCCGCGTACTCAAGAGCGATGGTGCGGGTCAGCCCGAGGAGGCCTGTCTTGGCGGCGCTGTAACTGCCGTATAGGGGCGTTCCCATCAAGGCTGCAGCTGAAGCCACATTAACTATCGATCCCCCGCCACGCTCCAGCATGGCCGGAATGGCAAACTTCATCGTGAGGAAAGCACCCCGGAGATTCACGTTGATCATCTTGTCAAAGTCGGACTCCAGCGCCTCATGGTGCTGGACCATTGGAGCATTTGCCCCGGCGATGTTGCACAGAATGTCCAGTCCGCCGAATTCGCCGATGGCCAGGCTTACCATTGCCTTCGCGTCTGCGGTGTTGGAGATGTCAGCCTGGATGGGCACGGTGCGGTCTCCGAGCTCCACAGCCGTTTTCTCCTGGGCCCCCGAGAAATCCGCCAAGATGATGTTCGCGCCCTGCTGATGAAACAGGCGGGCAGTTGCCAAACCCATGCCTGAGCCGGCACCGGTGATTATTGCGGTCTTGCCTTCGAGTACGTTGCTCATTGTTATTCCTTCACGTCCGGGGAAGCTCACGGGATCTCCTTTGATCTCAGTGCGTAGCCTTCTTGCTGACTTCGCCCACAATCAACGCTAAGTGCGGGTGGGGCTGTACCGGGATGGCCATCGGCGCCAACAAGGAATGAAACCGCGCCAAAAGTGTGTCCCCTCGCGGGGGTCGGCAAAAGCCCTTGCGCCGCATGTCGGCAACCAGAGGACGGAAATAAGAAGGCTCCCCGCAAGCCTGAACTGGATGACCAGTCCGGCTTCCGGGGAGCCCGTTGTCTGTCTATCTACTTTGCCGTGAGGACCGCGTTAAGGCTTCGGTTTTCGTTCGTGCTTTGTCCTGAATTACCAGGTGCGAAAGCCTTTGTGAACACAAAGCCGCGGTAGTCGTCGGCGACAACTTCTTGAACCTTCTTGACGTACTTGTCGAAACCACCCGCATACGGAATGAAATAGCGCGAGCCGTCGTACTTGTTGACATGGACCATGTAGTTGTCCACGGCACGGCGCAAGAGCGGCGCCGCGATCTCATTGCAGTGATCGCCCCACTCCCGCTCTGCCTCAAGGCTGGCCTCGATGCGGACTGCACCCTTCTTTTCGGCCTGCGCGATGATGTCGGCCACCAAATCAACGTGTTGGTTGTTCCCCACGAAGAAGTTTGCGAGGACACTCGGACTCTGCGCGCCGGTGAGCATAAACAGGTTCGGGAATCCGTGCGTCATCACGCCCAAGTGGGTCTGCGGCTTATGCTTCCACCGGTCGCTCGGCTGCTGGCCGTGCTCATTGCGGACGTTGGCCTGGTCGAGGGCACCCGTAAAGGCCTCGAAGCCGAGTGCAAAGACGATCAGGTCAACCTCGTACTCATTGTCCCGGGTCTTAATCCCCGTCTTGGTCATGCGCTCGATCGGATCACTTCTCAAGTCCACGAGACTAACATTGCTTTGATTGAAGATCGGGTAGTACCCGGTATCAATGCAGAGCCGACGGATGCCGATCGGGTACGAGGTGGGCATCAGCTTCTCGGCGGTCTCGGGATCATCGATCATGTCTCGGATCTTGCCGCGCACGAACTCGGCGACGACGTTGTTGACATCGATATTCGTCCCCTGGTCCGAGAAAGTTCCGAGCAGCGTCTGGCCCCCGAAAGCCCATCTGGACTCGAGAATCTGCTGCTGCTGTTCTTCGGAGAAGTCCGAAGCCTTACCGGCGAAGCCCTGCATGACGTAGCCGACCGGGGAATTGTATGACTCGTCACGGAGTTGCAGAACTTTCTTATTGAGGCGGGCCTTCTTCCTCCTGTCCGCCGGCCCATTGTGGGCAGGGATCGAGTAGTTCGGGGTCCGCTGCAGGACGTAGAGCTGCGCGGCTGTCTTGGCCATCTCCGTGGCAGCCTGCACACCCGAAGATCCCGTTCCAATGAGGGCCACGCGCTTGCCGGCAATTTCAACGGGGGTTTGAGGCCAATGTGCGGTTTGATACCACTCCCCCTCGAAATCATCGAGTCCCGGGAAGTCCGGCTTCCGCGGCTTGGAGAGCTGTCCTGTCGCCATCACCAGATAGCGAGCCCAAACCGTCCGGCCGGTATTGGTCTTGATGAGGTACTTGTTCTCCTGGGGCTGCCAATCGGCGGACGTCACCCAGGTGCTTAGTGACAGGTTGCGGCGGACATCGAGGCGGTCCGCCACGTAGTTCAAGTACCGCAGGATTTCGGGTTGTGCGGCGTACCGCTCGCTCCAGTCCCATCCCGCGTAAAGCTCGGGATCAAACATAAAGGCGTAGCTGTGGCTCTCCAAGTCCACGCGGGCACCGGGGTAGGCGTTGTGATACCAGACGCCCCCGACGCCGTCTGCTCCTTCGAAGCCGTGTACGTCGTGTCCCAGGTCTGCGAACCGGTGGAGCGCGTAAATGCCCCCCATGCCCGCGCCGATTACAACGACCGAATATTCCTCAGTCTCACCCGCGGGGTTCTGGATGTGGTTGTTTGTCATGGCTTCGCTCCCTGGACGCGCGTCTTCACTGGTCACTGGCGTCACCACTCGTTGGATGGAGCAAGCCATCCTGGTTTCGTACTTTTGAAAAGCCCACCGGATCTCCTTTGATGTCAGTGCATCGGCAACTTCGCCGATCTTCGTTCACAAATAACGCTAAGAGCCGCCAGGTCATGACCGGCATAGCAATGGACGCCAATAAGGCGGGAAAAAGCGTCAGCTATTAACGCTTCGCCCGGATGTGGGTCAGCTGCTCCGGGTCTCGGCCAGCGAGACGACCGCTACGGCACTCGTGGTCTCCACGCCCAGCTGATTGATGGCCTTCACGGTGACTTCAGCACATGCTCCGTGGGACTCGTCCCGGAACACGCGGGTGACCTCGCCTCCGATCCACTGGGTGTCGCCGAAGACACCGGGCTGCTTAATGCGCACCGAAAGCGACACGAGGTCCGCGTCGTCCCCCATCCAGTTGGTCACGCAGTGTGCCATCCACGAGACGCGCTGATTGCCGTTGTCGTATGCGCCGGGCATGCCAATCGCGTGCGCCATAGCAGCGTCCTGGTGCCCCAAACTCGGGAAGGGCTCGGAGAGGAAGTGCTCGGGACCGAGGTTCGTCGGCGCGTTTGGGTCCCCGTTCCGCACCCGCTCTTGTTGGCGCACGCGGGTCTCGACCCCGCGGTAGCCGGCGGTACCGATCGCTCCGGCATAGTACGCGGTCATGGTGATGAGGTCGAGTGGACCCTTGACGACCTGCGGTAGGACATCGCCGACGGACACCGTCTCCGCGAAGCGCGTGCGCCGGCCGCGGATCTCCTCAGCCAGGATCGCGGCCCGGATCTGTTCCTTTTCCTCGTCCGTGTAGACATGGGGGTCGCGCGGTTCGTGCATGCGCTGGCCCTCGGAACTTCGAGCCACGCACACGATCGTATTCCGGACGATCCCGACAAGTTCCTCACCGACGAAGTAATCGGTGCGCCCCACCTGCTCCACCAGGCGACCAGAGCGGCGGCCCACGCGTTCCCGGACGTCTTCGACGAAGGCGCGGGCGCGGACCCGCTCGCCCAGGCGTATCGGCCGGCGGAAGTCGAGGTCGGCATCAAGGTGGATAGCCTGGATGCCCTCCGACATCCCCATCGCGACTTCGGCGTCGCACACGGAGTAGAGGAATGTGGGGGGTGCGATCCGGGTACCGTGACGCGTTGTCTGCGCGTACGAATCCGACAGCCACAGCGGGTTCTCGTCACCGATCCCCCATGCGTAGTGGCGGATTGAGTCGGTGCTGGCCTCCTCGTTCCATTGCACAATGACGGCTGGCTCACCGATGAAGCTCTTCATGTAGGCCACGTCTTCATCGGTGATCTGCTTTGCAGGCACGCCGGTGGTGGAGGTGGTCATTGTGTTGGGCCTCCCGAAGTGGTGTGGACCGACACAACGGCGTCGACGACTGTGACGGTTGCTGTTGCCGGGTCCGCAAGGATCGGATTGAACTCGAACTCGTGGATGTTTCCTTGCTGTTCCGCCCAGGCAAGAATGTCCATCACAGTAGTGGTGAGCGCGTCGAGGGTCTTCCCGCCGGCTTCCCCGCGAAGGCTGGTGGCCACCACGCGCGCGTCAGAGATAGCTTGGCGGACCTCCGGCCGGGACACTGGCAGCGGAAGGATACTGATATCGTCAATCGCCTCAGTCATGCCTCCCCCCGCCCCGATGACGAGGACTGGACCGAACTCGGGATCGCGCCGGAGCCCCACGAGGACTTCGGTCTTCCCTGGGGCCATCGCCTGGACGGAGATCGTCGCGGCCTCCCCCTGGATGGATGTGAGCTGGGAGGCTGCCGCGCGAGCGCTGCCGGAGTCGTTGACGCCGATGAAGACGCCTCCGGCGTCGGCCTTGTGAAGGATCTCGGCATCATCGATTTTGATCGCTACCGGGAAGCCGATTTCCTCGGCAGCCCGGACGACGCCGTCGACATCACGGACGGCGCGGCTTGCCGGCACAGGAACGCCGGACTTGGCCAGGGATTCGGCCACCTCGCGCCAGGTCAGGTTGCACGTCCCGCCCGTTGTTACCGCCTTGAGCGCCGCCCCTACCAGCTCGCCGCGATTGGCACGGGTGCGTTGGACCTGCGCCCAGGAGGATGCGGCCGCGACGGCATCCAATGCCCGCCCGGCTGTGGGGAGGGACAGGACTCCCGCCTTGCGCAGGACTCCTGCCTGGGCAGCAGTGACCCGGTCGTCCTCGGACAGGGGGACCACCATGACACGTACTCCCGCCGGGATGGTCATAGCGGCGAGACCGGCCGCCAGCTCATCGAAGTCGTGCGCAAGCCGGGTCGCCGTCACGATGACCCATCCGCCGGACGTCGTGGCGAGAACCCGCTCAACGATGCGCAGGTAGTCAGCAGTTGTGGACTGTACTCCGACGTCGATGGGATTGCCGAGGTGGTTGCTGCCCACCGCCTCGCCTATTGAGTGGAGCGCTTCCGGTTCAAGATCGCGGAACGTCAGGCCGCGGTCGTCGGCCAGGTCGTTCCAAAGCCCTACCTGGGCGCCGGAGGTGGTGACGACGGTCAACTCCTGGTCGCGGCCGGAGAGCCGCCCGTGGAAGACGTCGAAGGTCTCGGTCAGGTCAAGGAGCTGCTCCGGCGAGGTGCACACCATTCCGAAACGGTGGCGGAGGACGCTTAGAGCGACGCGGCCGCTGCCTGCGAGTTTGCCGGTATGCGACTGGGCGCTCATCGCGCCGCGGGTGGACCGGCCCAGCTTCAGGATGATGACCGGGATACCGCGATCCCCCGCAGCGGTTGCAGCGGCCTCGAGATCATCGTTTGCGCTGAAGCTCTCGACGATGCAGGTGAGGACATGCGTGTCCGGATCAGCGCCCAGCCACTGCGCCCAGTCGGTAAAGCCCGTCGAAATCTCGTTCCCGGAGCTGGCCCAGGCGCTCAATCCGCTGGCGCCGCGTGCGGCGAGGGACTGCATGAGCGCGTTTCCCAGTCCGCCGCTCTGGCTGAACATCGCCACGTGACCGGCCGGAATTGCGCCACGTTGCAGGACAGATGAGAAGGTTGCGGTCAGTGACCGGCCAACGTGCATGAAGCCGATGCAGTTAGGGCCGATGAGTCGGGTGGTGCCCTTAGCCAAATCCGCACGGAGCAGCTCGTCGCGGTCATGCCGGCCGGTTTCACCGAAGCCGGCGGCGAACGCGACCGCGAAGGGGACGCCAAGCGCGACGCATTCGCGCAGATCCTCGATGACCCTGTCGGCGGGCCCCACGAGGACGGCGACGTCGGGCACCTCGGGGAGGTCGGAGAGCGTCTCCACCGTGGGTACACCGAGCACTTCCTTGTGCACGCTGCTGACCGCGTAGTACCGCCCCTCGAATCCGAGGCGGGATAGGTAATCGAGTGTCCGCCCTGAGGTCTTCCAGGGGTCCCGGGAGGGACCAACCACAGCTACACTCTCTGCCTTCAACGGGTTATCGATGCGCACGGGGCTCAAAACAGCCTTGCTCTCCAACATTTACATTCCTCCAGTCCGTCGCACGGTCGCCGGCCGTCGGGTAGCCGGAATTTCTATTGCCTCGACCACCACGCCGAGATCACGGTCGGTGTCAAAGTAGGCGAATCCGCCGTCGCCGCCCTGGCCATAACCGCGCGCTGTTTGGGTAACCCGGTAGCCGGCTCCCTCCATAAGCGCGATCGCCGCATCCAGGTTGTCCACGAATACACCCAGGTGGTGGAGGCCGGTGCGGCCCTGCTCGGTGAACTCGTGGTAGATGCTTGGGCCTGCCAAGGGCTGGATGAGTTCGATCTGCGGATTGGAACCGCCCATGGCGAGGCGCATCGCGAAAGCACCTTCCTCGGCGCCAAAGCGCGACCAGGGCATGAACTCCTGGTCGTAGTGGTAACAATTCCACTCTTCGATGCCGAAGGCGCGTCCGTACAAGTCGATGGCCTCGTCGAGGTCCGACACAAGGATCCCCACCTGCCCCACGTCTCCGATCGGAACAGGACCTGCGGAATGAACCTCCGGAAGGCCTGCAGGTTCCTGCGCCGTGCGGGGAGTGGCACCGTTGCCACCATCCCCAAACTCGCTCTTTGTGATAGTTGCTTTCATAATGTAATAACTACGCTACCCTTCTGGCTGCTGTCAACGGATGAAGTTCTCCCCCTGCAGGAAGGGCCGCTTCTCGTGTCCCTGTGGCCCTTCTTTCGCCATGTGCGTATGATTTCCGCATGGCAAGTACAACTAAGACAGCCGTTAAACCGTCCACCGACACGGAAGCTCCGAAGGACCTGGTCCAATCGGTTGCCCGTGCGCTCAACATCGTTGATGTCGTTGCGGCGTCGAAGGAGCCGATGCGGGCTCAGTCGATCGCGAGCGCAGTCAACCTGCACATTGCGACGACGTCGCATTTGCTGGCGACACTTGTACATGCCGGTTACCTGGAACGTAACGAGCGCACCTACAAGCTCGCTGCCGGGAAAATTCTGGATCTAAGTTCGCGGGTGGAAGAGGACTGGCGTCCCTCTCCGCTGGCACTCCGTCTCCTGAAAATGGTGGTTGAGGCTACTGGCGAAAGCGCCTACTTGTCCGCATGGCAGGGAGGCACCGTCACCGTGGTTGCCGTGGAGGAAGGCAGCCACGCCGTCAGGGTGGCGGACCTGCGGGTCGGTGTTTCCGGCGACATTCATGCACGCGCCTCCGGGAAGGCACTCCTCGCCTTCGGTCCGGAATCACAACTGGAACGGGTCCGCTCCGTCGATGGTGAACTCAACAGACGAACCGAACACACGATCACCACCCTTCCTGAATTTTTGGCCGATCTTGAGTTGACCAGGTCACGTGGTTACGCACTGGACCACCAGGAATACGTCCTGGGCGTCTGTGGCATGGCAGTTCCAATCTTCGAAGGATCGCAGCGCCCCCGCACCGCATTGTCTGTTACGGTCCCGCTTCATCGCTTTACCAACGAGGAGCACTTCCAGCAGTGCCTCGATGCCCTGATGGAAGCCCGCCGCCTGGACGACGAAGAAGGCGACTCACCCCAGCCCTAGTACGTCAAGTTCCAGTACCGGCCTCTCGTCCGCACAAACGTTCAAGAGTGTCCGGGGCCCATCCTCCAAGCGGGGGAAATCCGATGTGGCAAGGTAGGCGCACAAACGCATGCCTTTCGCCACCCGGACCGAAGTGGAACCAAGATCCACGTTGATTGACTCCGCGTTTCCATCGCCCGTCCTGCTGTACGACGATCCCTCGCACAGCAACTCAGGGGCACCTGTACTGTCGAGCGTTGCCAGCTTGACGACGACCGGCGTCGGGCCAGCAGCGGTCACCTTCAGCCGGCACGTAACAGTGCCCATGATTTCGATATCGTCATCCAGTGGCTCCGAAATGAAGGCGTGCACGTCCTTATGGGCATGCAATGCCTCCAACGAGCGCGGACCTGAGTTGGCCCCCACTTTGTAGCCGGGGAAAAATGTCCGCCCTCCGATCGTCGGGACGGGGGAATCCACTGACGACGCCGTCAGGGCAGCCATGATGGCCGTGGGATCCTCTGTGTTGCTGGGGCGCAGTCGAAGTTGCACCCGCTCGGCGCCCTCAGGCGGCCAGCTTGAGAAGCATCGCCATTCATCAGCTCCCATGGAGAAAACAGTCACAGGATGCTTAGAGTGGTTGCGGCCATCACGCACTTCCTCCAGCCAACCAAGTTGGAGCGACGTCGGGTCAAGGCTGTCGAACGAAGATGCCGGACCGAACGAGCGGGCCGGAAACCAGCCCCCCATGAGCCCATGCGCCCACGGCCCAACCAACAGGCGATCGTGGGGATTCTGTGTCCCGGCGGCCTCCCGGCGGACAAAACTGTCTACCGTTCCGCGAAGGAAGATGTCGAACCAGCCTCCAATGACAAAGGCTGGCACGTCAACCCGCCCCGCCAGCTCGGGATCCACCAGGGTATGGCTTCGATCCCGCCAGTCCTGCAGGTAGGGCGCGAATTCCCCTGCTTCCTCAACCAGCTGGTGGAAGGTGCGGATGCGCCCCTCTGCGACGTTCCGCTCCAGGGCTGCGATCCGGGGTCGGCTTTTTTCATCCATTCCGCTGCTTGCGAGGAGAATCGATACCCAGTATGCAAGGAATCCCAGCACCACGTTGTCGTCCTCATAAAGCCAGCCGGAATGGACATCGTCGGCGGTCACGGCCGGAACAATACCAATGAGGCCTTCAGGATTCCTCGCTGCCGCCAACCACTGGCTGATCCCTACGTACGAGCCCCCAGCCATACCCACGTTGCCGTCCGACCAGGGCTGTTCGCGCACCCACTCAATAGTGTCAACACCATCATCGGCTTCATTCACAAAAGGGACGAAGTGGCCCTCGCTTCGGAAACGGCCCCGCACGTCCTGAACCACCACCACCCATCCGCATTCCACGGCGCGCAGGACATTAATCCACGTGTTGGCATGTGCTGGGTCATCTTTGCAATAAGGCGTCCGTATCAGCACTGTGGAGCGGGGTTCCCCTTCACTTGGCCGATACACATCTGCGGAGAGAGTAACGCCGTCGCGCATTGCGATAGGAACGTGCTTTTCAACTATGAGCTTCATGGCAACCTTCGCTGTGTTGCTTCCGCACCGGCTGGGATGCTCACCCGGCAGTTTGGACCATGTCGAGGCGCGGGTAGTGGTCAAGCAGTTCCGCACCATTGGCCGTGACGACAACGAGGTTCTCGAGACGTACACCTCCCACCCGGTGCTCCCCTTCGATCCCTTCGATGGCAATGACCATGCCTTCTTTGATCTCCTCAGGATGGGCAAGGGACCACGAGCGCGTGATAGTCGGCGGGTTGTAGTGGATTGCCCGCGATCCTGCGTTGACGAGGCCGATTCCGTGTCCGAGTTCGATGCTGAAGCATTCCGCCTCGGACGGAAAGCCGAGGTCTTCCGCGGGTGCCAGTACGGCGGCCACGTCAGCCGTGCTGGCGCCTGGTTTCATGAGCGACATCGCCAGATCCAGGCGGTCCGTCAGCTTTGTGTAGGAGGAGCGCTCGGCTGAGGTGGGAGCGCGGCCGACGACGTACTGGCGGTAGAGGCACGCCGTGTACCCCATGTAGGAAGTTCCGCAGGTGAGCAGGTACGCGAGATCGCCATGCTCAACGATGCGGTCTCCGCCGCTGATCCCCCGGGGGAATGACAGTGGACCGGAGAGCAGACGGGCAGCTCCCACTTCCGCGCCGGCATCTTCGATGGCGCGGCGGGCCATCAAGGCAATCTGGGCCTGCTTGGTTCCGGGCCGCAACGCGGCCCGTGTCGCCTCGAAGCCTGCAGTGCTCAAGCTCGCTGCCATCGAGATACAGGAAATTTCGTCAGCTGTCTTGATCGTTGAGCATTCGAGCAACAGCGGGAGCCCGGGGATGGTCTCGATTCCGGCATCGGCCAGCGCATTCATGCCTGGCTCATCGATTTCGCTGACTGCGAGACGCTCGCCCGCGAGGGAACGTGCGGCGAGCTCATCGCGAA
The DNA here is from genome assembly GCF_031844305.1 of Pseudarthrobacter sp. BRE9. Classification (NCBI taxonomy): domain Bacteria; kingdom Bacillati; phylum Actinomycetota; class Actinomycetes; order Micrococcales; family Micrococcaceae; genus Pseudarthrobacter; species Pseudarthrobacter sp. BRE9. The sequence continues at coordinate 31,728 of NZ_JAUZUY010000002.1, read as the reverse complement.
TCTGTGCCGCGAAAACAGCTGACAGTTCGGCAATGGCAGAACTGGGCGCCACACCGCCAAGCCAGGAGATGGCTGGGCGCCAGTGCTTGATCCAGGGAGCCTGGTCGGGCATTTGCTGGAGTGATCCCGCCGGCGCGAACACGATTGGTTCGTCGTCTGCGAAGAACAGTGCGTAGCCGACCTGGAGCGAGAATTCCCCCCACCAAAAACCCGTCAGATAACGCACATTGTCCGCGCCGGTGAGCAGCAGCGCCGGTATGCCCTTCGAACGCATCAGTGCCCGCATACGGTCAGCGCGTTCACGGCGCATCCGGTCGAGATCAACGCCTACGTGCAGTTCTGTACGCGCCGGTCCGAAGTGCAATTTCTGGTGGTTTTCGGGCATCGTTGCCATGGCCTTTCATTTTTTGTGCTGAACGGTGGTCCCGCGGCTATCGAGGCGTCGTCCGCGGCGATGCGGTCGGGCCTTCCGGGAGCCACGGGCGCCCCGTAGAAGTTCGGGAGGCCCACCGGTTGTCCGATGAGGTCAGTGATCATCCGACGTTTGTTCTGAGATAACGCTAAGAGCCGGCGGACCTTGAGCGACACGGCATAGGACGCCAATGACGTAGGAAGCCATGCCAGAATCCTGATTACGGTGCTTCAGTGGCCCGCGTTGCCTGTGCAGCGGCAACCCATGCCGGGTCACGCCGTTCCACGAAAGCCAGGGCGCCCTCACGTGCTTCCGGTCCGCTTCGCAAGGGAGCAACGATTTCTTCCTGGGCAGCGAAGCGCGCCTCCGCCGCCGCATACCGCGACTCCGTAATGATGCGCTTGGCGGTCTTCATTGCCACGGGGCCGTTGAGCTGGATTTTCCCGGCGAGTTCGAGCGCGGTGTCGAGCGCTTTGCCCGGGTCCGTCAGCCTGTTGATGAGGCCGAGCTCGGCGAGGCGTGCCGCAGTGATGGGCTCCCCCAGCAGCGCCAGTTCCATTGCGATGTGATAGGGCATACGGTCCGGCAGGCGGAGCAGCCCGCCGCCGGCTGCGATGAGTCCCCGTTTTACCTCGGGCAGGGCAAACGACGCCGTTGAGCTGGCGACGATCAAGTCGCATGCAAGGGCAAGCTCAAATCCTCCCGCGTAGGCGTAGCCCTCGACGGCGGCAATGACAGGTTTCACCGGCGGCCGGCGGGTGATGCCGGCGAAGCCGCGTCCGTCGATGACCGGGACATCCCCTGCTGCAACCGATACGAGGTCGGCGCCGGCCGAGAAATATCCGCCTGCACCGGTGAGGATGGCGATGCTGGCAGAATCATCGGCATCAAATTCATCGAACGCGGCCGCAAGCGCGAGGGCGGTGGGCCGGTCAATCGCGTTGCGCTTGTGCGGACGGGTGATCGTTATGACGCGAACTCCTCCGGAGTTGCTGACGTGAACGCTCGGTTCATTGGTGTTGTTGCTTACTGCCTCTTGGGGCTTGGTCTGTTGCATGGTCTTCCTTTGGATCGTTTGATGAGGAGAGAGCAACACGGTGCTGACTCCCTTGTCGGCGCATTTCAAATAGTGAATGTAGTTAGCGTGATACGATAGTAACACTGCTACGTTCCGCGAAAACTCTTTCCCGTCGTAGCCATAAACTCCGACGAAAAGAAGGGAAAAGCCCATGAAACCCGCACAAAGACTCCGGGAACTGCTTGCGGACTCCAAAATGATCATCGCGCCGGGAGCCTACGATGCACTCTCGGCGAAGATGATTGAGCAAGCCGGCTTCGACGTCGTGCTCATCGCCGGCGGCACCTACTCCAACTTCCACTACGGGGTGCCGGATAACGGCTTTATTTCCCAGGGCGAACTCATCGAGGCCGGCAGGCGCATCACGGCAATCACCGATCTGCCACTCATTCTCGACTTCGATGATGCAGGAGGATCACCTCTCCAAGCCTTCCGCGGCGTCCAGCTTGCCGAGCAAGCCGGCGTCGCAGCCCTGCTCGTCGAAGACATGGTGCCCGCAACGAAGCACTTTTGGACACCCAAAGACGGCGGAGAGCGCTGGAAGCCGCAACTCAAACTTCGCAGCGTCGAGGAGATGAGCAACATCATCCGTGCCTGCGTGGAAGCCCGGACGTCCCCGGACACGGTGATCGTTGCCCGCTCGGATGCCAGCCGCTTTGGCTTCGACAATCTCGCTGAGCGCATGGCTGCTTATTCTGCCGCCGGCGCAGACATGCTCTATCCGTGCGGCTATCCCCTTCTCGACTTGCCCAAGCTCTCGGCAGTCGTCCCTGGCAAGTACGTCATGGTGACCGTGAAGAATCCCACCCTGGAGGAGCGCCAGGAACTCGAAGACGCCGGCGTGAAGATGCTGCTGGTCATAAACACCGTGAACGGGGCCGTGGCAGGCTTCCGCGAGAATCTGTCCCTCCTGGCGCGTGGTGAGTTGCTCGAGGGTGAAGCAGAAGGCGGCGCTTACCTGCCCATCATGGAAGCAATCGATGCGGCAGAGTGGGCCCGGCGGGCCCGCCACTTCGGTTATTCCTGACAGATCTTCCAGACGCAACCGTTCCTGGCCGGGCTTTGGTTCCTGCCAGGAACGGTTTCGTCGTTTACAGCGATTCGCGTGGCGAACATCCAACGCCCTTGGTTAGCGCAGTTAAACAAGAGCAGAAAGCGCCGACGACATCTCAAGTCGTCGGCGCTTCCGTTTGTGTCAGGCGGGCGTCTTGACGCCTGCAGCGAGTTCCGGTCCGGTGAGCGGAGTCGGATTCCAGCCTTCGCCCATGGCAACAAGACCTTCGGTCATCATTCCGTGGCTGACCGCGTCATTCATGGTCTTCTTGAGCTCGTTCACCATGAGCATCCGGGTGGATCGCAGCGTCAGCGTAGGCTTCGCAGCCAGCATCCGTGCGAGCTCGTATGCCCGGGTGACTACCTGATCCTTGGGCACCACTTCGTTCACTGCACCCCATTCGTAGGCCTGCTGCGCAGTGATCTCCTGGCCGGTAAGGTGGAAGTACCGGCCGCGGTTCAAACCAATCACCAGCGGCCAGATAATCTGCATCCCGTCGCCGGGAATGTTCCCCTGGGAGAAGTGCGCATGATCGGCGAATACGGCATCCTCGGAAGCGATGACGATGTCGCAGAGCAGGGCCTGCTCATTGTGGTACCTTGCAGGACCGTTTACTGCGGCGATCATCGGGACTTCGATGTCGAGGTGGCCCAGCACAAGGCGCTTGGCGTCGTGATGGAGGCCGAGCCAGATCTCGGGTGTGACCCAGTTCTTGTTTTCAATCGGGGCTTCCTTGTCGATGAAGGTGTCGCCCGCCCCGGTAATGATGACAACGCGGTTCCCCCGGTCCCTGCTGATGTCATCCCAGAGCGATGAAACGTTGTCATGGACTCCTACACCCCAGACCACGTCACTGCCATCCGTGTGGAACGTGACCAGCAGAATGCCGTCTTCATCACGCTCCAGTTTGATGTGCTGGTACTTGTCCTTGTAGTCATCAAACGTTATCCACGCCATCGTGAATCTCCTTATTTCTGTAATTGAGTGATGAGTTACGGCTACTCGCGAATTGTCCGACCGCTGGCCATACTCTCGTAATATGAACCTTATATACAAATGGCGCAAGTTCTCAATAGTAGACGTTGAAAAAATGGCGCCGGGAATAGTGATGTGTCGAGCCCTGTCACCTACCTTCCGGCGGCGGCAGGTCAAGTTCCGCCGGAATCATGGAGTTGTTGTCCGGCCGGCGTAGGCAAGCAGTGCGCGGTCCACGGCTCCGGGGTCGTTGCCGTCCAGGCGGGCAAGTACGTGGCCGTCGGGCCGTACAAGGATGGCTTCGTCCCCTTTGACACGGTAAGCGGCCGCCCACGCGGCCTCGGCAGCGATGAAGTCCCCGGAGAGCCCGAACGTTACCGAGCGGTGGGGAATGCCGTGGATCTCTGCACGCCGCCCTGCTTCCTGTGCAGGCTCCGAACCGGAACGAGCGAGGATGGTCAGATCACGTCCGAACAAGTCAAGCGTGGAGACAGTGGCCTCGGCGTTAAGCCAGACATGCGGTGCGCGTTCACCCACGGCAGCGGTCGGGGTGAAGGTGCCCACGGGCCAGCCGGCATCGAGTGATGTGGCTCCGGCAACCGCTCCCCGGTCATAGCGGAATCCGATGTCCAGGCCGGGGTGTACGAAGTTCTCCGGCCGGAAGGAGCGCGGGCCTTCATCGGAGTTGCCCACAATGGATCGGAAGTTGCGCACAGCTTCGGCCATGTTGAACACTGCGACTGGCCGCCGCTCCATTTCGTAGGTCTCCAGGAGGGCAGGATCCGCCCAGCCCTTGAGGACGGCTGCCAACTTCCATGCGATGTTGTGGACGTCCTGGATGCCGGTGTTCTGGTTGAACCCGCCGTAAGGAGGCATGACGTGCACTGCGTCTCCGGCGAGCAGGATCCGGCCGGACTGGTAGCGGTCGGCCACCCAAGCGCCCACGGTCCAGGTCCGAGCGTCCATCAACTCCACCGTCTCATCGGGATCCCCGATTGCGTCGCGTATTTGCGTCGTCCAGTCGATGTCTTCGAAGGGCATCCTGTCCATGACCAGTGGGCGGCCCAGCATCGCCACGCGGTCGGTTGCGTCCACGGGAGCGATCACCACAGCCCCGATCGTGTCCGGATTATCGAGATAGATGAAGCTGGACGGGTCGCCCGTGCGCCGCTGGATGACAGGCGAACGGAACAGCACACTCACCGCCGTCTGCAGGTCCTGATCCCCGGTGGTCCCGATCCCCAAGGCGGTGCGCACCTGGCTGGCTGCGCCGTCGGCTGCGATCACATACTTTGCGGCGACGAGTTCGGGGCCCTTGTCACTGGTGACGGACACGAGGACCTCCGCCCCTGTGTCGTTCACCGTCGACACCGTCTTGCCGAACTGGAGGGTGACGCTGTCCTCGGCCTGCGCCGCGTCAACCAGTATGGGCTCGAGCGCGTCCTGGGAGCACAGCACTACGTCCAGGGTCTCCGGACCGAGGCTGGTGTCGGCGGGTCCATCCGCATGCGCGTTGCTGGTGACGACTGAACGCCACGGCGATACGGCATCGCTTCCGAGCAGGCGGCGTGGTCCGCCGGGAAGCGCGGCTGCCCGAACTTCCTCGGTGAGGCCGAGTTCGCGAAACACCTCCATGGTGCGGCAACTGACCGCCCGGGACCTGGGGTGGCGCGACCGCTCGATCCGTCGCTCGACCACGAGTGTGTCGACGCCGAACCGTCCCAGGAGGATTGCCGCCGAAAGCCCGACCGGACCGGCTCCGACGATCAGGACGTCGACGGTGCGCTTGGCGGGTTCGTTCCGCTGGTTCACTGGCTGACTCCTGCAAACTCCGTCAGCTCGGGCTCTGTGATGCGGGAGTCCATGTACGTCAGTTGGCCGCACGGCTGCATTCTGGCGCGCAGCACATCATCGAACGCTGCGCTGACGTCAAGGGGCGTCCATGTCTCGCGGGTGAGGGCGGAGTCGACGATGGCGGGGTGCGACAGCAGCATCAGGTCATGCCCGTTCGCAAAGCGGACTACCTGGCCGTTTACTCCCTTGCTGAGGTCGGACAAGAGATAGAGAACCACTGGAGCGTTCGTGGAAGGCGGCGGCGCAACAGGGTTTCCGCCAAAGAATTTTGTGTAGGCCTCGGTTCCTGCCGTCATCATCGGTGTGTCGGCGTGGGGTGCCATGGCGTTGACCCGGATGTCTCCACCTTCGGCGCCGAACTCGGTGGCCCAAGCGAAGGTCAAGGAGGCGATCGCCGCCTTGGCTGCGGCATAGGCACTCATCATCCGAAGACCCACAACCGCGCCCGAGGTCACGTTGACAATCGACCCCTTGCCCTCCATGGCTGCGAGACCGTGGACCGACATGAAGTAAGTACCGCAGACGTTGATGTCGACGTGGCGGCGAATGTGCTCGTGCGTCTCCTGCCCGGCAGTCACGGTCTCCAGGTAGCCGGCGTTGTTGACCAGGCCGTCCAGCTTCCCGAAGCGCTCCACCGCAGCAGCGATCAGCCGCTGGCAACTGTCCCAATCGGTGACGTCCGCCGCGACGGCTAATGCTTCGCCGCCCTCGCGGTTAATTGATTCCGCCACTCCCTCTGCGCTTTCAGCATTAATGTCGGAGACAACCACCCGGGCGCCTTCCGCTGCGGCTGCGCGTGCATACGCCTCGCCGAGTCCGCGGCCGGCGCCGGTAATGAGGACGTGCTTTCCAGCGAGGATTTGATCGCTAGTCATTAAGATGCTCCTTTGCATTCGTAGTCTGGACCGGGGATGCTTTTCCCCAATCCGTGGCATAGGTCGGGTCGTGCGGATAGCGGTCGCCGAAGTTGGACGTGGGCGGAATGCCGAACAGCTCGGCGACGTCCGCTTCCGGAGCGAGTCTTTGCGCCCCGTCCCACACGCAAGTCCTCGCGAGCACCTTCCACTCCCCCTGGCGCCGCTCGCACAGATCCCGGTAACGGCCCAAAAGAAGGTCGGTAGGACCGCCGTCGGCCGGTATGGCCAGGTAGATAAACGCCGTTTCACGCCTGGCCTGGTTGCCGTTCAATTCAATGAGTATGTTGGTTACGTAGTGACTGGCCTTGTGGGCGGACTCCCGCCGCATGGAATACACCCAGTCGCAGAAATCATGGGACAGGCCCACGAACATGCCATGATCTTCAGTCGCTTCAGGCCAGTAGGTGGACTTCACCAGGTCAAGGTCCTTGCGGTCCATGCCCCGGCAATAGCGGATCATGTTCTCGTTCAACTCCTGCTTGGCAATAAGGACCCGAAGTTGCTGCAGTTCGGCGGCCCAGTCCGCCGTGTTGCCGTTTTTCGACGCAGCCTCCTTCATGAGCTCAAATACTTCAGTCATCTATCAGCTCAGGGACAGGAGCAGTGCCTCGCCCTGCCCGCCTCCACCACAGAGGGCCACCGCGGCCTTGCCCCTTCCGCGGCGCTGGAGTTCGTACACGGCCGAGACGACGACGCGTGCCCCCGAGGCGCCGATGGGGTGTCCGAGAGCAATGGCACCGCCGTTCACGTTGACCCTGTCCATCCCAATTCCGAGCTGCGCCGCCGAGTGGATCGCCACGGAAGCGAACGCTTCGTTGATCTCCACGAAGTCCAGCTCCCCCGCAGTCCAACCTGCGGCTCCAAGCGCCTTCGCAATGGCCTGGGCTGGTTTGTCCGGCAGTGATGTGTCCGGGCCGGCGATCTGACCGTGGGCCCCTAGTACCGCCACGACCTCTAAACCGTGGGCTTCCGCATAGCCGCGCGTGGTCAGGACGACGGCGGCAGCGCCATCCGTGAGCGGTGAGGCGTTGCCGGCCGTGACGGTACCCGCGGGGGAAAACGCCGGGCGGAGTTTGCTGAGGGACTCCTCATTGCTGTCCGGCCGGACACCCTCATCGCTGCCTGCCAGTTCAGGCCCTCCCCGGCGACGCGGCACTTTGACCGGAACAATTTCCGTATCGAAGGACCCTGAACCTTGGGCCGCTGCTGCCCGCCGGTGGGAGTCTGCAGCGGCCTTGTCCTGCTCGGCCCGCCCGATGCCGAGTAAGTCATTGGCACGATCAGTATTGAGGCCCATTGACTCTTGGTCGAAGGCATCGGTGAGTCCGTCGCGGGCAAGGGCGTCTGTCAGCACTGCGTTCCCGTAGAGATGCCCGGCCCGGGAACCGGAAAGCAGGTGCGGGGCATTGCTCATCGATTCCTGTCCCCCTGCGATGACCACTTCCGCTTCCCCAAGCTGGAGCAGCCGGCTGGCTTCGATGATCGCGCTCAGCCCGGACAGGCACACCTTATTCACGGTGACGGCGTGGGCACTCAGCGGTATCCCCCCGGCTACCGCTGCCTGCCGGGCAGGGTTCTGGCCGGCCCCTGCCTGAATCACATGGCCCATGACAACGGCGTCAACAGCATCAGCACTAATGCCTGCCCTGTCCAAGGCGGCAGCGATTGCAACCCCGCCCAGCTCGACGGCGGAGACCGAGGCGAACTGGCCCATCATCCGGCCCTGGGGAGTCCGGGCAGCCCCGACGATGACTACATCTTCTTTGAGGTTCACTTCTGCTCCTTGGCCTGCGGCCGACGGTAATTGTCACGAGTTCAGCTGTAGATGGCCCGATGCAGTCGGACAAGGTAGGCCGCAGTAACTTTCGAATAGTCCGGGAACCGTTCCATGATGGCTGCAAGCGCGATGTCCCGTCGCTGCGGCAGCCGGGCCTTCTCAGCGGCAGCAAGGGCCTCCGGTAGCGTCTCGCGCGTGAAGTCGGTGCAGTAGCTGGGCGCTCCGGGCTGCTGGCGCCAGGAGTCCGCCAGGGATCCGGCGTCGACGGCGTCAAACCCGGTCTCCTCGACGAGGGCCATCGCTACCGCCTTGTCGCGATCGCGATCCGCGGCCACAGGGATGGCAATCCGTTCGGGATCCCCATCTTTTCTTCCATAGGCCTCGAATGACTCGGCCGTGATGGCGTTCCAGGCCTTCGCAACCGGGCGCCCGAGCTGCTCGGTAATCCAGACGCTTTCGACCTGCCCGTCTTCCAAGGCTTCCACCCGCCCATCACGGACGGGGTAGTAGTTGGACGTATCGATGATGACGGCGTTGGCCGGGAGGTCGGTGATAAGGGTTCTAACCTCGGGCATCCGGCTGAGCGGCAGGGACGTGATGAGGACATCGACGTCGGTGACAGCGCTGCTTGCCTCTACTGGTCGTGCACCCGATGCCACAATGTCGGAACTGATGGTTTCGGGGCCGCGGGAATTCGCAACCTTAACATCATGGCCGGCTCCACTCAGTTTGCGGGCGAGTGTCGCGCCTATCGAACCTGCTCCTAGAATGCCGATCTTCATGAGAATCCTTGTTTTGAGTTGGGAGCCAGTGTTGGCCGTGATCTTGCCGGTAAGGGACGGTTATGCAGCGACGCGGTCACCTCGAGACGTCTGCCGCGTTGGCGGGGAGGACCTCGTCCAGTTCCGGCGCCAAGTACACCATCTGGTCGCGGAATGACTCGCTCGCGTTGCGGAATGCCCGCAGCTCGCCGTCCTTCATGAGCACCTCTCCGCTGTCGGCCCAGCTCTCCGGCGTGGGCGCTTCGACCTTCATTCGCGGCATGCCGGCAATCGCGACGCGACCGGCAGCAACTCCGGCGATCTCAAACGTTTCGCCGAAAACTGCCGTGTCCTGGTGTGCCAACCACGTTACGAAGGCAGACACCGAACTTGCCGGAACGGTCGTGCGCATCGCGTCCTTAATGACGGGGTTAGGGAAGGCGTCCTCCGTCATCGGCGTCAAGGCAACCGGCATCAGCGTGGTGACTTGAACTCCCACCTCGCGGGCCTCGGCCGCGAGGGTGATGCCGAGACCCCAGATGGCGGCCTTGGCGGCGTTGTAAGCCGAGTCCGTGGGCACGCCCATGACCCCGTTTGACGAGATGTTGATAAGCCGCCCAGTGCCTGAGGCGATGAGGTGCGGCATGGCAGCACGTGAGACTCCGACGACGCCCTTGACGGCCACGTCGAAGATGCGCCACCACGTGTCGGCTTCCATCTCCCAGAAGCGGCCGAACGCATTAATCCCGGCGTTGTTCACGACGATGTCGAGCTGCCCAAAGGAGTCGAGTGCGGTCTGGACGATCTCAGGCGCCTCGGTGACGACGTTATGACTGTCCACCACTGCGGTGCCGCCTGCGTTGGTTATTTCGGCCACAGCTTCGGCTGCGTTCGCCGCGTTGACGTCATTGACGACGACCCGCGCCCCGCGGGAGGCGAGCATCTTTGCGTGCTCGCGGCCCATTCCCTGTCCTGCGCCCGTGACGATTGCCACCCGGCCGTTGAAATCAAGATTAGTCATTTTCAGTTGCTCCATTTCTTTTGAACCGGATGGCAGTGCCACTTACTTGCCGGCCAGCCAGCCGCCGTCGACCGCTAGGGAGATTCCGGTAACCATGCGGGCCTGGTCAGAACAGAGCCACACAACGGCATCTGCCTGATCCTCGGGTTCGGCCAGGTCGCGCATCGGGATCGCCGACAGAATCCTTTCCCGGAATTCGGGCGGGTTCTGCTCGAAAGCGTTCTTCATCATGGGACTCGTCGTCGATCCGGGTGTGAGGGCGTTGATACGAATGCCCAGGGGGCCGTAGTCCATGGCCGCGTTCCTCGTGATCCCGACAACGCCGAACTTCGAGGCGGTGTACGGGGCGTTGTTGGCGATTCCTACGAGGCCCGCAGCAGAAGCAGTGTTGACAATCGCACCGCCACCGGTCTTCAGCATCGCGTTGACTTCGTGCTTAAGGCAGTAGAAGGTGCTGTACAGGTTCACCTTCATGACCCGGTCCCAGGTCGCGCTGTCGGTCTCCCCAATAGGTGCGAAGACCCCGTTCATCCCGGCATTGTTGAAAGCGAAGTCCAGCTGCCCAAAGTTCGACACCGTCGCATCGACAAGGCCCTTCACCTGCTCCTCGTCGCTGACATCACACTGGAAGAAGACAGCCTTCCCACCAGATGCTGCGATGATTTCCACCGTTTCGCGCCCGGCTGCCTCATCAATATCGGACACCACTACGCGCGCGCCGTTCTTTGCGAATGCCAGGGCACTAGCCCGGCCAATGCCCGACCCCGCGCCGGTGACGAGTCCGGCTTTGTCTTTCATCATCAGTTTCTCCTCATTCATTAGTAGCTCTCTCCAACGTGGACGTTGTTGTCATAGTTGCGGCGCGATTCCTGGGGGAGGAACCTGTCCTCGGTTTCGCGCACGTAGTCGGTCAAGGGACGGCCGAACATGGCGCCCCAGCCGATACTGTCGGGGCCATCGTTCAAGTGGTCGATGTACTCGCCGATGGGCGTGGCCTCGCCTGATTTCTTGACCTTCATCAGCAAGTGCCAAACCTCTTTGATCCCGGGAAGCACGAAGGCCACGGGCTGTATCGCCTGGCCGATCTGTGTCATCTCGGCGACGGTCTTGCGTCCGATCAGCGGAACCCCGACGGCGTAGGCTGGCCCGGGTGTCTCCTTCAGCGCGAGTTCGGCCTGCTCCCAGGTATGGAATCCCTCGTAGAAGATGACGTCCGCGCCGGTCTCGGCTTTGTAGAGCTGGGCGCGGCGGATCGCCTCATCCACGCCACCGCCGGCGGCTCCGTAGCCGTCGGTACGGGCAACGATGACGAAATCGCTGTCCAATTTGTCGCGGGCATCGACGGCTGCGTTCAGTCGTCCGATAGCCTCGGCGTCCGACACCAGTTCGATCCCGGCGACACCGCCTGATTTCTTGGGCTCCCGCTGATCCTCAATGTGGATTCCGGCGACGCCCGCGTCAATGAACTCGGACACCGTTCGCTGAACGTTGATCGGCGCACCAAAGCCGGTGTCGGCGTCGCAATAAATGGGAATGTCAGCGGCGCGGGCAGTGCGCTTTGCGTGCTCAACCACCTCGGTCAGGGTGAGCCATCCCGTGTCGGAGACTCCCTGCCACCAGGCAGACATGCCGCCGGAGAGCTGGAAGGCGTCGAAGCCCGCGTGCTGGGCCATCTGTGCATGGAGCGGCAAGGCGCCGAACGGCACCAGTGCCGTTTCGGGACTGTCGAAGACTGCACGCAGCGCCTTGCCGGGTGAGGTCAGGCTCATGACGCGGCCTCGGGGGTGTTGAAACCGACCGTGACCACGGCGTAGACGCAGTCCTCGTCGTACGGGTTCTTCCAGGCATGGGGAACCCCGGCCATGACCAGCAGGTCGCCCGGAACGAGGGTGCGCTTCTTCCCGCCGGGGAGTACGAGGTCCACCTTGCCGGAGATGACCACCTCGTAGTCGATGGTGTCGCTCGCATGCATCCCGGCGTCGCCGTCGTCGTCGGTGGCGCTCATGCTTTCGTCCAGCGTCGCCGCGTCCACCTCCCCCGAAGAGTGCGCGGGGAAGCTGCTGATACCGAAGGTGGATCCGTTGGGTCCCGCAAGGGCGACCTTGCTTGGCGGGGCACCGAAGTTCGTTTTGCTGTGGCCTCCGTCCACGGCCCAGTAAAAGGCACCTGCTGCCACCCCGGGGAAGTCGAATTCGGCGGCCGGGCCGACCTCGAGGAAGTCGGCTTCGCCGGATTCGTTTGGTCCCGCGACGACGAGTTGGAACTTCTTGGGATCAGGAAAAGTCATTTGTGTTCACTCCTTTCTGGATGGACGCTTTGGTCGTCAGGCGCGCAGGCCCGCCTCGCGCATCAGCGGGAAGACCTGTTCGTTCAGCCGGTCAAGGCCCTCGTCATAGTCGACGAGGCCGGTGCAGATGCCGGTGATGCCCGAGGCCTGCAACTTCTGCAGCTCCTCGACCACCATCTCGGGGGTGCCCGTGATCGGCATGAGCGCCGCGCGGCCAAAGGCCCTCACGGACTCGTCACGCTTGTAGTCCTCGGACTGCTTGTACTCATCCCAGTTGAAGCTCTGGGTGCCGCTGCGGATGATTTCGCGGTAGCGAAGCGCGCTCTCCCAGTCGGTGCTCTCTGTCACGTAGTCGGCGTAGGCGCGTGCTTCCTTCTCGGTGTCCTTGACGATGATGTGCGCGCCCGCCCACAGGCCGAGGTCCTCGCGACCGGCTGCGTCGGCTTTCTGCCGGATTTTCGGCGTGAGCTCGCCGCTGTGCTCGACGCTTGCCACCGATGCGAACAAGACGTTTGCGTGCTTGAACGCGAACTCCTGACCTGCGGGGCTCGAACCGGCGCTCATCACCATCGGGCGGGGGGATTGCACGGGCTTTGGGTGCGCCTGCGCGCCCTTCAGATTGAAGAACTTGCCGTCGAAGTCGAACTCCTGCTCCTCGTTGGCCCACAGACGCTCGGCGATCTCAATCCACTCGTCGGCGAGCTCGTAGCGAACGTCGTGCTCGGGGAGCTCCACGCCGAAGATGTCGTATTCAGGCTTGAAGTAGCCCGCTGTGACGTTGAGCCCCATGCGGCCGCCGCTGATGTGGTCAATGGTGGTCACCATTTTCGCGCCCATCACGGGGTTGATGAACTGCACGTTGCAGGTGGCGATGATCTGGATGTTCTGGGTCACCGCGGCCAGTCCCGCGGCCCAGGTGAACGTCTCGAACTGACGGCCCCAAGGCCGGTCGGGACCGGCGAGCCCCTGCCACCGCGCGATGGGGATGAACCCGTCCACGCCGTACCGGTCCGCTTTCTGTGCGAGATGCTGCACTTCGCCCCAGTTGCCAAGCTTGATGCTGTTGTCGGCGAAGTTCAGGCCGCCCTGCCCCGTGGACACGTTCGCGCCGAAGATCGCCACCTTGAAAGCGTTGTCGCCTCCGACCATTGGGCCGTTATCACGCTCGACTGTGTAGTCCGCAACGAAGTCGCGATCAACGGGAGAGACGGTGGAAGTTTCGTTGGATGCGATGCTCATAATCGCCGTCCTTTCGGGAAGATGAAAATTGGATGTGAAACGGTTTGGATTTGTTATGACCGGCAGGGTCACGGTTCAGATCTGGGATGCATTCCCAAGGGCGTGCCAGCGCCGGTTGTGGTAGACCAGCGGGTCTGCAGGCGCCGCGTCTGCTGACAGCGCCGGTGAAGCCTGGAGCGCCTCGACGGCCACGATGGACGACCCGCCGGCGGCCATCGAGTTGATGATCCTGCCCCGGATCCAGGCCTGGGCCCGCACAAAGTAGGGCTCGCCGGTCTCCAGTCGCGACCAGAGAGAGGTGTCAGCAAAGCGGTCAATCCCGCTGGTGGCGCAGAGTTTGGCGATGTCCACTTGGTCAGCGCCCAGTAAATGGACGATGACGGTATCTGCGCCGAGGATAGTCGGAGTGCTGGATGAAAATTCAGACACTGAGAATGCGAGAATCGCAGGTTCGGCACTGGCCGAAATCACAGACGTTGCAGTCAGGCCGACCGGTCCGTTGCCCGCATCAGCTGTGATGACAGCGACACCGCCGGGATGGTTGCGGAATGCCGCCTTGAATTCGTCGGCAGTTATTGCCGGTTCAAGGCTTTGGGTGATGGATAAGCTCACCGGATCTCCTTTGATATCAGTGCGCCGGCTTCACTGCCGGCCCTTGCTCAGGGCTTCAACGTTAGGTGCGCAAGTGAGGTAAGCGGCATGGCAAGACATGCCAAACAGATGGGAAACTGCGTCATGCCCGAGCAACTTGTGAATACATGGCGTGGGATGCAAAGCTGGTGACGTGCTTCACATGCTGGGCCGCTGATCTCGTCGCACGGAGGCCCTGAAATGCTGAAGCGGCTCTTCCTCAACGGTGAAAGGAGGCAGCAGTGAAACTAAGCTCTTATCAGAATCTGCGACTACCCAACTTCAGCGTTCACGGACTATGCGCGGTGTTGAAGGACGCGGACCTCGACTGGCAAACAGCGCTCACAAACGCGGAAATCGACCCCGACGCGATCGACCGCCCGGGTGGCACCATTCCTGCGAAGAAGGAGTTGGCCTTCCAACTGCAGTTCGTGGCTCTCACAAAAGATCGTGTCGACCTCTGGGTGAAGGCCGCACAGGCTTACACACTAGGATCCTTCGGCATACGCGGATTGGCCCTCGCTACCGCGCCGACCATTGGCGCCTGGGTAGAAGCCGGCAGCTCAACAGACTATGCCCCCGGCCTGATGGAAATTACGCCTCTCCGGACGTTGGATGGCACTGTGACCGGTATGGAGTACACCTATCCCGATACCCCTACAGAGCTCATCCCGTTCAGCGTCTACCGCGATTTCTGCGTTGTTGCCCGAACTTTCACATGGATGTACGGCGGCCCTTTCCCCTTCACCCGGATCGATTTCCCTCTGCCAGAAGCCTCCCCTGAGATTTTTCCCTTCGTCCCGTGCGTCATCGACTGCGGATCGGAGGCACTGCGGCTCTGGTGGGCTCCGGAAACGTCGGTACAGGAGCTCCCCTTCGGTAACGCCTTTCAACACGAAGCATGGCTCAAAGCGGATCACCAGATTCTTGACAATCTAAGGGCAACCGGCGACTGGCCCGACACTGTTATGAAGACCATAAAAGCTGCGCCAGAGCTCAACCGCAAACTGGCAAATGTGGCCGCAACACTGCGGGTCTCGCCCCGTACCCTGCAACGCAAGCTCGAACTCACTGGAGACGACTTCGCCCAGCTCCGGGACAAAGCCCTGCGTGACCTCGCCGGCGATCTGCTCTCAAAAACGGATCATTCTGTCGCACGGATATCACGCACTCTGGGTTACACGGACCCAACGAGCTTCACCATCGCCTTCAAACGGTGGAATGGGATGCCGCCGACGGCCTACAGGGAAGCGTCCCGATACAAGAACAGCGCAAGGTCCAAGGCTTAGACGCCCGCGCTGCGCATGGCGTCTGCGGCTCGTATCAGGGCTAGGTGGGAGAAGGCTTGTGGAAAGTTTCCCGCCATCCGTTTTTCGTTCATGGCGTATTCTTCACTGAGCAGGCCGAGGTCATTGGAAAGTCCCACGAGGGCGCCCATCAGGTGCTTGGCGTCCGCCCGTCGGCCCGAGCGTGCGTACTGTTCCACAAGCCAGAAGGAGCAGGCAAGGAATGGATGTTCCCCCGGCGCCAATCCGTCGACGCCGGTCTCGGTGCGGTAGCGCATCAACAGGCCCCCTGCGGTAAGTAGGTCCTTCTCCAACTGGGCGACTGTTCCCAGCATCCGCTCATCGTCGTAGCCGAGGAATCCGACCTGCGGCAAGACCAGCAGGGCCGCGTCCGTCTCCTCGCCCCCGTATGTCTGGGTAAAGGAATTAAGGTTGCGGTTGAATCCGAGGTCCGCTATTTCTGCCGCCAGTCGATCCCGATGCCGCTCCCAGTGCCCCAGCGGTCCAGGCAGTCCATGGTCCCGGACAGCCCGTACTCCGCTGTCATAGGCTGCCCACATCATGACGCGGGAGTGCGTGAAGTACTGCGGAGCGCCCCGCATCTCCCACAGCCCCAAGTCTTTCTCTTCGAAGTGTTTGTCCACTGATCCAAGCAGGGCGCGCTGCAGGGCCCAGGAGAAATGGTCCTCCTGGCCTCCGGCAAGGCGAAGCCTCTCCAGTACCACCATCACCTCCCCCACAACATCGGCCTGATGCTGGAAGACGGCTGCGTTGCCGATTCGAACGGGTCTGGCGTCCTGATAGCCAGGTAGGTGCGGGAGTTCCTTTTCCGTCAGGTCGCGTTCGCCCCCTACGCCGTACATTATTTGCAGTTCCTCCGGATCGCCCGCGAGCGCCCGCAGGAGCCAGTTGCGCCACTTCAGGGCTTCGGATTCGTAGCCGTGCGTTAACATGGCTTCGAGTGTCAAGGATGCATCGCGCAGCCAACAGTAGCGATAGTCCCAGTTGCGCGGTCCGCCAAACTCCTCAGGCAAGGAAGTGGTAGGAGCGGCGACAATGCCGCCCGTCTCGTAGTGGGTTAGAGCCCGTAAAACCAGAAGTGAACGCTTGACCACACTCTGATAGGGCCCGTCGTAGCGGCAATTGCCCGCCCACGTGGTCCAGTAGTGGATGGCGTCGTCCAGGGCTGCGTCAATATTGATGGCCGGCGGCACGTCGCGGTAGGAAGGGAACCATGTTAGGTGGAAGTCCACGTTCAGTCCCTGCTGGACCGTGAACTCCCCCGCATGCCGGTGGTCTTCTGCTTGCGGAAGGGGGGTGCCCCGCAATGACAGAGCGTCCGGACCGGACATGGCGAGAAGTATTTCCGCGCCGGGGTCCGCGCTGTCGCGGATCCTGCTCACCCAAGGCAGTACGGTGGCGTACTGGGGCCGAATCCTTATCTCTTGGCGCATTTGAACTGTCCCGCTGAGTCCGGTTACCCGCCGGACGAGTGATGGCTGGGCGTCACCCACAGGCATGAAGTCCGTCACCAAGACTTTTCCGGAATTGGTCTGCCACGTTGTTTGGAGTACGAAGGTCGAGTCCATATAGTGACGGTCCACGACAGCGGCCTCCGGCGGACTCGGGGCTAGCAGCCACCGGCCATGGTCTTCGTGCCCGAGCAGGGAGGCAAAGACAGAGGGCGAGTCGAAACGCGGGAAGCAGAGCCAGTCCACACTGCCCTGCCGGGAAACAAGGGGTCCGGTGTGGAGATCCGAAAGCAGTGCATAATCCTCAATCTGGGCAGCCATGCTTCACTCAACCACAAGATGAAAGATCCCCATAGGCCCTGCGGCTCCGGGCAGGAACGCAGGGTTACTTACCGTGCTTGGGCATTGCGTTGGCCTGGTGTACAGACAAAGAACTGAGGCTGTGCGACCGGTGCAAACGGAACGATGAGCCACTGGTTTCCGTAGAGCTCCACATAGGAGTCTGAAGGGCAGAGTGTGAAGGCTTCTTCGCGCGTCATCTCGTTTCCTCTCCTTCGTTGCTTTGTTTCGGCTCCCTTGCGAGGCCTTGCTTAGCTTCAACGTTAGGAGCCCGCAGCGTTGGACCGGCAGGACCAGCGACGCCAAGTAGATGGGAAACCGCGCCAAACGCGCTCTTTGGCGTGTTGTAAGCCCCCGAAGGTGCAAAGCTACTGACGTGACTTCACGAGCCTTCTGATACTCGGATTTGCCGATGCGCTTTCGAGCAGGAGCCCGTCCCTCCACAAAGAAGAGGAGAGAGATGCTTCCCCCATCCCGTCCTGGACTTGCTAAGTCGCCCCGTTATGCCTGGGGCAGAAGGTGGCGACGGTGAAAGGGGGAACATACCAGAACCTTCGGGTACCAAATTTCAGCGTGCACATACTGCGTGGACTGCTTGAGGATGCGGACCTGGATTGGCAGAGCGCGCTCGCGCGTGCGGAAATTGACCCCGATGCGGTGAACCGTCCGGGAGGGACTATTCCTGCGAGGAAGGAATTGGCCTTCCAGCTTCAGTTCGTTGGTCTAACAGAAGATCGCGTGGATCTCTGGGTGCGCGCAGCGCGCGCTTACTCACTGGGCGCCTTCGGGGTGAGAGGATTGGCCCTTGCTACTGCGCCGACCATCGAGGCATGGGTAGACGTTGCGAGTACCACTGACTATGGCCCTGCGCTGTTCGAACTGGCATCACTGAGGACACCGGATGGCGCAGTAACCGGGATGGAGTTCACCTACCCCGATGCCCCGGAAGAGCTGATCCCGTTCAGCGTTTACCGCGACCTTTGTTTCATTGCCCGGAATTTCACCTGGCTCTATGGCAGCCCTTTCCCTTTCACCCAGATTGAATTCCCTCTCGCGGAAGCCTCCCCCGAACTTGCGGCTAACGTTTCCTGCGTGATCGACTGTGGCGCGGAAACGCTGCGGCTATGGTGGGACCCAGCAACGTCAGTACAGGAGCTTCCTTTCGGTAACGCCTTTCAGCACGCGGCGTGGATTAAGGCGGATACCCAGATCGTCGACACTCTCAGGGCGACCGGAGACTGGGCCGACACTGTCGCAAAGACCATAAAGGCGGCCCCTGAGCTTAACCGCAAACTGGCAAACGTGGCCGCAACACTTCGGGTTTCTCCTCGCACCCTGCAGCGCAAGCTTGAACTCACCGGGGACGACTTCGCCCAGCTCCGGGACAAGACCCTGAGCGACCTTGCCGCCGATTTGCTCTCGAATACGGACCTTTCGGTAGCGCGCATATCCCGCAGGCTTGGCTATACAGAGCCTGCGAGCTTCACCATCGCCTTTAAACGGTGGAAGGGCATGCCGCCCACGGCCTACCGGGAAGCTTCCCACTACAAAACCAACGTCACATCCGGGGCCTAAGCCTGCCCGCATTGTCCTGACAAACGCAAGCGTACCTTGGCGTACTTTCCCATGCGGACGGCGTTCATTGCCATGCCGGGCCGGGGTCCCTCCAACTTAACGTTGAAGCCTGCACTGGCCCGGCAAAGAAGCCGGATTCTTCCGCAGAGCACAACGCATGGCGTCGACGTCGTCGGCAGATCGAACCAATGATCCAGTCTTATGCGCTGCTCTTCGCGTCAGGAACGATCCCAGCAGCTGCTGGATATAAACAAAAGGTGGTCAAAGATGACACAAACAATAGCGGTCGAGCCCCGCACCGGCCGAAGCACACCGATCATTGCCCTACTCCTGCTGAGCGGCATAACGCTTGACATCCAGTACGGAATCCTCGCCCCGCTCATCGGGGTGATCGCGACTGAATCAGGCCTGACGGGCTCGGAAATCGGGTGGGTCCTTAACGCGCTGATGATGGGCAGCGTGATTTCCGTCAGCCTGACCGCCCGGATGGGTGATATTTTCGGGCATCGCAAGGTTCTCATCGCGCTGATCGTCTTGGCACTGGTGGGATGCGCCCTCGGTGCAACCGCCAACGGTTTCTGGCCTCTGGTCGCGGGCCGGTTCCTCATGGGGCTCGCGGTCACGATTCCACTGAGCTGGGGACTTCTGCGTCCACGTGCTACCGCCCGACAAATCCGGCTGGTCTCGCTGGTGCTATCGACAGTGATGGCAGTCCTTGTGCCGCTCGCACTTATTGCCGGCGGACTCATCGTTGGACTGGGTTTGCCGTGGGAGACCGTCTTCTGGGTGACCTTTGCTTTGTACGGCGTGATGCTGATCCTGGCTCTGAAGTCACCTGAGACACCTGCCGCCGCCCGTGCTGTGGTCCAGTTGGACTGGTTTGGCGCGCTTGGGCTCGGCGTGTGGGTCACGGCGCTCCTCGTTGGCATTGCTGAAGGGCCCGGCCAGGGCTGGACCTCACCGCTGGTGCTCGGAGCATTCCTCGTCAGTGCCGTGACACTGGCTGCTTGGATCGTTCAGCAGCGACGCACCCAGGAACCCCTGGTGTCATTCCGCAACATGGATATCCGGCAGACTCTCATTGGCTACTCCGGAATCCTCCTGATCAGCCTGGTTGGCCAGGGCATCTTCATCGTGCTGCCGGCATGGCTGCAGACCCCGGCTTCGTCCGGGTACGGCCACGGCCTCTCTGCCCTGGACTCCTCATACGTACTCCTCGCGATGATTCCCGGGGCGGCATTGGGATACCTGTGGACCCGATGGGGCCTTCGGCGCCTGGGACCGAAGACCGTCCTGGTTGTTTCCGGATCTGCTGCGGTCCTCGTCTTCCTCGGACTCGCCCTGGCCCACGGCCACGTCTGGCTGTCCTGGTTGTGGGTGTTCCTGTACGCGCTCACGATCCTCAGCTGCCTGACTACGGGATACACCCTCGTTGCAGCCGCTGGCCGCCAGGACAACATGGCGGTGACCGTTGGCATGCAAAACATCATCCAGTTCGTCGGAGCGATGATCGCCGTCGCAATTATCTTGAACGTGCTGGTCCCCGGTGCCGACGGATTCATTCCGGAGGCAACCTTTGCCGGTATCTACATCGCATCGGCCGTGATTATCGCTGTCTTCGTGATCGTCTGGGCGGTGCTGGCGCCGAAGCGCATTACCGATCTGCATGCAGTCGACACGGAGACTGATCCCACGAAGGTACATGTTGCCAGCCACTAGAAGGACCTAAAGCTGACCCTGGGGCGTTCCTCCGGGAGGCGAGCTCTGTTGCCCGGGGGCCGGTGAGCAGTTCGCGCATTTCAAAAACGCGCGTTGCTCACCGGCCTCGCGGCCGCGTGGGCCATCGACATTCAGGGCTCGGCCTGCATCCGCTTATCTCTTGGGCGGGGGCAGCCGCGGCCGAAAGACACGTTTAACGGACACCCAAATGACCTACCACAAGCAAGATGACTGGCTTCCCCTCGTCGGGGAAACAGTGCAAATAAGACAATATGGCCAATTTGTCCGCACAGGGATTGTTGACGCTGTCACGGGCGACGACGGGATCCTTTGGCTTGCAGCCGACGGCGTGAACCAGCGTCGGCTGATCAGCAGAGCAGACGGTTTCGAGGTCTGGATGACCTATAAATGGGAGACCACCGGAGTCCGGAGGTGAGTTCCCCCGTCACACAACGCGCGTGAGTGCACCGTAGGGAGCATCAGCGGCGACAGTGCCTCGTCGGGTTGTAGTTTTCCGGATTGAATCGATCTACTTGTTCGCATCACGATAGCCACTCACAAATTGCGTAAGTTTTCTCTTGACGAGTGAGCTGAGACACAAGTACCGTCGGCATAGCACCCATCAAGATCGCCAAGCAAAGAAGCTGGCGGCGAGCCACCCCATATTCCGGTCGTCAGCGGCGCCGGCCGAATACATGGGAGGCCAGGGGACGCAGGCTTCACAGCATGCGAAAGAAACGCGAGGAGCAAAAATGCGAACAACGAAGTCGCGAATTATGTTGGCTGCTGGATCCACGGCGGTGCTGCTGGCTCTGGCTGGTTGCGCTGAAAGCGCGAGCAGTCAAACCTCCGCTGGCACGGTCGCTATCGATGTCGGCAACAATATGAAGGTCAATCTGAAGACCAGCCCCAACCTCAAGGTCGCCGTATTCATCCCGGGCGTGGCTAATGCCTACGGACAGGCGCAGGAGCTCGCCGCGAAGGAGACAGCGAAGGAGCTTGGCATGGAAATGACCTTGTTCGACGGGAGTTACGACCCGAGCCAACAGCTCAACCAGATGCAGACCGCGCTGGCATCCGGGGACTACGACGCCGCCGTGGTGCAGGCGCTCGACGGCACGGTCGTGTGCAAGACCATCACCGAGGATTACCCCAAGGCCAACATCCTGGTGGTGAACAACGTCACGCCGTTGTGCGAGTACGGCATTAATCAGACGGGAGCATCGGTTGAAGAGGTATGGGCGCCCGGCACCATGAACTTCGTCGGCAGCAACAACACCCGCGCCTACATCGATGGCTGGTTTGCCGCCGCGGCCGAGGCGAACCCCGGCAAGCAGAAGGTTGTTGCTGTCCTTGGTCCCGCTGTCGCCGCCCAAACGCGAGTCATTGAAGTTGCCCTCGCAAAATTCGCGAAGGACAACCCTGACTATACGGTCGACAAGCTCTACACCGACTACACCACGACAGGCACGTTCAACGAGACCCAGACTTACCTCCAGGGCCATCCGGACACCACCCTCATCCTGTCCATGTACACGCCGGACATCTCTCGAGGCATCGTCGAAGCCGTAGACGACGCAGGCCTTCTCGGCAAGATCCACATCGTAGACCAGGGTTTCGGCGGGTTTTCGATCGAACAGATCGAGGCGGGGAACATCCAGTTCTCAACCCTGTTCTTCCCATACAACGGGATAAAGGTATCTCTCGAGACCATCGCGGCGGCTCAACGCGGGGATGCCGGCCCTCGCTTTGTGGATGACTCGGTCATTGGCACGGCGAAGAGTCCTTTCACCATCACGAAGGACACAATCTCCGAACTTCCCCCCGAACTGCGCTAGCCCCGGATAGCTGCCACTCCCCTAAGCAGAGTCGCGGACCAGGCCACGATCGCGAAGCAAAGAAGCCCGCGGCACATCACATATATCCCGGCCGCCTACGGCGCCGGAACAAGCAATTAGGAGAATTATGCGTACACCAAAGTCGCGGGCCATGCTGGCCGCGGGATCCACAGCGGTACTGCTCGCCTTGGCCGGTTGCGCGGGAAACAGCAGCGGCGACCCGGGCAATCAGGGTCCAGCCGGCACGGTCGCAATTGATGTCGGCAACGACACGAAAGTGAACCTGAAGACCGGCCAGGGCCTCAAGGTCGCTGTTTTTATCCCGGGAGTCGCCAATGAGTTCGGGTTGGAGCAGGAGCGGGCGGCGAAGGAAACTGCGAAGGAACTTGGTATGGACCTGACCCTATTTGACGCAGGATATGACCCGAACAAGCAGCTCAACCAAATGCAGACAGCGATGACGTCCGGAACCTTCGACGCCGCGGTAGTTATGGCCCTCGACGGCGTGATGTCCTGCAAGCTCCTCACCGAGGATTTCGCAAAGGCTAATATCCTCACGTCGATTTCAGGATCGCCCCTCTGCGACGACGGCACAGATAAGAGCGGTAAGTCAGTTGACGAGGTCTGGGTCCCGGGCACCTTGAACTTCGTGGGCAGCAACACCACCCGCGACTACGTGGACGGCTGGTTGGCGGCCGCAGCAAAGGCTAACCCGGGTAAGCAGAAGGTGGTGGCCGTTCTTGGCCCGGCGGTCAACACTCAGACGCGCGTTACAGAAGCCGCAATGGCAAAGCTTGCGCAGGACAACACCGACTATTCGATTGACACGATCTACACCGACTGGACGACGACTGACGCGTACAACAAGACCCAAACGTACCTGCAGGGCCATCCTGACACTACCCTCATCCTGTCTGCGTCCGCGCCCGACCTCACCCAAGGCGTCATCCAGGCTGGAAAGGACGCCGGTCTTTCCGAAAAGATCCATGTTGCGGACGTCGGTTTCGGCAAGTTCCAGATCGAACAATTAGAAGCCGGCAACGTCCAGCTCTCCACGATGCTCTTTCCTTACAACCAGATGAAGGCAAACCTCGAGTCCATCGCGGCCGCGCAGCGAGGGGATGCCGGCCCCCGTTTTGTGGATGACTCGGTCATTGGCACTGCAAAGAATCCTTTTGTGGTGACAAAGGAAACGATCTCAGAACTGCCCGCCGAGCTGCGCTAGCCGCTGTTCACCCCGCCTTGGGCCGGGGCGACGTTCCCTCGAACGCCGCCCCGGCCCAGTACAGAAAGTAGAACCGGCAATGGAGCCTTCGCAATCGGACCCGGCTGTCGCCGTCGCGCTTAAAGCGGTATCGAAGACCTACGGTGCCACCCGCGCATTGATCGACGTGGACGTTGAGATCCACGAAGGAACAGTACATGCACTGATCGGCGAGAACGGAGCGGGAAAGTCCACGGCCCTGGGTGCGATCGCCGGTCGCGTCGACTTTGACGGGGGTGTTGTCGAAGTCTTCGGTGAACCGCTTGAACCGGGAAATCTTCGCGCTGCACGCCGGAGCGGCGTCTCAGCCATCTATCAGGAACTGACGATCATCCCGCATCTGGATGCAGCAGCGAATGTATTTCTTGGGTCCGTCCTGTCCCGGTTAGGAGTTCTCTCCAGCCGCGAAATGCGTCGCCGCTACGTCCAGCTGTGTACTGAGCTGGACGTCAGGGTCATACCTGCGGGCGTTCCCGTAGGCACCCTCTCGGTCGCAGAGCAGCAGCTGCTCGAGATCATGCGGTCCCTGGTCATCGATCCGCGCGTCATCCTCTTTGATGAGCCGAGCGCCTCGCTCGCCGTCGAAGAACGGGAGGCGCTCTACAAGGCGATCGAAGGGTTACGCAAGCGCGGTGTCACCATCGTGATCGTTAGCCACAACTTCGACGAGATCGAACGGCTCGCCGACTGGATAACGGTCTTCAGGAACGGCCGGGCCATCACCACGAGCAGGAGCGGGGAGAAAACCCGGGCCGAACTCGTGCGCGCAATGCTCGGTGACCAGCGGGGTGACCAGACGCTTAGCCGCGTGCTCCTGGACAAGCCCGTGGAAATACACTCGAGACCCGTCGAACCGGCCGTTGCCCCGATTCTTGAGGTGGTCGGGCTCACCGTTCCGGGAGCCATTGAAAATATCGACCTGGAAGTGAAGCCCGGGGAAATACTTGGCATCGCCGGTCTGGTGGGTTCTGGCCGCTCTACATTGCTGCGGGCGATCGCTGGCGCGGAACCCACCGCGCGGGGAACCATCCGCTTGGCGGGCGCCGGGTCCGCTTGGCCGCGGACTGTGCGGGCCGCGCGCAAACTCGGAATCGGTTTGATCCCCGAGGACCGCAAAGGAGAAGGGCTCGTCCTGCTCCGCAGCGCCGCGGACAACATCGCCCTCTCCAACCTTGGTTCCGCATCAACCGGCGGCGTGATCGGGCGAAGAAAACTCCGTGCCATGGTCGCAGACGCAGCCTCCAGGCTGAACTTCCCCGTAGCCCGATTAGGTGAACGCAGCGACAGGTTCTCCGGCGGCAATCAGCAGAAGTTGCTGATGGCACGGTGGTTGTACGACCGACCCCGCGTACTCCTCGCCGACGAGCCAACACGCGGCATCGACGTCGGCGCCAAGGGCGAACTCCTGGAAACGTTACGCCTGATGGCGGCCGAAGGCGTTGCCGTGATCATGGTCTCGTCCGAGCTTGAAGAAGTGCTGGCGGTGTCCGACCGGGTGCTCGTAATTGCCAAGGGCCACAGCATGGGGCTCCTTGAGCGGACCGGCGATCAGCAGATCGCCATGGAAGACGTACTGCAAGCAGCGTTTGGATTGAAGGAGCACGCATGAGCGCCACCATCGACCGGGACACCACCCCGGAAGGAACCGTTATTCCTGCTGTGACAGCAGGCAAAAGCCTCAACCTGCGAGAGAGAGCAGCAAGCCTCGGGATGGTCTGGGTGCTCATCATCCTCGTCATCACAGCGGTCATCCTCAATCCCCGGTTCCTCAACCCGGGAAACCTGGTCAACATCCTGACCCAGAACGCGCCCGTCGGCATTATCGCGGTAGGGATGACGTTCATCATCATCGCAGGAGGCTTTGACCTTTCGGTGGCCGCCGTCCTGGCTATCGGCGGAGTATCTTACGCAACGCTGTCCCACATGATGCCTGCGGGACCGGCCATACTCATCACGCTGGCGATCGGATTCCTCCTCGGCCTGATCAACGCCCTCCTCATCACCAAAGCGAAAGTGAATGCGTTTATCGCAACTCTCGCCACCGCCTCTTTGTTCAGCGGCCTGACCTTGCTGTACACAAACTCCAAACCGGTTTCCATGGCAACGGGCGGCTACGACTTCCTTTCCGATGAAGACTTCCTCGGAGCCCCGCTCTCCGTCTGGCTTCTAGCGGTCCTCGTCGCAGCAGGATGGTTCACACTTTCCAAAACCGTCTACGGCCGGGGAATCTACGCAATCGGCGGCAACAACGAAGCCGCACGGCTGGCCGGACTTCCCGTAACCTCACTCCGGGCAAGTACCTACGTGCTGACCGCCATGCTCGCCGCACTCGCGGGAATCGTCCTGGGGTCGGTCATCGGCGTCGGACAGCCAGGCGTAGCCGTCGGAGTCACACTCAACTCCATCGCGATCGTTATCATCGGCGGAACTTCACTGCTCGGAGGAGAAGGCGCCATGTGGCGAACCCTCGTCGGCATCCTGATCTTCGGAACCATCAACAACGTCTTCGACATCCTCGCATTCCCGCAAGCAACACAAGAGGTCGCCCTCGGCGTGATCGTACTCGCCGCCGTATCCCTCGACGCCTACACCCGGTCACGGAAACGCTCAGGAGAAGCCTGACCTGCCGCGACAACGGCAGCTTTGCTGAAGAATCCCCTATCAGAGAAGGAAGATGAATATGTCACGATTGGCCGGCAAGGTAGCCATCATCACGGGTGCAGCCAGCGGACTGGGGCTCTCCGCCCTCAAGCTCTTCGTGGCCGAAGGGGCCCGGGTACTGGCTACGGACATCTCCGCGGAGGCACTGCAGCAGGCGGTCGATGAAGTTTCGGCTGATGGTGGCGAGGCAATCGCCCGCACTCACGACGTCTCTTCCGTTGAGGACTGGAATCGTGTGGTTGATGACGTCCTGGCGGAGTGGGGCACGATCGACATCCTGATCAACAATGCTGGCATTGCCCTGCCAAAGGGTATTCTCGACGCCGGGCTGGAGGACTGGAACAAGGTCATGGCCATCAACGCCACCGGACCCTGGCTCGGGATGAAGAGTGTAATCCCCACCATGCAGGCCGCCGGCCACGGTTCCATCGTGAACGTCTCGTCGATCGCCGGGATTATCGGTGGTGGCGCCGGGGACGGCGGCGGCGCGGCATATTCCGCCTCGAAGGGTGCGGTCCGGTCCCTGACAAAGCACGCTGCCCAGTGGTTCGCAAAGGACAGCATCCGGGTAAACTCGGTGCATCCCGGTCCGATCGACACCGGCCTAACCCGTGGTTACGGGTTCACCAGGGAAACGCTGGCCAACCCCGGAACTGTTCCTTTGCCGCCCCACGCCGGGGAGGCCTCCGACATCGCGTACGGCATGCTCTACCTTGCCTCGGACGAGGCAAAGTTCATCACCGGAGCAGAACTAGTCATCGACGGCGGATTCATCTCTCGCTGAGGAAACCCACTCCTAGTACTACAGCGGGCCGTCATTGCCAACGAAGATGTCGCGGTATCGCTTCGCCCATTCATAAACTAGCCGCCCACGACCCCGAAACGGGATCGTAGTGGATGCGGTCGACTTCAGAAGGACAAGCACATGCATGAAATCACCCTTCAACTTGACGTTCCCGCCACGATGCGCGACGGCACCATTTTGCGAGCAAACGTTTTCCGCCCTGAGGGGGAAGGTCCTTTCCCTGTTCTTCTTGCCCGCCACCCTTACGACAAGAATTTGATGGAGACCGGCCAGCTCGACGTCAGGACGCTGGTGCGAGCTGGCTACATCGTGGTCACGCAGGACTCCAGGGGTCGCTTCACTTCCGACGGCGAGTGGCATCCCTTGCAACACGAACGCGAGGATGGCTACGACACCGTTGAATGGGCGGCTTCTCTACCGGGCAGCAACGGCAGGGTGGGCATGTTTGGCCCCAGCTATCTCGGCAGCACCCAGTGGAGCGCCGCGATTGCCCGTCCCCCACATCTGGTGACCATCGTCCCTGCCACAACTTTCGCCGACCCGGACAACGGCTTACTGTTCCGAGGCGGGGCTATCGAGTTCGGAAACAACCTTTTCTGGGGACTGTTTACCGCCTTGGGCCAGATCCCGAAGGCCGGGCTCGAGGCCGACGCAATGATGAGGCAGTTGGGGACGACGTTCACCGACCTTGACGCTCTCGCCACCCGCACGTATTGGCAGCTACCGGCAGGTGCCCCTGCGGCGCTGGCGGCGACAGGTCAGCCGGACCTCGGGGTCACCCGAGCCTTGGCGGATCCCGCAACCATGGAGGACACACGCGTCTCAAGCAAGTACGACGATATAGACGTTCCTACCTTGGGGTTCGCGGGCTGGTACGACCTCTTTCTGCAAGGAGACATCGACAACTACGTCGGCCTGCGGGCACGCGGCCGTACCGCTCGCCTGGTAATCGGGCCCTGGCACCATGGCAGCCTCTCATCGCCTTGGAATGGAGGCCAGGTCGGTGAAATCAACTTCGGCCTTTCCGCCCAGACCCCGGGCGGACAGACGGTCACTGATATCGAGCGAGAGTGGTACGACCACTGGCTAAAGGACATGCCCGCCACCCACGCACACGAACCCGGTGTCCTGATCTTCGTTATGGGTACGAACCAGTGGAGGTCCGAAGAGGACTGGCCGCTCGCACGGGCCAAAGACACGGCGCTGTATCTCAACGAGGACAAGACTCTGACATGGTTAGTGCCCGAGCTTGACGAGGCCGGGTCGGGCTTCAACTACGACCCGGCTGACCCCGTCATCACCCGAGGTGGAAGCATCCAAATGGCCTCCGACTTCCCCGCAGGCCCATTCGACCAGCGCGTCGTGGAGGCCCGTGACGACGTTCTGGTTTTCACCACCGATCCGCTTGAGGCTGACCTCGAGATCACCGGACGCGTGCGCGCAACCATCTTCGCCTCCACGGACGGTCCCTCCACCGACTGGGTAGTACGGCTGTGCGAGGTCGACGCGGCTGGCATATCGCGCAATATCACCGACGGGATAACACGTGTGCATACCGAATCGGAGCGTGTCGACGAGGTCGATGTCGACCTGTGGTCGACCTCCATCGTTATAAAGGCGGGCCACTGCCTGCGCGTGCAGGTGACTTCCAGCAATTTCCCCCGCTGGGACCGCAACCTCAACACCGGGGAACCCGTGACTGAGGGCACTTCCATCCGCGTCGCACAGCAGCGGCTCTACCACGACCGCAAACGTCCCTCGCGAATCATTCTCCCGATCGTCCCCAGTGGACCGGAGAACGTATTGGCCAACCGCGAGGGTCAGTAAAGTTTGCTACCCTGGCACGCTTTCGGTGGTGGAGCCCAACGTCGTTCAGGCGAGGAGGATGCGGTGGTGGGATTGGCCTCGTTGGGCTCCAAAAGAGCGGCGAACGCCTGGACCAGGCTGAGCCCTGCGGTGATCGCCGGGCAGGAGGCGGCGAGCTGGTCGAGACGCTCTTGCTGTCCGACGGTGAGCCTGTCCGGTCTGCTCAGAGGGAGGCGGGGAGGCAAGGCGGGGTAAGAGGTCCGGGACGCTCATCCTGGTGCGGCCCTGGTTCAGGTACGGGGTCAGCTGGTTCCCGCTGCCCTGGTAGCCCAGCTCAGGGGTCTCGCGGAGGAGCTGTTGAACCGGCCCTGGGCTCGGTCGCCCGGCGGCTGGGCAGGTGCTTCCGATACGGGTCCGCGAGCGTGGGCCGGTACGGCGGGACGCGCTGGAGGCGTTCAGGCGTTCAGGCGTTCAGGCGTACAGGTCGATGACGGTGGCTAGGTACCACGGCTTGGAGCCCTTGATCAGCAGGTAGGTCATGTCCCCGATGTAGCGCTGGTTCGGGGCCGAAGCAGTGAAGTCCCGGCCCAGGATGTCCGGGATCCATGCCGCGGCCGGGCCGGGGACGGTGGTGCCGTGCCGGATCCCCGAGAGGCGAACAAGAGCGAACAAGGCGGCGAAAAAGACTCTCACCCCGTAGCGGGCCGTCGCTTCGGTGTACCGAAAGCCCTCCTTGCTCGTGATACACGATTAGCAGAGAGACCGTCTCCTCGTACACCCGGCAAGCAAGGTTGGAATGAGCGTTTCCGTGCCGGGGTCGTCGTTATCCCATATCCGGATGTCGCCATGGCTTGACGGAATCTAAATGGGGGGAAGAGAAAGGTCCACCGAGAGGGCAGCAAGGACCACGATATCGACGAGTTGCCCCAGCCCAGATGCTAGCTGGCAAGGTGTACCTTCCCGGAAACGGCGTAACAGCCTGAGCGCTGGTTCTCACTGGTCGTAGACAGGGGCGGGTTCTCCCTGGAGTTCGCGGACGACGACGGTCGTGGGCATGCCAGAGGTTGCACCGAGGGACTGCGTCGAGAGGGACGCCTGGCAGACCGCCCTGTTCGCGGCATGAGGAGGGACTCGCCCTTGGTCAGGGCGTTACCGAGGACTCCCACGAAAGTGTCGCCGGCGCCAGTGGTGTCCACCACATTCACCGATGGCGCCGGGATCTGGGTCGACTCTCCGCTGAGCCAGATCAGGGCGCTTCGACCTCCGAGAGTTACGACGAGGAAGGTCGGCGCCTTTCGTCCGGCCATGGCCCCCCAAGCAGAGCCGGGTTCTCTGGGACGCGCTGGCCGAAGATGACCTCGAACGCGCCTTCGTTAACGAACATCACATCGCACCAGCACCAGGAGTTCCGTGTCGAGCGCTCGGGCCCGCGCGGGGTTGAGCACAAAGATCCCCCTCGACCGCTGCGCAGCTCTGCGAATTACGTCCAGCGGCACTTCAGGCGAGCACTTCGGCTGCTTCTGCGGCAGCTTCGGCTGCTTCCGTGACGCTGTGGGGACTCACCGTCGCGTTGGCCTCGCTGACGACGACGATCGAGTTTTCGGCAGTTGCGGGCGAAGTTCTGTCACAGTTCTGCTGGGATCCGAAACCCGCCTTGTCTGCCATCGCCACAAGCGGGGCCCCGAACCGCTAGTTCGGGGGCCCCGCGTTGTTAAATCTCGAGGTCGAGGATGGCGATGTCGGTGTTTTTGCGGAACTCGAGGATGAACATGGCCACCTCCATGTGGGTGGGGTCGTCCGAGAACACTTCCAGGGCGGCGCGGTCATCGAGCTCGGCGACGAGGCCGAAGTCGAAGTTTCCTTCGATACCTATGTCGATGCCTGCCTTTAGAGAGCGCAGGCCGGGGATGACACCGACAAGTGCTTCAAGTCGATCGATGGCCTCCTGCACGCGCGCGGCCGGTGTGCCTTCGATGACGCGGAATAAAACGATGTGTCGGATCATGGTGTCTCCTTTACTGGGCGGCGTGGCCGCCGTCGATGATGATGTCGGTGTCGGTTCCGGTCACGAACCCGCGGCTCGGCGAGGAAGAGCACGCGGTAGGTGATGACGATCGGATCGGCGCCGAAGATCGGGATCTTCGAGAGGACCGCGTCGGCGGTTTCCCTCGACATGGCTTCTATAATGGGGGTGCGTATGAGGCGCGATCGGACCGTATTCAGGCGGACGTCGGCCTTGGCAACGTCCAGCGCGATCTTCTTCGTGATCGCGCTGGACGAGCATCCTTGGTAGACGAAAATGCCGCTGGGCCACCGCTGACATTTCCCACGAGACCGGCTGCAGACAAGATCTTGACGATCCAACCCGTGCCGTTCTTCTTCATCTCGGCATCGCAGCCTCCGAGCGGTGTGCCGAGGATGTTGACGTTGAGGATGCGGATCGTCTCGTCGGGGTCGATGTCCCACACATCCCGTGTTTGGCCGGTGTTGATCAGGGTGTCCACCTTGCCGGACGCCTCAGCGGCCTTTGGAACGCAGTCGACGCAGTCGCTCTCCGTGACGATGTTGTGCTTGAGCCCGACGACTGCCTTGGATCCAGCCGCTTCATTTGATCTCTGCGACCGTCTCTCTAACAGCGCGTGAGGTCTGTGGCGACGACCTTCGCGCCCTAAAGGCGAAGAGGTTAGCCTCAAACTTGCCTTGTCCGCCGGCCGCTCCTGTGATGATTACGGCCTTCGTGTATAGACGTCCCCTGATGTTGGCCCTGTTTTTGGCAGACGCTAATTATGTGCTGCGCGGTTGATCGCGACAGTTTCGTCCAGAGGCGGCATCTTCTCGAAAGAGCCGAAGTACTCGATGAGACGGTCACGCGTGATCGTCGCCTTGTCTTTCTCGGCCGCGGCAATAGCCTTGGCGAGGTCTTCCAGGCCGAGCTCGGTGCAGTAGGCCGGGGTGCCG